>CAJTTO010000050.1 GCA_910579275.1 uncultured Lachnospiraceae bacterium
GAAATTTCTGAAGCCTTATAAAACAAGGGGTTCGAGTTTCCGAGAGCACACTTATCAAAAAGGAGGTACAACTACATGAGTATGACGATCAGTCAAAATCAAAACATAACCCAGGCTGACTATACAGCACAGACCCAAACGGCAGATTCCCCAAAAGAAGAAACGCTGGACAAAAGCAATCCTTCCAAAGAAAAAGCAGTCAAATACGAACGTATAACCAAAGACGGCGATACGCTTGAACTCAGCGCAGCTGGTAAAACCAAAACGCCTATTTCCGACGCAAGTCTGGCCGGTTTCTCAGAGAGCCGTATTAAACAGCTGTACAGCAGAAAGGAGATCACAAAACAACAGTATGACAAAGCCTTAAAAAATAGGGCAACGTAATTTCTTCTTTTATGGATGCCTCCGCTTCCAGTCAGGAAACGGAGGCTATAAATTCTCCTTTTTGAACCGGAATCTCTCCGCTGCCGTTTTGTCTGCCATACAATGTCTCGTTCAGCACAACATTTCCTTTCTGGAGCATAACGACGATTGTCGAGCCGCCAAACGCAAAGTATCCTTTCTCATCTCCTGCCCACACACGGCTTTTATCTGTTTTCTCGCGAAAATTATTGATTTTACCCACCAGCAGCGCGCCGATTTCCATCTGGACTACGATTCCGAATTTACCTGCTGCGATCACCTCATATTCCCTGCTGTTCTGTGCAAACACAGGAACAGTACGCAGTGCAATCGGTCTGACGCAGTGCAGTTTCCCGCGGATTTTGCGCGCACGGAGAACTTTGCCCCCCATTGCATAACTGTATCTGTGATAATGCTGCGGAGTCAGCCGGAATATTAACAGCGCTCCATCCCGAAAACGCTCGGCAAGCTCTCTGTCCCTTAGGAGATCTTCCAACGTAAACTTTGTATGTTTGATGTCAAACTCAGCGTTATCACTAATTTTTTCGACAGAGAGCAGCCCGTCACACGGACTGATAAGGTGTCCATACGTCATATCACAGGACTCCAGCTTCCTCTTTCTGGTAAAAAAAGCATTAAAACTTGAAAATCCACCCTCTGGAACCTCAATATTATCCATGCAGATGTGATATCGCCGGACATAATACGGGACAATCCAGCGCGAGACGGGAGAAGACAAAAAACGCCCTGCCATTTGTGAAACTTTGGGTTGTACAAGCAGTTTCAAAATCATCCTGCCCGGAAGTGTCCTGTATAAGAAGCGCAGCCCCAGCGAGTCTTTTGTGCCCAAATTATTCTCTTTCATAGCGGCTCAGCCCCCATCAGGAAAAAGAGTCCGACCGCCTCAAAAAAACCTACTATCAGTATCCCTGCCTTTGCCAAAAAACCTGGCTTTTTGATTTCCACAGGCGTCAGGTACCCGATTCCCATCAGAATAAGCAGAATCGGAAAACAGATGCTGGTTCTGCATATCCTGAAGTGATGGAGCAGATAAAAAAACGGAAGCAGTATGGCTGATGTCGTGACAGGAACTCCCAGAAAACTCCTACATCTCCTGTCTGTCTGTTCCTGCCGCTTCTCCTCTAACACATTGAAATAGGCAAGACGAATCAGGGCACACAAAACGAACAGCGCGCAGATAAGCCCGACCGCAGCATTTTTTCCGGTGATCATATAGACAAACACACCCGGCAGGACCCCGAAGCTGACAAGGTCACTTAGAGAGTCGATCTGTATGCCAAACCGTTTTCCATCTGCTGTACGGTCTGCCTTGGTGGACGCTACTGCCCCGTCAAACATATCACAGAATCCCGCAGACATCAGGCAGAATACTGCCTCCCAATAGTTCTGACTGACAGCGCGCAGGATACCGCAGAATGCAAACAGCATGCCACAGTAAGTCAGTATTACCGTATAATCATAATGTCCTAACAATCTCTTCTTCATTTTAGTTCTCTCCTCCTTACCTTTCATCAATTCTCACTGCATACCAATTTTACCAAACACGAGACTGTACACCAGAATACACCACGGTTTTCCCAATATGATAATCCAGATAAATTTCCGGCTGTCCATTTTTAACAGCCCGGAAAGATAACACAGGAAATCATCCGGAAACAATGGAAGCAGCGTCGCTATAAACAAAAAACGTTCGTATGACTTGCTTTTCTCCACACGTCCGCTCCATTTCTCATACTGCTTTTGTGAAAACATGGCAAGAACGATATCCACACCATATTTCCGCGCAAGAAAGTATGCTGCAATCGAACCTGCACTGATTCCAATGTAGTTACACCAGAAACCCGTCATGCTGCCGAACGCAACCGCACCTGCCGCGCAGCCCAGATATCCAGGAAGCACCGGCACCACCACCTGAAACGCCTGAAAGAATGTGAGGATCAAAGGCGCTGCCACACCAAATCCTTTCATGTAATCCTGCAGATCCTCCACTAAGGAAAATTTCTGCCCCCAGAGCTGTTTCAGGATGATCACACACACGATGGCAAAGCACGCAACTGTGCATATTTTAATCCGCTTTACATTCATGCTGTTTTTCCCTTCCATAATTTCTTTGTAATTTTTTCTATAAGAAACGAATACTTTTCTGCCATCCTGCATTTATGCACAAACAAATAGCTTGCCTCCGCAAGTACAATTCCCGCAGCCACATCAGGCAGTACATGCTGTTTCGTCGTGAGTGTGGATATACAGATACTGACAACGATCAGCAGCGACATGATACCATACCATTCCGGCACCTTTTCATTGTCCCGCACCGCGATCAGGCAAAACTGACTTGTCAGACAGTGTATCGACGGAAACAGGTTATCGGCTGTATCAATTCTGTACAGCAGCCGCATTCCTTCATCCCATATGGAATCGCCCATTATAAATGGTCTTTCGTTTGTCGTCGGAAACAGCAGGAAACAGAAGAGGCATACCACCTTCGCACACAAATCCGCACAGATAAAACGGTACGCTTTCTCCGTGTCCTGCCTGCATCCGATTACGTAGTTCACGATCCAAAACAGATAACAGCCTCCATAGACTCCAAGCGTCCACGGCACAAACGGAATCTGCACATCAATCCAGCTGGTCAGATCATAGTGGTATCTTCCTGCGGCAATCAGTCTTGAACCATAATAAGTAAGTGTATTGCAAGCAACCACCAGAAACAATGAGATCCACATTTCTATTGGAAGCATTTTCTTGATTCTCTGCATTACCTCCTCCATTCAACAAGTCTCCTGCACTTAGAACTGTCCAGCCTGTATTGTTCTTGTTGTCATCTCAAAAATAGACATTCCGTTTCGGGAAAAACTCAGAAACAGCCTACAGTACAACTCCCGGATATCATCTTCACAGGCTTTGACACAGACAGATGTTGTTCCGTCTCCCTGATCAGTGCTCTCCCACACAGTACTGAACTCCTTTTCCTTCATGAGCGCATCTGCCGCTGCCTTTTCGGCTTTTACACGGAAAAAAATACCGTTGGACTCTTTCAGTAGTTTCCCGAGATTATCCGGCGTGTCAAATGCGACAAGCCTCCCTTTTGACAGAAGCATCACCTGTTCACAGACTGCCTGCACCTCTGAAAATGTATGCGAGCTGAATAGGATGGTATACATCTCTCCCAGCTTCCGGATCAGATTGTGGAACTCTATTGTCTGTATCAGATTCAACCCCACAGTCGGTTCATCCAGAACGATCAACTTCGGATTACCCAGCAGTGCCTGCGCAACACCCACACGCTGTTTATATCCCTTAGAAAGTGTAGAAATCATTCTTTTTCTTACAGACCCTATCCCTGTGAGTTCTATCACGCTGTCAATCTGTTTTTGCAGGTCGGCACCTTTCATGCCCTTAGCTTCCCCGACAGACTGCAGATATTCTGTCGGCGTGTCATTCATGCAGAGCAGCGGGAGATGTTCTGGAAAATACCCAATCAGTCTCCTGACTGCCATGGGATTATTAAAAATATCACAGCCATCAATATACACCCAGCCCTTCGTTGCCGGGAGGCATCCTGCAATAATATTCATAATGGTGGATTTTCCCGCACCGCTTGATCCCAGAACGCCATAGATATGCCCATCCTGAATTTCAAATGACAGATCATCTACTGCTATACAATTCCCATAACACTTTGTTAAATGATTAACTGTTATCATACTTATCTCCTTCCTGTCAGACGCTCCCATGTGCCTCAGCAGCATATTGAAAGACGCCGGCTAAAATGAAATGGCTTCAATGTGTGTATTCAGAATCAATTTCTTTCTGATGATACTCATCTTACAGGATAATTCTTAAATATTTAGAGCCATCATTCTTAATAAACCTTAATTGAGCCATGTGCATAAAAACACGGAGGTCTGTCAACCAACAGAACCTCCGCAGTCATTACATAATATATAGTACATTCAACATTATTCATGCTTATAGCGAAACCGCAGACATATGCGAAACGAATCTTCACTCTGCATCACCTCGCAGTCGCCGCCTATCTCCTTTGTCATTGATCTGATATTACGGATTCCAATGCCATAGCTGTCCTTTTCACCATACTCGTGGACATGGCCGGCCAGATACGCATTTTCAAAAGTGATACACATCTCATCTGTATAATACTCATCCCAGATTAATACAAACGCCTGCCCATCCGCATATTTTAGGATATTGGAGGAAATATTGTCAAGTATTCTTGTCAGATATTCCTCATTAACATAAATGTAACCATTCCGCCACATCAAATTTACTTTCACCTGTAGTCCCTGTCCCTCAAGATAGCTGCACATATCTGATAACTCATCATACACTCCACCCTGAAGCGGAATATACTCTGCCGGAACATAGCGTTCTTCTGTGACTGAAACGGAAAACCGAAGCAGTCTGTCCGAGAGATCTTTCATGTGCTGCACTTTCCTGATAATCTTCTCCAGATATTTTTGCTGCCCCTCCTGCCCATCACATTTTCCGCTCTGTAAAATTTCCGCATATAACAGAACCGATGTGAGCGGTGTTCGCAGATCATGAGAGATTTCCGTCACCATCTCCTGATTGGTTTTCGTCAGGCGGTCCACTGCCTCGATCTGATTTTTAAACGAGACTCGCATGGCATTAAGCCCCCTTGCCAGTTCCGTCAGCTCATCATTGCCCCGCAGATGCACTTCATATGCCAGATTGCCGCCCTCAAGAATCTCGATATCGCGCCCCAGCTGGTTAATGTACTGGATTTTCCTGCGGATTCCAAACATAGTGAGAACCATGAACAATAAAAAAGCTAGAACGATATCAATCAACAATGCAATCATGTACGCATCGTAGGAATACATTCCTATGATGAATACCTGCGTATCCCCGTCACTGAATGAAACCGTATAGGAGCGCTGCTGTGGATATACCCCCAGCTCGTAGGCTTCCCAGTCCGCCTCATCAATGTCTATATCGGAAAAGTATACCCACTCACTGCCCTTTTTTATCTGTAAGTAGATCAACCTGTTGTTGTTAATCCAAGCGTCCAGCTTCTTTGAGTCCCTCGATGAAAGTTTTTGTTCTGTCACATACTTTTGCAGCTTTTCAATATATTTTTCGTTGTTGCGCTGTACCAGATCAGGATTGTCCTGATAACTGTCTATCATCTGCTCTATCAAAAACCGGCTGCCTACAAAAAACAGCAGGCTGACCGCCCCTGCCAGTACCAGCAACAAGCACCATTCCAGATATATTGAACTGCTCTTTTCATTTTTCTCCCTCAAAGCGATACCCCTTTCCCCAGACAGTTTTAATGTAAACCGGCTCCTGTGCGTTCGGCTCAATCTTGACGCGCAGCTTGCGGATATGCACCATTACCGTTCCATTGCAGTTATAGAAATAGGGTTCGTTCCAGATGGACTCATACAGATTCTGCGCCGAAAAAATTTTGCCTTTGTTTTGCATCATCAGCAGAAGGATATGGTATTCCGTGTCTGTCAGGTCAACCGTTCTGCCCTTTACCTGTACCTCATTAAATACCGTATGAATCTGTATACCACCGCTCACAATGTACTCCTGGCAGGCTGTCTTTTCACTCTCCTCTGCGGAAGCGCTGTACACTGTATACCGCCGGATCTGCGCCTTAACCCTGCCAAGAAGCTCCGCGTAGGAGAATGGCTTGGTCAGATAGTCATCACCACCTGCCACCAGTCCAAGCAGCTTATCCGACTCCTGCACCTTTGCCGTCAGAAACAAAATCGGTACAAACGATTTCTTACGAATCTCCTCGCATACCCTGATGCCCGACATTCCCGGCATCATAATATCCAATATCACCAGACTGATATCGTCCAACATCTTTTGCAATCCGTCCCTGCCGTCCTCCGCCTCGATTACTGCAAAGCCCTCACTCTCTAACAGAATGCGGACGCCTTCACGGATATCGGGATCATCTTCTATTATCAATATCTTTATTTTATCTGCATTATTATCCATGTTCTTATTTTCCGTATCAAATGTTATATTTTTACTTTACCATTATTTTTTCAAAATAAAAGGCTTCATCCTCTCCAATAGGCTGTTCTGTTCTCTGCGGTTCTGAAAACGCATCGGGGGCTACATGATACGCGTTCCAAAATTCAACAATATGAAAGCCGCACCGGTTTACATAAAAATGAATATTGCGCTTCTCAAAATACGGTGTCACTGTACTCCATACCTTTGTCTCCGAATAGGTCTCCTCAATATCGTGAATCCACAGATATGCCTTATTTTACGCCATTTCTTCCGTTATGTCCACTCTCCAAACGGATAGTCTGGGCCACTTTTTTCGGTTTTTTTCAAAAAATTTTTTTACGCCTTTTTCTGAATGATTTTTCTGTTTATTGCTTTCCTCACAGACTGCCTTTATAATAGACTTATCACACAGAAGGAGGAAAAGTATGTTCACTTTTGAAGATTTCAAATCATTAGCCGGGATAACGGACCGTGACGAACTCATGTCCGCCGTTGCACAGGTTCCCGAAGAGGATTTACGGACAGCCCTCTTTTTTACGCTCCTTGCATGCGGCAAAAACATAGAAATAAATAATGAATTATGGAGACGGGAACATGAGCGCGCAAATAGGGCGGAAGCAATGCTCAAATCTAAATTCCCTGACGACTGACAGGAACATGGCAGGCTCCGGGCATAAAAAACGGGAAAATGACTGGAAAGACAGTCTTTTTTCCCGTTTCGACAATATCCTATTCCTTTTTACCTTTCCGCTGTATACTATCACGGAAACCAGCGGCTTTTGCGTGAAAGTATACTTTTGCCTGATAGTTACCCTTTTTACCCCAAGGGTAAATTCACCTCCGACAGCGGAAAACAAAAAGCGACATTTTCTCTGATTGACCGGGACAGCTTTTCCGCATATAATGAAATCCGTAGCAGGGAAAAAACGGAAAAGACAGGAGGACATCCCATGAAATATACCTTGTACCGTTCCTTCGGGAACCTTGATAATGACGTCAGGAAGCACGAACTGGCCGCCGTGGAATATGCCCCGGACATCTACGCTGCCACGGATGCCCTTGTCCGCGCCGTGGCGGACGACCTCTCCGGTATGCCGGAATACGCCGGGTGCGAGACCACCTCCTTTGCGCCGGAGCCTGTGCAGCCCTACCGCAAAGTGAAGCGTTACAGCTATGTAATGACAGGTCAGGTGATTCCACCAAACGCGCCGGAAAATATCCTCATTGAATATGGTGTGGTTGAGGGAAACGAATAGCGGCGGCCTTACATAAGGGGCAACAAAAAAACAGGGTATGCGCTTTCCCTTACTCCGCGCTTACCCTGTCTGTTTTCCTATTGACAGAATATTCATTAAAATAACAATATCGCCAAATTTCAACAGCATTTTTCTACAAACAGGCGAAACTCCATACTTTCACGCAAAACTCGATACTATCACGGAAACTCCCGACTTTTGCGTGATAGTATAAAACACCGCCCTATCGCCATCCTATCAGCGGCATCCAAAAACAAAAAAATTGGGGTCCACCACCCACCGTGATGAACCCCACCAAACCTCAAAATCCCTTGATTTTAAGCCATTCTTCCATACTTTTGCCTGCGAGTACCAAAATTCCTATGGCATCATTTGGAAATAGCCGCCTGCGCCGCCGCCAATCTAGCAATAGGTACTCTAAACGGTGAGCAAGACACATAATCGAGTCCAATCTTATGGCAGAACTCTACGGAAGAAGGATCTCCGCCGTGCTCGCCACAGATACCTACATGAAGCTTCGGATTTACCGGCTTGCCAAGTTTCAGAGAAAGCTCCATCAACTTGCCGACACCTGTCTGGTCAAGCTTTGCGAACGGATCATTCTCAAAGATCTTTGTGTCATAGTAAGCATTTAAGAACTTACCAGCATCGTCTCTTGAGAAACCGAATGTCATCTGTGTCAGATCGTTTGTACCGAAGCAGAAGAAATCAGCCTCCTTAGCGATCTCATCTGCTGTGAGCGCTGCTCTTGGAATTTCGATCATTGTACCTACTTCATACTCTAACTCAATGCCTGCTGCTGCGATTTCAGCATCTGCTGTCTCAACAACAACTTTCTTTACAAATTTAAGCTCTTTTACTTCACATACAAGCGGAATCATAATCTCAGGCTTAACGTTCCAGTCAGCATGAGCTTTCTTTACCTCGATTGCCGCACGGATAACAGCCTTTGTCTGCATCTTGGCAATTTCAGGATACGTTACAGCAAGACGACATCCTCTGTGACCCATCATCGGGTTGAACTCATGAAGGGAAGCAATAAGCGTCTTAATGTCCTCTACTGACTTGCCCTGCGCATTTGCAAGCTTCTCAATGTCCGCTTCATCTGTAGGAACGAACTCATGAAGCGGCGGATCAAGGAATCTGATTGTAACAGGATTTCCTTCAAGAGCCTCATACAGTGCCTTGAAATCGCTCTGCTGGTAAGGAAGAATCTTATCAAGTGCTGCTTCTCTCTCCTCTACTGTGTCAGAGCAGATCATCTCGCGGAATGCTGCGATTCTGTCCTCTTCAAAGAACATATGCTCTGTACGGCAGAGACCGATACCTTCTGCACCAAGCTCTCTTGCTTTCTTTGCATCTGCCGGTGTGTCTGCATTTGTTCTTACCTTCAATGTTCTATACTTGTCAGCCCATGCCATAACCCTGCCGAACTCGCCAGCGATCTGTGCATCAACTGTCGGAATCTGACCATCGTAAATATTTCCTGTTGTACCGTCGATTGAGATGAAATCTCCCTCATGGTATTCTTTTCCTGCCAATGTGAACTTCTTATTCTCCTCGTCCATAGCGATGTCACCGCATCCGGATACACAGCATGTACCCATACCACGTGCAACTACGGCTGCGTGTGATGTCATACCACCGCGAACTGTCAGGATACCCTGAGAAGCTTTCATACCAGTGATATCTTCTGGGGATGTCTCAAGACGTACAAGGACAACCTTCTCACCTCTTGCATTCCAGTTCTCAGCATCTTCTGCTGTAAATACGACCTTACCACATGCAGCACCCGGTGAAGCGCCAAGTCCCTTGCCAACTGGTGTAGCAGCCTTTAATGCTGCAACATCAAACTGAGGATGCAGCAATGTGTCGAGGTTACGAGGGTCAATCATAGCGACTGCCTCAGCCTCTGTCTTGTGTCCCTCATCTACTAAATCACAGGCTATCTTCAATGCTGCCTGTGCTGTTCTCTTACCGTTGCGGCACTGTAACATATAGAGCTTCTTGTTCTCAACAGTGAACTCCATATCCTGCATGTCATGATAATGGTTCTCGAGTGTCTCGCAAACCTTGATGAACTCTGCGTATGCCTCTGGGAACTCCTGCTCCATCTGTACAATCGGCATCGGTGTGCGAACACCTGCAACAACGTCCTCGCCCTGTGCATTCTTTAAGAACTCACCCATGAGCTTCTTCTCGCCTGTAGCCGGATCACGTGTAAATGCTACACCTGTACCGGACTCATCATTTAAGTTACCAAATACCATCGGCATTACGTTTACAGCAGTACCCCATGAATAAGGAATATCATTGTCGCGACGGTATACGTTTGCACGAGGGTTGTCCCATGAACGGAATACTGCCTCGATCGCAAGCTTTAACTGCTCTACCGGATCAGAAGGGAAATCCTTGCCAAGCTGTTTCTTGTACTCAGCCTTGAACTGCTCTGCCAATGTCTTTAAATCTGCTGCTGTGAGGTCTACGTCATACTGAACGCCCTTCTCCTCTTTCATCTTGTCAATCAGCTGCTCAAAATACTTCTTACCAACTTCCATAACAACGTCTGAGAACATCTGGATGAAACGTCTGTAAGAGTCATATACAAAACGCTCGAATGCAGGATCAGAATTGCCTTTGATCATCGCATCAACCACTTCGTCATTTAAGCCAAGGTTTAAGATAGTATCCATCATACCAGGCATAGATGCACGTGCGCCGGAACGTACAGATACAAGTAAAGGATTCTTAAGATCTCCAAATTTCTTTCCGTTTACTTCTTCCATTTCTTTTACGCCAGCCATAGCCTGAGCCATGATCTCGTCGTTGATCTTACGTCCGTCTTCATAATACTGCGTACAAGCTTCTGTCGTGATTGTGAAGCCCTGTGGTACAGGAAGTCCGATGCTTGTCATCTCTGCAAGGTTTGCACCCTTTCCACCGAGAAGATTACGCATGCTCATGTCGCCTTCTTTAAATGAATATACCCACTTTTTACTCATTGTTTTTCTCCTTTACTGAATTGGTTACTTTACATCGGTGCCCCTGTCACCCTAAAAATCCGATGACAATGGCACATTGTATGTATAAATGATAAACATAATATGGGTAATTGTCAATAATTTATCAAGGAATTTTTAAAAAATTTACCTTTTTTTCCAAATATTATCTATCAGCACTTCACGGGAGCTGCCACCTATCCTACAATCTGACAATTTTCCCCTTTTCTTTGTCAAATAAATATAGGGAATATGACAAAATTTCCTCTCTCTTTACCTGTGTGTCATTAATTTCCTGTATCATGTTTTTTATTTCTTCACGTTCGTCCGTACTTGTGACAGGCAGCAGCAGCAATTCATGTATGGATGATGGGATGATATATAAACTGCTTCCAAGCGCCTCCGCAAAGTCCTTAATCAAATCCGGATAAATCATGCATGCCGCCCCTTCCACTCTGCTCTTATTACTGAGGACATACATCGAGACACTGCCCGTAAATTCCTCCCTGCAGCTTTCGAGATCGAATTCCTCCTGCTGTTCTTGCATAATTTCATATATCGCGTCATTTATTCCTTTAATCTCATACCCCTGTATTCTCTGGGTATTATCTTTTGCCGCCTGAAAAAGCTCCCTAATCGGAACATTCCACAATTTCATATGAGCGTTATGGATTAGTATGGTTGCCGTCCCAAAGCATTCCTTTGCCACCAGACACTGAAATACAACCGACAAGTCAAGGAATTCCACGTGAGGTATGTCCTCGAGCAGTTCCTTGTTTTTCTCCGTGTTGACCAGCTTGTAAATAATGTGATCCTTGACACAGGCATAATTCATAAAGTATCTCATGTCCACGCTCTGGTTCACCTTGTTTCTGTAGTACGTGTCCATCACATCATTCACTACATTGACCAGTGTTGCCTCACCATTTTCGTATGCCTCATAATAATTGTTGAGATATATTGTGGGAGAAATATTGCTGTCATCCTGCATCACCGTGAGTCCCCTCAGTATGACCCCGTTATTTTTTCTGACATCATTAAGCCTGACTCTGTAATTCTCGCCTGCCCTTTTCTCAACTTCTTCTCTTACTAATGTTGTAAAATTTGTAAATTCCATTAATTTTTCCTACTCCTTTTCATTCATCGTCTCTATCCTTGCATCCCTCCCTGCCGCCTTTTTACACACGGACAAATATAATATGCCATCCCTTTATGCCACACATGGCACAGTCCAACAAAAAAAGACAACAAGAATCATTTTACATAAAATAAAATCACTTCTCATTGTCTTCATTTCCTGATATTGATTATCGCTTAAACCCTTGACAGATATTCGCCTGTTCTTGTGTCAATCTTGATGATGTCATTTGTCTCAACAAACAGCGGAACATACACAGTAGCCCCCGTCTCGACTGTGGCAGGCTTTGTAGCGCCTGTTGCCGTATCGCCTTTGAAACCAGGCTCTGTGTCCGTGATAGAAAGCTCCACAAACAAAGGCGGCTCAATCGCAAATACATTGCCATTGTGAGAGCAGACCTTAACCATCTCGTTCTCCTTCACAAACTTGAGCGCATCGCCTACCTTGTCCGCATTGAGACCAATCTGCTCATAGTTCTCTGTATCCATAAAATAGAACAAATCGCCATCCTCATATAAATACTGCATCTCTTTTCTGTCAATGCGTGCCTGCGGACATTTCTCTGTCGGTCTGAATGTCTTCTCCACAACGCCGCCGCTGATGATATTCTTAAGTTTTGTCCTGACAAACGCCGCTCCCTTACCCGGCTTTACATGCTGGAATTCAATAATCTGATAGATGCTGTTTTCATACTCTATCGTAATACCATTTCTGAAATCTCCTGCTGATATCATAAAAACTATTCCTCCTAATATTCACTTTTCACGTTTATAATCCGTAAATCATTTTATAACAAAATGGACAATATTTCAACTATTATTTTTGACATTTGGCTTTCATCCCACAAATTGTAACGCACATCTGGCAGAAAGCATTTTCAAACACGCCCTAGAATAAAGTCAACCGCCATCAAATACCCGTCCAGTCCCTTTCCGTATATCTGGTGGTCACACACTTCTTTTGTGACAGAAACACGCCGGAATTCTTCCCTCTGCGTAATGTCTGAAATGTGAATTTCCACTTTGGGCGCCGTAATGCTTGCCAGCGCGTCCCGTATCGCATAGGAATAGTGGGTGTACGCGCCAGGATTGATGACAATGCCCTCCGTACCGTCAAAATAAGATTCTTGTATTCTGTCTATAATTGCCCCCTCATGGTTGGATTGAAAGCATTCAATTTGGCATCCCGTCTCTTCTGCCTTATGCTGTATCAGATTCACAAGATAATTGTAATCCTGTGTGCCATATATTCCCTTTTCCCTAATTCCAAGAAAATTCAAATTGGGACCGTTTATCACCAAAAGCTTCATATTCAAACTTTTCCTTTCCGATTTTCTTATAGCATTTTACATCTGTCTATGATTTCACCCGCTGCCTCGGACTGCCTAAGCCCATTCACATCCACGACAACAGAGGCGCCCGCCTCATAAACAGGTTCCCTGACAGCAAGCATTTCCCCAATCCGCTGCATGGGATTTTCACACTGCAAAAGCGGTCGTGTAGTATCGTCTTTGACCCTGTCAAAAATCGTTTTCGGACTTGCTTTGAGGTACACTACCTTTCCGAGTGCAGATAAAAGCTGCCTGTTCTCTTCCCTCACCGGCATTCCGCCCCCTGTCGAAATCACCAGATGATTCCTTTTCGTGTCTGTTAGCTGCTTTAACAGTGCGGTCTCCATCTCCCGAAACGCCGCCTCACCTTCAGCGGCAAATATTTCATTGATGCTCCTCTGCTGCTGTTCCACAATCATCTCGTCCGTATCAACAAAGGTATATCCCAGACGCTTTGCAATGTTTTTTCCGATGGTCGTCTTTCCGCATCCCATATAGCCTGTCAATATAATATTATCCATCCTTCAATCCCCGCCTTTGCTTTCCGCCCTAAGCTTCCCGCATAGTTTATCATAAACCTTGTCTGCATCTTTATCTGACACCTTACAGTCATTCCACAGTTCAAACGCATCAATTCCCTGATATAAAAGCATTTTTAAGCCATTGTACGCCAAACCGCCGTTCGCCCGCACAAGTTTCATAAATTTTGTTTCCCAAGGAGCGTAAATCAGGTCATATCCATATTTTATATAGTGATAAAAGTCACTGTCCGCAATAACCACCTTGTCTGTATCCGGTGCAAGTCCAACGCTTGTGCACTGTATTACGACATATCTATTTTCCAGTCCTGTCAATATCTTCTTGTAATCAGAGAGCGCCATCGGCGTCACGGATTCTGTCCTAAGCTCCCTGTTTACCTCTGCGGCCACAGCCTCAGCTTTTACGTCATCCCGATTCAAAAGGTATATCCTGTGTGCCCCATTCGCAGCACACATGTATGTAACGGCACGTCCCACACCGCCTGCGCCAAGTATGATGATTTCCTCATCCTTTATCGACACGCCGTCACTTTTCATTGCCCGCAAAAGCCCTGTAATATCCGTATTGTACCCCTTATAGCCATTATCCGTGCGAACCAGCGTATTGACAGCCCCGATTTTTTTTGCAAGACCATCAATATCATCCAGATATGCAATCACGTCCTTTTTGTAGGGCACTGTGACATTCATACCCAATAAATTGAGTCCGAACGCACCTTTCACTGCCGTTTCCAGCTGGCCGTTATCCACAAAAAATGGCACATATGTCATATTTATCCCCATCTCCTGCGCAAGTGTATTGTGTATCACTGGAGACTGGGTATGTTCGACAGGATTTCCAAGCAGCCCGCACGTTCTTGTTTTTCCGTTTATTTCCATCAGCTTTTCCTCCTGCATTTTCTTGTTTCCCTAAAATAACAGGACAAGACGATCTTTTCCAGATACCGCTTCAGCACAATCTGTATTTCTTCCTTCGGGTGAATGGGTTTAACAAGAATCGCGTAAATACCCGCCTTGTTCGCCCCCCACACATCCGTAAAAATCTGGTCGCCTACAAATAAAGTGTTTTTCTCGTCTGTCCCCATTTTTTCCATTGCCGCCCGATAATTTTGGGGATTAGGTTTTCCCGCCTTATAAATATATGGCTCGCCGACAGCATCGCAGAACATTTTTACGCGCGGCTCCTTGTTATTGGAAAGCATTGTGGTTTTGTAACCAATCTTTTTCAATCGCCGAAACAACGCAATCGCACGCTCGTCTGCCGGAAATCCGTGCGGAACAAGCGTGTTGTCAATATCAAATATAATGGCTCTGTAGCCCTGTCTGTACATCTTTTCAAAATCAATCAGGTACGTCGATTCCAAGTATTCCTTCGGATAAAAACGTCGAAACATCAAACTTAACCCTCCGTTTCATGTGCTAAATATCTGCGGCCTCAAGCAATAGTTTCGTGTAGTCTGTTTTTGGGTTGTTGTAGATGTCCTCCACAGTTCCCTGTTC
Organism: uncultured Lachnospiraceae bacterium; assembly: GCA_910579275.1. GTDB lineage: Bacteria > Bacillota > Clostridia > Lachnospirales > Lachnospiraceae > COE1. The sequence continues at coordinate 15,213 of CAJTTO010000050.1, forward strand.
CAGTATTTCCCCGCTTTTCATAATCAGTACCCTGTCGCACATCTGGTATACAACGCGCAAATCGTGTGAAATGAAAAGCATGGATATGCCAAGCTCCTTGTGCAGTCTTAGCAAAAGTCTGACAATCTGCGCCTGTATGGTTACATCAAGCGCCGAAACCGGCTCGTCTGCAATCAGGAATTCTGTGTCGCACAAAAGTGCTGCTGCAATCGCAATACGCTGTCTTTGTCCTCCGGAAAGCTCCGTGGGATAGTGTTCTTTTAATTTTGCATCCAGACCAACGCGCACAAGCATTTCGTCAACACGCTTCACGCGTTCTTCCCTTGTCATTTGGGACTTCATACGAAGCGGTTCCTCAAGTATCCAGCCGATTTTTTTCGCGGGATTCAATGAATTGTACGGGTCCTGAAATACCATCTGCGGATTCGGACAGTCAAGCACAATCTCTCCTTCATACTGTCTCTGCATGCCAAGAATTGCCTTTGCAAGCGACGTCTTACCGCAGCCGCTCTCACCGACAAGTCCCAATATCTCTCCTCTTTTGATCTCAAAGCTTACATCCTTCAATACATGCTGCAAACGTTTCTCCGCTTTCGCCGGAAAATATTTTAGCGGATTTTCCCTGTTCTTATAATATACATTTAGATTTTTCACCGTCAGAATATTTTTCATCACCCAATATCCTTTAATTTTTCCAGTTTCGGTATGGCTTTGATAAGCTCCCTAGTATAGTCCTCCTTCGGATTGCAGAATATTTCCTCCGTCCTTCCGGTCTCCACCACACTTCCATCATGCATTACAACAATTCTGTCGCACAAGCGCTTTACCAGACTAAGGTCATGTGAGATAAAAAGAACCGCCATATTCTTTTCCCTGTTCAGCCGCTGCAGCAGTTTGACAATCTGCAGCTGTATGGTCACATCAAGTGCCGTTGTCGGCTCGTCCGCTATCAGTAATTTCGGCTCGCAGATGATTGCCGAAGCAATCATCACGCGCTGCCGCATACCGCCGGAAAGCTCGTGCGGATATTTTTTGTAAACAAGCTGTGGATTTGCAAGCTCTACCTGTTCCAGCGCTTTTATCGCGTGTTCATAGCGCTCTTCTTTTCCCATTTCTGGCCGGTGTAAGCGAAGGCTTTCCTCCACCTGCCATCCGATGCGCTTTACCGGATTCAGCGATGTCATAGGCTCCTGAAACACGATTCCTATATCATTTCCCTGAAGCCGGCGCAGCGTATCACGATTCGCATGGAGGAGCTCTTTTCCTTCAAATAAAATCTTTCCCTCCGCCGTCATGTCGTGACGCCGCAAAAGCCCTGCAACCGCCATCGCCGTCATGGATTTTCCCGATCCGGACTCCCCGACGATTCCAAGGATTCCCCCTCGTTCCAACTGTATATCCAAATGATTCACAACGCGCTCTGGTGCATCATGGTCATGGAATGCAATATTTAGATTCTCCACTCTTAACAATATATTGTCCATCTGTCTCCTTCGCACTGGAATTCCTGTTGTGCTGACATATCAATATGTTCCTTATTTTACCACAATGTTCAATAAAAATCCATCTTTATTCTTTCCATAATTGAATCTCCGGCAACAGTTCAGCCTTCGGCTTCCTGTTAAGCGTCAAGCCATGCAAAAACCGCTTCGCGGTTGGCTTGACGCATCTCAACCACTATGCTTTCTCACGGACTTCGCAGCGTAGTGCGAAGTCCTGGGCTGAACTGTTACAATCTCCGGCAACAGTTCGTTACTGTTCAGACGTCCGCCAAAGTAGTGGGAATCCTGCGCCAAAATGCTTGCCTTTTAGTATTTTGTGTGCAAAATTCACACCTCAATCGCTTTTATGCCGATAAAAACGGCGCGGGTGTGAATTGTAACAACAGTTCAGCCTAAGGCTGAACCGTTTCATTAAGCCGCAGGCTGCCCATGCTGGTGTTGGCTTCAATCTTCCCTGCATCACCTGACCGACGGTACTTCGTTCCCTCATTCTGACCATTCACCCGCACTTCGCCCATTCCTGCTTTCAAGTCGATTTCATACTCGTCAAGATTCTGATTCGCTTCAATTAAGACATCTCCCATGGAATTGTCCACCTCCAAATCCTGAAACGTGCAGTTTTCGATTCTGATCGACCCCATATCATCGTCCACCTCAGCCGTCCCGAGATATGTGTCTTTTATCGTAATCTCGCCCATGTTGGTTTCAATACTCGCTTTGTCAAAGCTGCATTTATTTAGCGTACAGCTCCCCATGTTGGTCAGCGCATCACAATCCGGTGATGTGATACCCTCGATGTCGATATTTCCCATGGCAACCTTGATATCCATGAAATCCATTACTGTCCCTTCCGGAACTGTCAGTGTCACGCTGCACTGTTCGCTTCTCCTTCCTCCCCACAATGCCTTTTTGGGATTTCTCTCTTTGATATTAAGTGTTCCGTCTTTTACCTCATACTCCAGCTTAAGCGTGTCTGAGTACTGACTGCTAAGATAAAATTGCGCTCCTGTTTCAATTGACAGCTCCATCATGTCAGCGTCTATTCGAATCGCACGAAATTCCGAATCCGAGTTCGCTCTCGTCATCCTGTCCTCTCCCAGACGAAATCCCTCCCGTAATCCAAAGATACCATAATAGTGAAACGTTCCGCCGACTACACAGCAGACTGTAAATATTGTCAGTACAGTCATCCATATATTTTTCTTCATATTTAACCTCCATACATTTCACGCTCCGTTTAGGATGGTGAAATGTTCTTCTTCACATCAACTCTGACTAAAAAACTACCAAATTGCACGAATCAGCTGTTGTACCACTGCGGCAATCACCCACACAATCCATGTGATATGCCAGTCAAAGCTCAAAAAGCTCCAACACAGATAAATGCAGGTCACGGTCGGCCAGTATACAGACATCATCTGCGATATTATGTCGTTTTTATAGCTTACCTGTTTCTGTGACGGCACAAAGCTTCCTCCCATCGTACCGCCTTTATTTAAGGAAAGAATCGTTGTAAATCCCGCACTCACATTTCCCGCAGCCACAAACAGAAAGACACCAATTCCGATAAACACGAACATTGAGACTGTGCCCAGACCGCTTCTCCATGAAAACAGACTGGAGACGATTAACATTGACAGCACACTCAAAATGCACAGAATAACACCAATCGTAATCATCATCGCATATGTCACGCGAAAATTTTCCCGCTGATTATGGACATATTCTGCCGTTGCAAAATCCACACTGCATCCCTTTTCTTTTAAGAATTTCCATTTTCCCATACTAAATCCTGAAAATAAAAACAGCCCGACTGCTGCCGCAATCATCAAAAACATAAAACATGTGGCGTAGACGCTACCACGCCAGTTCCAGCTGATATCCAGCATGTAGCCGCAGCAGCTAATAATGCACAGCAATACGCCAAGTGCCACCGTATAGGCAGCGCGCCTCTTGTCATGCAGATATTCCTTGACTTCCGCGAGTGTGACACTCCGAAAGCCAGCAGCCGACTTCTTGTTCTCCTGCAGCACAAAATTTCTGATGCCAAGCTCCTCTGCAAGCTCGTCGAGGTTTCCGAACTCGGAAATCACGATGCCAACCGCCTCGTTTTCTGTCTTTCCCTCTTTCGTCAATTCTGTATATTTGTCCTCCATCATCTGCCACAGCTCATTTTTTGCCTTCTGCACCTCAAATGTAATGGGAAGCCTTGCAAACATTGTTTCCAGATAATTCCTGATAGTTTCCATACTCTCATACCCCTCCATCCTGCTTGATAAATTTTTCCACAACTTCCTTTGTCAACGACCACTCTGCGCATTTCTCGCGATAATACTGCCTGCCCTGCTCTGTAATTCTATAGTATGTTCTGCGCTTTCCATTGATTGTGGCATTCTCGGAAAAGGACTCGACAAACCCGTTTTTCTCCAGACGTGTAAAAGCGGAGTATAGCGTCGTCTCCTTAATTACATACTTTTCATCCGACAGGCCCTTGATTTTTTTTGAAATCTCATACCCATATGAGGGCGCATCCCACAGCAGATACAGAATCATCGTGTCATTGTATCCGCGTATGATGTCGCTGCTAATACTGCTCATAAAAAACCTCCCTTCAACAAGTTATTCAAAAATCCACGATAGACAATGCAACGACTGTCATTGCTACGTCTATCATTGCTACGTTAATCGTAGTATTAGAATACCACAGAATATTTCTTCCGTCAACAATTTTTATAAGGATTTATCTTTTCCTACGCATGCACCGAGCATCCGTCAGTCATTTATGAATGCCGTGCACATAAAAAGCGGGAAAATAACGTGACACTTCCGTTATTTTCCCGCTCAGTAATCCACTCTAAGAATACTCCCTTTTCAGAAAAGCATGCTTCACTTCTTTCCCTTGTCTGCCAAAAGCGACAATCCCAACACCATCAAAATAATCATCAGCCCCGGAAACAGTGCATACCATGGCGCCGAAAAAAGATATGTCTGTGACTCGGACAGCATGCTCCCAAGGCTCGCATTGGGCGGCTGGACACCAATCCCAAGATAGCTCATGCCCGCCTCGGCAAGCACAGCATTATTAAATCCAATCATGACGGAGGACATCAGCACCGGCATGGCATTGGGCAGAATATGCACAAAGATAATGCGAAGCTGCCCCACGCCGGCAAGCCTTGCGCTCTTTACATAGTCCATCTCCCTGTATTTGATAAACTCTCCCCGGACAATGCGGGCAAAGCTCGGTATAAACGCAATGCCAAGCGCGCCGATTACATTGTACTTACCAGTGCCAAAGATGCTGACAAAGACAAGCGCAAGCAAAATACTCGGAAAGGCAAACACCACGTCATTTACACGCATCAGCACCTCATCCAGCAAGCCGCCAAAGTACCCTGTAAACGACCCGATAACCACACCGCAGACTGTCCCAATCAGGACTGTAGCCGATGCAATCACGAATGTGTTTCCCATACCTTTGAGCACACGGGAAAAAATATCCCGTCCAAAATTGTCACAGCCCATCAGATGCTTTAACGACGGTGCTGCCAGTTTCGCAGTGCTGTCCATCTTCGTGATATCATACGGCGTGTGGATAAAGCCAATCAGAATCAGCAGCAGCATCGTTCCCGATATCACAAGACCTATGATGAAATTGGGCGAATATGTCTTTTTCCTTTTCACGCAAAACCTCCATTTTTCTTTCGCGTTGTTCCTCTGCACCATAGAAAATCTTTCTGCTTCATACACTGATGCGCGGGTCAATCAGCTGATATACCACATCAACTACAAAATTTGTCACAATCACCACAAAGGCAATCAGGACAATGACTGCCTCCACCACCGGATAGTCCCGATAAGATATGGATGTCAGCAGAATACGGCCAATCCCCGGTATGTTAAACACCTGCTCAATGACAATGCTGCCCACAAGCATGTCTGCAAGCGTCATTCCCCACAGCGTAATCACGGGTATCATGGCATTTCGGAGCACATGTCTATATAAAACCTTGTTGGTATTGTTTCCTTTGCTGTAAGCGGTTCTCACATAATCTTTTTTTGACTCCTCAATACAGGAGCTCCGAAGCAGCTTAACCGACATTGCAATTTTTGGCAGCGCGATTGCAAAACATGGAAAAATGATATAAGCGAAAAATCCCAGCAAGTCCTCATTATAGGACACAAACCCTCCGGGAGTGAACAGCTTTACAATCAGACCAAAAAAATAGGTGATTAAAATTCCCATAAAAAAATGCGGAACCGACATCACAATCTGGTTGAGCGCCATGACAATGCGGTCAATCCGCTTTCCGCTGTGTTTCGCTGTATAAATGCCGACTGGCAGTGATATAGCAGCCATAATAAAAAATGAGAGGACTGCCATAATAAAAGTAATCGGCAGCTTAGACAAAATCATGTCCGCAACAGGCAGGTGATACTTATACGAAGTCCCAAAATCACCGCTTACAAAACGAACCAGCCATTCCAGATACCGTTCCAGAAATGGCCTGTTTAAACCGAGCTGTTCACGCAGCGCCGCCAGACTCTCCGGCGTGGCATCCGTTCCCAGTGCGGCAAGTGCGGCATCTCCCGGTATCAGGTCAAAAGCAAGATAGACGAGGAACGAAATACACAAAAGCGTGATAATCATTGCTGCCAGCTTTTTCCCAATGTATTTCATATCCTCGTCTCCTTCTACATAATCTATGCATTATCGGTTCCCAGTCGCGACAGTTCCTTACTGTACATCCAATTTTGAGAAATCCTGAATATATAACGGGTAGAACGTATACCCTGTATACCCCTTTCTGACCGCGACCAGCTCACACATATCCTGAATATAGACATTTGCAGCTGTCTCGGCAAGAATTGTCTCACATTTCTTGTATGCCTCTGTTGCCCTGTCGTCATCCATCACTGCCTCCGCGGCAAGTGCTTCCGCATAAGCAGCATCATACTCCTGATTGTTATAATTGACAAAATTGTTATGCGCGTCTGAACGGAACCTGCTAAGCATCGCTCCCGCAGTCAGGGTTGACGCATCCACACCGACCAGTGTAGCCTCAAAGTCACGTCCCTGATACACGTCATTCAGCCATGTCTCCCACTCGATAAGCTCAATATTTGCTGTTACACCAATCTGCTTTAACTGTTCTGCGACAACCTGTGCCGTATCAACATGCTGCTGATAGTTGGAAGGTACCTTCATCGTAAAACTGAACCCGTCCGGATAACCCGCATCCCTAAGAAGTGTCTTCGCTTTCTCAAGATCCGTTGTGTACAGGTCGTTCAGCTCCTCGACATAGTATTTTCCAAATGCCGGGAACATACTGCTGCCGACAAGGGTTCCTTTTCCTTCTGACACAAAGTCGAGAATCTCCTGCTTGTTCACTGCATAGCACAGCGCCTGCCGCACCTTCTCGTTGTCAAACGGCGCAGCGGCATTGTTGAGGTACATCGCCTGAACCAGATTCATTGTTCCTTCAAGCACCTCAAAGTCATCGCCTAGCTCTGCTGCCTGTGCCGTGGAAATTCTTGCAACCAGATCCACTGCACCGCCCTCAAGATTCATGACAATCGAGTCCGAATCCGCAAGCACCTTCAAGGTGACATCCTTGATGTGCGCCGGCTCTCCCCAGTATCCGTCAAACCGCTCAAGTACCACATTCTCCTGCAGCGAGCGCGATACAAATTTATACGGACCCGTTCCTGTGGGATTCGTCTGCAGATCCGGCACATCTGCCGGAACGACGGCTGCCTCGACTGTTGACAGAATTGCCATAAAAGAACTACTTGACTCTTTCAGCGTTATAACAATCGTTTTTTCATCAGGTGTCTCCACGCGCACAATATTAGAAAACGCCGAGATAACAGGTTCTCCCCCGTTTAAACCGGCGCATGTGTCAATCGAATACTTCACATCCGCAACAGTAACAGGATTTCCGTTGTGAAACTTTATTCCGTCTCTCAGGGTAAACGTGTATAAAAGCCCATCCTCCGACATTGTATAATCACTTGCTACTGCGGGAATCAGATTTCCCTCGCTGTCTGGTTTATACAATCCCTCATAGATATTGTAGAGAATTTCCTGTGTGCCTGCCCCCTGTGACAAGCTTGGCACCAGACTATCCAAATCCTGAGGAATGCCTATGGTGATATGGGATGCAGCGGCGGTATCCGATACTTTTACTTTTTCAGAGTCTCCATCCTCCTTATCACCCGAGCATCCGCCCAGTGCAACAGTCAGTGTAAGCAACATACTTGCCAAAAGAACCTTTCCCAATCCTTGTCCTCTTTTCGCCATGCCTTTTACTCCTTTTCTTTTATTCATTTGTTATTTTTCCCCAAAAAGTACAGTCGCTATTACCTTTCAGTGTACCATCTTTCTGGTTCTGTTAGATTGTATACAAAAGTAATAAAAAAAGCAAGGCATTTTTCAGACAATCTTGTTTTTTATTGTATACATGGTAGGCAATTATACAAATCACTTATCCAAGACCTTTTTCAATTCGTCCATAAATGTATTGATGTCTTTGAACTCACGGTACACAGACGCAAATCTGACATATGCCACTGCATCCAAATCTTTCAGTTTATTCATGACAAGCTCCCCGACAACACGGCTGCTGATTTCCTTTTCCTCACGATTCAGGATGTCTGCCTCGACCTCGTCCACCAGCACGTCGATGCTGTCCATGCTGACAGGACGTTTATGACAAGCCCTTAATACGCCTGTCTCAATTTTTGAGCGGTCATATGCCTCTCTGTTATCATCCTTTTTGATAATAATAAGAGGAATCGCCTCCACTTTTTCATACGTAGTGAAACGTTTATTGCACACGTCACACACACGTCTCCTGCGTATGGAGCTGTTATCCTCGGCAGGTCTTGAATCAATTACTCTGGTATTCTCATGACTGCAAAACGGACATTTCATTCTACCCCTCCATTCTGCCAGCATCCCGCAAATCAGGGCGCCGGCACAAATCTCATCCAAATTCAGTATAATTTATGTTTCTGCGAATGTCAATCAGGCGCAACAAGCTGTTTCTCCCTATATATCCACCAAAATCAAATCCGGGCCAATCTGCCTGATGCAGTTATACGGTATGGCAATCACGGAATCATCCGTAATCATTGACCAGAACCCTTTGCAGCCCGGCACAATAATTTTACAGATGCATCCCTTGCACTCATCAATCTCCAAGTCACAGACGTGCCCAAGTCTTCTGCAGTCCTTGATACATATTACTTCCTTTTTCCGTAACTCCTTATAAGTCATCATAAAAAATCCCCCTTTCAGCAAGGTACATTTCTATATTATATGCACCTCGCCAAAAACGGGGAATCCTTACAGGACTGTCTTTATGAATTCTTGAACTCTATCTCTGTTATGTCCACAATTTCGTCCGCATTTTTTGCGAGCAGCAGCATATAACTGCCTGCGTCAGCCTTAAAGCCATGCGACTCTTCATCAAAATACGTAAAGGCGTCGCGCTCAAGGATAAGCGACACTTCCCTCGCCTCGCCCGCCTCAAGATAAATCTTCTCAAATGCCTTTAATTCCTTTGCGGCCTTCTTTATCTTTGGACATTTGTCTGCCACATAAATCTGTGCAACCGCTGAACCGGAACGTTTTCCAATGTTGGAAACATCAAAGCTCACCTTCACGCTTTTGCTCTCTGCTGTGTCTTCAAGGACTTCTGCACGGATACCTGTCATCACAAAATCCGTATATGACAATCCATATCCAAACGGAAATGCTGTGGCAACATCATAAGTATCGTAATACCTGTATCCAACAAAAATATCTTCCCCATAATTTACCGTATCGCCTCCCGGAAACTCGCCAAGCGCTGCCGCCGGACAATCCTTTTCACTAAAAGGGAACGTTTCAGGCAAATGTCCTGACGGGTTGACATCTCCAAAAAGCACCTCTGCAAGTGCAATTCCTCCCTCCATGCCTGCATACCAGCTGTATACCAGCGTATCGGCATGTGCAAGCCATGCACTCATATCAACAGGCGAGCCTGCCACAAGCGTTATGACCGTATCCGGTCTTACCTGCAAAAGTTCGGAAATCAGCCTGTCCTGTTCATATGGCAGCTTCATGTCCTCCCTGTCCTGTCCCTCTGTATCATAATCATGCGTCAGACCGCCCACAAAAATAACGGCATCTGCGTCCTGCGCTGCCTTCAGGGCTTCTTTCCGATATTTCTCATTCATTTCCATCTGGCGCTGCATCTTTTCCTCTGACTTCGCCTTTGTATCCGGTTCCGGTGATGCCTGTGTCGTATCGCCGTCCTGATTCAAACTGTCTGCCTGACCATTCTCGCTGTCCCCGGTATTTGCCCAGATATTGCCGATATCCTCATTGAAATACCCGGGCTTATATATAATCTCTGTATTTCCGCCGAGGAGCATATGCAGCCCCATAAGCGGCGTAATCTCATACAATGCCTTAATTTCCGCGCTGCCTCCTCCGGGTGCATGCTGCCTGTTGGCGTTCTCTCCCACAACCAGAAGCTTTTTTACCTTCTTTTTGTCGAGCGGCAGAATGTCCTTTTCATTTTTCAGGAGTACGACAGATTCCCTTGCTGTCTGTCTCAATGCTGCCTTGTCCTCATAGTCATTGTACCCGCCGGCGCTGCGCTCCCCATCAAGCATGTGAAGCTTGTTCATCACATGCAATATATGGCGGACTTTTTCGTCTATCTTTGCATATGCAGTTTTTTTATCCACTTCCCCGTCCTCAATCATCTGAATGAGCGGGTCAGCCATATAGTATTCATCAAAATTATCCGTTACGGACATCTCCATGTCAAGTCCGTTCAGCAGCGCTTCCTTTGTATCATGCACACCGCCCCAGTCGGATACTGTAATTCCTTCAAATCCCCATTCCTTGCGCAGAATCTCATTTAACAGATAATCATGGTGGCAGCAGTGCGTGCCGCGGAACTTGTTGTAAGCCCCCATAACGCCTTTTGCCTTGCCCTTCTTAACCGCTGCCTCAAACCCTGGCAGATAGATTTCACGCAAGGCGCGTTCACTGACTTCCACATCCACATCCAACCGCCTTGTTTCCTGATTGTTGACGGCAAAATGCTTTACGCATGCAGACACATCATTTTCCTCAATACCCTGTACAACCGGAACAACCATCTCCGATACAAGATAAGGGTCCTCTCCCATATACTCAAAGCTTCTTCCACACAGCGGTGTACGCATAATGTTGATTCCCGGTGCAAGAATCATATCCTTTCCGCGCCCTCTTGCCTCTTTGCCGAGCAATCTGCCCGCAGAATACGCAAGCGCCCTGTTCCATGTTGCCGCAAGAGCCGTGTTGCAGGGAAGATAGGACACAAAATCATAACTGAGCCCAATGTCTTTCCACGCCGCATTCTCAAAATCCTTCCGAACACCTCTTGGACCGTCCGATGTCTTGAAAGGAGGTATCCCGAGACGCTCTACCCCTTTCGTCGCAAAAAAGCCATCCCCGTGAATCATGCCGATTTTTTCCTGCAAGGTAAGCTGTGCTATCAATTTCTCAATTTTTTCTTTGGTCATAATTCCCTGTCCCCTTTCTCTGTTCTGTTGGATGATTTTGATAAACGATATCGTACAAATGCATTCATTCCCACCGCAAAGACAAACATTGCCAGTCCAAGCACCTGTGACACTGCAACCTGCGTTCCGGGAATCAAAAGCCGATCCGTCCGAATCCCTTCTATGACAAAACGCCCTATACCGTATCCCCCTAGATAAAACAGACACATCTGCCCATTATATTTTTTCCTTTTATGGTATAAGAGCATGACGCCTAGAACACCCAGATTCCAGACTCCTTCATACAAAAAAGTAGGGTGTACCTGTATATAGTTCACATCGCCCATCGCGGTCATGCCGTCAATGTGCGACTGTGCAATGTCCCACGGACGCACTGCGTCAACGGGAAGCCGCATGGCAAAAACGGAATCCGTGTAGCCGCCAAACACCTCTCTGTTAAAGAAATTCCCCCATCTGCCAATAATCTGTCCGAGAACAAGCCCATATACGCCGCAGTCCCCAATCTGATATGGAGATATCTTCTTGATCCTGCTGTATACAAAAAGAGTAATAAACGCCGCAATCACCGCGCCATATATCGCGAGTCCGCCCTGCCTGAGATTCAAGACGCCGAGAAGATTGTCCTTGTATAAATCCCACGAAAAGACCACATAGTAGATTCTTGCCCCAATGACGGAAAAAATTACCGCGTAGATGCCAAAATCCCATATAATATCCGTGTCCATTTCCTCTTTTTTTGCCATCTGCACTGCCATCAGGACTCCAAGCATGACCCCGATGCCGATTATCAGTCCGTAAAATGCAATCTCAAAGCCAAATACCGAAAAGCTCTTGGGAAGGTCTTTCAGATAAATTCCAAGATGCGGAAAGGCTATATCATTTACTCCCATTCTATCAGGCATATATTTTACCTCGCTCAACCATTGTCTAAACATTAAACCGGAACACTATAAACCGAAATTTCATCATGTCTATACAATTCCGTCCTTTCACAT
>CAJTTO010000051.1 GCA_910579275.1 uncultured Lachnospiraceae bacterium
ATGAAAATTTATCCTGCGGAGTTTCGCCAGATATAATCTGGACAGCACACTAGTACATGTTCAAAAAATCGCACACACCATTTCTGCGCAGCAATCAATTACTTTTCACCATACTAACTGTTTTCCCGTCAAATGTCAATCTTATGTGCGGCATATGCCCTTGAAAAATTAAACTTCCGCAGCCCCAGCAGACCTGCTGTCTGTCTCCGGTACTTTTCCACTTTATTATGATAACTGCTGTCCCTATCATTGAAGATGTCTTCGGGAAGTGCTGCTGCGGCATCGAGGGAAAGCTTCCGCCGCAGATAGTAGCTGTCATAAACCTGTCCCTCCGCACCCGCCTGAATGTTGTAGGATGCAATCCAGTAATCAGGATGAGCTGCAGAAAAAGACAGCCACCCTACTGTCAGGATAATCACACAGAACCGAAAGAGCGAAAAATCCATATTGTGGATATAGATGAGGACACCCGACATAATCAGGGCAGTCATAACCAGTGCCCACAGGACAAATAAACGCAGAAACGTAAGCTGGTAACTCGAAATATACAGCAGCATTCTGTACGCACTCGACAAAATCATGATGTACGTACAGCCGCATATTGTGGTCAGCATTACTTTTAATATGGTAGAATTTTTGAAATACGCCAGCGTGAACAACACAAGCATGATATTGAACAGACTGACAAATACAAGTTCGAAAAAACCGCGCCTTGCATAGGACGCATAGGTATATCCCGCGGGGAGTTCCATTTTTCCAAGAAAAAGCCCAAATATCTGTATGCCTGAAAACAGCAGATATATCGCACACATAACGGCGTTCACAGTAACTGCAATATATGTGTCGAGATTTGCCTTGTCCCTTACTGCCATGTCATTTCTGTTTTTGATCGTCCCGGGCTCGGCATTATACGATAAAAAACCATAGCAGACCGCACCGGAAACCAACATACAGCACGCTATTTTTATGACGGCTTCTGTCCGTTCATACACACTGGCATCAAACGAAAATGTCAGCATATCGCTTATCAGCTTGAAAAATACTGCATCCGCGCTTGCCAGCAGCAGCATGATAAACGCGGCAACCGGCACCGCGATGGACAACCCGATTGCCACAGACCGCAGAATGCGCATGCGGTTTGCGCGGTCACTCCCCTGCCCTTTATCCATATGCCCTAGACGCCATACTGCCACCATGTCCCCTGCCGGAGAAAACATGCTGCAGATGCTGCCAAAAAACATGTTCATGCCGCCTTTGAAGTATGCAGCAATGCTCCATCCCGTGAGATCATGCCAATATTGCAGCATCAGTATCCCCAAAAGAACCGTCATCAGCATTTTATTGAAAAATATCAATATGCCGGAATCTGTAGCACAGTTTAGCGCGCCTGCCACTACGATTGATACTGTTAAAAATATCTTATGAAAATGATCTTTCGTCTTCTCTCTCTTGACGTTTGCGGAGCTGCTCTCTAACTTTCTGGTAAAGAAGCCAAAAAACAAGAGGGTTCCGCCTGCGAAAAAAGGGTAGGTGATTCCTGAAGCATTGTGGTACAGGCAGAATGTATAAAACAGTGCATAAAAGAAACTCCCCACACCAAACGCCTGAAAGCGTTTTTGCCTGATTTTCATTTTTCTTAAGTTTTCCTCCTGTGCCGCCACATTGTTCACTGGCTGTACGGGAAACATAACCTGCTGGTTCTGCGGCGCTGCCGCGTTCATATTGCTGTCCATCAAAAATCCTTCCTTTCTTAAAGCCAATCCATACATATTTCTACTTATCCGCATCCTCTTGTTCTTCTGTCTCCACATACTCCAATATGTCCCCCGGCTGACATTGGAGCGCCTTACAGATTGCGTCAAGCGTGGAAAGCCTTACCGCCTTCGCCTTATTGTTTTTGAGAATCGAGAGGTTCGCAAGCGTGATGTCCACGTCTTTTGCAAGCTCCGTCAGCCCAATCTTTCTCTTTGCCATCATTACATCCAGATTAATCATTATCGCCATGGTAACCTTGCCTTTCTGAACAAGCTTTCATTTTTGTTTCAATAATTTACACTGCTATTTTCCATACCCTCATATTGTCAGGTCATTTTCCAGTTTATACGCTACTGCCCTGTCAAACACAAACGCAAGCACTTTGCTGAACAACCCCGCGATGATGAATACCAATACCAGCACAAGCATGGCAATTGTCATATAAAGCACTGTCCGCAGCAGACAGACCGCAGCGATGACAAAGCTGTATGTGCCCATCCGCTGCAGGCTTACGACATTTTCCTTGACAAAGCAGTCCTCCTTCAAGACTGTGCGGAACATTTTGCGCAGCTCGCCAAGTATCAGGCATGCCAGTATCCCCAGCACAAAATAGATGACAATGATTTCCGTATACCGTCCCTCAAAGTCGTGAAAATCAAAAAAATCCGTTATTTTCTGCACCACCCCCGGCAGCGGAAGCACCAAGGTCACGATAATGCCTGCAAAAAACATGATATCCAGCAGGCATTTTGTAAAAACAATTACAGTCTCTCTTTTCATTTTTATCCATCCTTTTCATCTTTCAAATTGTTTTCCGGAAAATTTGTGTTTTTATCGTATCACCAATTTCATTGAAATGCAATAATTTTTTATTGTTTTTCGATAAATTTTTATTGATACTTATTTGCAAGCAACAAAAAAAGGCACTTTCGTACCTTTTTATTGATAAAAACAGTCGAGATTCCTGACATATGCCTTTGCCGGCCTGTGTCCGCCGTTTTGTATCATCTTATCTGTTTCCACCAAATATTCGGAAAACTTTCTTCTAAAATTTGGCTTAATCAGTTCCTGACCTGATATCAGTTCAACGGTCTCCTGAAAATCCGTCATGGTAAAGCACTCCGGCATAAAGTCAAACGCAATGCGCACATCACGCGCGAGCATCTGCCGGAGCCTGTTGAACACACTGAGAATAATTTTTGCATGGTCAAACGCAATTCCCTGCGCGTCCACAATTTCGTATGTGACAATTTCGTGGTAGTCGCGGTATACAATGTGTTCGCGTATCACAGCACGCAGCAAAATCGTTCTCTCGTCTTCAGATACACAGTCACTTTCCAGCCGCAGCTGATAATCATTGTCACAGGTAATTTGATTCTCGCGCTCCTGCCTGTTTCCTGCCGTCTTGTCCACCGTAATGTCAAACCACCTTGCCTCGCCGGCATCACCGCTCGCCTCAAGATGTCCGCTTGCAAGGTCGTCCTCGTTGAGCACTGCCAGAAAGGACTGTGAAATAATCCATCCTCTGGGGTCACGCCCAATGTCGCTAAACACATCGCAGAGTTCAAGGTATGCCTTATCTGTCCCTGTCTCCTCTTTCAGCTCACGCCTTGCCGTCTCCTGCACGGTCTCCCCTCTGCGCATAAAACCGCCCGGCAGCGCCCACTCCCCGCAAAAAGGCTGGCCGGCACGCCTGATCATCAACAGCCGGAGCGATTTCGCGGGCAGTTTCCGGTAATCCGGATCCGCCATCCTTTTTCTTCCAATGGAAAACACGGCAACATCCGCCGCTATGGACGGACGGTCGTATCGGTTAATGTCATATTCTTCCAAAAATTTCCGGTCTGCATGTTTCTCCGAAACTTGATTCAAATGATTTTCTTTTGTCTGGCTCATTTAATATCCCCATCCAACTATTTTATTCCGTTCCTATATCAGGAACTCCTCCGGTTCAATCTCTGCCGGAAGCCGTAAATCCCCTCTCGGACTGACTGATACGGATCCTACCTTGACACCGTCCGGCATACAGTTGCGCTTAAACTGCTGCCTGAAAAACTTCGTATAAAAAACGTTCTGCCACTTCCTGATTTCCTCGTCGCTGAATTTGTACATACTGTTCCGGCGCACTGCCTCCTGACAGAGACAAAATACTTCATCCGGTGACATTCCGTATCGCAATGTATAGTACAGGAAAAAGTCATGCAAAATGTAAGAGCCAACGGTTTCCTCTGTCTTTTGTGCGATTGTGCCGTCTGCATTGGGCGGCAGCAATTCCGGACTGACCGGCGTATCAATAATATCCTCTATCACTGTTTTCATTCCGGAAAATCCGTTTTCATCCATAAAGTGTCCGATTTCGTCAACCAAGGTGCGAACCAGTGTCTTCGGAATGCTCGTGTTGACGGCATACATACTCATGTGGTCGCCATTGTATGTGCACCACCCCAGCGCAAGCTCTGACAAGTCTCCCGTGCCGACCACGAAACCGCCCTCCTTGTTTGCCACATCCATCAAAATCTGGGTGCGCTCCCGCGCCTGACAATTCTCATAAGTGACATCCTGCACACACTCGTCCTGCCCAATGTCCTTAAAGTGCTGCCTTACAGAATCAACAATACTGATTTCCCGCACCGTACAGCCAAGGTAGCCCATAAGCTCCATGGAATTGTTCTTTGTGCGGCTTGTCGTTCCAAATCCCGGCATGGTGATGCCGGTTACAGTTCCGGCAGGAAGCCCCAGATTTTTTACCGCCTGTGCCGATACCAGAAGTGCGAGCGTCGAGTCAAGTCCACCCGAAACACCCACTACGATACATTTGCTTTTCGTCGCCTCTATGCGCCTTGCGAGTGCGGTAACCTGCATCTGAAAAATTTCAAGGCTGCGCTCCCTGCGGCTTTTGGATGGCACAAACGGCGTAATGGACAGTTTTGTGAGGATTTCACTCTTCTCCACAAGCGGTTTCTCACATGCAAGCCGCACATAACTGCGTCTGCAAAAATTATTTTTACACTCAGAATATGTCTTGTTTGCAATCCTGTCATGTCTGATTTTCGTGAGGTTGAAATCCTTCACAAGCACAGTATTGTCAAACGGCTTGTTTTCACCAATCAGCTTTCCATTTTCATACATCAGATTATGTCCGCTGAATACAAGGTCTGATGTCGATTCATATTTTCCTGCGGACACGTACACATATCCGCAGATGCAGCCTGCGGACGCCGCACCCAGCATATTTTTGCGGTACTGCGCCTTGCCAATCACTTCGTTTGACGCGGACAGGTTCACAATGACTTCAGCGCCGTTGAGTGCGAGCAGCCGCCCCGGCGACACCGGCGCCCATGCATCCTCACAGATTTCTATGCCGACGCAGACCTTTTTTTCCATGCCGATTTCTATAATGAGATTATTCCCAAACGTTGTCTGAAGCTTCTGCATTCCGCAGATAATCTCAAACGCCTCTGCATCCTGCTCCCCTGCACTGAACCATCTTTTCTCATAAAACTCACCATAATTAGGAAGGTATGTTTTGGGCACAACTGCTATCAGCCTGCCGTTATGCATCAGTGCGGCACAGTTAAACAGTTCCCCGTCTTTTTCAAGCGGAACGCCGACCACAAGCGCCGCGCCGCCCTCCCCATATTTTTGGGTATGCATCGTCAAATCGTACAATCCCCTGCATGCCATATCCAACAGATTTCTGTTGTTAAACAAGTCTGCGCATGTATATCCTGTCAGCGAGAGTTCCGGCGTGACAACCAAGTCTGCCTGCGCCGCCTGACTATCGTACTCTTTTTTTATCTCCTGACAGTTTTTTGCAACATTTCCTATATGGACTCTCGGGGACACTGCAGCCGCCCGAAATAAATTTAATGCGTTTTCCATGTTATTTCGTTCCTCCAAAATTTCCGCCGTTAAGTCTGTTCCTGATTTCCGCAAGCGTCTGTTCCTTCACCAATACCCCGTCCCGAAAAACCACTTCGAGCATATTCTCCTGTCCGGATATCGTCTCGCCCGTATAGCCGTCGGCAAATGTAATCATGCCGTTTTCATCGCGGTACACACGGCACATTCCGCGCTGGCTTTTCTTGAAACCGCCGTCCTTTGGGTTTTTAAAAATAGGAATCGGATTGCCGTCCACCTCGCAGTACGTCGCTTTGATACATGCGCTGAAGGTGTCCCTTGTAAACGGTTTGAGCATATCTTCCTCCTCGACACACTGCATGCTGAAGCTGCCTACGCCCAGCGCCACATTGCTGCACGCAAAACCGTTTTCAATCAAAATCTTATAAATTTCCTCACAGCGCTGTATGGTAATACTGTCGCCATAGATTGCCTTCACATGCGGGTCGAGCACTTTATATCCCTTAGCGTTGACCGTTCCGCCAAAAATATCCCACAGCCTGAACACAGTTTTTGTCACGACTTCCACACAGTCACCGCTGTCACCGCGCATCAGCATACATCCGTTGTGCGAGAGAATCTCTTCTTTCAGCTGCGGCAGCACATTGTCAATGATGTTCCAGTAATCGTAAGAGTCCAGCACGGCGGAAAAACTAGTATCCGGATATATCTCTGTAAGCAGCCTGCGCAGCAGTGTGATCTCGTCACCGTCGACAGCATAATTACTGCACATTACGGAGTGCTCGGTACTGACAGCCCCAAGCGCAACAGATTCCTTTGTACAGTCACAGCAATACATCTGTTCAAGAAACGGAATCACCGGAACAGTCGCGGTATTCAGGAAAGACAGACACCAGCCTGCACTGGATTTTACCGCCGACTGCAGACATTCCTGTCCCCTGAACGAAAAATCACCGAGTGCCTTTTCCCTTGGTATCGTGTCATCCACCGAAATTCCATAGTATTGGTTGACAATTTTCCTGTAAGTCGCACCAACCGTCGCGCTGATCATCGGATGCCACAGCTCCGCGCTGATGAGTGACTCCAGCGCCTGCGGAAGCCATGCAAAATCAGGGTGTGTATTACTGATTTCAAACATCGGCACGTGCATCGGAACACGCGTGCCCTCCAAAAGCGCCTTGATTTCAATTGGAAGATATCCTAGTTGGTGAAGCTTTACAATTTTTTCTGTCTTGTAGGCGTTCTTTCCAAGCGCGGCGCCAAGCACTCTGTCGTATTCCCCGACAACCTCGTCAAGACTTTTTTCGAAGAATTCTCCTGTAAAATAATCCATCAGGTAGGTGCGGATGAATGCCTGTAATCCGAACATCACTACAGTATCCCACATTTTGACCCTGCTCATGCGCGGTGTAAAATACGACACGGATTTTTCTATTTTTTCAGGCAGCATGTCGGAATGCACTGCCTTGTAAAAGTCAATCAGCAGCATTGGGTTTGTATTTTTCATCTCTCATTCTCCAATTCAAAAACCTTGATTTTTGCGTTCCCTCTTTCCCGAAAAATACTGTCTGTGGTGTAAATCTGTTTGATGTGGCTGCATGCGCAAAGCTTTCCTTTCAAAACAGCCTCCTCGCAGTGGCTCACAAACAGATAGATGTTTTCCGCCCCGAGCGCCGCAAGCGCTTCTGCCGACCGGATAAACGTTCCGCCAAAGGAGCAGATATCATCCACTATCAGCACGTCGCTTCCCTCAACCAGACCAATCTCCCCTGCGACGGAAAGCCCCTTGATTTCTCCTGTATTCCAGTCACGTTTCTTGATACCGAAGCAATACGGCAGTGCAATCATGCCGCTGTAACGTTTTCCGGCGCCCTCATCCGGATAGAACATCAACGGCTTCCTGCCTGTATTCTTTTCAATTTCCAGTATGACTTTTTCGATATATTTCTGCGGAGTGTCCTGTTTTACACGGTCTATCAGGGCGAGACTTACATTTGAGTGCGCATCGAGCACCCGCACCTCACGGAACGCAAGGCTGTTTATCATCTCCGCAAAATACTTGAGCGTAAACACATCCTCCTCGTTCTTCACCCTGTCCTGCCGTGCGTTTGGGATGTACGGCATGTTGAGGACAATATTGTCAAAGCCTGCTGCCCGAATATGTTTTGTCAAAAAATAAACTGCAAGCAGCTCCTCATTGTTTTCATAGTTCCACCTGATTTCCACTTCTTCCCTGCCGCCGGCTTGCGCGGTTGTCAGCTTTTCCTTCAGCAATAGCGTCCCGTCCGGAAAATGACCGATATCGACTTCCTTCTTATTAATTTGAATCATATGAACTCCTTCCTGCATGAAACGGAACTGTTGCAAACGGTAAAATACAATTACAAAACTTGAATCTGACACATTTTCATGGCTTCCAGTGCATTGATGTGGCTCTCCGGCGTGACACCGGCGCAGCATCTTTCTATCACCTGAATTTTTGTCTCCGGCATGTACGCCTTGAAAAGCATCGCGTTGGAAATGACACAGATGTCAGTACAAAGTCCGATGAGTGTGATGCTTTCCGGCGCACCGCCCGCCTTGAGATACGCTGCAAGCTCCACTGAACCGAAAGTCGGTTTGTCAAATATTTTCATGGCATCCGTGCGCAGTACCTCCAGTTTTTTGTCGAGTCTCCAGCCGTCTGTTCCCTTGATGCAGTGCGGTACCGGAAGGTTTTTGCCCTCCTGTGTCTCCATGTAATCGTCTCCATGTGTATCTCTGGTAAAAATCACTTCCCCGTCAAAAGACTTGACTGTCTCTGCCACATTGTCCACGATGCCGACAGCCTCCTTGGTACCTAACGCCCCATCAATAAAGTCTTTCTGCATATCCACAACGACCAATACATTTCTCATACAAAACCTCCTTTTCCGCATATGCCCTATGTGCACCCTTTAAAACCACATATGCTATAATCTTATTATCAATTCGATAATAAGATTATAGCATAGAATCAAAATTTGTCAATATCTTTTTATCAATATAATAATAAGTTTGCCGCCCACACAAAAGGAAAACAATGTGCGATACGATTGTGCCCGCTATTCGGCAATCTCATACACCGCGTTCTCATATCCCATATATTGTATTGTTCCCATATCAATCGCGTCAACACTTTCTGCCGCATCCGCCACAGGAATACATTTGCCTTTTCGGATAAACAGGGGCACTTCGTTTAATGCCACTTCGATATAGTGTGTCCCCTGTCCCAGAATTTCCTCATAAATGCTTCCATCCGGCATAAACTTGAGTAGCTTCATCTCCTCCGGCAGATACACTGTCCTGCCGCTTACATTCTGCGTGTAAACCGGCGCAATCATCGCTTCGTTTCCGAGGAAAAGCTGATCCTCCGTCTCCACGGCACGCCTGTCGTCGGGGAAATCAAACCCGAGCGGACGGAAATACATCTCATCCTCCTCCACTGCTTTGCAGTATGCACTGTAAAGATAGGGTATCAGTCTGTAACGCACGCCAATCACATGGCGGAAATCTTCAATGTGTTCAAACTGGTAACACTCCTGTTCCCTTGTCCCAAGTGCGGTGTGGTTTCGCATCAGCGGCGTAAACACGCCGAGCGCAAGCCAGCGCAGCACCAAATCCCGCGTCGTGTCGGATCCAAATCCGCCGAGATCAGCTCCGGCATACAGGAATCCGCACATATTCAGCGACGGCATCATTTTCAGGTTCAGCAGAATATGCGACCACCAAGACTGGTTGTCCCCTGTCCAGATACCACCGTAACGATGCATTCCAATATAGGAAGAACGCGAGAACAACAGCATTTTCTTGTCCGGCGCAATCTTCTGCAGCGCCTCTCCTGCAGCCCTTGTCATATTGAAGCCATACAGGTTATGCACCAGATTGTGGCAGACTTTTTTGCCATTGACGTTGTGGTAAAAACGTCTGTAGTCATCCGGACTATTCTGAAGATTATCTATGATTGACCGAAGTTCCCCCGGAACAAGGTCACAGTCATTTATGGAGCCTTCACTGTTGACTTTCTCCACATACTTTCCGATTTCCTGATTTAGTTCCCTGATGCCTTCTCTGGAGTAAAAAATTGCCGGTTCATTCATATCGTTCCAGAAACCGTCGATTCCAAGGCTTGTGAGTCTTTCGTATTTACCGCCGAACCATGCTCTGGCATCCGGATTGAGCATGTCCGGAAAATGCGTCCAGCCCGGCCAGACTGCCGCCACAAATTCCGACCCGTCCTCGCGTTTGCAGAAATAGCCTTTCTCCACACCTTCCTCGTAAACATCATACCCATCCTCAATCTTTACGCCTGCATCTATAATCGGAATCAGGTGGATTTTTTCCCCTTTCATCTTCTGGACAAACTGCGCAAAATCAGGAAAACGCTCAGGATTTACAGTGAAATCCTTATAATCCTGCATATAGTCAATGTCCAGATACACCATATCAATCGGCACATGGTTATCCCTGTACCCTCGCACAACAGTCTCGATGTCCTCGGCAGTTTTATAACCCCAGCGGCTCTGCCCATAACCAAAGGCGTATTTCGGGGCAATATAACTTTTCCCGATAATTTTCCGAAACTGCTTTACGACGTCATATGCACTCTCCCCGGTTATTACATACAAATACAAATCCGCCCGTTCGCAGCACACGGTAAGCACATCCTGCCTTGTGTATCCAACATCAAAACATACGCTGGCAGGATAGTCAAAAAACAACCCCACATATTTCCTGCCGGAGATAACAATAAAATTGTGCGCACCATACAGGGAAGTCTTTTCCTCCGTGTGGTTCGGGTCATCCGTACAGTTGCTGACATACCGATATCCCCTTTTGTTGATGCCGCGGTTCGCCTCGCCCAGACCATAAATGACATCTGTGTCATCCATTTGATATCTGTAACAAAACCCTTTTTCAAGCGATATTTCCCCACACGCCAGCGTTCCCGTAAACGCCGTATTCTTGAACGCCGCGGTGACCGCCTCTGTCTCAAACGGACTGCCAAATACATATTTTTCTACCATTGTGAACTCCTCCTTGTAATTTATAGCTATCAATGAAACGCATCTTCTTAGCTGCGTTTATTTTCCGGTTTATAACAGCCTTTTTTGGCAAATGTCTTTGTGAACGCCACGCCGACCAAAATTGAAGTTATCAGCTCGGCTGCAGGAAACGCAAGCCATACCCCGTTCATTCCCATCAATGCAGCCAGGGCAAACGCACATAGGATAATCGCCACAAATCCTCTCGATACGGACGCGATAAACGCCCATTTCGCGGACTCTGCCGCACTTAAAATTCCGGTTCCTACAATATTAAATCCCGCAAACGCAAAACCGATAAAGTATAACTTTAATCCGGTCACCGCGTATGCCGTAAGCGCAGCGTTTCTTTCCTTATTAAATACTGCCGTGACAGGTTCTGCAAATAGGTACATCACCACAATAATCAGCGCTGCGAGCACAAAGCTCGTCCCCACGCCAAGTTTCACCGTCTTTTTCAGGGATGCCTGCTCGCCTTTTCCGTAAAAATCGCTCAGAATCGGCTGCGCCCCCTGTGAAACGCCGTTAAAAACCGCTGCTGCCACGAGGGATGTGTTGGCAACCACGCCATATGCCGCCACTCCGACATTCCCTGCAAGCTTTAAAATAATCATATTAAAAACAACCGTGGTCACCCCCGACGAAATCTCCCCCACAAAAGCCGAGATGCCAAGCTGGCATGATGCCAGAAGCTTTTCGAAGGAGGGCGGCGCCCACTGAAACGTCACCGTACTCTTTTTTGACAACAGATGTGTGCAGCAGATTGCTACGCCGAGCACCGGCGACAGGGCTGTCGCCATCGCAGCCCCCCGCATTCCCATTCCCATCGGAAACATCAGTACATAGTCAAACACAATATTAAACAGACTGCTGCAGAGTGTCGCCGCCATCGCCGTTGCCGGCGCACCGTCATTTCTGACAAAGGCATTACAAATGTGGTTCCACATAAAAAACGGCGCAAACATCATAAAAATACCCGTGTAGTCTTTTCCGACTGCGACAATCCTGTCATCGCCGCCGAGAAGCGCCACCACTTTCTCCGGCACAAGTATTCCGATTCCGACAAAAAACAGACCGATCACAAGCGCCCAGAACAACGCATTGGAGAAATATGTCTCGGCACTCCTGTCATTCCGCGCCCTGAGAATTTTAAACCGGATTGCCGAACCGACTCCCATCATGGCTCCAATGGCAAAAATCAGGCTGTACACGGGAAGCACCAAGTTGAGCGCCGTAATGCCGTCCGCCCCCTCTGCCATGGATATAAAAAACGTGTCCGCCAGAATATACACAGATATCCCCAGCATGCCCAGAATATTCTGGGACACATATTTTGCAAAAAGCTTTTTTTCAGACATCTTTTATTCCTCCACTGATATAGCATTAGAATACTCAACAGACCCAGACATGTCAAGTACAATTCCAATTCTGCTGAACTGTTACACGTCCTCTGCTGCCTTTTGTGGAAACGCAGTTGTTTCCCCTTCATGACGGCTGTATGCATTCTGATGCCACGTCCTGCACGTAATTGCATATATATTTTGTCAAATACTTGTGAAAATTGGAAAAATATGGTAAATTTTAAGGAGACGAATGGAAGGTGATTACAACGAAACGAAAATATACGACACAAAATGTGTATGATGCCCTGCAAAACAGGCTGCATTACATCTTTAAAGAATTTGACAACATCTTTGTATCTTTTTCAGGAGGAAAAGACAGCGGCCTGTTGCTCAACCTGACCTTGGACTTTCAAAAAAAATATTATCCCAAAAAGAAAATCGGCGTATTCCATCAGGACTTTGAAGCGCAGTACAGCGTGACGACAGAATATGTCGAGCGTACATTCACCAGAATTGAAAACGATGTCGAACCCTACTGGGTGTGCCTGCCCATGGCAACAAGAACGGCACTCAGCAACTACGAAATGTTCTGGTATCCATGGGACGACACCAAGGAAGACGCATGGATACGCCCCATGCCGGAACATCCCTATGTCATCAATCTGAAAAACAATCCGATTACAACGTATCATTACCGCATGCATCAGGAGGATCTCGCGAAACAATTCGGACGCTGGTACCGCATTTCCCACGGAAACAAAAAGACCATCTGCCTGCTCGGCATCCGTGCCGACGAATCCATGCAGCGCTACAGCGGAATTCTGCACCGCAAGTACGGCTATGACAACACCTGCTGGATTAGCAATCAGTTCAAAAATGTCTGGTGCGCCTCACCGATATACGACTGGACAATCTATGATGTCTGGCATGCCAATTATATTTTTTCCTACGATTACAACCGTCTGTATGATTTATATTATAAATCCGGACTAAAGCTTGAACAGATGCGTGTGGCTTCTCCATTCGGCGATTACGCAAAGGAGAGTCTCAACCTGTATCGTGTCATCGACCCGGAAATATGGGCAAAGCTTGTCGGCCGCGTCAGGGGCGCAAACTTCGGTGCCATATACGGAAAGACCAAAGCGCTTGGATACCGCAATCTGACACTTCCCGAAGGCCATACATGGGAGTCCTACACCAAGTTTCTTCTCGACACGCTCCCTGTCCGTATCCGGAACAACTATATTAAGAAGTTCCAGACTTCCATCGAATTCTGGCACAATGTCGGCGGTGGTCTCGAGGAAAAGACAATCAGCGAGTTGATTGAACACGGCTATCGCATACGCCGCAACGGCGTTTCCAATTATACTGTCATGAAGAATTCGCGCATCGTCTTTGAGGGCAAGCTGCCCGACCACACGGACGATATCAAATCCTCCAAGGATATTCCAAGCTGGAAACGTATGTGTTACTGTATCCTCAAAAACGACCACATTTGTCGTTTTATGGGATTTGGTCTGACAAAAAAGCAACGAGAAAACGTCAAACTGCTAAAAGAAAAATATCAGAATATAGGAGAAACGTTATGACATATAAAAGTCCCGTATATCAGGTAATATCCGTTCCCGTGGAGAAAATCGCGCCAAATACCTATAATCCGAACGCGGTCGCCCCGCCGGAACTAAAACTGCTTTACGACAGCATCAAGGAGGACGGCTATACAATGCCGATCGTATGCTACTATGAAACCCCTACAGATACCTACATTATCGTTGACGGTTTCCACCGCTACCGCATTATGCTGGACTACCCCGACATCTATGAGCGCGAGGGCGGCATGCTTCCTGTCGCGGTCATCGACAAGCCCTTGTCAAACCGCATGGCGAGCACGATTCGCCATAACCGCGCCAGAGGCTCCCATGATGTCGACCTTATGAGTAACATTATCCGCGAGCTGCATGAGCTGGGGCGTTCCGACGCATGGATTTCCAAACATCTCGGAATGGATCGGGACGAAATCCTGCGTATGAAACAGATTACGGGTATTGCCGCACTGTTCGGCGATATCCAGTTTGGAAGTGCATGGGTTCCTGTGGACGATCAGGCAGAAACCACGGCTGCCCCGTTTCCAAGTGACGATGACACATTCTGATACAAAAAACGCCCTTTAGAATTTCTCATCTAAAGGGCGTTTTCTATTTGATTAAAGGGTAAACTTGTTTACGCCTTTGATTAAGCTGTCTACCTTTCCTTCCAAATCCTCTACAATTGTGCCGGAATCATTTACCACATTGGCAAGCTCGGAAGACATTGCCGCCGTTTCTTCCGCCACAGATGCATTGTCCTGTGCCAGACCATTCAGTACGGAAATCGTATCGGTTACGTTTGTCCGCTGTTTCTCCATATCCTTTGTCATATCATCTATCGAGTGCACCGATATAAAGAAGTGGTTTAACTCCTCATGCAGTTTTTCGATAATATGCTGTGTGTCTGTCAGGGAGTTCACCTGAAGGTCAACCGACTTGTTGATGTCCTTCATGACTTCAACGGATTTTGCCGCATTCCCCTGCAATGCTTCTACTGTCTTGCTGATTTCTTCCACGGAATCACCTGACTGTTTTGCCAACTTCGCAATCTCGTCAGCAACCACTGCAAAACCTCTTCCTGCCTCTCCGGCACGGGCTGCCTCAATGCTCGCATTCAGGGCAAGCAGGCTAGTCTGCTCGGAAATCTCGTTAATCAGGTTCGCAGCCATATGGATTTGTTCTACAGACTGGTGCGTGTTCTTTGTCTGCGTCTCCATCGCGGAAATGTTTTTCCTCGTGCTGTTACTAATCTCAATCAGATCCCGCAGTGTCTTCATTGACTGCTCACTGATTCTGTTCATTTCCTCCGCGTTCTGGTCAAGATTTGACACTTCGATTCCCGTCTGGTTAATCTTGTCTGCCATAAAGACAACATTGTCATTTGCCTCGTCTGTGGAAGCTGCCTGCTTCGTCACATTCTGTGCAATAATATCCACTGCACTTGACACCTGCGAGATGGAATCTTTCATGTTGTTAAATGCAGTGTCAAAGCTTCCGAGCGCGTCGCCTACTCCGTTGGAAACGTGCGTGATTTCCTGCAGCAGCCCCCGCATGTTGTCCTGTGCAATCCGCAAAGAATCGGCTGTCTGGCCAATCTCGTTACGCTGTTTTACCTCCACATTTGTAGACAGGTTTCCCTCGGACAGCTTCTCCGCAAATCCCTGAATCTTCTTTAGCGGTGCCACAATCCGCTTGCCAAAGAAAAATGCTCCCACAAGCGCTATCACAATCGCCGCCACCAGCACAATCAGCGTCCTTTGGATCACACTGTTATACTGGTCGCCAAGCGCTTTCTTTACCTCTGCTTTTTCAGCCTCCATGTCATCTATGTAATTGCCGGTGCAGACTGCCCATCCCCACGGCTCAAACAGCTCTGAATATGCAATCTTCGGCGCAACGGTAACACCGTCTGACTTTGTAAAATAAAACTGGTTATACCCGCACTTATCCGCGCTCTTACAGACATTGACAACCTCCTGCGTAATCTTTATGCCATTCTGGTCAGTCAGATCATACCGGTTATTGCCTTCCTGCTCCGTCAGAACAGAATGCATCACGAGCGTATAGTCCAGACCGTCAATCCAGAAATAGCCGCTCTGGTCATCGCGGTACCGCATCTCCCGAATAACCGCCTTTGCGTCCTCCTGTGCCTGTGCCTCCGTCTTCTCACCTGCCTGAAATTTGTCATACTCACTCTGTATAATCGAAATCGTACTCTGAACCTGCGATTTTATTTCCGTCTTGTATCCTAAATCCACCGCGTTCTCATATGTCTCGTATGTCGATTCGGACATATCCTTAATCGAAAATATCGAGTTCCCTCCAATGCCTACCGCAGCAACAAGCGCTACCGCACCGCATAGGCACATAATCGAACTGATTAAGCTACCTTTTTTTTCATTCATTCCATTTCTCCCTTCTGTTTCCAAGAATAACCTCATTTTATTCCTATTTCGACAAAAATGCAATGTTTTTGGGCAAATATCCAAAAAATTATATAAATTAGTGCATTTTTTAGTCAATTTGTTGCATATTTACCCTTATCGAGCTTATTTTAATGCGATTGCTTTGCCCCTTCCCGCATCGAGGATGCCGTGAACTCTTCTTGCGTTTCCGGCACGCGATTCATGAAGAAAAGACTTTCGCAGTTGTCAAATATCTGCTGAAAATCTTTTAAATATATTTTTTGTGCCAATGGCAATCATCAGCGACACGATACCCGAAAATAAAACAACAGCATATTCAAACCCTTTACAAAGCTCAAACAGGACGCCATAAAATGCATTGCCCAATGGCTGCGCGCACATGGAAACGGTAAGAATGACAGCAATTACCTTTCCAATTAAATTTTGCGGGGTTTCTGTCTGGATAAAGGACAGCATCTGTACGGTAAAAATCGTTGAACATACCATAATGGCAAAGCAGCATACGGTCATGACAATATAATTTACGATTGCAGATGAAAACAGTATCAATGAAGCACCGATGGGAAACACGCATACCGCACAAGCGATTACGAGATTGCCCGATTTACAAATCGCCAGTCTGTTTGCAAAAATGCCTGATCCGATCCCGCCTGCCAGCCCGCCTGCCGCCAATGCTCCCTCCGCAAAACCATACAGCCTGTTCGCCTGTGAAGCATCTAAATTTAATACTTCTGTTACCAGATATGGAAGTGCGACAATTATCATTGCGGCAAGAAACAAATTAATTCCGCAGATTACAAGAACGGCTTTTCCGATAACAGGCTTCTCCTTTCGGATAAAGCGGATGCTCTCTGCAAAATCGGTTCTCGCCGTCCTTAATATGCCGCCACCTGAAGTTTGTTTCCGGAACGGTATTTTAATAAAAATCTCCATAACCGCCGACAGCATAAAGCATACCATGCAAACCAACAATACAGGCTTTAATCCATATGCACTGTATAAAATGCCGCCAAGTACAGGGCCAATCAAGGACGCAAACGAGCTGATTGTATTGATGATAGAATTCGCCGCCATAAAATTATCCTGATTGGTAAGTGCAGGGATACTAGCCTGCACGGATGGCTGATATGCACCCGCAATGCCATACAAAAGGCTCAATGTAACCGTCAAAAGGAGAATAAGATTTACTTCATCCATAAGCAGAGAAAAACCTAAGATCACTGCTGCCGTAAAAAAATCCAGTATTACCATAATATTTCTTTTATTAACCCTGTCCGCAACAATGCCGCCAATAGGTGACAGCAAAATGGCAGGGATAAAGGCACACGCTGTAACGGTTCCGTAAAGTGCAGATGAACCTGTCAAATTTAATAAATATAGCGGTAATGCAAATCTTATGGTTGCATTTCCAAACAAAGAGATAATCTGACCGATGACAACTAACGTAAAATCCTTTGAAAACAGTTTTTGATTCATTCTATAAACCTCCATTTTTATTCCGTATTTCTTCCGCAATATTCACTGATAATCCCTTTTCCAATTCGCAAACAGCTCTGCTTCTTTGGATGTGCCGCTTCCTCCTGACACAAGCCTTTTCCAGTACCGCACGTCGGTATGTATTTGTTTAAAATATATCTGCCCGTTTTACAGGGCAGAGAATTTATTTATGACAATAAAAATTACACAAATTATGCTTTCTATTGCTTATTCTTTTGATAGATAGATGCCAGTTCCTGCAATCTCTCTAATATTTCGTTATCCACAATATCCAGACCAAAGCCTTGCAGCATCTGTCTGAATACCATAAACTTGCGGTAGGATTCTTCCTCAGTACTGTCAAATATCATAGGATTCATCCAGACATTTGCTGCAAGCAAAATCAGTTCTGCCAATTGCTCCGGGTAATCCGTTTTGATAGAGCCGTCTGAAATACCCTGCCTGATAATCGGCAAAATATAGTCTGGCGCTGCGTTATCTATGGTATCATGCAAAAGACTGAAAAGAAGTTTCGGGTTATTATGGAAATCCGGAGCTACTGTAAAAATATCATTCTGTACCGGCCGGCTGATTGATTCCCTGAAAATGGTTTTCAACTTTTCCTTGCCATTAAGGTCAGAACGGTCACGAATGACTGCAAGCATCTGATTCGATTCAGCAGTCATCCTATCTGTAACAGCAACTAAAATCTCCTCCTTTGACTTAAAATGATGATAGATGGCACCTTTGCTAAGACCGCCTAAATTATTTATAATATCCTGAATGGAAGTATGCTCATACCCCTTTTCCATGAATAAGCGGAAAGCAACGTCTAATATTAAATTAACCGTTTCTTCCGGATGCCTATTCCTTGCCATATTTTCTCACCCCCTTGACATACTAATAGTATGTATTTATGTTATCATACTGTTGGTATGTTTGTCAAGATATTTGATCGGGCATCAAGCCATGCCCTCTATGAACCGCCCAAAGTGTTCTTGTGCCTGTCTGTTGATGTCAATTCCGCTTGTAAGAAAATTCGTGTATGTCTTCTCTCCCGATCAATGCAAATAGCACATGTTATATATTTCCGTCTGTATCTGTAAAATCCAAAAGCAAAATATTCCTACAGATTTAAATCTTACACACATTGAAATACTGTCCTATGTAATTTCATATCAGGAAAAAGTTCATTCAATTTTTCGTAAATCGTAACCACTTCTTTATTTTTAAAATAATCAATATTTTTATATTCCCTTGCCCTATATAAAACTGTACCTGTACATAGTTCGACAATTGCATACACAGAAACATTGTCTACTTTTTCCAACAATTCACTTTTTGGGAAAAAACGGCTATTATGCTTAATATCTTCCCGAAATTTTTTCCAAAGTTTCTCGTTCTCATGTTCTTGCATCAAAATTAACCAAAAAAGCATCAATGTCCAATAGTCATTATTATCTTCTAAATTATCAGAAGATCCCCCACATTCAAAAATATTTTTTTCACTATTTTCTGTTGAACCATTTATTTCTTCTTTATTGTTTCCAGTTTCTCTTACTCTTTCAGTGTTATCATTTTTTTATTCCATCCATAGAAAATTACGAATCGTTTTCGTTGTTAAATTCCATCTTAGTCTAAGATTTAGCTCAACTTAGCCCAAGTTTAGTCCAAGACAAGTCCAACTTAGTCCAAGATTAGCTAGAATATACCCAATATAAATGCCAAAAACAAGTCCAACTTAGCCCAAGATTAGCTCAAATACTGCTACGCTAATCAAAACAACTAAATCTTACCCACACTTTCAAATTGAAAACTATCTTGCATAGACTAATAACCTTGTTTTAGTCTTGTTTAAATCTTGTTAAGTTTCTCATTTATCAGACAACATCCATTTTGCTTTGTGTCCAGTGCCTTCAACATTTACTATTCCTTCTCTTTTCATTGCCTGAAGAATATTAGAAACCTTTTTTGTTTGCTGCTTTTCATCCATAATAGCAGGTAATGCTCCTTCTAACACAGCTTTTATATCAGAAACTTTAGCGTTAGTCATTGTCTTTAAAGCATTAATTACCAACTGTTCATACACATCTTTGTCCAGTCCTTTATTTTTCACATATTCAACTGGTTTACCTACCATATTTGCGACTTTATATGAAACAAAAATGTGAGGATATCTACCTTCTACCAGTCCTGCTTTTCTCAACAAACTGTACTCCTCTTTGGAGATAACTTCTTTCTTTTGCACTTTGTCCAACAAAAATACTGTATGCAAATCCAAATCTCCATTACTATGAAGCAATTGTGTATAATTTCTGTCAAGAATTTTTCCGTATAATGTAACTTTTACACGATTAATATCCTCTAAATCATATGTGGGTAGCGGAAAGCATTTATCTCTTTGAATCTGATACATCATGGGTATACCCATCGCATTTGTATCTATCATATAAAGATTAACCATTGCATGACATAAAAATCCGTTCCTGTAATAAGGCGGCTTATATCCTTCTTCAAGCGCCTGCTCTACTGTTTCTGGAATAAAGTTACCTTCATTGATAAATACCAGTCTATCTTCAAATTCTTCCACATTGATTTTCCCTCGTAGTTGATAATTAGAATGAGCAATGCAATTGTTCAAAATTTCTTTCACTACATCGGGATCATACTGATCAACCTCATCCGGAAATAATGTTTGCTGCCCCGCAATATAACGATATTTTTCGTTCCTAATCTTTGCATAGGTTTTATCAACAGCCAAAAGAAGTGGCATATCAAAATGCTCATATGCTTTAGCTGAACCATCCCCATTATATAAAGTCCACGTTATTCTTGGAATAAATCCATCAAACAAATATAACGATTCTTCTTTCCCTAAAAGAATAAGTGCTGTATTTGTCACTTTTCCCTTTATTAATAGTCCAGCCTTATTCAATATCTCTATGTTAGACATTTTCTCTAGCATTTCTGTAGACTTCTTTGAAGCTTTTTGCTTTTTAATAAATAAGGTACGTGCATAATTCACTGCTTCTGGATCTAAATCATCCATATCTGCATTCTCTACAATTTCCTTCGACCAATCAACTCCAACCTGACTACGAATTAAATCCACTTTATCCATCGGCAGCGGACAAGTACTTTCATCTTCTCTTGCATAAGCAGCACCATTCCATGTGGTAGGGATACCGCGAAGCGCGGGCGGAATCTGAAAAGCAACTATTCGCTTTCCCTCTAACTCCAACTCGTATATTTCCATAAATGTTAATCGTTCATTTGTTCCAATTACGATCTCTTTTTTCAATCTTTGCAGACTTCCATCTTTTCTGTATTCTGTTCCAATAATTTCTTTTTTATTGGTAACACCAAATATAAGCCATGCCTCTTTTCTATCTCTGATATTCGCTTCATTGCCCAGTGCAGAAAAATATTTTCCAATGTCTTTAAAAGAATAATTGGTTTTTGCCTCTTTGAACTCTACCACTTCATCTTCAAAGTTTTCTACCATCTGTATGACTTTTTCTATAAGTTTCCTTTCTGTATATATCATTATTTCCCCTTTCCCAAAATGCCCGTTATTTTAGTTCTTACAATAGCTTTTTATCTTAAATATACTATGTATTCTTTTCTATAACCAATTTGTCCACTTCTTCCTTGTATTTAATTAATAAATCAGCTTCTTCTTTTAGTAAAAAATAAAGTTGTACATAGGGTGCCATAATATTTGCATTCTCAGAATGAGAAATTACTTCTATCCAATCACAGGTAGTATCTTTATAACTTTTACTTATAACATCCGTTATTTTCTCCTTGCCCGACATTATGGAAATATTTCCAAGAATATTTCCTCTTGTATCTAGTGAAAATGATTTCTCAACAAAACCCATCGTATTAAATCCTTTCATCCACTCATAAAATAACTATATAATACTTTCACTTTGGCAAATACTTCACATCCTCATCTCATACTAACAAGCTCCACATACTTCTCATAATAAGCCATCAGTCTGTCAATAACCCTTTTCTTCTTCTCCGCCCTGTTCCCTCCGCCAAAACGCGATACCGCAGGCATAATAGCATCAATATCCGTTCCTGTTGTTTTCAGCACACCATCCCGAAACGAATTGTCTATAAATTTATGTGTTTCTTCCATCTTTAATTTTTCTTCCTCAATAATCACAACAAGGTCATTTTCTCTCTGCTCGTCCACAAACTTTTTCCAGTCCCCATCCACTTCGGTCTGCGCATTGATTCTTGAAAGAAAATTCCTGATTAGCTCCATTTTACTGCGCAGATTCATACTGGAATTAACTGCCTTTTCAATCATTACTACAATCTCTTTATTTTGGTTGCCTTCCTGCTGATATTTTTTTACCAGCATAAGAATATAGTCTATATTGATTTCCACCTGTTTTACAAGCTCAATTTCAAACACCACATTATCATTGATATTTTCTTTCTTTTCATTTCCCTTTGATTTATATTTCTGATAAAGGTCAATGTACTCACTCTGGTAATCCTGAAAATCACGTTCAGAAAGAATTTCCATTCCCTCAAAATTATCAAAGGTGGAAAGAATATTCTTCATTCTGAGAATTGCTCCGTAAAGCATAATAAACGCTTTCTCCGCCTTCTCCCCTTCAAACGATGCGGGCAGCGGAAAAAGAGTTTTCAACTTGTCTATTAATTCCACATAACCGTCAAAATGCTTCCCGTTCTCATCATATCCATTATAGTAGCTCTCAAAATTTTTTAGTAAAACAACGCTCCCTGCCTCTTTGTCCCCAAAAAGTGCTATCGCATTATTTGTTTCTTCCTCCAAATTACGAAAACATACAATATTCCCAAAAGTCTTTACAGAATTGAGAATACGATTTGTCCTCGAAAATGCCTGTAATAATCCATGATATTTCAAGTTCTTGTCCACCCACAGGGTATTCAATGTGGTTGCATCAAAACCTGTAAGAAACATATTGACCACAATCAAAATATCAATTTCTCGGTTTTTCATCCTAAGAGAAACATCTTTATAGTAATTTTGAAACTTATCGCTTGATGTATCATAATTTGTCTTGAAAATCCTGTTATAATCATCAATCGCCATTTCAAGAAAATCTCTGGAACTTTTATCAAGTCCGTCTGTATTTTCTGAATTTTCGTCCTCTACAAAATCATCGTTTTCTGCTTCATTTACTCCATAACTATATATCGTTGCCACTCTAAGTCTATGTGATTGTCCTGCTGGTGCAGCTTGTGACAGTTTATCCATCTGCCTCTTAAATTCTGTATAATACAATTTTGCCGCATCTATGGAACTAACCGCAAAGATAGAATTGAACCCCTTCATACGGACAGATTCTTTAATTTCTTCTATCTTGCCCTTATTCTTTGCCTGACTGCCTGCTACCTCCTGTACATTCATCAATTTAGAAAAGTCAAAGCTTTCCTTATTTCTCTTTGTCTTTTGGTCAAAATGTTCCAAAATATACTTTACTATCTCAGTAATTCGCTTTGGCTCTAAAAGTGCCTTCTCTGTGTCAATAGCTGATACCTGCTTGTCCCGTCCGCCTTCCCAATGATGCGAAGCTTCATTTTCTTTAATCGTTTTAATATAATCAATACGGAACGGCAGTACATTTTCATCATTGATTGCATCTACAATCGTATATGTATGAAGTTTATCGCCAAATGCCTGTGGTGTCGTGCGTAAATCAGCGTTTTTTCCACTTCCGGCATTATCTGCAAAAATCGGCGTTCCTGTGAAACCAAAAATCTGATAATTCTTAAAATTCTTGGTAATGGCAATATGCATATCTCCAAACTGTGAACGATGGCATTCATCAAATACTAACACAATATGTCTGTTGAATACCTCATGACATTTATATCTTCTGATAAAATTGTCCAGCTTTTGAATTGTGGTAATGATAATTTTGGCATTATCATTCTCTAACTGTTCCTTCAAAATAGCTGTTGATGTATTACTGTTGGCAGCGCCTTTTTGAAAACGGTCATATT
This sequence comes from uncultured Lachnospiraceae bacterium, assembly GCA_910579275.1. GTDB lineage: Bacteria > Bacillota > Clostridia > Lachnospirales > Lachnospiraceae > COE1. Next base: position 23,526 of record CAJTTO010000051.1, read on the forward strand.
CTTTCATAGTCTGATAATCAAGGTCTTTGCGGTCAACAACAAAAAGCACTTTGTCCACAAAGTCAAGCTGACTTGCCAACTGTGCAGTCTTAAATGACGTTAAAGTTTTACCACTTCCGGTTGTATGCCAAATATAGCCGCCTGCTTCCATCGTTCCCAATTTCTTATAATTCGTCGCAATTACAATACGATTCAATATTTTCTCTGTAGCAGCAATCTGATATGGACGCATAACAAGCAGTAATTCTTCCGAAGTAAATACACAATATTTTGCCAATACATTTAAAATGGTATGTTTTGACAGAAAGGTTTTTGTAAAATCTACAAGATCAGAGATAATCTTATTGTTTGCATCTGCCCAAAAAGAAGTGAACTCAAAACTGTTGCTGGTTTTTTTACCTTTATTTGTACCCTTTTCCTGCTCTTTAATATGGGCAGAACGAGTAGTATTGGAATAATACTTTGTATGTGTTCCGTTTGAAATAACAAATATCTGCACATATTCATATAGTCCGCTTCCTGCCCAAAAACTTTCACGCTGATAGCGGTTAATCTGATTGAACGCTTCCCGAATTGCAACACCCCTACGCTTCAGTTCCACATGAATAAGTGGAAATCCATTTACAAGAATTGTTACATCGTACCGATTATTAAACATTGCCTGCCCATCCGCAGGATAGGCATTATCTTTCTCTGACGCTTCATATTGATTAATCACCTGCAAACGATTGTTGTGGATATTGTTCTTGTCTATAAGCGTGATGTTCTTCGTACTTCCATCATCACGCTCCATATTCTTTACTGCATCTTCCTGAATAGTGCGTGTCTTTTCTACAATTCCTTCATTGGCATTGGCTATGTATTTATGAAAAAAACGCTCCCACTCTGTATCTGTAAAATTGTAGGAATTAAGCTGTTCTATCTTCTTGCGCAGATTCTCAATCAGCCCCGCCTCTGTATGAATTTGCAGATATTCATATCCCTGTTCTGAAAGCATACGGATAAATTCTTTTTCCAAATCTGCTTCGCTCTGATAGCTGTCAGAGCGCTTGCTCTCCGGTATATATTCAGATACTACTGTACTCTCATCCATGGAAGCAACCATATTAAATGTACTCATTCGCTCAACTCCTTTAAATATCCATACCTAGTTCCATACCAAATAAAAATTTTTTTACAAGTAATGCCTTATCTTGATAAGTGTAAAATGCTTTGTGTCCAGCACAACAACTGTGCTCTCATCTTCCTTTATTATGAAACCAAAATACAGCACGTCTATCTAACTGCTTTTCTATCGTTCATAATTTCTTTTATATATCTTCTTTCCTTCTTATCAAGAACATGATTTGCATAAACTTTTTCAAAAGCTGAAGCTGACATTGATTTTATTATCTCTTCTCGATGCTCTTCATCTATTGGAAAGAGGAAATTTTTTCGTTGCATTCTCTTCTCTTCATTACCAAACATAAATAAACATATCTGTGATGAAATGGGAAAAATTATTCTTTCATATTCTTTACAGGGAAACTCTTTAGTGTAAACAAATGCAGGTTTGTCAGATGTAATTATTCTTTTTTGTATATCTACCCCAATTCCAAAAGCCATACTTTTCAATGGCTCAAACAGAGAATTAATTAACATTGTTTCCTTATTCCCCTCTACTATTTCGCCGAAAAAAGGTAAGCAGCATAATCTCGCTATGTTTTGCGCTTGTTCATTAGTAAGTTCTTCCTCTAATGTTTCCAAACTAACCTGTTTCGCAATTTCAAGTACCTGTGGCATTCTCAAAGTTTGAATAAGAATATATGTTACCCAAAATATTCTCTCCTCCTGTGTCAGAAAAAAATTCGTTGTATAGTTTTCAGTTATAAATGTCTTTGTTTCCAATTTGTGCCTGTATATGCTAAACATTCTCTCCAATACAGAAAAACACTTTTCTAAATGATTCGGTAGCACAATCTCCCCATCATCTCCTGTTACCTCATACAAATAATTTTTATAACATACAGATTTAATTGGAACAGGTTTGTATAATTGTGTGGTTTTAGTTAAATCATAGCAATATATCGTATATCTTGAATGAGGCATCTCATGACTCTTATCATTATACTCTGGTGAAAAACCTCTCAAGTATACTTGTGGAATATAATGTTGTTTCTTTGTTATATCCTGTACGTTCATCATAATAACTTCACTTCCTCAAAAGATAATAATTTATCTCTATAATATTCATATTGTATTTTCCTTGCTTCAATTTCTGCCGGAAGTCCGCTGAAAAGGTCATTACATAAAGCGTCAAATCGGTCAAGGATTGCGACAATTCTTTTTTGTTCTGCAAGTTGTGGAATCGGTAACATAATTTTTGCAAGTGCTTCTCCACTCAGATGTGGAACTCCTGCGCCACGTTTCATTGTATTCAATGTACCTTCTATATTTTTAAGGATATAGTACAGATACTTTGTAATGATCAGTTCTGATTTTGCTTCATATCCAAAGCCATCTGTTACAAATATAGGTTCATTCCAGTAAGACACAAATCCCGCAGATGCCCCGCTTCTTGTCACAAAAACAATCTCACCCTCATGGTTAGATTTATCAATATAATAAGCCGGCTCCTGACCACCAAGGATTACAGGCACATTACCTACTTTGGTGCTACTTTTCGTAATGTATTTTCCACGAAATAGATCGGCAATCTCATTAAGTGGAAGCATAACATAACCAAACACATACTGCAAAAGTTTAATTAACGTCTGTCTGTCTGTCTGTCTGTCTGTCTGTCTGTCTGTCTGTCTGTCTGTC
>CAJTTO010000052.1 GCA_910579275.1 uncultured Lachnospiraceae bacterium
ATTTACGCAGAGCCATTTGCATACAATGCAGCGTCTTGTAGAGTGCTTGAAAAAGCGGGATTCCAGTTTGAGGGAACATTGAGGAGCAATGCTGTAAAAAATGGTAAAGTTATCGATATGAAGATGTATTCTCTAATAAGAGTAATGTAAACAATGAATGGAACTTGTCACACAATCGGTGGCGAACACTATATAATAATGGCATGATGTCAGATTACAGTATCTATAGTGATCCAACCGAGTAAGAAACGTACCCAGAGCAAAGAAACCAGTATATTCAATGGTTTCAGAGTTTCGCAAATGTCTATATTACAGAACTGAAAGAAAGGAGCGCGATAGTAAATGGACATCACAAAATTTGAATCCTTTGGTGAGCTTTGTACCAAAGAATTGCCAAATGAAATTGATAAAATATTACATGCTGCAACGGGAAAAAACGCCTGCGCAATTGGCTTTATAACGACGGATGATTTTTACGGATGCTATTTGACATGGGACTACACCAAAAATATTCGGGAATATTACAATTGGGAAAACGGACTGAACCCCGCGTTTCTGTACCAGCCTCTTGTGGATATTGTGGATCACTGCAAAGAGATTGATTTCTGCAATCCGTCTGATGAAAAATGGGAGTTTGCGAAAACGCTGCTGTTGATATTGGACAAAAGCATCAAACAAATTCCCGACGAAATCTTTCAGCAAAACGGTTTTCATCGGGAGGATATTCTTTTCTTTTCGACAATGGGTGACGGCGACTACATAGGGGAGATGCTGGACGCATCTGTAAAATTGTTCAACACGCCGAAAACACTTGAAACATATGGAATAAAATAATAATTGCACAATTTTTCTAAAAGATAGAGGTCGCATAAACGAATTAACGGTTGAAGAAAAGAAAATGATTATAGATTTTTTGATTGAATAAGTTCAAGACAGTTAAGTCATTACAGCGTCAGACGCAGAGCCGGCAGACTTTTGGGGAATCACAGTTTGTCGGCTCTCTTTATGTTCAAGGAAGCAGTTTCTATAAAGTCGTGATGAAAGGCGAAGTATGCCAGCAACAAAATCGGATAGCCGTTGACCTGCCAATTTTTAAGCGGTAATAACCGTTCCTGCTTTATCGTTGACGGCGTCTGCCGTTTTGGTGAGGGAAGTGATGACGACCCTGCCTGACGGAACGGCTTCAAGATAAGAAATTGCAGCCATAATTTTAGGAAGCATATCTGTCTCCCCGAACTGCCCATCTGCAATATACTTTTTGGCGTCTGCCACGGTCATGGTTTTCAGCGGCTGCGCGCTGTCTTTTCCGTAGTCAAGATACACATAATCGACACTTGTCAAAATCAAAAGCTCGTCCGCCTTGAGGTCGGATGCAAGCTTGCCCGCGATGCTGTCCTTTTCGATTACGGCGGATGCGCCTTTTAACACATGCTGCTGTTCGATGACAGGAATACCGCCGCCGCCGCAGGCAATGACAATCTGGTCGGCGTCAGAGAGCGTCTTGATTGCCTCGATTTCGACAATGTCAATAGGCTGGGGCGCCGCAACGACTCTGCGGTAGCCGTCTTTTTGCTGTGTTACATAGTTGCCCTTATTAATTTCGATATCGGCGTCCTCTTTCGACATATATCTGCCAATTGCCTTTTGGGGGTCATAAAATGCCTCGTCATACGGGTCGACAGTCACCTGCGTCAGAATCGTGCTGACCGGCTTGGAGATGCCGCGGCTTAAAAGTTCGGATTTGAGGGAATTCTGAATATCATATCCCACATACCCCTGACTCATTGCAGAACACACGCACATCGGGGCAGGCGTATAGTCGGTGTATATGCGGCGCAGCTCTGTCATTGCCTTATGAATCATGCTCACCTGATGCCCGTTACTGTGTGTGATTGTCAGCTGGTAATCCGCCTCCACTAAGTCTGCAAGCGCCTTTGCGGTTTTCCTGACAGCGTCAAGCTGCTTTAGGATTGTGGAACCCAGCGCGTCATGTCCCAGCGCGACAACAACCTTTTTTTTGCTCATATCTGAAATCCTCCTGAAAATGAATTCTCTTTTCTTTCCTGCTGTAGAAGTCTTGGTTTACGTGATATTTTCGCCATATTCTGTAATATAATACACTGACCGCTTGACATAAATTTTCCGGAAACCGTGGCACACATCCGACAGAGTACATTTGGTATATAGTATAAGTATAACAAATCGCAGGCGGATTGTATACTGAAACTTATGCCTGCAAAAACGGATTTTTACAAGCCACGGTACGTGGCTTTGACACCACGAAGTGGTTTTGCATGGCTTGATGCCTGTAACAGGAAGCCGAAGGCTGAACTGTTACATTTTGTCGCGCGCGTTACATAATATTCATTGACAGTGTTTTTTTAGGGTGTTATGATTAAAAAAATAGCAGATAATGGTATTTCTTATAGATATTAGAAGATAGGAAAAGGAGTTTAAGATGACAAACAGAGAGGCACAGATATTTCAGTGGATAACGGAGAACCCGATGATCTCGCAGGAGGAGCTCGCAGCAAAGGCAGGGATAGCCCGTTCTTCAGCAGCAGTCCATATCTCTAATTTGATGAAAAAAGGGTATATCCTCGGAAAGGGATACGTAACAAACGGACCAAGCTACTGCACTGTCGTTGGGGGTGCCAATATTGATATTGGCGGAATACCGGAGGATGTGCTGGTTGAGGAGGATTCCAATTCCGGCAGGATGATTCGGTCTCTTGGCGGTGTCGGAAGAAATATTGCGCATAATCTTAGACTACTCGGCATTGACGTGAAGCTGATTACCGCAATCGGCAGTGACACGAATGCGCGCAGAATTATTGAGAGCTGCGAGGACTTGGGGATTGACATTACAGACTCCTTAAAGACTGCCAAGGCAGATACCGCAACATACCTGTATATAACGGACGAAAAAGGAAGTATGAAACTTGCGGTATCCGATACCAGTATATATGAAAATCTGACTGCAAAATATATCGCATCCAAGATGGAACAGCTCAACAGGGCACGGCTGGTAGTACTCGACACCAATATTCCGGCACAGACAATCGAACATATCTGCGAAAATTGCAAGGCGCCTGTTTTCGCGTCCTCCGTGTCAACAAAAAAGGCAGAAAGACTGCTTCCGGTACTGGACAAGCTTACGGCAGTTGTAGCCAGCAAGGCGGAGGCGGAGGTGCTCAGCGGCGGGATACATATTACGGACAAGGAATCGCTGGAGCGCGTGGCGGATATTATTCTGGAAAGCGGCGTGAAGAATGTCTTTATTGATATGGAAAACAAAGGAGTATATTATGCGTGTGACGAAGAACAGCTGATGATGAGCGGGATGGATGGCGAAATCCTAAATTGGAACGGTGCAAAGGATGCGTTTATGTCAGGCGTCATCTTTGGATTTATGAAGCATCTGAGTGTCCGGCAGATGGCAAAAATCGGTCTGGCGGTACAGAGCGTGGCAGTGGAAGGCACGGAAGCGATTAATTCGCAATTGTGTATCCCGACAGTGGCTGAAAGGGCAAAAATAGAATTGTAATGCAAAAAGTGCAGATGGGGCATCTGCACTTTTTGATTTGATCCACACGGACGCGGAATGGAAATATATCAGCAAGCTGACGAACGTCCGGCGCACGAGCAGGGAAGATGAATCCTCCCTGCTTGATTTTATGCGCAGGGGTGCGTAAGGAAATTAGCAGCGTTGCTGCACGCACCCCGCGCGGCGAGTAGGGAGAAGATAAAGATAAATCTTCTCTACTCGATTTGATAGTTAAGGAATGGACCAGAAGTAGTTAAACGGGTTGTAGTAACCGTCGTTATTGTTGTCAGGCTGCCGTTTCTGCTGTGCTTCTTCCGTTTCGGCGTCATCTCCGAACACTTCGTTCGTGGCGAGTGTAACTTGGAAGGTCTTTTCAACATATCCTTCAGAACTCTGCACCATGGCGATGACGTCAACGGTTTCACCGGCTTTGTAGTAAGTGAGCAGCGAAGTGAGCTCCGTCCTGTTTTTTACTGTCTGACCGTCAAATTTTGTGATAATGTTTCCCTTGACAAGACCTGCGTTGGCAGCAGGGGAATTGTCGTATACATTGTTGATGTAAATGCCGACAGGCATTCCGTAAGTTTCATAAATCTCGTTTGTCACATCAATTGGATTGATGCCGAGATAACCGCGGAATTCTTCCGCTACAACATCTCTTGTTTCTTTCAACATAAGCTCCTCGATAATAGACTGCACATCGGATATTGGGATTGCATAACCCATACCTTCCACGGAACTGGAGGAAACCTTCACTGAGTTAATACCGATTAGTTCCCCGTTCATGTTTAAAAGCGCGCCGCCCGAGTTGCCCGGGTTGATGGCAGCGTCTGTCTGAATCAGCTTGTTTGTGATTTCGCCGCCGTTGTCGTCGGAAACTGTGACGTTGCGTCCAAGGGCACTGATGATGCCGGTGGTAACGGACTGGCCATAACCCAGCGCATTTCCGATGGCGACAACTTCCTGGCCAAGAGTCAGATTTGAGGAATCGCCGATTGTGGCAACCTTTATCTTGGAGCGCATTTCGTCAGTAATCTCATCGAGGGAAACGGAGATTACGGCAAGATCCTTGTCCGCGACATATCCTTTGATTTTGGCACTAACCAGAGATGGGCTGTCGCTGTCCTCGTCATAGCTGAACACCACGCTTAACTCGTTGCTTCCGGAGACAACATGGTAATTTGTCACGATTAAAAGTTCTTTATCGTTTTCGCCGATAATGATGCCGGAGCCGCTGCTCTCCGCGTCCTGCTGGTAAGTTCCAAACATCGTCCGCACTTCTGTCACACCTTTGTTGGTAATGGAAACAACGCTTGGCAGGCAGTTGTCAACAATTGCGGCAACCGTTGCCGAATTGCTGGAATTGAGAACGGCATTGGAAGCGGTAAGGGAATTACCCGTCGTTGAGAGCGGCGTCTTGTTTGACGCATTGAGGGAATCCTGCATCTGCTGCACTTCAAGCTTTGCAGCGCGCAAGTCTTTTGCGGCAAAGGTCGCCGGAATACTGAAAGCCGCTCCGGCTGACACACCGAATGCCAGACCAAGACATGCCACGGAAACTACTTTTTTTCCGAAAGCCCCTGTCTTTTTTGCCTTTTTGATGGGAGCTGCATCTATGGTCTGTCCGTAATTTCCGTTTGGTGTTCCGGAAGAATAATAGTACTCCTGATAGACATGGCTTGAACTTCCCTGTGACTCAGGCTGCTGTGAATAGTTTTCATTATTTTCGTACATAGTAATGATCTCCTTTCAAAAAACATGTAATTTTATTTTAAAATTGTTTTGTTTTGTTGTTATGCTTATAATATAAGCTGAAATTGTGTTTCAAATGTTATCTAAGTGTGATAAATTTGTGAACACGACAATAGGCAGCAGGAGAAATAGATTTGCGGGACAAATTCCGTGAAACAGCGAGGTGGCAGAGATACATTAAGCCACGGCGGAGCGGCTTTGCATGGCATGATGTTTGTAATCGGAAAACGAAGGCTGGACTGTTGTTGCTGTTCAGACGTCCACCAAAGTAGTGGGAAACATGCGCCAAAATGCTCGCCTTTTAGCATTTTGTGTACAAAATCTGTTATCATTCGCCCCTCAATAGCTTGTATGCCGATAAGAACTGGCGTGGGTGTGAATTGAAAATAAATGTCTAAAAAAGTGGATATTTTCAGGCCTGTGTGGTACAATACATAATGTAAGGGCTTACAGCCAGATAGGATATACAGGAGAACAAAAAACATTATCATTTACTTTTGAGGAGTTATGCATATGGATACAAACAAAGGAACAATGAAGCGGAGAGGATTTGACTTGCTGGCGCTTGGAGAGATTTTGCTGCGTCTTTCACCGCCTGTAAATGAGCGCCTTACCAGAGGGGACGCATTTCAGAAGCAGGCAGGAGGTGCGGAACTCAACGTTGTATCAGGCACATCACTTCTGGGGCTGCGCACAGGGATTATATCAAGGGTTCCGGCAAATGACTTGGGAAGATACATACAAAACAGAGTGCGTTTCTGCGGCGTCAGTGATGATTATCTGGTATATGACAAGACAAAGGATTCGCGGCTTGGCATATACTATTATGAATACGGGGCACATCCAAGAAAACCAAATGTGGTGTATGACAGGAAAAACACAGCGTTTACCCAGATATCAATAGAGGATTTTCCGGAGGAGATGTTCACCTCGACACGCTGTTTCCACACGACAGGCATCACGCTTGCGCTGGGACAGAAGACAAGGGAAACTGCCATTGAGATGATGAAACGGTTTAAGGAGAGCGGTACGCTGATATCCTTCGACGTGAACTTCAGGGGAAACCTATGGACAGGCGAGGAGGCAAAGGAATGTATCGAGCAGATACTTCCATATGTAGATGTATTTTTCTGCTCGGAGGAAACGGCGAGACTTACGTTCAAAAAAGAAGGAACCGTGCAGGAAATGATGAAAAGTTTCACAAAGGACTATCATATCAGTGTTGTCGCGTCGACACAGCGCATTGTCCACTCGCCCAAAATTCATTCGTTCGGTTCCTGCATTTATGATGCAATCCATGACAGTTATGTGCAGGAAAAGCCATATGAAAATATTGATGTGATAGACCGCATTGGCAGCGGAGACGCGTACATATCGGGCGCACTGTACGGACTGCTATCCCACAACATGGACTGCACGAAAGCGATGGAATATGGAAATGCAACGGCGGCAGTCAAGAACACAATTCCGGGCGACCTGCCGTCCTCTGACTTGAAGGAGATTGACGGAATCATTCAAAATCACCAGTCGACAGGACCGCAGTCGGAAATGAACAGATAACGATTTTTCGTGTGCTGCCGGAAAGAGGGGGATAACGCAATGTGGTGCGCATCCCCTTTTTTGGAACATGCGCTAGAACATTCATTTATGCAGGCATGACGGGAATTGTGTAAAAGTACCAAAAAAAGTAGTCTAATTTTAACAAGTGAAATTTCCGCTGACGTATTGACTTATTCGGATGGCTTTGTTATGATGAATACAGATGCGCAAGCGGTTGCGCAAGAGAGCAAAAAGACAAGATATCCCAAAGGGAAGAAAGTGGAGAGTAAATATGCTGGATTATATCAAAGGAATGGACATCTCATCATTGGATGAAATTGAAAAGCTGGGCGCAAAATATTATGACGACGGCAAAGAGGGGGAATTGATAGAAATTCTCAAGCGCTACGATACCAACTACATTCGTCTCAGACTCTGGAATGATCCGAAGTCGCCGGAAGGAAAGCCGTATGGCGCCGGAAACACGGATTATGAAACGACGCTGCGCATGGCAAAGCGTGTGAAAGCTGCGGGACTCGGATTTTTGCTTGATTTTCATTACAGCGATTTCTGGGCAGACCCCGGAAAGCAGAGAAAGCCAAAAGCATGGGAGGGATACAATGTCGACCAGCTTGAACAGGCGGTATATGATTTTACGAAGGAAAAGATGACAGGCTTTATCAAGGAGGGAGCTGTTCCTGACATGGTGCAGGTAGGCAATGAGCTTTCAAACGGATTGCTCTGGCCGGAAGGACAGGTACCCAACTACGGCAATATCGCGCGCTTTGTCAGCGCGGGCATCAGGGCGGTAAAAGAGACATGCCCGACGGCAAAGATTATGATACACCTTGACAACGGCGGAAACAATGCGCTGTATCGCGAATGGTTTGACCAGTATATCAATGTCAATCAGGGTGAGGACTTTGATATTATCGGACTATCCTATTACCCCTTCTGGCATGGCACACTCGAGGATCTGTCAAACAATATGAATGACATAGCGGTTCGCTATGGGAAGGAACTTGTAATTGCGGAGGTTTCCATGGGGCACACGACAGAGGATTATGCCGCTTATGAAAAACTTGCACCGGAGAACCGCAAGGGAATGGCAACTAGGCCGGCGCTTTGCGAGAAAGTACCGTTCCCCATGACAAAAGACGGTCAGTGTGAATTTATGAAGGCATTTTTTGAGAAACTTGAGAATGTTCCGGAAAAGAAAGGCAGAGGATTCTTTTACTGGGAGGCAGGGTGGCTTCCGGTGGAGGGCAGCGGCTGGGCAACGGACGAGGCGCTTGCATATATCAAGGAGGCAGGACCAGGCGGGAACGAGTGGGCAAATCAGGCATTGTTTGACTACGACGGAAATGCACTTCCTGCACTGCAGGTTATCAGAGACTATCAGCCGGTGTAAGCAAGGACATACAGCGTCTTTGTCACAAGTGATTTCTGGGATGGAGTACTAGGACAGATAACGCAAAATCATGAAAGGGAGAATGGGAATATGATTACGGAAAATATAGCGGAACTTGTAAACTATGGTATTGCTGCAGGGCTGGTCAACGAGACGGATAAGGTCTATACAATCAATATCCTTCTGGAATTGTTCGGACTGGATGATTATGAGGAGCCGCAGAGCCAGACCGTTATCGACAATCCGGCAGCGTTTGACTTGGAGGGGCTGTTGAAGCAGATGCTGGACTACGCCGTGGAAAAAGGAATGCTTCCGGATGACAGCATTGTATACAGGGATCTGTTTGATACAAAGATTATGGGGCTGCTTGTTCCGCGCCCGTCTGAGGTCATCGCTGCCTTTCAAAAGTTATATGATGAAAAAGGCGCAAAGGCAGCGACGGACTGGTACTATACGTTCAGCCAGAATACGGACTATATCAGGCGCTACCGCATTGCGCGCGACAGAAAGTGGAAAGCGGAGACAGCGTATGGGGAGATGGACATTACCATTAATCTGTCAAAGCCGGAGAAAGACCCCAAGGCGATTGCGGCTGCGAAAAATGCAAAACAGAGCGGATATCCAAAGTGCCAGCTCTGTATGGAAAATGAGGGGTATGCAGGGCGTGTAAATCATCCCGCGAGACAAAACCACAGGATTATTCCAGTCACAATTCAGGGAAACAAGTGGGGATTCCAGTATTCACCGTATGTCTATTACAATGAGCACTGTATTGTGTTTAACAGCCAGCATATTCCGATGAAGATTGAGCATGATACATTTGTAAAGCTGTTCAATTTTGTGGAGCAGTTTCCGCATTACTTCGTGGGTTCAAACGCAGACCTCCCGATTGTGGGCGGTTCCATTCTGAGCCATGACCATTTTCAGGGCGGTAACTACGATTTTGCCATGGCAAAGGCACCGGTTGAAAGGGAGTTTGCAGTCAAGGGATTTGAGGATATCAGTGCCGGCATTGTCAAGTGGCCGATGTCCGTTATCAGGCTTTCCCACGAGGACTACAACAGAATCATTGAGCTTGCCGATGTCATTCTTGCAAAATGGCGCGGCTATACGGACGAGACGGCATTTATTTTTGCGGAGACGGACGGGGAACCGCACAACACCATCACGCCGATTGCCAGAAAACGCGGCGGCAAATATGAACTTGATCTGGTGCTTCGCAACAATATTACAACACAGGAACATCCGCTTGGCGTTTATCATCCGCACGCGGAACTGCACCATATCAAGAAAGAAAATATCGGTTTGATTGAAGTGATGGGGCTTGCAGTCCTTCCGTCAAGACTAAAGTCGGAGCTCGAGCAGCTTGCCGATGCGATTCTTGCAAAGGAGGACATCCGCAAGAATGAAGTGCTGGAAAAGCATGCGGACTGGGTAGACGCGTTTCTTCCCGCATATGACAATGTCAGCAAGGACAATGTAATGGATATTATTCAGAAAGAAGTAGGTATCGTGTTTGGAAAAGTGCTTGAACACGCGGGCGTCTACAAGCGGGATGACGCAGGCAGGGAAGCATTCCAGAGATTTATCGACTCCATCTGAAACAGATAAAGGTATGGGATATGGAAACATTTCGCAATGAAGGTCTGGGAAACCATAAGATTACAATTTCCGATGTCGCGGAGGCGCTGAATGTCTCAAAAACGACTGTTTCGCGGGCAATATCAGGCAAGGGGCGCATCGGGGAGGACACAAGACAGAGGGTTCTGGCTTACATAGCTGCCAATGACTACAAGCCGAATGTGATTGCAAAAGGCCTTGCCCAGAAAAAGACATACAATATTGCACTGGTGATTCCCGGGGACTGCAATTTTGCGGATATGCCGTTTTTTCAGAACAGTATGCAGGGAATCTGTGAGGAGGCGTCTGCACATGATTATGATGTCATGCTTGTGACGACATGCGCAAATTCCTCCGCGAATCTTGAGCGCATGATTCAAAACAATAAGATGGACGGCGTGATTCTCAGCCGTTCCATGATAGAGGACAGGAATGTATATCTTTTAAAGGAACATCGTATCCCGTTTGTACTGATGGGAACATCAGGCGACAAGAACATTCTGCAGGTTGACAATGACCATAAGTCCGGATGCCGTGAACTGATAAGCCGCATGCTGGAAAGCGGGATGCAGAAGATCGGGCTGATAGGCGGCAGCAAAAACTATGTCGTCAACCGCACCAGAATGCGGGGATATCAGGAGGCATTTGCCCAGACGCAGCAGGGGAGGAAAGTAGGGCTGGACGAGACACTTGTTTTCGAGGATTGTGACAGTGCAGGCAAGATTCGCAGTGCAGTGGAGGCTCTGATACAGGCTGAGGCGGAGTGCATTGCCTGCATGGATGATGTCGTTTGTCTGTCCGTGCTCCAGATTCTTGCCAAGAAAGATATTGCGGTTCCCCAACAGATTCAGGTTGCATCCTTTTATGACAGCTCATTGCTGCGAAACAATAAGCCTGCCATCACATCACTTGAATTCGACGATAAAGCACTCGGTGTGCTGACCTGTAAAACACTTTTGGACTATATTGGCGGCAAAGAGGTGCAGGGGAAAACACGTATGGATTATGAACTGGTCACAAGAGGCTCCACGCTTTTTTAAGCAACTGCGTGATTTGATTGTGGTTCCTGAAACGGAGCAGAAGATTGGCTGCATGGAGGATGAATATGCCTAAGAAGAAAAAGAGGACTGCGGAGTTTCGATTTTATGAGGTGCCGCAGGAGGAGTCTGCGCTGGTGCTGATGGGAGACAAGTGGATACAGGTTTACGGTGAAAACATTGATAACCAGCATTTCCACAACCTGATGGAAATAGGGTACTGTCACTATGGGGACGGGGATTTGGTCATAGAGGATGAGATGTACCGTTTCGGGCCGGAAATGGTTTCGTGTATACCGGCAAATTTTCTTCATGTAACAAAAAGTGACACAGATGTCAGTGCATTCTGGGAATACATCTATATCAGCCCTGAGGACATACTAAAACAGTGTGGAAAATCGACACAGGAAATCAGGGATACCATGGATGCGGTGGGGAGAAAGGCTTTTTTTATCAAAGCTGAGGAAAACCCTGTGATGGTCACGCTGATTCGCATGGTCTTTGACGAAATGCGGAACAAAAGGGAGTATTATCGGGATTGTGTGTCTGGAATTACCTGTTCGCTTGTGTTTGAAATTGCGCGCTTTAATGGCAGGGGAATGGGGCAGTCATGCGGAAAAAACAACAGTCTTCAGCTGGAAAATGCAATTGCGTATGTGGAAAATAATTATTCCGGCAATTTTAAAATTGCGGATTTGGCGCGGGAATGCCATATGAGCGAGACCCATTTCAGACGCGTCTTTCAGGAGAAGATGAACATGACGCCGGTCGAGTATGTGAACTTTGTCCGTATCAAAAAAGCGTGTGAGCTGATTGACAAAACCGATATCAGCATGGAAGATGTGGCGGAAAAAGTCGGATTTATCACTCCGTCAACATTCAACCGGAATTTCCGGCGCATCATTGGCACGTCGCCCTATCAATGGAAAAAACGCCCTGATAACCATGAAGGGAAACTTTTAGAATACAAGATTTCTGCTTTGAAAGGGTGGTAAGAAGGAGGAGATGGCAATGGTAGATGAAGGGTATGCAGCAGATTTGCAAAATCTGTACAGAGCCAAAAATGAGAGTGATATTTATGCAGTTCTTGATTTTTGCGAGAAATATGATGGAAAATTGGGACTTGGACAGATACCGGATTTGATGAAGATGTTCAATGAAAATACAGAGGCAAGTCCTGCACAGAATGAGTATATCGTAGAACTGCTCGATAAGATTGTTGAGAAGTATGGACAAGAGGCTGTGAATATCATTGTCGAGCGGTCAGATTCCCTTCTGGAAGAAGATTCAGAGGGGTGTATGTCATATTTGATTATCATGTTTTTCTTTTGGCATGCGGACAGACAGTTTGACATTGTGACGCCGCTTAGAACTGCAAAAGACCATATCAAAAAATTGTATCAGAAATGGGTTCACGAAAAGATTGACTATATGCAAAAACATTCAGAATATTATAAGCCAGAACAAGTAAAGAGGATTCAACATATAGAGGAGCAATTGTCAGAATTATAAAGGAAAACGAATTTGCACGAAACGAAGATGATTATAAAAACAAGAATATCGTTGCGGGTGATATAATGGAAGTATGGTTGATACATTCCTAATTCAAATAAGAGGGCATTCAAATGCAGAATAAAATAAAAAATCCCCTGTTTTATGAGGAGAATAGAATAGCGGCACACTCCGACCACAAGTATTATGTGAGCGAAGCCGAGTTTGTACAGGACATCCAAAGTCTGAAAAAATCTCTGGATGGCGTCTGGAAATTTCACTATGCAAAAAATATGGCAGAAGCGCCGGACGGCTTTTACAAAAACGACATAGACTGCCGAAATTGGGAGGACATTCATGTACCGGCGCACATACAGCTTGAGGGATACGATAAGCCGCAGTATGTCAATGTGCAGTATCCATGGGACGGACATGAGGTCATTGAGCCCGGCGAAATTCCAACGCGATTCAATCCCACAGCAAGCTATGTCAAGTATTTCTCAGTACCGGCACAGTTTGCCGGAAAACGAGTCTTTATCTCTTTTCAGGGCGTCGAGAGCGGCTTTGCACTCTGGTGTAATGGCAGCTATATCGGTTACAGCGAGGACAGCTTTACGCCGTCGGAGTTTGAGCTGACAGACGCATTGCAGGCAGGCGAAAACAAGTTGGCTGTTCAGGTTTATAAATGGACGAGCGGAAGCTGGTGCGAGGATCAGGATTTCTTCCGGTTCTCAGGCATCTTCCGAAGCGTCTATCTGTATGCGATACCTGACACGCATGTCAGTGATGTCAAGATTCAGACAAACCTGAATGCGGATTTCACCATTGCGGATTTGGTGGTTTCACTGACCGTTACAACAACACAGGCAGAAGGTTCTGTCAGGGCAAAACTGACGCTCTCTGATATCTCGGAAGTTGCAGAGTCAGAAATTGTGCTGAAAAACGGCGAAAATCCGGCGGTGCACATGGCAGTTGACGCGCCGATGCTCTGGAGTGCAGAGTCGCCGAATCTGTATGAGCTGCTGATTACACTGTATGATGCGGACGGAACTATTGTGGAAATCATTCCGCAAAAGGTCGGGTTTCGGCACTTTGCATTAGACAATGGCATCATGAAGCTCAATGGGCAGCGCATTGTGTTTAAGGGTGTCAACCGGCATGAATTTAGCGGACGGTTTGGAAGGGTTCCGAATTATGAGGAGATGCTGCAGGATATCATCACCATGAAACAGCACAACATCAATGCAATCCGAACTAGTCATTATCCGAATGATTCAAAATTGTATGAGCTGTGTGATGTATATGGATTGTACCTGATTGACGAGTGCAACATGGAGACGCATGGGGCATGGGATCAGGTGCTCCGGGGGAAAAGGCCTATTGAAACAGCGCTTCCGGGCGACAGAAAAGAATGGGAGCCGCTTCTGCTAGACAGGGTTTGTTCGATGTATCAGCGGGACAAGAATCATCCTTCCATCTTAATCTGGTCATGTGGAAATGAATCGTTTGGCGGTTCTGTCATTCACGCAATGTCACAGAAGTTCCGTGAGCTTGACGACACAAGGCTAGTCCACTATGAAGGGGTGTTTAATGACAGGCGTGTCAATACCATCTCCGACATGGAGAGCCAGATGTATTCCAGTGTGGCTTCGATCAAAGAATTTTTGAAGAAGGATCGGAGCAAGCCCTTTATACTCTGCGAGTATACGCACGCGATGGGAAATTCCTGCGGCGCCATGCACAAGTACACGGATTTGACAGATGAGGAACCGCTTTTTCAGGGAGGGTTTATCTGGGATTATATTGACCAGTCGCTTTACCACAAGGAACGGTATGGAAAGGAAGTACTTGGCTACGGCGGAGACTTTGACGACCGTCCATGCGATTATAATTTCAGCGGAAACGGCATTGTCTATGGCGGCAGCAGAAAGCCGTCGCCCAAGATGCAGGAAGTGAAATTTAACTATCAAAATATACAGGTTCGCGTGGAGCGTGACAGCTTTGAAGTCATCAACAAGAATCTGTTTACCAATACCTCGAGTTACCAGTGCATTGTCACATTGGCGCTGGAGGGTGAGGAGCTTGCAAAAGCAACGGTTGTCACAGACGTGGCGCCGCTCTCCTCCAAGGTATATCAACTGCCCGTATTTGGCTATATGACACCGTGGAGCAGCGAGGAACCGTGGAAGGCGGTGCGGTGTGGTGAGTATGTCGTGACAGTGAGCTTCGTACTATTATATGACACCATCTGGGCAGAGCGCGGGCATGAGGTTGCCTTTGGACAGGGTGTGTACACCGTCGAGGGTGTATGTGATGGCAGCGATATTTCCGAACAGCAAATACTGGAACCACAAATGTTTGAGATTGCCGACGGCGCCTACAATATCGGCGTGCGCGGCATGCATTTTGAGGCGTTGTTTGACAAGGGCGGAAAGGGTCTGGTGTCCTATGTGTACGCAGGCAGGGAGCTGATCAAAGCCATACCGAAACCGAATTTCTGGCGTGCGCCGACAGACAACGACTTCGGCAATCAGATGCCGTTCCGGTATGCACAGTGGAAGACCGCGAGCCTTTACCAGCAGATAAAGGAGCCTGCCATCACGAAAAATGACACTGATGTCATAATTAAATATTGTTATGTACTGCCGACAACGCCGGCGTCAGAATGTTTTGTGACCTACAAGGTGACAGGTGACGGCAATATCAATACGACGCTGGAATACGAAGCGCCGGACGGCGTTACCGACATCCCAGAGTTTGGCATGCTGTTCAGGTTCGATGCGGATTTGGAGAATGTGGCATGGTATGGACTGGGACCGGCAGATACGTACTGTGACCGCGAAAAAGGCGGGAAACTCGGTATTTATCATAAAAAGGTAGCAGAAAATCTGGCAGAGTATCTCGTGCCGCAGGAGTGCGGAAACCACACGGGTGTGCGCAGCGTCAGCATCACCGATAACAAAGGACGCGGCGTCAGGTTCACCGGAAACGATTTGAGTGTGAATGTACTGCCGTATACGCCGCATGAGCTTGAAAATGCGATGCATGCCTATGAGCTGCCGCCTGTCCACTACACGGTAGCAAGGATTGCCCTGAAACAGATGGGCGTGGCGGGTGATGACAGCTGGGGGGCAAGAACGCATGAGGAGTATCTGTTGGATGCTTCAAACAAATTTGTATTATCTTTTGATTTTAAAGGGATATAAAAAACGCAAAAAGGAGGAATGAAAAGTGGATAAATTTGTAGTAAACATTATCCATCGTCCGGAGATGGTTCCGGAGTATTCTGCGACTGTCACAGGGCAGGGAAAGGAGGAGGATATCGGGGATAAGGCGCTCCTGACCGAATCACTTGATATCTTTAAGACACAGCAGAGACTGGCGCACGAGAACGGTCTGAAGGTGACAATCCAGATGACCTACGCGTCACTTTTCAATGATGAGGCAGTGGAGCT
Source organism: uncultured Lachnospiraceae bacterium (assembly GCA_910579275.1). Lineage (GTDB taxonomy): Bacteria > Bacillota > Clostridia > Lachnospirales > Lachnospiraceae > COE1. The sequence continues at coordinate 15,853 of CAJTTO010000052.1, forward strand.
TGCAAAGCATGACCATGAGGAGTTTGGCGACGAGATTGCGCTCTCCCTGCTCGGACTTCCCTGCGAGGAGTTCCGCGAGAAGTACAAGACAAAGGACTTCTGCATCTGGATGTTCTCGATGGAAGACAAAAAAGCAATCGTCAATGATGTTTTCGAGAAATTCCATGATAAGTTCGGCTTTTATCCGGAGTCAACCGGTTCCTACTACATGGATGCTGAGCTGACAAACTACATCAAGGAGAAATATCCGACCGTGAAATGTGCGGTTGCGACATGCTGGGAGGAAGGACCAAAGGCATACCACACCTGCAACAACTCATGGTACACACTGTTTGACGGCGGTCCATGGGCGCCATGGATTCCGTCCAAGCAGAATACCCATGCACCTGCGGCAAACGCGGCAGAGGACTCTGGCATCGTTGCAATTCCTCATCTGTCAAGAGACCTGATTGCATGCTATGACGGAAATGGTTCAAACTTCGGCACCCATCCGCAGAACGTGCTCCGCGGCATGATTTACGACACAAAGACATGGGAATACCCTTATCTCTATAATTTGATTGATCAGTACCGCGACCTCGCAAAGTACAATAACGGCTATTCCTACAACATGATGTTTGTCGGACCAGGCTGGATGAACAAGATGGGACGCTGGGAGCAGCCGTATGAGCTTTTGTATAAATCATACAGTGACGGCTGCAAGTATTACGGCGACCTGAAGAAAGAGGGCAAGCTCATCGACATGACCATGGCAGAGTTTGCAGACTATTATAGGGAAAAGAAGGGCGTCAATGCCGGCAACTACAACGAGCCGGAGTGTGCGCCATGGCGTGATATCCTTTACGGCTCAGACAAGCAGTTATTCTGGTACTGCGACCCGTATATGAGAGCCTGTGTCAACATGGATCAGGGCGGCGCAATTGTGGATCTTCGTCCCTATGTGGCAAAATTAAACTGGCCTGTCGGCATCGGCACGCCGCATGTACAGGATGCATCTTATCCGTTCCTGATTCAGGAGAAGTACCGTGCAGGTTACTTTACACACTATGCAGGAGCGGGCACGGTGAGAAGCGCGAAGCTTTCTTACAAGGGAGAGGAAGTTGACCTCTGTCTCTGCCCGACACACAGCCACTTCTCCGAGGAAGTGATTGACGGCAAAAAGACGCGCATCCTGACACTGGATCCTGTTGAAATCAAGTTTAACGGCGTGACTGTGAAGCTTCAGACCAAGGAATATTTCGAGGAAGGCGCATCCAGCATCAAGATTGAGCGGAATATTCTTGAAATCAGCGACCCGTCCGCGGAGATTACACTTGACGAGTATATTACGGCATGCTATGGCACGACAGAGTATCCTGAGGATATGACAGGCATCACACTCGCATGTGAGGGTGCAGGCGGTGCGACCATCAACTATGAATACAGATGCCGCGATGCGAAGCTTGACGGTGCGAGCGCAGTAAGTGCTGTGATTCCTGCAATCGAGACAAAAGTCTCCCTCACTGCTTCGGACAAGGCACTTGGCTATATCGAGGAGGGATATGCATTTTCACCGATGTTCAAGCTCGGCTACAAAAAGACAATTTCTGATAAGGAGGTATTTGCAACATGGCTCAACTTGGAAAAGGCAAACTAAATTACAGATGTCCATCCTGCTTTATGCGAGACCTCGACATCGACATGTTTTACAATAAAGATACGGGCATCTACAGCTGTATCCGCTGCCAGTACAGAGGAACAGAAGCAGATGTTCTTGAGAAAAACGAGATGGTGCGTTTCCGCTACCTCGACAGAGCGAAGCGGTTTACGAAGTTTGATTTTGATTAGTACAAATAGGCGATAAAAAGTTAAGGGCAGTTTCTCTGGCATGGGAAGCTGCCTTTTTTGTGCACAGCATAGATTGATTTGGTTGAGTTATGCGCAATGTCTCAATAGCTTGTTGATTGTGAATCCTTTGACGCTGTGATAAACTTTTATGTAAGAGGGAACGTTATTAGAAAAGATTTTCTTTTGAAAACTGAAATGCAGGGAGGGATAAAAATGCTGGATCGGGAAAAGGTCGGTAGGGCAATTTCGGAGCAGAGGAAGATAAAAGGAATGACACAGAAACAGCTTGCAGATTTACTAAATGTATCCTATCAGGCAGTTTCAAAATGGGAGCAGGGAACGAGCCTGCCTTCGGTGGATATGATTTATGATATTGCGAAAGCACTTGATACGACAGTTGATTACTTGTTGAATGGGTTTCCGGAGAAGCGAAAGGTCATCAGTTATATGGATACGGGGCTGGATGCCAAAAAGCTTTATATGGTGAAAGGGTTACTCGGCCGCCTTGTTACACAGGATGACAGGCTGCTCCATACAAATGTCACAGATCCCACTTTTTTTCAGCCGAATATTGCGGGGGTTGAGGAACCAGTGTGCGTGTTTGCAAGTCATGTGCCCGGTTCTAAGGAGCGGTTTGCCATGGAAAATGGGTATGACAGGGAAATCTGCAAGGAACTGGTGGCATGTGCCGCAAACAACCTGATACGTTTTGGCGTGAAACCTACAGTCCTACAGGCGCATATGGTCTGTGGAAACAATGACAGTGGCCAAATTCTGCTTATGAGTGAAGTATTCAAGGATGCGTGCGAGAGCGACGGAATCATTTTTTCCGGAATGGAGGTGGCAGCGCAGGCTGTCAATTACCATGCAGGCGAATATAGACTTAGTGCTGTTGTGATAGGGACTTCTGACAGGAAAAAAATCATTACAGGCAGCCATATCGCTGAGGGCGACGCCATAATCGGATTGTATACGGAGGGGATCTCTTCAATCAGCTATCCGTTTGTCAAAGTGGTTCTTGACAGGAGACCAGATATTGCATATGCAAAGATTGACGGGGAAAAAATTTTTATGGATGAGCTGATAAAACCAAATGCATCTTATGTAAAGGTAGTCAGTGAACTCATTGGGGAAAATCTCATACATGGCGTTTTTTGCATCAGCAAGTCGCTGTTTAACCGGAGATGCTATGATACCATGCCGAAAGGGCTTGGAGCGGAAATTGACATCAAAGCGATACCGGTTCCCGTGCTGTTCCGGTATCTGTATGATTTGAATATGATGGACAGGGAATGTTTTCTTGATAATTTTTCGATTGGCATTGGTATGCTGCTGGCAGTGCCTGAGGATGCGTGTGACAAGGCGGTAAAAATGATTGAGAAGTACCATCGGTGCTGGCGTGTTGGAACAATCGAAAAGGACGACGAACATCCTGATGCGCGCGTCTGGTTAAAATAAAACAGAGAACGAAAGCATCGTGCTCAAATTTGCAGATCGAGGAAGGAGCGATTGAAATGACAGACACGTTGAACAGCGCAAGTTTTTTGGATTCAGATCGGATACAGCTGTATCCGCTGCCTGAAGGGGAGAGAACAGATGGTGAAGGCAGCGTATGGTATGTGATTGTGCGCAAGGAAGGAAATCTGCCGATTGGAAGAATCGGTATCATACACTGTCATCCGGAATGGAAAAATACCAGACTCCAGATTGTCATTCAGGACGTGGAAAAGCGCAGGCAGGGATACGGAATGGAGGCGCTCCGAGTTGTGGAGCGGTTGCTGTTTGACACGCTTGCATACCAGAGGATAGCAGTGCGGATAGCAGCGTTTAACAATGATGCAGTGCAATTCTTTAAAAAAGCAGGCTACAAACTCGAGGGCGTTCAGGAACAGGGATGCCTTTATAATAACCGGTTTTATGATGTGATACTGCTTCGTTTATTGCGGGATGAGTATTTTCGAAAAGGTGTCAACAGCTGATTTTGATTAGGGCACTCGAACCTTAAAATATTCTAATTCCTGCCATGCTTCATGCCAATTGATGCCATATTCACCATCCCATCTGTGCCAGATTTGCCGGATTGCTTATCATCTGGAAGTACTAAACCCGTTTTGTTTCACCGAAACGGGAGGATTGAAACAAATTTATCTGGTGATTTTTTGTATTTTCTTGATAATTGACTGCCAATACATGCGGTCTTTCAAGACTCGGATTACCGTGATGGTGGAATTTTCCACAACAAAGAAGATTAAATATGTACTGTAGGGCTTGAAGTAAACACTTAACCCTTCAATTACAAATCCCGTAGATTCATAGCCTTTGGGGAAGGAATCCAGTGCTTTGATTGCTGTCTTTATCTTTTTTGAAAAATTTTCCGCATATTCACGATATTTGAAGGTGTCGAGAATATACTTTTTTGTTGACTGAATATCCAAGAGAGCATCTTTGGAAATCACAATTTTGTATTTTTTAGGTCTATCTATAGGCATTATATTTTGTCAATTTCCTCCCATGCTTCATCAATCGTATAAACATCGCCTTTTTTCAGACTTTCTATTCCCTTGGAGAGTTCATCATATAATGCGCCTATGGCGGCTTTTTCGGAATATTCAGTTTTAAGAATTTCCTGATTTCTGGTTGCCTGTGCTACAGGTGCCATAGCATCACTTCCCTTCGACTATTTTCTTTATTATACGGTATTTAGTATTAACTTATCAACAGATTTTTATTAAATTTTCCTCAGTGCTGTGTGGCTTAGACTTTCATGAACAGGACAAATCACAACATATTAAAAGGCTGCGCAAATTATGCCGTATGCTTTTGCCGGAGAACCGACATAAGCATACAGTAGTAATTTGTGCAGCCGAACCATCATAAAAATTCTGTGACTTGTCTTTGGTGTTTGTGCTTCCTATGACTTCAAGCTTTGTGTCTATTTATCACAGACAATCCTCTTAAATTCGAAAATCCTTCCGTGGATGCTTCGTAGTAAGGATGTCCCGCTGTTTGGACATGGCAACGTGCGTATAGATCTCTGTAATATTGATTGAGCTATGCCCCAGCATCTCCTGTATATATCGGATATCGACATCCGCCTCCAAAAGACTTGTGGCAAAAGTGTGCCGGAACATGTGCGGTGTAATGTGCAAATCAATTGCCGCAAGCGAAGTGTATTTGTTAATCATCCTGCGCACAGCCTGATCGGACAATTCCCTGCCATTCTGATTTGCGAAAAAATGCCCGCAGCGCTGTATTTCTGTTTGAAAATCACACTGATACCGCTCCAGAATATCAGCGACGGCATCACTTCCGATCTGTATTTTCCGCTCCTTGGAGCCTTTCCCATAAATTAAAATTGTTCTGTCATACAAATTGACATTGCCCGTCGAAAGAGCACAAAGCTCAGAGATGCGCATTCCCGTTGCAAACAGCAGCTCAATCACTGCGGCATCCCTGAGGGCATTGCGCTTCTGATAATCCGTTTTCGCATTGGACAGCTGGGCATATATTGTAGACAAAAAGGTTTCCACGGTATGCAGTGGTATTGTTTTTGGCAAAAGAGCTGGCTCGCGGAATTTTACCTGTATTTTATGAAACGGATTTCGTTCCAGCAAATCCTTGTATTCGAAATAGTGAAAGAGTGCTTTTAGGGAAGCAATTTTGCGCTTGACTGTTTTGGGCTTGTATTTCTGGTGAAGCCCTGTTATGTAATTTTCCAGTGTGTCCGGTGTGATTTCCAAAATACTGTCCGCCCGAAAATCACTGCAAAACTGGTTTAAGTCAATGCGGTATGCCCGCAGCGTTTTTTTATCCAGCCGCTTCTGGTTTCGGCAGTAATCCAAGTAGTTTTTTACCTGTGTTTCTAATTCGTTCATAACATTAAATCTCCTTTTCTTTTGTGTGTCAAAATATATGGTAAACGGAAATGAAATATTATGCATCTATTTTAATCTCACTTTATGATTGCGAGACGCAAAGCAGGACTTGATAACACAAGGAATTTCTAATGAAGCAGCCGTCTATTCCCTGCCCTTAATTTCCATATTGTCAAGCGCATATTGCAGAGCCATACCAATCAATTCGTTTCTTGATCGGTTGGTCTGTACAGAGAGTTCGTTATACTTCTCCTGCAAAGCACGGTCAATGCGGATCGTCATGGTTACAGATTTATCTTCCTTTGGAACTACTACAAATTTCTCCATCGCATTAAAATACCTCCATAAATACTGAATACATTATAGTGTGAACAAGTATGGGTATACTATGTCACAAAATGAAAATATTTTTAATTCATAAATGCATTGAAATTATAATTGATATTTTATGCCTCATATGATAGTATATATTCATGAAATATTGCTTATCAAAGTGGATAAATGGGAGTATAGTAGACAGGTTTAGTTTATAAAGTTATAGTTGATAAAACAAATTTGTGACTTGTAATATATTTTGAGAGGATATGGATTGTCAAATGAAGTTATACAAAATTACCTATATTGTAGAAGATGAGAAAAATAAAAGGCTTTCAGAGTTGGCAGAACGTTATGCAAAGGTCAAAGGATGGAATGAGGAAGATTTATTGCAATTTGCTGTTACGTCAACTTCCAAGGATGACATAGAAGAAAAGCTTCTTTTTTTGGAAGAACAGATCGCTTTTTTTGAGGAGAAGCAAAGGCAGAAAGAGTCGGGGCATACAGAGACGCACATCAGTGAAGATGAACGTGTGAGGTGCAAAAAAGTGGCAGATGCCTTTGCTGACGAATTGGATGATTTGGAAATCAAAGTATTGGATGTAGGAAACTATGGTTTTGTAAAGTTAACATGCTATGATTATCCATATGGTTTTGCAAATACCAAGGCATTTACCAATGGTCTTGAACTTTTCATGGACTTATGGAACGAGTGGTTTGAGGAACAGCTATATAAAAATATAGAAAATACATTGATTATGGAGATGGAATACGAAGAAATGTTTCAATGTCTGTCACAAAATACACGAGAGAAAATAATGGCAAAAAAGGAATACTTTGCAAAAAAAGCAGAAATTCAGATGGTCTAAAACAGAGACAGCGATTTGTTATCATAAAAATCAGCTGTCTTTTTTGTTTTAGCAGCATTGCCAGAGAGATTTATGACACAGCATGAATTTTCATGTAATACAAAGGAACAATCTTATATAGGAAAGAAGGGAAGCAAGCCCCTGCGGAGTTCAGCGGTATCTACAATGCTGTAACGCCCGAAGAAATCGGAAAACATTTTATAATGTTCTTGAAATGTTCATTTTAAAATGATTGAATTTATAGAGGTAATCTGTTACAATAGTTCTTAGTTTGTGCATAGGCAGTTTTATGTAAATCAGCACACAAGGATTATTTTATGATTGGAGCCGCATATGAGTATTATAGAAAAAGTATTCGGTACACACAGTGAACGCGAATTAAAAAGGATTGAACCCATTGTTAAAAAGATAGAGAGCTATCGCGAGGAAATGGGCAGGCTTACGGACGAGGAGTTAAAGGGGAAAACCGCGGAATTCAAAAAGAGAGTTTCCGAGGGGACAAGCCTTGATGATATTCTTCCGGAAGCATATGCAGTCGTTCGCGAGGGAGCGAAACGTGTACTGAATCAGGAACATTACAGGGTACAGCTGATAGGTGGCATCGTGTTGCATCAGGGAAGGATTGCAGAGATGCGAACCGGTGAAGGTAAGACACAGACAGCCCTTCTGCCTGCGTATCTGAACGCACTCGAAGGAAAAGGCGTCCATGTGGTCACAGTCAATGACTATCTGGCGAAGCGAGATGCCGAGTGGATGGGACAGGTGCATGAGTTTCTGGGATTGAAAGTCGGTGTTGTGTTAAATGACATGAAGCCCGAGGAGAGACGGGAGGCATACAGCTGTGACATCACTTACGTGACGAACAATGAGCTTGGCTTTGACTATCTGCGTGACAACATGGTAATCTACAAGGAGCAGCTTGTTCTCAGGGATCTGCATTATGCCATCATTGACGAGGTGGACTCCGTGCTTATTGACGAGGCGAGGACACCGCTTATCATATCAGGACAGAGCAGCAAATCGACAAAGCTCTATGAAGTATGCGATATTCTTGCCAGACAGATGAAGCGCGGTGAGGATATTCCGGAAATGACCAAGATGGATTTCGTCATGGGTGTTGAGCAGGAGGAAACAGGGGACTTTATCGTCAATGAGAAAGATAAGGTCGTCAACCTTACGGCGGCAGGCGTGGAGCGGGTTGAGAAGTTCTTCCAGATTGACAATCTCGCGGATGCCGAGAATCTTGAGATACAGCACAACATCATGCTTGCGCTCCGCGCACATAACCTGATGTTCCGCGATCAGGATTACGTGGTAAAAGATGACCAAGTATTGATTGTTGACGAATTTACCGGACGTATCATGCCCGGACGCCGCTACTCGGACGGTCTGCATCAGGCAATCGAGGCGAAAGAACACGTCAAGGTGAAAAGAGAGAGCAAGACGCTTGCCACCATCACATTCCAGAATTTTTTCAATAAATTTGATAAAAAATGCGGTATGACAGGTACGGCGCTCACAGAGGAAAAGGAGTTCAGGGATATCTATGGCATGGACGTTGTTGTTGTACCGACAAACCGTCCCGTTGCCCGAATTGACAATCAGGACAGTGTATATAAGACCAGAAAAGAAAAACTGCATGCCATCGTGGACGCGGTGGAGCATGCGCATTCCACGGGACAGCCGGTGCTTGTCGGTACGATTACCATTGAGGCGAGTGAGGAATTGAGCAAGATGCTGACAAGGCGCGGCATCCAGCACAAGGTGCTGAACGCGAAATTCCATGAGCTTGAGGCAGAAATCGTGGCGGATGCCGGACAGCATGGCGCAGTGACCATTGCGACCAACATGGCAGGCCGTGGTACGGATATCAAGCTTGACGAGGAAGCAAGGGCGGCAGGCGGTCTGATGATTATTGGTACGGAGCGTCATGAGTCAAGACGTATCGACAACCAGCTGCGCGGTCGTTCCGGACGTCAGGGAGATCCGGGTATGTCCAGATTTTACATCTCACTTGAAGATGACCTGATGCGTCTGTTTGGCTCCGAGCGGCTGATTAATATGTTCAATGCACTCGGAATTCCCGAAGGGCAGGAAATTGAACACAAGATGCTTACAAGTGCGATTGAAAATGCCCAGAAAAAGATAGAGAGCAATAACTTTGGAATCAGAAAAAATCTTCTTGAATACGATCAGGTCATGAACGAGCAGCGAGAAATTATCTACGAGGAGCGCCGCCGCGTTCTTGACGGCGAAAGCATGCGGGATGCCATCTACAAGATGATAACGGATATCGTTGAAAGCTCTGTTGACACGGCAATCAATGATGATTTGGATCCGGAAGAGTGGGATTTGAATGAACTGAACACACTCCTGCTTCCCATTGTGCCTCTGCATCCGGTAGTGCTTGAGCGTGTAGCCAAGAAGACGAAAAACGGATTAAAGCACCAGTTAAAGGAAGAAGCGGTTAAGCTTTACGAGAGCAAGGAGGCAGAGTTCCCCGAGCCTGAGAATATCCGTGAGATAGAGCGCGTTATACTGTTGAAAGTGATTGACCGCAAGTGGATGGATCACATTGATGATATGGATCAGCTGCGTCAGGGTGTCGGATTGCAGGCATACGGACAGCGGGATCCGCTTGTAGAGTACAAAATGAACGGCTATGAAATGTTTGATGCCATGACTGCCAATATCAAACAGGATACAGTGCGCCTGTTACTCCATGTAAAGGTAGAGCAGAAAGTAGAGCGCGAGGAAGTGGCAAAAGTTACAGGTACAAATAAGGACGATACCTTACAGAAAGGTCCCAAGATGCGCGCTGAGGCAAAAGTATATCCAAACGACCCATGTCCTTGCGGAAGCGGCAAGAAGTACAAGCAGTGCTGCGGGCGGAAGGCATAAAATAAAACAAAGGTGGTGAACGCAATGGTAGAACTCGACCAGATGAAACAGGAGTTACAGACCTACGAAAGTCCATTAG
>CAJTTO010000053.1 GCA_910579275.1 uncultured Lachnospiraceae bacterium
AAATTTCTGAAGCCTTATAAAACAAGGGGTTCGAGTTTCCGAGAGCACACTATTTATATTTGAGGTGATGACATGGACAATGAATCGATTTTGGAAATTATCAGTAAGAACATTAAATCAACTGAAATAGATGATAAGCTGAAAATATGTGATTTCAGAAAATTACTATATAAAGAATTACACCAAAATTTCTCTTACAAATATGCTGAACTTATTAGAAAGTTATTCGCAATCGAGGTAAAAGAACGTGAAGCTCTTTGTAGTTATGATTCAAACGTTGCAGGAGAAATTGATAATACTTATGATTGCCCACTTTCTATAATATGTAGTACCTATCTACTTTATCGTTTGGGCGATTTAAATGATGTAAAGTCTATATGGAATGCAAAATGCATTGACTATGATTCATATTTTGAAATTGATGGTCAGTTTTTAGTAGGAGCAGGAGTAGATGAAACAATTGCATTTCTTCGCAGAAAAAGAGGAAGAATAGCAAAATTTATTTTAAAAGATATTAAAAGGTATAAGAGACAAGGGGCTTTTGAACAATCAGCATATACTGACTGGAAAAATCGTATGAACAAAATGATGGATAATCTTTGAATCAAATAAGCATAATCTATAGTTTGTCTTTTCGAACTAATTTAGAGTCATTCAATTTGGGTAGTTAAAAATTATAACTTATTTTAGTTGTACCAAAATAAAAATCTGTACCCAAATCGTACCCACCGCCAATTAAAAAATCCCCGCAAGCCTTGATTTTTCAAGACTTGCGGGGATTTATCCTCTCACTCGAACTCAATCGTCCCCGGCGGCTTACTAGTCAAATCATACACTACCCGATTCACTCCCCGCACTTCATTAATAATCCGGCTCATGACCATCTGCAGCACAGCAAACGGCACCTCCGCACACTCCGCGGTCATAAAGTCAACCGTATTCACCGCACGCAGCGCCACCGCATAATCATACGTCCGCTCGTCTCCCATGACACCGACACTGCGCATATTCGTAAGCGCCGCAAAATACTGTCCGATGCTTCTGTCCAGTCCTGCCTTTGCAATCTCCTCGCGGTAAATCGCATCCGCGTCCTGCACAATCCGCACCTTCTCTGCTGTGACTTCCCCGATAATCCGAATCCCAAGCCCAGGCCCCGGGAACGGCTGCCGAAATACCAATCTCTCAGGAATCCCTAGTTCCAGTCCCGCCTTTCGAACCTCGTCCTTAAACAAATCACGAAGCGGCTCGATAATTTCCTTGAAGTCGACAAAATCAGGCAGTCCTCCGACATTGTGATGCGACTTAATCACCGCCGACTCCCCGCCAAGGCCGCTCTCTACCACATCCGGATAAATCGTTCCCTGCGCAAGGAAATCCACGGCGCCAATCTTCTTCGCTTCCTCCTCAAACACACGGATAAATTCTTCCCCGATAATCTTTCTTTTTGTCTCAGGATCCGTCACACCGGAAAGCTTCGCATAATAACGCTCCTGCGCGTTGACACGGATAAAGTTCAAGTCAAAGTCCCCCTCTGAACCAAAGACAGCCTCGACCTCATCTCCCTCATTTTTGCGCAGCAGACCGTGATCCACAAAGACACACGTAAGCTGCTTGCCAATCGCCCTCGACAGCAGCCCCGCCGCAACCGATGAATCCACACCGCCCGACAATGCAAGCAGAACCTTACCGCCGCCAACCTTTTCGCGAATCTGTTTTACAGACTCCTCCACAAAAGAGTCCATTCTCCATGTGCCGGCACAGCCGCAGATGCCGCGCACAAAGTTATCAATCATTTTTGTTCCCTCAACCGTATGCAGCACCTCGGGATGGAACTGGATTGCATAAAGCTTTTTCTCTGCACACTCCGCTGCCGCCACCGGACAGTCTGCCGTGTGCGCACAAACCGAAAAACCGGAAGCAGTCTGAGAAATATAGTCATTATGGCTCATCCAGCAAATCGTTGTCTCCGATACATTGGCAAACAAAGGAGAATGCGAATCTACCGCAACCTGTATCTTTCCATACTCACGCACCGGCGCTTTTTCCACCTTGCCGCCAAGCACATGCATCATAAGCTGCGCGCCGTAACAAAGCCCCAATACCGGAATCCCCAGTTCAAAAAGTTCTTTTGTGTATGTGGGGGCATTTTCTTCGTAACAGCTGTTAGGCCCTCCAGTCAAAATAATACCCTTGGGCGCCATCGCCTTAATCCGTTCGATGTCCGTCCTGTACGAATAAATCTCACAGTACACATTGCATTCCCTGACGCGCCGTGCCACAAGCTGATTGTACTGACCGCCAAAGTCAATGACAATAACCTTCTCTGCAGAAAGTCCCTTTTCCATCCTTTTTCCTCCTCATTCGTTTGCATATTTTTCCTGCATCACCATAAATATATGCACTATGGTATCATGAAAATTTAGAATAATCAACCATTTTCCAACCGCAAAGGCAGCCTCAGAAAAACTTTAGTTACTGTTCAGACGTCCATTAAAGTAGCGGGAATCATGCGCCAAAATGGTTGCCTTTTCGCATTTTGTGTGCAAAATCTGTTTTAATTCACACCTCAATAGCTTGTATGCCGATAAAAACCGGCGTGGGTGTGAATTATAACAAACTTTAAAATTATGATTCGTGCGTCAGAAGTGCACTGAACTGCGCATTCCGCGCATATATGCTTCAGAAGTGAAAATTTTGCACAGCAAAATGGGCAATTTTTGTGCGGCAAAATTTTGAATATCGCGCGAATCGTTATTATGCCAAACGCCCATGACACGATTAATAATACTTAAAATAATTCCTTGTATTGTCCGCAAAACAGCGATACAATGAACGTATAGCAAACAGCGATTCCTTAAAAGCTTTTTTCTTATCCCGAAAACCAGCTCCTTTTGGCGAATCGTTCAAACATGATGATTTCAAATGCGGTGTCAGAGCACGCCGTTTCCCCAAATCATCCAGCCAAACCGCAAAGGAGGTTTCTTATGAACCCAAAAAACAAAAAAACACCCGTCACACGAAAACGAATAGCAGACGAAATCATGACCCAGATTGGCAAGAGTGTCATCTTGGTCTTTCTGATAGTTGCAGCCGTCGCAATCTGCATGGTCGCATGGACGATCATGTCCTCCAAGGAACAGGAGCTTACTCTGGAATCCAAGGCAGCCTCAAACCAGCTGACCGCATTTATCGACCAGTATACAAGAGGCGTGGAACAGCTGTCTGTCAACCCTGATATCAAGCACATCATGAACGAAATCAAACCCGGTGATGCGCTTCCCGAGGCAGAAAAAATGAATGCTGTCATGGACTATCTCGTCAGCATCGCAAATACCGATACGGAAAATGTCATGGCAGTCTGGATCTCCGACCTTGACACAAGCTCACTGGTACAATCTGACGGTTATGTCAGTGACGAAAGCTGGGATATCACAGGACGCGGCTGGTACGGATGTATCACCGAAAAAAGAACCATCCTGACCGAGCCCTACATCGATTCCTCGACAGGGAAAATGATTTTAAGCGCCGCAGCGCCAGTCTATGACGATGCCACCGGAAATGTACTAGGCGCAGTAGGTATGGACATATCACTCGACCATATGACAAATATCATGCGTGGTTACAAAATCGGGCACAGCGGATATGTTCTGCTCTTGTCAGAAAACGGCACGTTCCTCTACCACCCGCAGGAATCTTATGCCCAGAAAAATATCAAGGACGTAAACCTTTCTGACAACGTTGTGGATGCAGTCATGTCAAAAAACAGTGAATTTCTGAAATATAAGGCGGACAACGTGACGAAATACGGATCGCTGGAGCTTGTCGGAGATACCGGCTATCTCGTGCTCAGCAGCCTGCCATTGTCGGAGTACTATGCCATCCTGATTGCAATGGTCATCGCTCTGGTTATCCTTTTTGCAGTCGGCATTCTGCTCATCGCACTCAGCATCCGCAAGAGTGCCGCGAACCTGACAAAGCCCATTCTGGCGCTCAACCAAACTGCCCAGCAGCTTGCAAACGGAGATTTGGATGTTCAGCTTGACATTACCTCGGAGGACGAAATCGGGGAGCTGGGCGAATCCATCGGAAAGACAGTCAGCCGCTTAAAAGAATACATTGTCTATATTGACGAAACTGCCGAAGTGCTCGCACAGATTGCTGACGGAAAACTGCGCATTTCACTGAAAAACGAATACGTCGGTGAATTCCAGAAAATCAAGACTGCGCTGATCAACATATCATCCTCGATGAACGATGTGATGGAGGGCATCAACAGCAGCTCCGGACGCGTGTCCGTGGGCGCTTCCGAGCTTGCCACCGCTTCACAGATGCTGGCGGAAAGTGCAGAGCTGCAGGCGGCATCCGTCGAAGAGCTTGCGGCAACGACCAACACCGTCGCAGACCATGTGGAGGAGAGCCACCGCGACGCCGAGACATCTGCAAAGGAAACCGCCAGAGTTACGGCCATGATTGAACAGAATCAGGAAAAAATGACAATGATGATGGACGCGATGGAGAAAATCCGTCAGACTTCGCAGCAGGTTGTCGGTATCATTCAGGCAATCGAAGAAATTGCAGACCAGACAAACCTGTTGTCGCTCAACGCATCCATCGAGGCGGCTCGTGCCGGAGATGCCGGAAAAGGGTTCGCTGTCGTGGCGGATGAAATTGGCAAGCTTGCGATGGAAAGCGCGAAAGCTGCAAGCTCGACCAGAAACTTGATAGAAATTTCCATGGAGGAAATTACCAGAGGAAGCAGCATTGCAACAGACGCCATGAATGCGTTAAAAGACTCCGTCAACGCTGTTGACCATGTAAATGAAATGATAAAAAATACTGCCCGAAACGCGGCTGTACAGGCAGAAAGCATGGAGCAGCTGCGCGTCGGCATCGACGAGATTGCCCGCGGGATACAGGACAATTCTGCGGCATCGCAGGAGACCTCGGCAACCTCCGACGAGCTTGCGTCGCAGGCAGAGCTCCTAAATAAAATGGTGCAGAAATTTGAGCTTGCCTAGGTAAACATTCATGACATCATAAAAAACACCTCCAAAGTAACAGATTTTCTTATCTGTCTGCTTTGGAGGTATTTTATTATCCTGTGATAAAGACAGCTTATTATTCCACAACCGCCGTCGCAGAATCCCCCGCTGCCGCCTGCCTGATCACTGCTGCGGCGAGCTTCTCAAAATTCTGTCCGGAATGGCTTGCACCTGTCACTGCATCCACTTGCGTACCTGACTGTCCGTCAATCAGCTGCTGCACGTAGTCGCGTGTGTATTTATTAGGATAAGTCCCCTGCTTTTCCATCATATTTTTCATGTACGTATTATCCCACGCCTTGATAAATCCGCTTTCATTTCTGGCATTAAATTCAGCCGATACAATCTTATTATCCTTAACCTGTATGATCAGGTATTCCTCCCACCCATGGGAAAATTCCGACATTTCGGCAGTGTAAAAGCCATCCTTGAGGCGCTTTGTACTGCCACACCCTGCAATCACCCCGACTGCAACAATAATCGCCGTCATTATGACTGCTATCCTCTTGCATACGTGATTCATCGAATCCACCCTCCTGACAACTATTAATATCAAAACCTAATGAACGTTCTGCCAACTGCACAGCCATATCGCCGTCCCGAAACACGGCGCGTTTTTTCGTACAATTTATCCAACGAGCCCTCGCTTACGCCCGCAGCTTCACCATGGAAACAATCTGTTCCAGCTCCTCCACCTGATTCATTGACACTGCTGCCGTCTCGTCCGTCTCCCGTGCAAGCTGCTGGTTCGTATCCGCGATGGACAGCACTCGCTGCACCTCTCGCGATGCCGTGCCGATTGCCTCTTTCTGCTGTAAGGTAATCTGAATCAGGTTATCGGAAATCTCTGTAAATTCATTGGTTGCCTGATTGACCTTGCCAAACGACTCTGCCGTGTCCTGCGCGGTTTTCATGCCCTGGTCAATGGAAGTGCTTGCCTTTCCGATGATTTCCCTTGTCTTTTCAAGCGCTGACGCGGTCTGATGTGCCAGCTGCCCGATTTCCTGTGCCACGACTGCAAAGCCCTTTCCGGCTTCCCCGGCGCGCGCCGCCTCAATCGAAGCATTGAGCGACAGCAGGCTTGTCTGTGAAGAAATATCTTCAATCAGCTGGCTGATGGTAATAATTTCCTGCATGTCGCTATGGATGCTGTCCATCGTTTCCAGCATATCCTTCATCTGCTGCTGCCCCTCGTCGACGCGCTCCTTCGCCGCGCCTGCGCTCTCCTTGACGCGCTGCGCATTGTCATCAATTTCACCCGTCTTGTCTGTAATCAGTTCCATTTTTCCCGTCAGGCGGTTCAAGGCATCGGACTGCTCAATCGAACCGTCGTACAGCTTTTTGGCGTATGCCGTCGTCTCTGACGAGTTGTTCCTGACCGCCTCCGATGCCTGCTGGATACGGTGCATCGTCTCATTCAACGAATCCGTAATCAGCACCATCGCCTCACGAATCGCTGTAAAATCGCCGTCAAAAACACCCTCGACCTGCATGGAATAATCACCCGACGAAAGCAGTCCCAGATAGCCTGTAATATTGTCAATATATGTAGAAAGGCTCGAAATCGTGCTCGAGAGCGCTGTCGTCAGAATTTCCGCCTCCTGATTGTTGTCCGCAAAGACAACCTCCTCCCTGAGATTTCCTGCCGCAAGCAGTGTAAGCCTGTCTGTCGCATGAGAAAGGGATCCGGATATCTGGTCTGCAATCAGAACCGTCCGCTTTGTCATGTAAATCTGCAGCCCGATTATGACCAGAATACTGATTACAACCGACCAAATCAGTGTCCCAAGGAAATCGGCACCCGGCGCAGCAATCAGAAGTGTCCAGTTTGTACCCGCAATCGGGGAGTACGCCATATAATGATGCACACCTTTCAGAAACACGGAAGTCGAATCCGTGCGAAAATCCAGCATGGCGTCAAACACGCGCTGATTGGATGCGGAACCGTACATTTCATACAGGTTTCTCGCCTTGTCCATGTCCGCCATATTTTTGTCCGCAATAATATTACCCTCACCGTCCACAATATAGGCAATACCCTTGTTGCCGATATTGATATTTGACAGCACATCATTGAGCAAATCGTACTTGTAGCTTCCTATTAAATAAAAAAGAAGTTCGCCATCCTTGTTCAGAATCGGAATTCCCACGCCGAGCTGCCAAATCCCGTCCTGATTTTCAGGGCTTCCCACCGTCAGATTCTGTGTCAGAACCAGATAGTCAAAATAGTCTTTTCCTACAATAGAAACAGGGGCTTCACTGTCCCCATACAGCTTCGCACCCGCAATGTCGTATGCGGCAATCCATACAAACTCCACCCGTTCCTCACACTGATCAATCAGCTGCTGCATGCCTTCCTCGGTCATGCTTGCATCCGACCATTCCGGTTTCTGTGCCATATTGTCCATCCTGTCTACCAGTAGGTGAATGTTGGAATTAATGTTCTGCGCGGAAATCCGGGCAGTGATTCGCAGATTGTCTCTGAGCACAGACGATGTGGAACGCAGTGACGCCACTATCATGAGAATGACCAATATCACGCCCAGATAAATTGACATCTGTGTCACATAACGAATGATAATCTGCTTGATGCTGCGCTTTTGCAGCGTGGTGCTTTGTTTTAAGTTACTCGCTTTCATTATAAAAATTCCCCCATTTTTACATAATCCTGCGAATTTGGGTACAGATACAAGACTCACGCAGACGATAAGACAATGTGCGCTTTCTTACCCTGCTCCCTCGCATCGCGCATCTTTTTGGTAAAATGCGCATATATACGACGACATTTTACCATATAATGCATATTCTGTGCAATATAGTAGATATACCCTATGAACTTTTTTTTAACCATACAGCAAACGACCTGTCTTCCTTTTGTCAAAAATATCCATATTTGCTTTTGGAATAAACTGCGTTTTACAGCCAAATACTCGATAGAAAACACTCACTTGGAAAAAATATTAACTAACTGCACAATGGTACAGCCTTTTTTTGCAGTATAATTGTCGTTTCCAATTGCTAAAAAAATCTTGACACGAGTCTGATTTCAGACTATAATACCAAGTACGAAATCAGACTTGTATCGTTTCATCCAAAGCAGATACAAATATATGAAAAAGGAGACATACACCATGACACTGCGTCCATTACCAAAACAAAATGACATAAACCGGCTGAACAAAGCAGTTGCAGAACTATATCACGACATTTGCGTCCAGCTCGGCATATCAGACAGCGTTTTCGACATCTTCTATGCCATTGCGGCGCTTGGAGACGGCTGCTGCCAGCGGGATATCTGCGATTACGCGTTTACCAGCAAGCAGACGATACACTCCGCCATACACAAATTAGAAAAGGAAGGCTTCCTGCGTTTCAAATCCGGAAAAGGACGTGAAATGCTTATTTTTCTGACCCCTTCGGGCGAACAGTTCATGGCGGAAAAAATTGCGCCTGTCATTGCCATGGAAAACACGGTTCTCTCACAAATTCCACCAGAGGAAATCGACCAGCTGATTGAGCTGACGGAAAAATGCCTGAACAGTCTGCGTTTCCAGTACAGTCAGACATTCGGAACTGCCAAGAAAAATAATCACAAAAACAATAGAAAGGATTAACAAAATGAAAATTCAATTATCAGACCATTTTACCACCACACGGTTGCTGCGGTTCGTTTTTCCCTCCATCGTCATGATGATATTTACTTCCATCTATGGCGTAGTTGATGGTCTGTTTGTTTCAAATTATGTAGGAAAAACACCGTTTGCCGCTGTCAATCTGATTATGCCCTTTTTGATGATTATGGGCGCTGTCGGTTTTATGTTCGGCACCGGCGGAAGCGCTGTTGTGTCGCAGGCGCTCGGCGAGGGAAAGCCAGACAAGGCAAATCAGTATTTTTCCATGATGGTTTATGTCGTCATTGGAAGCGGCATCGTGCTGACACTTGCCGGTCTCCTCTTTCTCCGCCCGGTTGCGGCTGCTTTTGGCGCCACGGGCGAAATGCTTGACAACTGTGTTGTATATGGGCGCATTATCCTGTGCACGCTCACAGCATTTATGCTGCAAAACGTGTTTCAGAGCTTTCTGGTCACGGCTGAACGCCCGCAGCTTGGCCTTGCCGTCACGATTGCCGCCGGCGTTGCCAACATGGTACTCGACTTCGTGTTTATCGCAGTGTTTCACTGGGGCATCGTCGGCGCGGCGGCTGCCACCGCCGCAAGTCAGCTGATCGGCGGACTGATACCGCTTGTCTATTTTATAAAACCGAACACAAGCAGACTTCAGCTTGTAAAAACAAAATGCGACACACATATTTTAGGTAAAACATGCATGAACGGTTCCTCCGAGCTGATGACGAATATTTCCATGTCACTTGTGAATATCCTGTACAATTTCCAGCTGATGCGCTACATCGGCGAGGACGGTGTCGCCGCCTACGGCATCATTATGTATGTGAGCTTTATCTTCGCGGCAATTTTCATCGGTTACTCCATCGGCAGCGCTCCTGTAATCGGCTATCACTACGGAGCCGGAAACCATGCGGAACTAAAAGGGCTGCTTCGAAAAAGCATCTGGCTGCTTACACTGTGGAATATTGTTCTGACCTCTGCCCTAATGCCCATCCGACAGCTCATAAACCTTGCTGCAGTGCTGCCGGACGGTTGTCCGTTCTCTTTGCTTGTTCTCCCGCGGAAAACAAAAATTTCAGCACAGCACGCTGTTCTGGTACTGTACTGAAATCCAGTCTATCTCACGCAATTTGTTTTCGTAAGCGGGGGACGGGGTTCTTTTTATGCAATGGCAAGCTCTCCCAATGCTTTTAATGTCCTTTTCAGATTGTTTTTATGCCAGTTGTTGGTGCCTGACCAGTCCTCCAGACTGTACATGCCTGAATTGCGGAGATCAGACAATTCTGCCTGCTGTGCGGACAGCGAAATCACCTCGTCCTCAAGCTTGATGTCAATACGATAGTTGATTCCTGTCTCCCGAATCTCCACACCGACAATGGAGGAATACGGCAGCTCCAACGCCACTTCCTTTTTTACATCTGCCCAGAAATGCCCATATGGAATCAGTACAAGCTGCTCCTTGCATAAAGAAAGCGCATAGAAACTATTCCAGACAAATATCTTCTTTATTGCATCGCTTAAATTTTCTGGCGCATAGGAAACTACGATTGTCTTTCCCTCCTCCGGCTCAAAGCCAATCTGCTGTAATACATCGGTAACCCTCTTTGTATTTGCCATAATGATTCACACTCCTTTGTTTGTTGATTGATGAATTCATTATACCAGAGCAGTTTTGTCATCTGGCTTTTTTTCGCGGACTGTTGTTTTGGTATCGCAAATGGGGCGCGAATTGTTACAAAAAGCGCAGGCGCTGCCCTGCAAATATGGTGTGCCCTATTGACTTTAATACAGTAAACTGCTAACATGATAGCGTAATAAAAATTTTATTCTTTATTAAATGGAGGAACATTATGAAAAATATACTGACAAGGGCTTTGGCCTTAACAACGACACTCATGCTGTCCGCTGCACTTGCAGGATGCGGCAGCACCCCTGCATCATCCGCAAACCAGTCCGCGTCTGCCGCACCGGAAAATAATGACAAACCGGCAGATTCCGCAGAGAGCGCAGCGGCGGATTCCGACGCCGCACAAAATGATGCGTCCGATCTTAGCTATATCAAAGACAAAGGTACGCTGGTTGTCGGAATCACGGATTTTGAACCGATGGACTACAAGGACGAAAGCGGTACGTGGATCGGCTTCGACGCGGACATGGCAAAAGCCTTTGCGGAAAGCCTTGGCGTGTCTGCCGAGTTTGTGGAAATTGACTGGGATAATAAAGTAATGGAACTTGACGGCAGGACCATTGACTGCGTGTGGAATGGCATGACCCTCACACCCGAAGTGACTAGCGCCATGGAATGCTCCGATGCCTACTGCAACAATGCGCAAGTTATCGTTGTGCCGGTTGACAAGGCCGACAGTTTTCAGGACAAGGACAACATTCCGGAAGTCAGCTTCGCAGTCGAGGCAGGAAGTGCCGGCGAGGCACAGGCATCCGCACTGGAGCTTGAGCACACCCCTGTCGCGACACAGGCTGACGCGCTGATGGAAGTAGCCGCCGGAACTTCGGACGCTGCCATCATTGACTCCCTTATGGCTGCTGCAATGATTGGTGAGGGAACCGGATATGCAAATCTCACCTATACCGTTGGGCTTAATAGCGAAGAATACGGTGTCGGTTTCAGAAAAGGCTCTGACCTTGCAGCTGCGCTGAACGACTTTTTCGCTGCAAGTACCCAAGATGGCAGCATGCTTGCAGTTGCGGAAAGATACGGTGTACAGGCTGCCCTCATTAAGTAGCGGCCAGAAGAAAACAGAAAGAGAAACAGGAGATTCCTTATGCAACGAATCATTGAACAATTTCCAATTGTTGTCCGCTCATTAAATATCGGTTTCTTGCAAACCCTAAAACTGTTTTTTGTCACGCTGATTGGCGCATTCCCGCTCGGTCTGATTATTGCGTTCGGTTCGATGTCACACTTTCGGCCGCTAAAATATCTCTCGAAATTTCTTGTATGGATCATACGGGGCACCCCGCTCATGATTCAGCTGCTGATTATTTACTATTTTCCGGGGCTGATTTTTCATACCCCGATCTGGGGAAGCGGGGAAAGCGGACGCTTTGTGGCAGCCAGCGTATCTTTTATCTTAAACTACGCGTGTTACTTTTCCGAGATATACCGCGGCGGCATCCAGTCCATCCCCGTTGGCCAGACGGAAGCCGGACTTGTACTTGGCATGACAAAGACGCAGATATTTTTTAAAGTCAAACTGCTGCAGATGGTCAAACGAATCGTCCCGCCGATGTCCAACGAAATTATCACACTGGTAAAGGATACTTCCCTTGCCCGCATTATCGCCCTGCAGGAAATTATATGGGCAGGGCAGTCCTTTCTGAAAGGCTCGCAAGGAATTTCAGGAGCTATCTGGCCGCTGTTTTTTACCGCAGTCTATTATTTAATCTGGAACGGTATTCTTACCACCCTTCTGGGGTACATCGAAAAGCGACTGGATTACTTTAAGTAAATGTTACGGTTCATATTCCGAGCAAGCAGTAACAAGTAAGGAGCATAGACATGGCTATTTTAGAAGTACAGCACATACAGAAAACATTTGAAAAGACGCAAGTATTGAAAGATATCAGTTTTTCCATGGAAAAAGGAAAGACCGTATCCATTATCGGCTCCTCCGGCAGCGGCAAGACAACGCTTCTGCGCTGTCTGAACTTCTTGGAAAAGCCGGACAGCGGCGTTATCGTTGTAAACGGGGAAACCTTGTTTGACTCAGCCAATCCAGCCACTGCAAAGGAACAGGAAATTCGCAGGAAACGCCTTCATTTTGGTCTCGTATTCCAATCGTTCAACCTATTTCCACAGTACACCGCCCTGCAAAATGTCATGCTTGCAGGGCAGCTGCTCGCGAAAGAGGCGCCTGACTACAAGACACATAAAAAGGAGCGTCTGCTTGCGATTGAACTGCAGGCAAAGGAGCTGCTGTGCCAGATGGGGCTGGCAGACCGAATGGGAAACTACCCGCACCAGCTTTCCGGCGGACAGTGTCAGCGTGTCGCAATCGCGCGCGCACTGGCACTTACGCCGGATATACTGTGCTTTGATGAGCCGACCTCCGCGCTTGACCCTGAACTGACAGGCGAGGTTCTGCATGTGATTCGCGAGCTTGCCGCCAAGGAGACCACCATGATTATTGTCACACACGAAATGGCATTTGCACGAGACGTCGCGGATCACGTTATTTTTATGGACAATGGCACAATTCTGGAGCAGGGGGCTCCGAGAGATGTCATAGAAAATCCCAAGGAAGAACGCACACGGCAGTTCCTGTCACGCTTCCATCAAGAGAAACAGTTTCTTTAGACGCACCTGACACCGGCACTTTTCATTTTGACTTTGTTCTTGAACGCATTTGGCATTTCATTGCAGTTATGTCAAATCAAAAAAACCGCCCAGAAAAGCGGTTGTATATACGCTTGGCTTTGTCACCATGCTGTTGTTCAAACCGCGTTCATGGTGCGTGTACTGTCCAATGGGCACCATGACACAGCTCATCTGCAAAGTGCGCAGTGGCTCCTCACAGCATACATAACGCTGCCAACGCACGTTATTAAACTATTTCACCATAACTTAGCGCCGCTTCACGGACAGATACCCTGTAGTGGGTAATCTGCTCATGAAGCGGCGCAATCCTTTTATTTCCGCTTTGCTTTTACACTTTCATTAATTGCAACGCCAAGCATTACAAACGATGCAACCAGAAACGCAAAGTAGGCATAAAACAGCGGTGTTGATGACTGTACGCCCTCTATATTCGCAAACATACTGCCGCGGGACAGATACGCCGTAACCTCGTTTCCGATGTGATACTGGTAGACATTGTATGCATTCTTAAGCGCATATTCCTCGCCTTCATATTCTACAGTAATGTCATAAGAAGTAATCGAAGAGTTCGTCTTGCGGTTTTCAATCACTCTCTCCTGCGCACTCAGCACAGTTACTGTAACCTCCTCATACTCTACGTCCTCCCTGTCGGAAAGATACCGCAGCCCCACTGTGCCAAGTACACATACCACAAACAGAATCCACATAAGCATTGCTTTCTTTTTCATAGAAAATTACCTCCTAATTCCTTTCCAATGAATTATACTATTGTTTATTGTATCTGCCCCAGAATTTTGGGGTCTTTTATCTTTGCATCTTCCGCAAACAGCAGAATCTTTGACAGAATTTCTGCCGTCTTGGGATCATCATCCACAAAGGGCAGGAAGATGCGCCCGCGCTGCTGCGCATGAACCGGAACGACAAACAGCATGGCATTTCCGAGCTGGTGCACGACGCCGCTTCCAAGATGCACCGTATATTGACCAAGCTTTCCGTCGATTATCGCGTGATTGCCCTCCAGTCGTACATTTTTTGTCCGGAACAGGGCAAGATTGCACTCGACAATTGCACGGCGCATCTCGATTGTCGAATGGCTTGTCTCCGGATCAACACCGCCTGCGTGGGCAACACTGACAGCCAAATCGACATCGCGCATTACCTCACTGTAAATAATGTCAGGAATTTCCTTGATTTTCAGGGGCTTTCCCGTCCTGCGTTCCGAAAACACCACATATTCCAGCGTCGGTGCCTCCGCGTCGCTTGGTGAAAACCAGTCGGCCATGGCATAAATACATGCAATGATATCTTCCTTATAGTAAATCTTTTGCAGGCCGTCCTCGTAGTCTGCCACCCAGCGCCTGCTTCTCAGCGCGCCAACCGTCTTCTGCGGCTGTATCTGGTTGCCGGAAAACAGCATGGAATGGTGCTTGTCCAGCTCCTCGTCCAGCTTCACATAGAGTTCGCGGAACACCTGTTTAAATGGCTGCTTAATCTGCTTTTCGAACAAAAGCTTCTGATATTCATGCCAGTGCCCGCTGCTGTACAAATCATACGGATGCGCAATAAAAATCCGCTCCTCGGCATTCACAGGAAAGACTGTGCCGGAACTGTCCACAATCCCATCCTTTGTCAAAAATCCAAGCTTCACCTCCTGCTCCCCCGCAGTCCGCACCACAAGCGGTTTTGTGATAGGACTCGCAACCGGATTCTGAAACAGTTCGAGAAACTCCCAGACCTCAAACGTGGTTCTGTCTTCCATCGCCTGCTCCATCATCTGCCTTGTCCGGCTATACTGCTCCTTTAATTTCTTTACCACCGCCTGATAACGCAGCACTGTCTCGTCTTTCTTGTATTTTGCCGGAATGGATTTCAGAAGTTTTCCTTCCTTTCTGCACAGTAAGGTGCTCTTTCCGCTCTCGTCCACCTGAACCATAAGTTCCAGTTCACCTACGGTACGCCATTCAAAGCATTCCGCAGACTGTTCCGCCAGCTTTCCCTCCATGCGCAGCGTCAGGCGCGTCACATCCGTAAATCCTGCATTTACGCTTAGATTGCGCAGGGCTATCTCGACCGCACGCGCCTCGCTTGCCCGCCGCTGCGCGCCAAACTGCCTGCTTTCTTTTTTGTATTTCTGGATGAACTGGTAGTGGTCTAGCAGCTCCTGCTCCCGCGCCTTCGAAGTCTTTGGAAGCGGCAGAAGCCCGATGCTCATCAGTAAATCCTTGTTGCGCTTCGCGTTGATTTCCGCCTGCAATGTCTCCTTGTCCACCTTCCCGAGCGCGGCATCCGCATATTTCCGGGCGCGCCCATGCGCCGTTCCGCCGGACGAGTATTTTGCGGCATCATAAAGCATCTTAAAATTCTTTTCGCCAAGTTTCTCGTATGCCTCAAAAAACCAGTGAATATCAAAGGCACCGTCACGCAGTTCCTCCGGCGAGAGCGGCGTGTACTTCGCAATCACAGACGTCACTTTGTCGTCAAATCCCTCGCTGGTGTGCGCTATAAAATAGTAACAGGTACTCGCGAAGCCGGGCATTTCGAGATACTCCTCAATCATCGGAAGCCACTGCTGCGCGTACATGGCAAGTTCCACAAGGCGTTTCTGCGTGATGTCCGTTCCCTTCAATGCCTGCTTCAAATCCTGCGCGGTCTCCTCCGGTTTCGGCATGGAAACCTTCAGCAAGTGGCTGAGCACATGACGTCTGTCCTCGCCGGAAGAATAATAGCTGTATCCGCGCTGCAGCGGATCCTTTCCAAGCGCCGTCAAAATCTGTATCATATAGTCAATGCCATAAACGACACGAATGCGGCGGATGTCTTTTGAAAACGGCGTCGGCTGTTCGCCGCGTTTTAACTCGACCTTTAAAATAACAGGAATCATTTCGCGGTACAGCGTATGGGCAAACGTCATTTCCGGCATTTCATCCCCAATCTTGTCGAAATGGTACTTTCCGTCCACGAGCGGAATCGCGTCATAACCGAAAAAATCATAGATCCCGCGATATCCTGTTCGGGAAGCTACAGCCCCCTTCTGCTCCACCGTGCTGATCGACTCCAGCAGATTTCCAATATCACAGTATGTAAACACGGCTTTGTAAAATAAATCCTTGTCCCAGACACCGCGCACACAACACTGCACGTAGTCCGAAAGCACCAGATAGTCCTGCCAGGAGCGATGATATCCATACTGCGCCAGCACTTCCCGCGTGCGCTGTTCTTGATAATACTGCTGCAGACGGAAACGAAGCGCAAACGCCTTCTCCCAGTCGTCCTTTCCGGCACCGGACAGCCACTGGCACGCGTCCTTAAAAACAGGCAAATCCAGTGCGCGCTTTGTAAAAACATGTTTCTGCCCATTCCAGCGTTCCTCCTCGATTGTGAACATATCATTGGAGCTGTCCAACACAGAAAGCAGCCTTGCCGTTACGCACAACCCAAAATGCACCAGAAGCGAACGCGGCACATACTGGTTAAACAGCGCGGAAACGACACGCCCTACCTGTTCCGGATACGAAAGCCGAACAGTCAGCTCGGAAAATGTATGCCCAAAAATCTTTTGATACAGACCCGCATTTCGCTCATAGTCACTTTTCCGGCTGCTGCACTCGCAAAATAGCTGTATTTCGAGCAGCAGCTGCTGTGACTTAATCTGCGTCTCATAGAATGTTTCCCACAGCGCGCGAAACGGATATTTGTCCAACGGCTCTTTGGCCTGCCACAATATGACATCCAGTCTATTTCCGAGCATCTGATCTTCCCCATACGTCTGGTACACACACGTGCGGTTCTCGTCGATCAGATTGTCCAGCTTTTTCAGGGCGCTGATACACGCCTCTTCTCCATTGACAAAAAGGTTTTCCGCACCGCTTTCGTCCACATCAGCTTTTGGGATAATCCACTCTTTTTCCGTATCATAGAGACCGTAGCCCGGAAGTTTCAAAATGTCCTGCGCCTCACTTCCTTCGCCCAGCAGCTCCTTCAGAAGCACCTGCTCCTTTCCAGTCGGGTTTTTCAGCGTCTCAAGCGCCGGAATGACTGCCGCAAAAGCGGCTTCGTCCTCCTTTTGCAGCTGCAGGGCAAGGTCAAGCGCCCCCATATGGCACTCCTCGGACTTTTGCGCAAGCAGCCTGCCGATACACGCTGCCAGACTCGGCTTATCCTGCCTGCGCAGCAGTTCCAGCGTTCCGGCGCGCCCTTTTTTATAGTTCAGGTTCTGTTCGATTTTTCTGTAGTCGTCCGCGGATAGCTCCATGTCTGCCGCCAGCTTGTACGCCGCCTTATTCGTATACTCCTCCGCGTTGTGCAGCAGTTCAAAAAGGACTTTTTTGCGTCTGTCCGATGTTGGGCGGTAGAGCAGCACCCGCGCCGCAGCTGCCCTTGACGCACTGTACGTCTGCCCCTGTCCGACAAGCGGAATCAACTCCGCGGCTTCATCCAGATAATCGTCTTTTTGCAGCATCCATGCAATCACACATATGCGCCCCGCAAGATCCGAACAGGTCATCTCCACCTCATGCCATGGGAAAATGCAGGGGGATATCTTGATGCCTTTTTTCGGAATACGCCCTAAAATTCCCTTTAAAATCCCATAAATGGCTTCTGCCTCTGCGCTGTCCCGAAACATGGTCTCCGGCGCCAGGGGTTTTGGTTTGCGCACTTCCCCGTCGTCAAAGCTATAATGATACTCGCCATCGTCCCGAATAAGCGCATAGAAAGACGTTCCCGCATCAGACATAAAGCAAGGCAGAAAACACGCGGCAAGTTCCAAATCCTCCGGACAGGAGAGCAGAACCTCTTTCGCCGCCCGCATCTGCATTTTCTCGTCCTGCAAGGATTGACAAAAATATGATGCCGTCATTTTCTGCTGCTTTGTACCGTTTTTGATAAGCGCAATGACCGATTCCACCGCGTCGTCCGCATTGTAAAATCCTTTTGCCCAAAGCGCACAGCTGATGGCAATGGCATCATCCGACGCAAGCTGTTCCTTTAAAAAATCCGAATCCCGCAGGCACTGTCCCATCATCCCCAGCAGCTTCCCGCTGATGCGGTCAACACTCTTCTCATGAAAAATGCCAATCCATGTACTGACCGCCCGCTTGACAGACGAATAGCGAATCAAATCATGCTCCTCAATCACGGAAAACAGATGTAAAAACGCCTCCGGTCTGCCGGCGTCCATCGTCTCACAGACGATCTGGCGCGCACCCTCCTGCAGCCGCGCCGCTAGCAGAAATCTCCCGAGATCCTGATAAAGCTCCTGATTTTTTGACATCACAATGCCCAGAACCAGCTCGCGGCTCATCATCAGCGTGTTATTTTCGCCAAATAGAATATCCTTGACCGCCTGAATTGTCCGTTCTTCTCCCCGATCAATCTGCGCAGCCAAAATCCATGAATAATGCAGCTCGCTGCGCGCATGATCATATAGCTCCTCTGAAACCGCTCCTGTCAGAACCGCCGCAAGGTCACCGCCATAAAATTCCAGATGTGCATACGCCCACAGCAGACGGATACTGCTCTCCACAAAAGGAAGATAGCTTTCAGAGCGCAGGCTCCTGCGATACCATCCCGCTGTCATCTGATAACTGTTCATCGCATCCAGCGCATCATAAAATTCTTCCTGACGCGCCTGCCCCACACAGACATCCACTACATTTTTGTATGTACTGCGGTACAGATCGCTCAGCTTCCCGCTCGCGCTCTGCCGCAAAAGTCTGCGCATCTCCTTGCACACATCCTCCGGCATGTTGTAATAATACTTGGTCGGAAGCATCTTTGTCTCACATTCAGAAAGGTTCGCGCCTTTTTTCACAAGTGCATCGCGCATGGTCTCTGTCAGTTTCATTCTGGACTCATAACTAAATCCTGCCATTTGTATTCCCCTCTCATTTTACCATCCCGACAGCATCGTCAGTCGTATAAATGTAAACACAATATCCTCTGTCCACGGGATTTCATCGGAAAGAGCGGTCAGCTCCTCCTCCCCCGCAAACACACGGTAAATACCGTCCTCAAAACATTGCAGTGTGTTTGCGACGGCCTTGTCCTCCTCCGCGTCCGCACCGCCCCGCAGACCGTAGGAAATCTTTCCGCGCGCTGCCTGATCCGCAATCTCCTCCTGCGTCAGGTACGCCAGAATCTGCCCCTCATCCTTCCGCTCGTTGTACTGCCTGACACCGAGTCTCGTCAGGCCGACAAGAAGCGCACGGACGGTCTGTGGCTTCCCTTCAAGCTCAAATGCCACAGGCGCGATATCGACGCGGTTCTGCCTGCCCGGCTTTTTCATCTTGACGTAAATTGTAAATGACATGTGCGTTCCCCCCCTTCACACATCTTGGGCTAAGGAACTGCTAACAAATAACGCATCCATTCGACTTGTCTAAATGAACGGGTTCTTTATTAACAGTTCCCAATTATTTCAAATCAAATAGTTCTTTTACATAGCCAAACATCTCATCCTGACTTCTACATCCATCATTTACTATGCATGGAACTGCATTCTTCTCACATTCTGATTTTACTTGTTTCGCAAACAGAATATCCCGTTCCATCCAATTATGAAAAGCCTGTTGCGGATCGGAGCAATCCTTCAAGATATATGAAACCCATTCGCGCTGTTTATAGTGTGATATCTGAAAATCCGGTGTTGGAACGATTGAAATATATTCCTTCCTTCCATACTTCATCATTACATTCGGCGTATACCCAGCCCCTTCAGTTACAATAAAATCCGCATCAACTTTATTCAAATGTTCAAACACCGATTCCGATATTTCATCATAAATAAGAAATTCCTCTTTACATTGTATTGACGGCTCTCTCATCCAGATTTCATCCGGTGTCATAGTCACACAGTTTTTACATGCAGGATATCCCTTTTGTGCCGCAACATTAACAAATTCATCCAAATAATCGTCAATCTTAAAATAACATGCACCATATTCCTTTGAAATCCGTTCGGCAACAGTACTCTTTCCGCTACAAGGTGACCCGCCTATAAAAAGAACTCTTTTATTCAATAGCCTTTGCGCACTCATTTTCTTCATCCCCCCCAATATGAAAATTCCGACTCCGACACCCCTTAAAAACACCCTGTTTATCGCAGATGCACTTTCCCTTGCGTATATCTTTCCACAGGGTATTACAACCCCCGATAAGCAAAGCTTCACATCACAGGAAAAATGAAGGAAACAACATCATCCATAACATTATAACACAAAATAACCAACGAAGAAAATGATTTTCATGAAGCTGCATCTGTTTTTTCGGCTGAAAACATACACGGTAAATTCTTTCGCATATATCCTGTACATCATTGAAAAAACAAGTGCCATTCCTTTCACCGTGGATAATCCGTCTCCCAAGCCGGGCAGCATAATAAGATTTCTGTTCCCATTTCCAAAAGAAATATAATCCATTTCAGCGTTTCCAACACGGACGCTTCCATTATAGGCATGATAAAACATAGCAGCCTCCCTTTTAAAACTCATTAATCGTCTCCGTAATCTCCATTTCACGAATCCGCTTTGCGGGCGCATATACTGCCGCGGCGCAGGACAGTGCAAAAATTACGGTGGCAATCACAATCGGCTCGGCTGGGATTTCCCAGCTCCCGCCGAAATGTTGATAGACAAGCTTATTCATCATCATCCTGTGGACGAAAAGCCCTCCCACACACCCGATGACCAGACCGCACACCGCGTAAGACGCCGCCTCCGCCGCAATCATCTTTGTCATCTGGTGTGTGCTCATACCGACGGCGCGCATCGCGCCATACTGCCGCATTCGCGCCGACACGCTCATAGAAATACTGTTCATGATGTTAAAAAACGTAATCAGCGCGATGATTGCCAGAAAGCCATATGCCGCAGCCTGAAACACGCCAAACGAAGAAGTGTTTTCTCTATTCTCCTCGCGCCGGTCATAAAACAGATTGTCGCCTGCGATTGCGCGGAGTGTGTCCACTGTTTCCTCTGTCGCGTCTTTTGTAAGCTGTACGTTCAGACTCATGTACTTGTTCTCACCTGTGATGCGCGCAAAAGTTTCCTCTGTGCACACCAGTGCCGGACGGTTCTCCGTTCCGATTCCTGATGAGACGACACATACAATATTCAGCTCCGTGTCCCCAATCTGAATCCTATCGCCGACATCCAGACGGCTGTCTTTATTAAAGATTGTCAGCACATTGTTTGTATCTCCATGAACAGACTGCATACTGCCGCTGGCAACTGCATTCTGAGTCCACCGAAACATGTAGTCATCATAGGAAACCAAATCAACGCTGCCCTCATTTCCGTTAATCAGCGCCGGTAGGTCAAATGCCATCGCACTCCCGAAAGCTGCTTCCACGCCGGAAAGCCTGCTCATTTCATCTTTCATGCTCTTTGGAATCGCGTTGACATTTTCCACCGGAGCAATAGAAATATCAGGATTCAATTCCCCATCTACCGGAAGAAGCCTGTTTGCAAAGTCAAGCAGCGCATAAAAGCCCAGAAACAGCACCACCGTAAAAGCAAAGGATAATGACATAAGTGTCATATTTTTCTTCGAGGAGACCGCATGATACACGCCAAGGGCGCTCTCCACCTTGAAAAGACGGGTACTTGCCGCATGGGACACTGTTTTTCCAATCTCCATGCTGCCTGACACCGCCGCCACAGGAGAGACGTCCGCCGCCCGCCGCGCCGGAGAATGCGCTGCCATCAACACAGATATCACACCGACCAAAACGCCGCTCAAAATGCCGAGCGCACTGAATCGGAACGTAAATTCACTGAACTCTCCCCCCACTATATTTTTTAGGACAACACACAAAATCCATGTCACTGCAATGCTGAGTGCCAAGCCAAAAGGAATCGCTGTTTTACACCAATTCAGGGCTTCCAGCCGAACGAACTGCACAATCTGCTTCCTGCTCGCGCCAATGCAGCGCATCATGCCGAAAAACTTTGTCCGCTGCGAGACACTGCTGTTCATACAGCTTGAAATCATCAGCACACCGGCAGTCAAAACCAAAACAGACACGACTGCCGCAAGCGGATAAAGCGCATTGACCTGCTGGCTGCTGCTCACCCCCGCCAAGGCAACCGCAGCCAGATTTTCCTCGACAGCCCCGTCAGCCAGACCATACTTTTCCTTCACGTCCGCAATCGCCTGCTTGAGTTTTGTTCGCTGCGCAAAGCGGACAACATAGAAGGACGTACACGTTTCCCCATTTGTTTGCAATACGCTGTCCAGCATTTCTGGACGAAGATAGGCACAGACCCCTTCATACTTCTTGTTATACTTCGCCATTTCATCGAGACAAAATCCTGTCACCGTAAAATCAAATGCGCCTGACGGTGTTTGAATCACGACATTGTCCCCAATCTGAATGCCAAGCTGTTCCTTTGCCGGCGCGTTCAGCATGACCTCGTTTTCTTTCTGCGGAAACACGCCTTCCATCTCATACCCCCGCAGATCATCCACATACGCCTGCTCTGTCCCATACAAAATAACGCGCCTGCCGCCTATCTGATATCCCTCGTAGATATCCTCCCCAAACGCCTGATACCATGCCGACGCGGATACGTCACTGCCGGTTGCCAGCTGCGCTGCCTCCTCCTCCGTCAGACCGCTTATCGCAATGTGGTGGCTGCCGTGCTTTTTGATCATCGCCTCCTCTTCGCCCTTTGCCATAATCTCCGCCATGGAAAAGACCGATGTCACCAGAAACACCGCAAGCACAATGCAAAACAGCGTCATTCGGTTCTGTTTTTTGCGCATTCTTGCCGAAATCGGTATCAGGTCAAGATAACTCTTCATCACAGCACGTTTCATTCCGAACACCTCCCCAAATCACTTAATATGCCGTCCGACACCTGCAACACCCGGTCGGCAGTCTGCGCAATACTGCGGTTATGCGTAATCATGATAATTGTCTGTTCATACTTTTTTGACGTTCCTTTCAGGAGTGCAATCACTTCCCTGCTGTTTTGCGTGTCGAGATTTCCGGTCGGCTCGTCCGCGAGAATCAGCGACGGACGGGTAATCAGTGCGCGTCCGATTGCCACCCGCTGCTGCTGCCCGCCTGACAACTGGCTTGGCAGATGGTTTCGCCGCTCGTTGAGATTCAACACCGCAAGAAGCTCCTCCAAGTAATTCCAGTCAGGCTTCTGGTAGTCAAGCAGCAGTGGAAAAATAATATTCTGCTCCACCGTCAATTCAGGAATCAGATTAAATGCCTGAAAAATAAATCCGATATTGCGTCGGCGGAAAATGGTGCGCTTTTTATCCTTCATGGAAAAAGTGTCCTTGCCGTCAATCAGCACCTTGCCCGACGTAGGTGTGTCAAGCGCCCCAATCATATTTAACAGCGTGCTCTTGCCAGAGCCGGACTCCCCGACAACCGCCACATACTCTCCCCTCTGAACGGAGAAACTGACATTTTTTAACGCCTGCACTGCTGTCTCACCACTGCCATATGTTTTGCATAATTTCTGAATTTCCAATAACTTCATCTATAAGCACCTCTCTTATCATATTCTGTACAGATTGCTCTCCTCTGTACAATGACAGGATAACATGCAAATCCTACAGTCAGGCTTCATTATGGTTACATTTTTGTAGGAATTAAAAAACTAAGGTCAAACGCAGTCCCCTCGCCAAGCCAGCTATCCACCTCAATCGTACCGTTATGTGCCTCTACCACAGATTTTGCCAGCGGCAGTCCCAAGCCGATCCCCTGCGTGTCCTTAGAATATCTGCTGCGGTAAAAGCGCTTGAAAATATGGTGCAAATCCTCCGGGCAGATTCCTTTTCCGTTGTCCTGTACCGTGATGTGCACTACCGATGCCGACTGTCCCCATATAATCCGCACAACGTCCCCGCTGTCTGTGTGGTCAAGTGCATTTTTCACAATATTGCCGACTGCCTCTACAATCCAATACCGGTCACAGAAAAAGGAGAGGGATTCACTGCCCGCAAGGGCAATCTCCTTCCCCTCCTGTGTGGCGCGGAACAAGAATCGTTTCCTCACATCCGCCATCATCTCCGCGAGATTTTCGGACTTTTTCTCAATTGCAATCGTTCCGGCATCAAACTTCGCTATTTTCAGCAAATTCTGCACCAGCGTCTCAATACGGTCAAGCTCCTGCTCGGACAGCGCGGAAAATTCCTGCACTTCCGACAGCTCTTTTGCCTCCGCTTCTGTCTGTATAATGCCATTGTAGATATTGAGTGCGGCAAGCGGCGTCTTTAGCTGGTGTGAAATGTCGGATATCGTATTTTTCAGCGCCGCACGCGCACGTCCCTCATTCTCTGCCTTTGCATTCAATATGGCTGCGAGCGCGTTGACCTCGTGGAACAGTCTGTACCATTCCCCCTCCTCGCTGCACTCGATGCGGGCTTCGCGGTTGCCGGAAATGTATTCCCTGACCTTCTCGGCAGCGTCCTCAATAATCTGCTCCTGTTCCCTGAAAAATCTGTAACAGAAAAAGGCAGTCACAGCTCCCATCAGCACTGGCAGACACAACAAATATGCTGCCGGCGCTGATCGCAGCGACAACAGCACAATCATTCCTGTCTCAAATGACAAGGTACAGAACAATATGCGAAGAAAAAGAGACTTTATTTTAGAGTTCGTCAATAGTTTTCTCATGAATACATTCCCTCACTTGGTACAATTTATTCCTCTCTGCTCTTTATATTTCATTGCGATACAAGTCTCACTGAAACCGCACTGTTTCCAAAAAGCCAATCCCCTTTTGTTCCACGGCAATACATCTAACTCTATTTCTTTTATTCCTAGATACTCTAATAGCATATGAAACGCTTGTGCATATCCGATTATCTGACTATTTTCAATGAAAAAATAAGCATTGTACTCAGTTTCTAAAAATTCTTTCATTCGCCTTTCCAAGTCCATCAAATCCATAGGATTGTCACTTTTTTCATCTTCGATAAGCTGCTTATTGAAGAGCGCAAGTTTCCCTGCATCTTGAATAGAACATTTTTGAAGCTGCATTGTATCCCTCCATAAAATTCTGATTTATCTTTCCTAATATCATGACCATATCATAACTATTTTGGTCATGAACTTGATTATGAATAATATTTTTGATTCTTACTTTTTGGCTTATCCGGCAATGTCATTTTTAATCTGCCCTCTTTCACCAAAGTATTTAAATATTTTCTTCTAAAACTTGTCCGGCTGTCAAACCCAAATTGTTTCATGATTTCCGGTATGGATTTTGCTTCTTTACAAAAATCTAAAATCATCATAACCACATCATGACCATTTTGGTCATGATTTCTTTCGCTTTGACCAAGATGTAAATCTTCCTCATCATACAGCAAATCCAAATACTTATCACACGCCTTACAAAGCACCATAATCCCAGATGCGCTTATATTATATTCCGGCAATGGCGCATCATACTTTGCACAAGCCTCTCTGATTTTGTCAAATCCCCTTCCCCACGCCTCAATCATTCCACTCTTAAAGAAAATACCTGCCAGTTTGGGATTATACGGTTTAGAAGAATGCTTCATGAATAATTTATCTGTTGAATCTAACCCCAACGGCATTTCTCCATCGTTCCAAACATATATTTTATCTTCATACACGCTGATTTGGATAGGATT
>CAJTTO010000054.1 GCA_910579275.1 uncultured Lachnospiraceae bacterium
GGTTCGAAATCGCTGTCCGCCATAAAAACGGCACAGACAAGGCTTGGACTTGCACAGGACGGAATCGTGGGGAAAAATACACGAAAGGCATTCATAAATGTTATAAGCAGAAAATAAATTCTTTATTCAACTACTACAATGACTTATAGAATTAATGACTTTAAATCTGCTATAATTCTAATTAGAAATATACATATAATATACAAAAGATGTCCCAAGCCCTGAAAATTAAACATTCCCGCTTAATATTGTGTTAAAGCAAGTAAAGGAAATGCATGTGATACGATTTCTTTTGAGAAAGAAGAAGATAGTATGATTTGTATTTATATGGAACGTAAAGAAGTGAAGTTTACGTCATAGCATTATTTTCTTTTACTGGAACATACAAATAACAATACTCGTGAGTCCCATCTTCTGGGTTGAAAAAACCATAATATTCAACGATTGGAAGGGTGTCGTTACCGTAAGTATAGCCGAGTTCAGGGGCTATTTGTTCTCCGATCCAATGATATGGGGGAATGCCGCCCATCCACGGTTCGTGTCCAAGTACTCTTGCCGTTTCGTCACACATTCTTATTCGCAAAAATTTTGCAGCGGGTATTTTGTAAATATCATATGAATCAGGCTGAACATCAGTCGTGACAAGGAATCCAAACATCACGCCACTGGGACGTTCGTGTGAAAGATAATTCAAACTCATGCAAATATCCCAATTATCTTCACGACCGTCTGGCAAGGTGGTAACAGACATAAAGTCTTCCATAATTTTTTCAACATTCGGTTCATCAGTATTATTGTCTGCATAGCCAACTTTTCCGCACCAGACAGTGTCGTTCCATTCAATCAAATCAACGAGAGTCCCGTTATAGTCATAAGTTTTAATAATATTTTCCTGTGGATGCTGCATATTCATCGTGTCGCTCCTCCTATTTTGATATAGAAATGATGGCGTTCTTTTACACATAGAAAAATGTTCTGTCAGCTAAATAGCAATACGCCAACAAACGCCATATTTATCAATTGGGATAGTTGTCACAGACATTTGACCGCTAACAGTTTCTTAATATCTTCATAATGTTCTTGGCAGATAACCCGATAATGTATCCAGCCACCATCACCACAAGGATATTTATTATCAATGTATTCTTGAGTATATTTTTTCAGTCCCCCATATATCGTTTCATACTGCACATCTGTTAATCTCACCATAACTGTAAATGCACCAGCTTCAGCAAAGATGTTGCACAGAAGTTTTTTCTTGCTATAATGTCCTATTCCCCAACCGTATTTATTCCCATAAGGAAAAACTACTTTCTGTTCTGTATGAAAAGTAGTGGTCAACCAATCATTTATCAGGGAAAAGCGTTCTGCATTTTCTGCACAGTACGCCGTCATTTCCTCTGCTGTTGGCACAATCTGTTTATTCAGCATTCTCTCGTACATAGCTACCTTCCCGAATTCAAAATTTGCATTTGTTTTCAATCTTCCTCCGAACATACCCGTTCCGGACGAAACCATTTTACACGATGGCATCTCATAAATTCTTACACTTTGCATCGCTATTCCTCCAATTTTGAATTTGCTGCCATTTTATTATACATCAATTTCCCTAAAAATGAAATTGATTTCTTTTGTTTTTTTGGTCAATTTGTAACAGTTCAGCCTTTGAGTTCCTGCTACAAGCAAAACCACTACGTTATTTCATGGATTTTGCAGCCGGTGCAAAGTTCTGGGCTGAATGGTTACGTCGATTTCCCATTGTGTATATTGTCTGAAAAGGGAAAGGATGTCCTGTTATCTCTGTGGCAGAGATAACAGGAAAGTGGCAATCCTTGTTGGTGAGGACAACTGTCTGAATGCAGAGTGTAATGGTGCATTCTTCATAGGGCTAAAAATTTTTACTACAATATACAGCAATCGCTTGTCTGACAAAATCAGCAGTTCCGTCGCCACCGGCTTTGTCGATGTTGCTCCTGAAGCGTTCATCACATACATACATTTCACCCAACCCATTAAGGATTTCATTTGTACATACATAATAGTTATCAGTTATAAATTTCTGTAATGCAGAGATTTTTTCCTGTACTTCATCGTCATTAGGTGTCAAATGCATTAATTGTCCTAATTCAGAAAACATTGCCATCAGTTCATTTGCAAGCTTGCCATAATGACTTCCGTTTCGGGCAGCATCCTTCTGTTTGTATTCCTGATACGCATTGGTGTTACCCCATTTCGCTTTGACTTCTGCCTCATACTTTTCAATTTCGCTCTTGTCGAAAACATTAAAATTCATTTCTGTTACTCCTTTGTTTTGTATTTCACGAGCAAAGGCGATAAGTTCCCCTAGGCGCTTATATTGCAATTCTAACAGCTCAATTTGCTGTGCAATAACTTCTGATGGGTCAAATCCGGGGTCGTCAAGAATTGCTTTGATTTCTTTTAAGGGAAATGCTAGCTCGCGAAACAATAAAATATTTTGTAAACGGCTAAGTGCCATATCATCGTACATTCGATAGCCTGCTTCGGTCACTTTCGCAGGTTTCAAAAGCCCAATCTCATCATAATAATGAAGTGTTCGGGCGGTGATACCAGTCAGTTTAACAACTTCATGGACAGAAAGTGTTTTTTTAGCCATTCCAAAATTCCTCCATAGCGTCTAAAATTTCTTTTGCGGGTAAAAGTGTCGCGTCAACCATATTTTTACTCGTTTTTTTTCAAGTAATGCTTTCATATCTTTTTCTCCTTTCCTGTTTTTTCACATTATAGACTATGACGTAACGTGAAAGTCAAGCGTTTTATTTTCTGTTTTCGACTTCTTGTTTCTTTATCGCAAATGAGCAGTAGTATAAGGCGCATAATCTTGCTGAAAAATGGCAGCAGCCTTTTGGGTAAAAGGAAACTGCCGCCATTTTTTTGAATCTACTTTATATTGGTGCCATTAAAATGTCAGGAATGAATTTTCAAACACGCGCTAGCATTCATTCGTTATTGTAGTGCAGATTGTGCAAATTATCAGACAGTAAAATCATTGACTCATTTACATAAAATATGTAATAATAATGCCAACTACAGCGCCAAATAGAAAGTATAAGACTTTTGAAATAAAACCAACCTTTTTTTTCGCTTTATTATGCATTGGAGGAGGAGCAGGACAAGGTGCTTCTTTCCTTGATTTATCAGATATACCAAGAGGAACTTCTGATTTTGAGTTGGTCTTGGAAGATTTAGAGACAGCATCGGATTTCATGTGGAAGGATGAGTCACTAGATTCAGCTGCTATAGTATTATAATCTTCTGATTTTGCCTGCTCAAAATATTCATAGACAGGTTTTGCACTCGCGGTATCAAATCCTTGTAATTTCCTGCTTGCCCAAAGGTAGGCATCATCATGATGACCTATATACACTAAGAGCACTGTATTTCCTGACTGCGTAAAGATTGCTCTGAAATCTTGTGTCACTCTGGCACTTTTGAAATCAAGTTTTGTATTTAGTTTTTCTACTTTTAAGCTGTCACTGCGTAGGCTTCTCTGCATTAATCGTATTGTTTCAAGGGCTTTTTTCTGAGTTTTCTTATCTAACTTTGAAAATGCATCTAAGTATGTATCCGAACAAACTATGTTTGCTGCCATGTATATATCTCCATTAATCTAGAATGTACCTTTTTGGTTGATTTATTTTTATTTATTTTACATTATGTAATTTTATTTAACAAGATATATTATTGTAAATGGAATAACTTTCTTTAGGAAGATGTCTATTTCTTTTCCATGAAATAACACTATAATTATGTAATTATTTGTGGACAATGTTTGCATTTTCAACGTATTCCGTACTTTTTGCGGAATATCTAATTTTCGGATTCTTCTGTAATCTAAATAATGATAGGAATTTGCTGACAACCGAGATTACTATAAGCTTCAATATGGTTCTTACTGCCATTCAGTTAAAGCCATCATATGTTGGCATGGTTCGTACAAGAGCGAGACAAAAATTCGATGACAATGCGGGGATATTGTCTAGAAATTTTAATGACACAGTGATTTGAAACTGACAAAAAGCCTCCCCATAGCTCACTGCATCTACGTTTTTTGAGATGCACACTCAAAAAATATTCTGTGCTATAGGTATAGCTGGTTATGAAACAGTGTATTAGAGCGTGTATGAAAGATGCTTTCTGTCAGATATGCATTGCATTTAGTTCATTAAATAAATCATAAAATTCAGATATCCGGCAAAGGTTACCCACAGCAGATAGGGTATTTGCAGGTAAGCAGCAGTGGTGTCAATCCGGCTGAATTTAAATATCATTTTAAGGATGCCCGCCCACAGAACGACAAGCCATATGAAGGCAAACAAAAAAGTGTGCATGTTAAAAAAGATTATGAGCCACAGAAAGTTAAAAATCAGCTGGAATATATAGCTGAGCAGGGCATCAAAAACCTCGTCAGGATATACGGCTTTCTGCTGGCAGACGCGCGCGCAGCTGATGCCCAGCAGTGTATAGAGGAGTGTCCAAATGATTGGAAACAGTATGGCAGGAGGTGACAAAGGCGGTTTGCGCAGTAAATCATAAATATAGACATTATCACGGACGAGAAATGCTGAGAGACTGCCGACGCCAAGAGCGATGAAAATGGAAAGAATATAGGGTTTTAATTTATCCCACATAAAAAACCTCGTGACAGGAAAAGATTCTATCATATTTTATGCGATTGCGAACTTTCTTATGTGGGAAGAATGCTTTACTTTCTTTGGTGAATGGTATATTGCAGGCTTTGGAGCAGCGTGGTGGCTTCATCCAGAGCAGACTGTTCATAAAATTCAATGCGCAGAACGCCTTCCTCAAAATCCCGGTTATGTATAATCCCGATATTCTTTATGGAGATGTCTGCCTTGGCAAGCAGCGTGGCGAGCGATGCGATGGAGCCGGCTTCGTCAGGAATGTCCACATAGCAGGCAAATACCTTTTTTATTGGTCCTCTTGGCAGATCTGCAAAGGAATCGCGGTATTCCTTGGATGCAGTAAATAAATCATAAGTAAATCCTTTTTGTCCGGAGCGGACTGCCCTGCTGACTGTCTGCAGCGATGCAATGTAGTCATCCAGTAAATCCGCAATATTTTCGGTGTTTGACATACAGATGGATTCCCACATATCGGGTGAGGACGAGGCGATACGCGTGATATCCTTGAAGCCTCCGGCAGCAATCATTTTCATGGTTTCCTCTGATGAGTCATGGTCATGTACCAGATTTGCAAGGGCGGCGGCAACAAGGTGCGGCACATGGCTGATTGCCGCTGTTACATAGTCATGTTCCTTGCAGGACAAAATCAGCGGAAGCGCACCCATTTTTTTTACGAGGGAATAGTAATAAGCGACAGCTTCCTCTGGGACAGACTCAGTCGGGGTAAGGATATAGTAGGCATTTTCCAAAAGGATAGGATTGGCATTCGCGAATCCTGTTTTCTCACTGCCAGCCATCGGATGCCCGCCGATAAAATGTCTTTCCAGTCCCAGACGTGAGACTGCCTCATGGATAGTGCCCTTGACACTGCCGACATCCGTGATAATTGTCTTATCACCCAGAAGTGGGGCAAGCTGTTCCAAAAAGTTGTTATTAACAGCGACAGGACCGCATAGAAATATCATATCACAGTCTGAAAAAAGTTCGTTGATTTCAGTTGTTCCCATGTCGATTGCGCCAGCTGCCGCGGCTTCGTCCAATGTGGACTGTCTGCGTGCATAGGCTAGGATGTGTGCGTTGGGACAAATCTGTCTGATCGCAAGCGCGATGGAACCGCCAATCAACCCCAGACTTAAAAATCCAAATTTTTTCATATTCATGAGCTTCTGTTCCTTTCAAGGCATAGATTTCACATACGATTATCGCACTTTAAAGCATTGAAGTCAACGCTGTTTTTGAAAGTGAAACAAGATACGCAACGGTTCGGCTTTCAGCTTCCTGCTCCAGGCATCAAGCCATGCAAAACCGTAGCGGCATAGATGCATCAGAAAGAGGAACGGTATCTATTAGACAATTATCATGAAAACATGAAAAGTATTTTATGCAAAATGCTGTATGCAAAATGCACAAAAATGATTGAATTATCTGATAATATATAGTAAAATTGTAATAGTTCAGTCATGCAAAGCGGATTGTGCAGACTGTTTTTATCGTATGAGATAAATTATGGGAATGATTTAGGCATGGAGGATGTCAAATCCTGAACTGGCATGGTGGACTATCATCACAAATTAAGGGCATGATCAGAAAATTTCGAGCGTGTTCTCACAAATAGGAGGTAGCTGCAATGAATATTTACACAACTGATAAGATCCGAAACGTAGTATTGTTAGGTCATGGTGGGGCTGGAAAGACAAGTCTCGTGGAATCAATGGCATATCTGTCAGGAATCACTTCGCGCATGGGAAAAGTGGAAGACGGCAATACGGTCAGTGATTATGGCAAGGAAGAGCAGAAGAGAAGGATTTCCATTAGCACTTCTGTTGTACCGATTGAGTGGGATGGCGTGAAGATTAATGTTCTTGATACACCGGGATATTTTGATTTCATAGGTGAGGTTGAGGAAGCAATCAGTGCGGCAGATGCGGCTATTATTGTGGTATCGGGCAAGTCCGGCGTCGAGGCTGGAACCGAAAAAGCATGGGAACTGTGCGAGAAATATAAGCTGCCGAGAATGATTTATGTGACTGGAATGGATGCCGACAATGCATCATTTAAAAATGTTGTTGAAAAGCTCACAGAGATGTATGGCAAGAAGATTGCACCATTCCATTTTCCGATTAGGGAGAATGAGAAATTTGTGGGTTATGTGAATGTCGTGAGTGAGACAGGAAACCGTTGGAAAGGCAAGGATGTTGAGGCGTGCGAGATTCCTGATTACAGCATGGACAATCTGAATCTGTACAGAGATACTTTGATGGAGGCAGTAGCTGAGACAAGTGAGGAGTTTATGGATCGTTACTTCGGCGGTGAGACATTCTCCGAAAATGAGATTCGTGCAGCACTGCGCACCAATGTCATTGACAGTGCCATCGTTCCGATTAGTATGGGGTCAAGTCTGTTATGTCAGGGCACATACACATTGCTTGACGATATCGTGAAATACATGCCAAGTCCTGAGAACAGGCAGCTGGCAGGTTTTAACATGAAAACCAACGAGGTGTTTGAGGCGAACTATGATTTTGCCAAGGCGAAATCCGCGTATGTATTTAAGACGATTGTGGATCCTTTTATCGGCAAGTATTCTCTGATCAAGGTATGTTCCGGTGTATTTAAGGCAGACGATACAATTTATAACAAAGATAAGGACATTGAGGAAAAGGTTAGCAAGTTATACATATTACAGGGCAGCAAGCCAATTGAAATCAGCGAGCTGCACGCAGGCGATATCGGCGCGATTGCCAAGCTCACGGCTGCAAGGACAGGAAACACGCTCTCCACAAAGGCGACAGTGATTGAGTACGGAAAGTTTGAACTTTCAAAGCCATACACGGCAAAGCGCTATAAGGTACCAAACAAGGGTGACATTGACAAGGTTTCGCAGGCACTGCAGAAGATGTCCCATGAGGATCAGACACTCAAAGTGGTCAATGATGTGGAGAACAGGCAGACGCTGCTCTATGGCATCGGCGACCAGCAGCTTGAGGTAATTCAGAGTCGTCTTGCTAATGAGTACAAGTGCGAGATTGAACTGAGTGACCCGAAGATTGCGTTTCGCGAGACCATCAAAAAGAAATCGGATGTGGAGTACAAATATAAAAAACAGTCCGGCGGACATGGACAGTATGGTCATGTTAAAATGCGCTTTGAGCCATCTGGTGATTTGGAAAGTGCGTATGTGTTTGAGCAGGAGGTTGTAGGCGGTGCTGTTCCAAAGAACTACTTTCCGGCTGTCGAGAAGGGAATGCAGGAATCTGTCATAAAGGGACCTTTGGCTGCTTATCCGGTCGTAGGGGTAAAGGGGATATTGTATGACGGATCTTATCATGCAGTGGATTCGTCTGAAATGGCGTTTAAGACCGCAGCGATTCAGGCGTTTAAGAAAGGGTTCATGGAGGCAGGACCTGTTCTGCTTGAACCGATTGCTTCCCTTAAGGTTACCGCGCCAGAGCGTTATACAGGCGATATTATGGGTGACTTGAATAAGCGGCGCGGCAGAGTGCTCGGCATGAATCCGATTGGAAACGGCAAACAGGTCATTGAGGCAGATATCCCGATGATGGAACTGACAGGCTACTGCACAGTACTTCGCTCCATGACAGGCGGACGTGGCAGCTTTGAGTATGAAGTTACAAGATACGAGCAGACGCCAAACGATATTCAGGATGCACAGGTGAAAGCGAGAGCAAATAAGGTAACAGACTC
Source organism: uncultured Lachnospiraceae bacterium (assembly GCA_910579275.1). Lineage (GTDB taxonomy): Bacteria > Bacillota > Clostridia > Lachnospirales > Lachnospiraceae > COE1. The sequence goes on from CAJTTO010000054.1 coordinate 8,391, forward strand.
TGCGGACGTATAATTTATTTGGAAACAGATTGGCTGCGGAGTATGATCAAAAAGGTTGTACCGCCTCCCGGTGTGTCTGTCACTTTGATACTCCCATGGTGTGCGGTTATGATATCATAGGCAATGGAAAGACCCAGCCCGAAGTGATTTTTGTCGCTTCGGGCTTTTTCACTGCGGTAAAAGCGGTCAAAAATCTTTGCTTTCTCGTTGTCACTGATTCCGACACCAGTATCGGAAATTTTAATTTCAAAGTGTTTGTTCACATAATCGGCGGACAGACGGATTTTTCCGCCCTCCGGTGTATAGCTGACAGCATTGTGAAGGAAGATTGTGAGTACCTGTGTGATGCGTTCGCTGTCACACAGGCAGTCAGGGAGCGCATCCTCGGGAAGGGCGGCATAGATTTGGATGTGTTTAGCAGCAGCCATGTTCTCAAAAGCCTCACAGGCATTCAAAACCAGTGTGTCAATCTGAGTGCACACTGGTTTGATATCAAGATGTCCTGTGTCACAGCTTAGCAGGGTCAGCATATCGTTTAAAAGTCTCGATGTGCGCAGGGCTTCGTTTTTTATGGTGTTTAATTCCGGACATGCATTTCTGTCAATGCCTGCTTCGGCACATGAGAGTATGACTGCGAGCGGTGTGCGCAGTTCATGCGATGCGGAGGCAATGAATTGATTTTGGCGGAGTCTGCTTGCTTCAATAGGATTTAGCAGTTTTCCGGTAAAAAACCATGCGAATATCCAGATTGCGATAAGGGCAAGTATGATGATGCCCAGAAATAAAAAGCGCTGTCCTGTAATCTGCCTTTGGATGGACGCAAGCGGTGCGGCCAGTAAAATTTCCAGCGTGGATGTATTTTTTTCCATACGGATCACAAAACAACAATAACCATATTTGCTGACACTTTTGTCATTTTTGGGGTTCAGGATAAAGGAGGTGTAACTGCTCTTGTAGGAGAGCGTGTGGTGCGCCATGGAGGCGTTTTCTGCGCGGTAGTGTTTCCACGCTTTGTCAAGCACCAGCTTTCTTTCACTGCCTTCCTGTATTTTATTGGTATCATATAGAAATTCGATATCGTTGTCCAACAGGGATACATAATATTTCTTGCCGGACTCAAGCTGGGACAGCCATGTGTTGCTGATGATGTCCTGCTGCTCAATGTAGGATGCAATGGTATAAATGTCACTCTGATAGGCGTACATCTTGTTTTTCATCATGTTACTCTCGGATATCAAAAGGTATCCGAGCGTCATGACAATCAGAATCAATGTGGTGATGCAGCCGTTTAACAGCGTCAAGTGAAGGTGAGCTTTTTTAATGGTATTCATATGTTAGAAAAGATTCCTTTTTATTATTCTTCTAGAGCGTGTTTGAAAAATGCTTTCTTAAACATGCTCTAGCAGGCAGTAGCCAATGCCGCGTATGGTTCTTAGTTTCAGACGGCTTCCGACCGCCTTGAGACGTCTGCGGACGAAGTAGATATAATTGTCGAGATTTCCCTCCTCGACATCGCTGTCAGGTCCCCATATTTTTAGCAGAAGCGTATTTCTTGACAGGGTCTGTCCGCCATTTTTGACAAATATTTCAAGCATTGCACCCTCGCGTTTCGAGCAAGTACAGCTGCCGTCAGGACCGATGAGGGTGTTTGTCGTCTCATCAAAGCTGATGTCGCAGTAGGTGGGGAATTCCGTATGGGCGATGACGGGAGAACGTCTTGATACGCACTGAATGCGTGCCAGCAGTTCCTCAAATGCAAACGGCTTTACCAGATAATCGTCGGCGCCAAGGTTGAGTCCGGTCACTTTGTCGTTTAGCGTTCCGAGTGCGGTTATAAGGATAATGGGGATGCCGATTCCTTCCCTGCGCAGCTGGGTCAGCACCATGGTGCCTTCCATGTTGGGAAGCATTCTGTCAAGCAGGATCACGTCGTGGATGTTCTGCGCGGCATAATAGAGGGCTTCCTCACCGTCATAGCAGGAGTCCACATCAAATCCCCTTGAAACCAGCTGGGCTGTAAGTGATTCGTTCAGTTTTTTGTCGTCTTCAGCGAGTAGTATACGCATAATAGCTCCTCCATTTATAGTATCATAAATTGTAACTGTTCAGTAGGCATACGCATTTACTGCGGATGCCGTGAAAAAACGTAGATTTAGCTGACAAAAATCCATCACCGAAGGTGATTTTGCATGGATTTTTGTTCGTAACTATGAGGGTACTGAATAGTTACCATAAATTTATGTAATATATAGTTTACTTTATTTTTCTCTAAATTTTCTCTAAAATATGTCCTGCGCCGTCAGCAAAATAAATGACGTCCTCACTTTCTGATATTTTTTTGCTTAAGTTAGCCCTATTATACTTGATGCCGTTTATGGTGTAAAGTAATAGTAAGTTTTTTTAATTAAATTTTCCTTTATTTTTTAATGCGAATTTAGAGGGTATTTAGAGTTTCTTGTGCTAAACTAAAATTCCATTCGGTCAGGAAAGTACACTATATATGAAACGGATATGGAGGGATATAATGAGAAGAAGTATAATCATTACAAAAGCAGCAGCGCTTTTTATGGCAGCGGCAATCGGAATAACAATGGCAGGATGCGGGACACAGAGGCGAAATCTTTCTGAAAGCGGGACAGATGAGTTTATGACAGATGGTGACGCGTCTGCTGTACAGCAGCAGGACATTCCTGATGAAAGTGGAACGGGGCGGTATGTGGAACAGGCCGTCTGTGAAGGTTCGTATTGGGACAGGGTGGAAAAACAGACCCTCGGGGATGGCAGGCTTGTGTTTATCAACAGTATGACCAGCCAGAGATTTGTGTCGGATGACGGCGGGGATACATGGGAAATCGAGCAGGATGAGACATTTGCCGCTTTTGTCGAAGAACACTATCCTGTTTCGACTGCTTTGTCAAAGGACGGCACTCTGGCGATGGTCTGCATGGACAAAAAGGATGCATCGGCAGACGCGGAACATATGGAATACGTCTATCATCTGTACATTTACAATACAGACGATACCGTCCGGCAGATTACAATTGATTTGCCGGATGCCGATTCCAGCCTGAGTGAAGTGGCGTTCGACGAGCAGGGCGGGTTGTTCGTGTATGCTAGCGGGTGCAGGATTATTTACAAGGTGGATATTGACGCAGGAACGTCCCAAAAACTGACTACACTTCAGGAGAGCTGTTACCTGATGGAATGCAGGAATGATGTGCTGATGTGCATGACATCTGAAAAAATATTCTTATATGATCTGGAAAAGGAGCGGTTTATGGAGGATGAGACGCTCGACAGTTTTGTCTTGAATACGTATCAGGATATGTCATGGACGGGTGCGGGATTTACAGCGTATACGTTTCTGGGAGAGGATAATACCATTTATGTTGCGGGTGACAAGGGGCTTCATCGGCACGTGATTGGCGGGAGCACCATTGAACAGGTGATGGATGGCAGCCTCTCCATGCTGAGTACGCCGTCGCATAGCATTCTGGCAATGACGGTGAATGACAGGAATGAGTTTGTGACAGTATATTCGGACGGAATGATTGTCAAGGCTTCCTATGATGCGAGTGCGCCAACCGTTCCTAACGATAAACTTACTGTTTACAGTTTGGATGAAAATGATTTGGTAAAGCAGACAATCTCTGCCTACCAGACACAGTATCCGGAAATGTTCATTGAATATCAGGTTGGAATGGAAGAAGGAGGCGTCACGCGGGAGGACGCGTTGAAAAAGCTGAACACGCAGCTTCTTGGCGGGAGCGGACCGGATATTATACTGCTTGATGACATGAATATTGACACTTATGCGGAGAAGGGCGTGTTGGTGGATTTGTCGGATATTGTCAATGAGGCGGATGAGAAAGACGGATTATATAGGAATGTGATTGAAAATTTATGCGGGGACGATAAAATATACGCGGTTCCATTGGAGTTCCATATTCCGGTTGTCATAGGGCAGAAGGATGTGGTGGACAGGATAACGGATTACAGATCGATGGTAGAGTTCTACGAAAAGGCGCGTGAGGAATATACGGACACAGATATTTTGGGGATTTCTTCCGCAAAGGGCATCATGAAGCGTTCCATGCCAGTTTGCGCACCAGCATGGCAGGACGGAAAAGGACAGTTAGATACGCAGAAGATCAAAGAGTTTCTAGAGCTTTCCAAAAGGCTTTATGAGGTGCAGATGAATGGGACGCCGGCAGAGGCAGTCGCCAATTACCAGCGGCGGGTTTCAACAGACGATGCGGCGGATTTTGAGGATAGCCCATATTTCGGAATTTTGAATGAGAATATTTGTCTTGAGAGACGCTGCTCATTTGCGATTGGTGAGACCTTGGGTGCGTCCACATATCGTGATATGCTGTCCGTACCCCGTGTGGAGGGAATGGAACAGATGATATATAGGCCGCTGGACGGGCAGAGTGTTAGGGTATATCATCCGGTATCCATAGTAGGTATTAACGCAGCAACAGGGTGTCCTGACAAAGCAAAACAGTTTGTCGGCATGATGCTTAGTACAACGGTTCAGGATAACACACCATTTGGATTTCCTGTCAATAAAAAGTCGCTTGCGTCAACTTTTGCTTGTGATGAGAGCAGGCTGGATGAAAATGGCGGTCAGTATTCTACATCTTATACAATAAATGGTGTGGATTATGGTTTTACAATTTATCCTGTCAAGCAAGATGGCATCGACCTTCTGGAACAGTGGATTGCAGCTCTTGACACGCCGTACCTGAGCGATCCTGCGCTTGAAAATGTGGTTTATGCGCAGGGCGTAGAGTACATTGAGGGACGTAAGGAACTCGACGAGGCGGTGAAGGCGATTGTAGATAGCGTGGAAATTTACTTTTATGAATGAAAGGTAACTGTTCAGTACAGCACTGCGCACTTGCTGCACAGTGCGTAAAAAAGCGCAAATTGCGTCAGGCATCAAGCCTCCGCGAAGTGGATTTGCATGGCTTGATGCTCGTAACTATGAAGGTACTGAATCGTTACAATGAAAGTACGAATGCCCCGGCAATATTGGTGAGAATCGGGTATCTTTTAGAGATTTCTTAGAGACAATTATGCTACAATTCCAATGTACGAAAAACTTAGGTGTACATATGGAGGGATGTTATGAGAAAAAAATCAATAGCTACGAAAATGACAGCTTTATTCACTGCGGCGGCAGTAGGCATCACTACTGTTGGCTGTGGTGCGGGGGAGCAGACTGCCAGTAAAGGCAGTGAAAATAATGCAAGCACTGCAATTGACACAATTGGAACAGATGAGGATACTGCGCAGGCTGGGCAGAACGACGAAACGGGCAGCAATGGAATGGGGCGCTACGTGGAGTCGACGGTCTATGAGGGCGAAGATTTTTATGACCATGTAGAGCAGCAGACTTTCAGCGACGGGCAGATGGTCTTTCTAAACAGTCTGACGAAACGGAAGATTGTGTCGAAGGATGGCGGGGCGACATGGAATACTGAGACAAACGAGGCGTTTTCGGATTTTATTGCTGCGCATTATCCGATTGCGTCAGCGATAGCGAAAGACGGAACGATTGCCATTGTCGGTATGGACAAAATAGAAGTCACAGAGGAAGAGTATAACTATAACCTTTACATTTTCAACACGGATGAGACCATAAAGCAGATAGAGATTGAACTGCCGGACGCGCATTCGACACTGAGGACACTTACGTTTGACGAGCAGGGAACACTGTATGCGTTTGTGTCAGGGGAGAGAGCTGTTTATCAGATAGATCCCGAAGCAGGGACGGCAGAGAAACTCCTGACGCTTGGAGAACCATTGGATTTGCTTAACTGCAGGGACGGTATTTTGATGTGCCTTTCTTATGAGAAGATTTTCTTGTACGATTTGGCACAGAAAAGTCTGATTGAGGATGAAGTGCTTGACACTTTTATTGACGAGAATTATAAGGAGATGGCGTGGACGGGCGCAGGGTATACTGCATATGCTTTTCTGGGTGCGGACAAAACCATCTATGTAGCGGGAGATAAGGGCCTGTACCGCCATGTCATCGGCGGCGGGGCAGTGGAGCAGGTGATTGATGGCAGTCTTTCTTCGCTGAGTGATCCGACATACAGCATTATAGCAATGACAATGAATGACAAAAATGAATTTTTTGCGTGGTACAGCAGCGGTAAAATCGTGAAGTTTTCCTATGATGCGACAGTGCCTACTGTTCCGAACGATAAGATTACAGTCTACAGTCTGAATGAGGATGAGTTGGTGAAGCAGACGATATCTGCATATCAAACACAGTATCCAGATTTGTTTATAGAGTATCAGATTGGTATGGAGGAAGGCGGCGTCACAAGGGAGGATGCGCTCAAAAAGCTGAATACGCAGCTTCTAAGCGGCAGCGGCCCTGATGTGATCATGTTGGATGGCATCAACATTGATACCTATGCGGAAAAAGGTGTGCTGATGGATTTATCCGAGATCGTCAATGAAATAGACCAGACAGACGGACTTTACAGAAATTTAATTGAAAACATACAGACAGGCGACAAGATGTATGCTGTTCCGGCGAAGTTCTGTATTCCAATTCTTTTGGGTGATGAAACGTATGTGAGCAGTGCCGATGATTACCAGTCGATTGCGGATATGGCGGAGAAGGCAAGAGAGGCATTTCCAGACACAACCATTCTGGGGGCATGTTCGTCAACCGGGATTATGCGGCGGTTTATGCCAGTGTGCGCACCGACATGGAAGAATGCGGACGGACAGCTTGATCAGAGTAAAGTGCGGGCGTTTCTTGAACAGTCCAAGAGACTTTATGATGTGGAGATGAACGGCACGCCGGAGGAGTATATCAAGATATACCAGCAGAATGTAATTGATGAGAACGGAAACAACTATGAGGAAGGGCAATATTTTATGATGACACAGAACACGATGTATATGATGGGAGAGTCGCCTTTTACCTACGGCGAGATTGTGGATGCGTATACGTACAAGGATTTGTTATCTGTGTCAAGAATCAGCGGTCTGGAGAACACGCTGACAAAACTGATGAGCGGACAGTGCAGCAATGTCTATCATCCTGCGTCAATTGTCGGAATCAACGCGGCATCTTCAAATGCAGATGCGGCGAAACAATTTGTGCGCCTGATGCTTGGCGCAACGCTTCAGGAGTCAATGCAGTTTGGGATTCCCATAAATAAGACGGCGCTTCCAGCGCAGTTTGCCTATGATGAGAGCAAGCTTGGCGATGACGGCGGAGAGGGTTATATGACTCTTTCCACAGAAGACGGGAAAATATTTGACTATACGATTTATCCGGTAAAGCAGGATGGCATTGATCAATTGGAGTCATGGATTGCACAGCTTGACACACCGTATCTGAGTGACACTGTGCTCGAAAGCGCTGTCTATACGGAGGGTGCGAAGTACCTTGAGGGCACACAGGACATTGACGCGGCTGTGAAGGCGATTGCGGACAGCGTGGAGCTTTATCTGTACGAATAGAAAAGTGTTAATTCGAACGCATAATTTAATGCTTATGTGCGGTAAAAAAAATCAACCGAAAATTTCTTAGAAGATATCCTCAAATCCCCGGAATCCTGTCGAGGCAGGCTTTCGGGGATTTAATAGTTACAATTCACACCCACGCCGTTTTTATCGGCATACAAGCTATTGCGGTGTGAATGATAACAGATTTTGCACACAAAATGCTAAAAGGCAAGCATTTTGGCGCATGATTCCCACTACTTTGGTGGACGTCTAACAGTAACATTTAATAAAATTCCAGCCGGCAGTTTTAAGAAGAATGGTGTACCATCATTCAAATTGTGCTATAATATATTACGTGAGATGGCTTTCCCTATTTTTACATAATGGCTAATGAACTTATTAAATTATGTGATTATACAATCCCGATTGTAGAGGTGTGGTATATGAAAAAGAAATTAAAAATAAGTCTGATTCTTGTTTTATCATTATTGGCTTTAATAACGATGATGTTATTTGTCTTGTTTATTAATGAGCTAAAAACGTTAAAAACATTACAACAGATTGATGATTATGGAATGTATAGAATGACTTATTATGGTGATTATGGTTTTGATGACTTCTTAGAACAAGGTGCTGTAAGTGATAAAGACATAGAAGAATTCGTTACGAAAAGGTTATTGAAAGGCATTCCGATTAAATTTAATGTTACAGATAGTGGATGCACTGCTTTTGTAACAAGGAATAAAAACGGAGATATTATTTTTGCTAGAAATTTTGATTTTATGTATGCACCATCAATGCAATTATTTACAAATCCCCCCAATGGATATGCATCTGTATCTACTGTAAATTTATCTTTTGCAGGATATTCAGAAGACAATTTACCAGCTAAGGGGGTTCACTTTGATAATTTTTTAACGCTGGCTGCGCCTTACCTTCCATTTGACGGAATGAATGAAAAAGGTGTAGCGATAGCTTTGCTTGCAGTTCCGGAAGTACAAATTAGAAATGATGAAAATAAGATAACACTGAATACAACAACGGTTATAAGACTGGTTTTAGATAAGGCTTCAAATGTCGACGAAGCAATAGAATTATTAAAAGGATATAATATATATTTTTCAGGCGATATTTATTGCCATTATCTGATAGCAGATCGCACAGGGAGATCCGTAATTGTAGAATATTATGATAATGGTTTGCAGGTTGTAGAAACGGATAAAGAATATCAGGCTGCTTCTAATTTTGTTGCATACAATGGTTTGAACATTGGTGAAGGATATACTGAATTTGATAGGTATGATAAAGTTATAAATAAAATAGAAGATAGGAACAATTCACTTAATATGGATGATGTTATCAGCTTGCTAAATGATGTAGGCGTTTATGAAGAAGATGGTTTTGATAAATTACAATGGTCTGTTATTTATAATTTATCAAGCATGTCAGGGAAAATATGGGCACATAGAAATAAAAATAATATAATTGATTTTGAATTGAAATAACATATTCTGCGTCTGTGAAATGGTATCCGGAAAAACTGGATAATCGTCATACAGAACGGCATGCTTTAGAGCGGGAAATCAAGAAAAGGTTTCCTGTTTTTTTGCGTCTATTTTGCATTTAGAAAAATCGTCGGTGTTACACTGTGCTCTTTAGAGATTTTTTAGATAGAAGCATGATACAATTTTTTTGTAAGGAACAGAAATAGGTTGATTTTTGCAGAGCAGGTGTAAAGAAAATGAGAAAATTGAAAGAGTATGTATATTTTTGGGGATTTATCGGTGTAAGTTTTGTAGGTGTGATGGTTTTTGTATTGATTCCGTTTGCGGATGTGGTGCGGCGTTCCTTTATGACAGTCATGTCAGGGGAGTTTGCAGGGCTCAACAATTACAAAACAGTGGTAAACAATCAGGCATTCCGTCTCGCAGTAAAAAACACGCTGCACTTTGTGGGCGTGGCGATACCGCTGCTGGTGGTGATTGGTCTGGCAGCAGCACTTGTGCTCAGCAAGATTCGTGACATTCATGTCATAAAAAGCCTTTATTTATTTCCGCTGGCGATGCCGACGGCAACTGTGGTCATCGTGTGGAGAATGTTTTTTTACAGGCAGGATTTTGACAGCCTTGTCGTCAGTTATCTCTGGAAAAATACAGGGTATACAATCGTGCTGTGGCTTGCAGGAATCGCGGGCATTCCGAATGAATTGATTGAGGCATCGCGGGTAGATGGTGCAAACAGATTTCAGTGCCTGATTTTCGTGAAGCTGCCCTGTTTGAAGGGGAGTGTGTACACGATAGTGATTTTGTCGTTTTTAAATTCCATGAAAATTTACAGGGAAGCGTATCTTGTCGGCGGCTCTTATCCCAACAAGGATATTTATCTCTTACAGCATACTTTTAACAACTGGTATGTAAATCTTGAGTTTGACAAGATGGCGGCGGCAAGTGTGCTGGTGGCTGTAGTACTGTTTGTGTTTATTCTGCTGTTCCAGTATTATAGCCAGAGATAAGTAAATAAGATTTGTCTGGAAAATACAGTGCAGTGCTGCAAACTGGCACGAATCCAGATAAAGGATAAAGATAGAAAATAAATTTGTAGAAGTAGGAGACTTGAAGTGAGGGTAAGAAAAATTTTCCGCTGTGCATCGGAGGCGGTGACAAAATTGATATTTATAGCGGCAGGCATTGTAATCTGTGCGCCAGTGTTTCTGGTCGTGACAGGCTCTGTCATGGGAAAAGGAGATTTGTATGAATGTCTGGCGCCAGTGTTCGAGCGGGGGACAGGATTTGTGACATGGAAACTTATTCCTCAGTATCCTACCGTGGAGAACTATATCCGCCTGCTTTTTTATTCGCCGGAGTTTTTTGTATTGTTCTGGAACTCCGTGAAAATGGTGGGCTTGATTCTGTTGGGGCAGATGGTTGTGGGCGTGCCTGCGGCATGGGCATTTGCAATCTATGAGGTCAGAGGGAAAAATGTGCTTTTTACGATTTATGTAGTGCTGATGCTCCTGCCGTTTCAGGTGACAATGCTGTCGAGCTATCTCACGCTTGACAGGCTGTCGCTGCTGGATACGCATTGGGCAGTCATTCTGCCGGCAGTTTTTAGTACGTTTCCGATTTTTGTGATTTATGGCGGATTTCGGGCAATTCCGAAATCGCTGATTGAGGCGGCAAGGATTGACGGGGCAGGGGAGATTTATATTTTTTTTATGGCAGGAATCGGGCTTGGAAAAGGCGGAATCCTCTCGGCGCTGGTGCTTGGATTTCTGGAATACTGGAACATGATTGAGCAGCCGTTTGCATTTCTCGAGGACAAGACCTTGTGGCCGCTGTCGCTGTATCTGCCTGAAATCAGTTGGACACAGGCAGGATTTGCGTTTGCGGCGTCCGTGATGATGCTGATACCGGCAATTTTTGTGTTTGTCATGGGTCAGGATTATCTCGAGCAGGGGATTATTTATTCCGGTCTAAAAGGTTAGAAATATGTTATGGAGGGTTCGTGTGATGGAAAGGGATGAGGAGAAACTTTTACTCCGCAGGCGGATGGAAAAGTGGATAAAGATATTTGTGATATTTCTGGCATTTGTGTGGCTTTGTACGATTATTTCAAAGAGCATTTATGTGTCAGGGCTGCCGATGGTCAAGACGGATACCGCGTCCAAAAAATATGTGGAGCACATAGTAAATACGGACGGAATCGTGACGGCGGGCGGTGAAATCGCTGTCAATACGCAGGCGGGGCTGCGGGTGGATAAAATTTATGTCCAGCAGGGCGATGCGGTTCAGGCAGGGGACGTTCTTTTTACGATTGACACATCAGATCTTACAGAGCTGATCAGTGCAAAGGAGACAGAGCTTTCCAAGCTAGAGTGCAATCTTTCGGACTGGCAGGTCAATGCAGTGATTGACGCGCAGAAAAAAGAAGTGGCAATTCTCTGGGCAAAGGAGGATTATGAGACGGCGGACAAGGAGACGGCGGTTGCGAAGGCGCGCGCAAAGGAAGCGCTGGATAAGGCGGAGGCGGCGCTTGGAAAGCATCTTGCGGACACAGTGCCCTACACGGCAGACAATGCCAGACGCAATGCGTGGGATATGTACCATGACTGGGTGAACAAGGGATATGGCATTGCGGATAAAATTACAGCGAAAGAGCGCGAGATACAGGATTTGGAGGAGCAGCTTGCTGAGTTGGAGAATCGCATCGGAAAAGAGGTTCGTTCGGGAGAAGAGGGTCAGCCAAAAGTTTTGTCGGGGTCGGTGGGCGCTGACACGGACAATACAGGAGGAACAGAGGACACCAATACGGGAGCGGACAATTCAGATGCTGGAAATACTCAAAATGGCGCAGAGAATACTGACGGGCATGGAAATGCAGATACGGGAACCAATACAGATGCTGCGGACAGCACAGAGAATGAAAGCGAAAATGCAAATACAGATGACACGGACAGCACAGAGAATGAAAGCGAAAATACAAATACAGATGACACGGACAGCACGGAGAATGAGAACGAAAATGCGAATACAGATGACACGGACAGCACGGAGAATGAGAACGAAAATGCGAATACAGATGACACGGACAGCGTAGAGAATGGCAATGAAAATACAGAAACAGGCGCTTTGGCACCGGACACAAAGGACAATCAAAACCCAAATCCGGCAGACGAGGAAAAGCGGACGGAGCTGCTCAATAAGATTAAAAAGGCAAACGAAGAACTGCTTGCCTTGCGCGACCAGTTGACAAAGCATGATAGAGATGCGGTCGCGCAGCCTGATTATTCGGCGGAGGAAGCCGAGTATGATGCATGGCAGAGCACCAAGCTTACGCTTGAAGAAAACGTGCAGCGTGCAAAGGAAAGCTATAACGACGCAAGCTACACACGCGAGGTTACATTGCGGCAGAAGCTGCGGGAGATTGCAAATGCGGAAACTACATCAAAAGCAGATTCTACGGCAATGCTTTATGAATTAGATATCAAACAGGCGAAGAAGCAGATTGAAAGACTTCATGCAATAAAACAGCAAAAGGGAGAAATCAAGGCTGAAAATGATGGTATTATTTCAAAAATCCAGATCGAGGTTGGCGGTCGGACATCAGACACCGCGGCACTTCTGCTGACAGATGCACTAAGACCCTGCCAGTTTAAATTCAGCATCACCAAAGAAGAGGGAAAATATGTGCACTTAAATGATACTGTTGAGTTAAAATTCAACGGACAATCCACGGCAACAGAAGTTACGGTGGACTATCTGACCGAAAATACACAGGGAGGGTACGACATTCTCTGTATGCTTCCAGAGAATATGGGACAACCCGGGCTAAGCGGAACCGTCCAAAAGGCAGTGCAGGGTGAATATCATGAGTTGGCGCTTCCGGTGGAGGCTGTCTTTGAGGAGAGAGACACTTTTTATATCTATACATTAAACGAAAAAGAAGGAATCCTCGGAAGCGAGTATTATGCCGAAAAAATCAAGGTGCAGGTCAAAGATCAGAATGACCGCTATGCAGCAATCGAAGCCGGCACAATCAGCAAAGACACCAAAGTCATTACATACTCGACCGAGGAGCTAAAACAAGGACAGAGCGTGCGCCCGCAGGATAAATAAAGCTAAAGTTTGGCAAGATGGATTTTTACTTAGAAAAGGATTTGAAAAATCCATGGTATTATGGGCATTTTTGTGGTAAGATATACTGGCGGCCGAAAAGACTGACCGCTCAGTATAAAGTTATGCACACAGCCGCATAAGGAAATATGCCGCTTCGCGGCTGTAGCTGGCGCGAAAATTAAAAATGCGGAGGTGCCGACATGGATGATCGTATGAAAAAACAAATAGAATTTGCCTTGGAGATTGACAAAGTGAAAAATATTTTCAGGCAGACACATCTGTCAATGAATGGAAGAAATGAAAATGATGCAGAGCATTCATGGCATATGGCGTTGATGGCATATCTGCTCAAAGAGTATGCAAATGAGGAGATCGATATTGCAAAAGTCATGATTATGTGCCTGATTCATGATATTGTGGAGATTGATGCAGGGGACACCTACGCATACGACACAGAGGGTTTAAAGACGCAAAAAGCCAGAGAAGAAGCTGCCAAAGAACGAATTTTTTCTATACTTCCCGACGAGCAAAAAGCAGAATTTGCCGCTTTGTTTGACGAGTTTGAGGCGTATGAGACAGCCGAGGCAAAATTTGCGCACGCAATGGACAATTTGCAGCCGCTGATGCTAAATGACAGCAATGGCGGCGGAGACTGGCGCGCACATCAAGTCACGGCAGAACAGGTCTACAAAAGACAGGGCAAAACAAAATTAGGGTCGGAAAAACTGTATGAACTGACAGACAGCATTATCCAAAAGAATATTCAAAACGGAAATTTGAAGGAAGCATAAACGAAATCGGAGGCACTATGGCACTGGAAAATAAACTAGGCATCACAGAATCTGCGGAGCTTGCAAGGGAAGAAGAGCGCATCAGTAAAACAAGGGCAATCGAACTGTATGAGAAAAAAATCCCTAATGATGAAATAGGGAAATTTGCAGGTCTTGCGAAAATCCATCAATATCTTTTTGGTGAAATCTATGAGTTTGCAGGAAAAGTAAGAACTGTCAATCTTGCAAAAGGCAATTTTCGCTTTGCGCCGGTCATGTACTTAGATGCGGCGTTAAAACACATTGATGCAATGCCGCAGTCAACCTTTGATGAAATTATTGAGAAATATGTGGAGATGAATATTGCACATCCCTTTCGGGAGGGAAATGGCAGAAGCACACGAATCTGGCTTGATTTTATTTTGAGAAAAGAATTGAAGCTCGTTGTGGACTGGGGAACAGTTGACAAGGAGGACTATCTGCTCGCCATGGAACGAAGCCCAATTAAAACACTTGAAATAAAAGTGCTGCTGAAACATGCACTCACAGATCAAATCAAGGACAGGGCTGTGTACATGAAAGGGATTGACGCAAGCTATTATTATGAAGGATACAATACATTTAAGACCGAGGAACTATGAGGAAGCGTAATGGACTATAAGATTGCCATCTGCGACGACGAACAAAATCAAATAAAATACTTATCCGGCCTTGTAAAGAGCTGGGCAGGGCAGTGTGGGTATACAGTGCGCATCGTCCCCTTTTTGTCGGCGGAGGCGTTCTGGTTCCAGTATGAGGAGGAGAAGGATTATGAAATCCTGCTCTTAGATATCGAGATGGAACAGATGAACGGTATTGAGCTTGCCACAAAACTCCGCGCTGACGATGAAACGATTCAAATCATATTTATCACAGGGTATCCCGACTATATTGCGCAGGGATACGAGGTGGCAGCGCTGCATTATCTGATGAAGCCCGTCTGTGCGGAAAAACTCAGCGAGGTTTTGAACCGTGCTGTCAAGAAGCTGCACAAGAAAGAGCGCAGTATTTTGGTTTGGTGCGATAAGGACTGTCGGCGGATTTTGATTCATACGATTGTGTATGTTGAGGTATTTTCGCATAAAGTTACAATCTACACGACAGATCATGAATATAACACAAAGCGTTCCATCACGGAGATGGAAGAGCTTCTTGGCGGAGATTTTATCCGATGCCACCGTTCTTATCTGGCAGGTTTGAAACATATTGCGCGCATGACAAAGAACGCAGTCGTATTTGAGGACGGAAGGAGCATTCCGCTGTCAAGAGGCGCATATCATATGGCGAATCAGGCGTTTATTCAGTATTACAAAGAGCCATATATAGAAGAAACCGGGAGAACAAACAGATGAAATTATTTGATATATTGTTTGGGCGGGCGATTGACCGCAGAATCGCAGTGTACCAGAATGATTTGATTGCAAAACACTGCGAGGAGGTTCAAAATGTTTACAGGACAATGCGCGGCTGGCGGCATGATTACCATAATCATATTCAGGCGATGCTTGCGCTGACAGACAAACCGCAGCAGCTTCGGGCGTATCTGCTGAAGCTGAACAGTGACCTCACAACTGTGGATACTGTCATCAAGACAGGAAATGTGATGGTGGATGCCATCTTGAACAGTAAGCTTTCCCTGATTCAGTCCCGTCAAATTAACCTCCACGCAAAGGCTGTCGTGCCGTCTGATTTGAGGATTTCGGAAATCGACCTCTGCACTGTGATTGGAAATCTCTTGGACAATGCGATGGAAGCCTGTCTGAAACAAGAGCGGGACTCCGAACGGTTTGTCCGTGTCTATATCGGTATTCTGAAAAAACAGTTATATATTTCTGTTCAAAACTCCTCGGGGCAGCAAATCAAAAAGTCAGGCAAGACATACATTTCCACAAAAAACAGCGAAAGTCACGGTTTTGGCTTGAAACGCATTGACCGTATTGTTGCTAAGTATGACGGCTACATCAACCGCCAGAATGAGGAAGGAATATTTGCGACGGAAGTGCTGCTGCCTTTGTGAATGCTTTGCGGCCGTGGAATGAATTTTAAACTTAAAGCAGCCTGTTATTTTGTAAAATAGCATAAGTTCCCATCTGCTCATTATATCTTGTATAGTCCAAGTTCATCATGTTATACAAATACCTTTTTACTTCATCTGTAGAACTAAATTTTGTTGCCATATATGGCGCTTCTGGATTGGTTTTTTCAAAAAGTATATATCCAAAAGCTGTTTCAGCCAAAGTGGCGGCATGTGAAGCACAGATTCGATCACCGCTTTGTGTCCAAAAGATGATAAGGGAAAATGGACTTTCTTTGAAATGATGTCAATAAACAAAATGCTTTTTTCATCCTTTGCAATCCCTCTGTTTTTATTTTTGTTTTAGTTTATCACAGATCTTTTTGCGATTCCATTAAAAATATTTAAATTTAGTGTTGCATTTCGGGTTTTCATTCGAACCATTCACGTTCAAAATGACAGAGCGATTCATTATAATGTATACTATGGGAGTAGTCTCGGAAACTCACTGAAGATGCAACAGAAAAACAGGCCATATAAACG
>CAJTTO010000055.1 GCA_910579275.1 uncultured Lachnospiraceae bacterium
ATATGGCCTGTTTTTCTGTTGCATCTTCAGTGAGTTTCCGAGACTACTCATACATATCCCGATTTGATTATATCATATCTTTATATGGAATCATACAATTTTTATGAATACATTTCTCAACCCAATCCATAAAATCAGAAAAATCTGCATTTCTTTTCTGATTTCTTCTGGTCAATTAACAAATGAGAAAATCCGAGTCTTTGCAAGACATGAAGATTTTGCCACAACGAAAAAATACTATTAGTTTCCGACTAATTCTATGGATAAGAGAGCAGATGCCTATGAAAAAGCACTTTTTTATACTAAGAAAGTGTAACCAACTGTAACCAATTATTTTAACAATAAAAAATGGAGAAACCTTAGTAAAATCAAGGCTTCCCACACTTTAAACCAATGCGGAAGATGGGACTTGAACCCACACGTCGTATCCGACACAAGATCCTTAGTCTTGCCTGTCTGCCAATTCCAGCACTTCCGCAAGCAAAAACTATATTATCTTATTTTAGGTCTTTTGTCAATCACTTTTTTGGAATCTTTTTCATTTTGTTTACGGTTCAGCCTTCGGCTTCCTGTTTCAGGCATCCAGAATTTCTCTCTGTCTTTTTTTGCTAAACCCGCCAAGTACCAGTTCATAAGAACGATCCAGCATATCCTTTAACAAGTCGTCCGGAACCACACCGTCCGGTTTTATAGAATTCCAGTGCATTTTGTTCATGTAATAGCCCGGAACAATATCCTCGTACTGTGCCCGCAGCGCCTCCCCCTGCGCAGGTTCCAGTTTGAGCGTGATATAATATGGTTTGTCACTTGGAATTTCCAGACACAAAGCGGCAAACATCTTTCCGCCGATTTGATAGCGGATCCAGTTCCAATCTGCCTGCAAGTCTTTTGTAACTCCTTTTTTTTGCAACAAGTACGCGTCCAGCCAATCGTATCTCATACATGCTTTCCTCCATCTGTCGTTTTTTTTCACACCATTGTATCAAATGAGAGTGCCGTAACATCCCTGATTAGTATATTTGTTCCATCCCTCATAATTATAGTACCCTTGTATCTGTCGATTTTGCGAATGCGGCCTGTTACAGTGACGTAAGCGCCGCCGGCTTTTTTCTCGTCCGGCAGAAAATAAGTGACAGAAGCTTCCGGCTGTTCCTCCATCTGCTCCTGCAGCGTCCGCAGCTTATCATCCAGTTCCGCTGCCATATCCTCGTCCAACTCTATCCGCGTCTCGGTCAGCCGCCCAGTCTCCCGAATGGCAGCTTCGTAACCTGTAAGCGCCGCAAACGGTGAAAACTGTGCCGCCCGCTCGGAAACCGGCATTTGTGGATGCGACACCGAGACATGATGCGCAAGTCGGATGATATCCTCATAATTATCCGCTGCCGTTTTCATGCCCTGTGCCCTCCGATTTGATTATTTCGTTCCAGCGTAGTCGCCCCTTCCTCTAGATTCATCCCTTTCATAATCGCATTCTTTCCAAATTTCTTTTTGATATCCAGCACAGCCCTCTGCACGTCCCTTTCCCGCTTCAGTTCCGCCTCCTCCTGCTCCTTCTGTTTCTGCAGGGCTTCATAATCCGTAAATAAATCCAGCTGTTCATAGCTTTCTTTCTCTTTAATCCTGCATTCTTCCGTCACATGGTTTGCAGTGACTGCCACCCGCCTGACCAATAATTCTTTATCTACGATATCTTCATATAGCGTCGTAACAGCATCCAGAATCAGCCGCGTGGAGGAAGTGAAACGCCCGATATTTACAGTTCCATGCGCGTGCTTGGGCACTCTGCGCCCATAGCGATCCACTGTGACCGCGCCTTTATAGCGCCTGCGTATCTCCGGATCCGAAAGATTTTCCCTGTCATACCCCACCGTCAGTACCAGCTGATCCGTCACCAGCCCTTTGTCAACCAAATCCAGTACCAGCAGATCCGTCATCTCCCGCACAATCAATTTTGCTTTTTCAAAGCTGTAGGGGCACTGCAGCACCTGACCGGAACCCAGACTATTCGTCTCCGGACGATATGCTTTTACGTCGGCAATCGTGCAGGGTTCCCAGCCCCATGCGTGGTCGATCAGCAGCTCCGCGTTGATGCCAAACAATTTGTATAACAAATCTTCGTTATAAAAGTCTGTCTGCTTTCCGACAGAACATCTCGCCACGTCGCCCATTGTAAAAAGCCCGTTTTCTTCCAGTTTCCTTGCATATCCTCTCCCCACACGCCAGAAATCCGTGAGCGGACGGTGGCTCCACAAAAGCCTGCGGTACGTCATCTCGTCCAGTTCCGCAATCCGCAATCCGTTTTCCTCCGGAACAACGTTCTTCGCCACAATGTCCATGGCAACCTTGCACAGATAAAGATTGCTTCCGATCCCAGCCGTGGCAGTTATGCCTGTCGTATCGAGAATATCCTGTATGATTCGTTTTGCAAGTCCGCGCGCGTCAATCCGGTACGCGTCCAGATAGTTTGTGACATCCATAAATACCTCGTCAATCGAATAAACATGAATGTCCTCACCTGCCACATATTTCAGGTAAATATCGTAAATCCGTGTACTGTATTCCATATACAGTGCCATTCTGGGCAGCGCCGTGATGTACGACACCGAAAGCGCCGAATTCCTTTGCAATTCTGTTGCATCAAAAGATGAACCGATAAAATTCCCCCCTGCCAAACGCACCGCATTGACTTCCCTAACTTTCTGCACAACCTCAAACAGCCTTGCCCTTCCGGAGATTCCATATGCTTTTAAGGATGGTGACACGGCAAGACAGATCGTCTTTTCCGTGCGGCTGCTGTCTGCCACAACAATATTGGTCGTAAGCGGATCCAGTCCCCGCTCCACCGCCTCGACAGATGCATAAAACGACTTTAAATCAACTGCTATATAGACATGCTTCTCCTCTGACATCGCTCCTGATTCCCTCCTGTATTATCCGGAAGTTTTAAATGCCTAATCCTCAAAGAAAATATCATCTGTAAGGTACAGATTGCTTCGCAATCACGGCAAGTTCATGCCCATACGGGCAAGTATAATATCTATCAATATTATATCTTATTTGCCAAAGCCTATGTATTTCATCCGCAGTTAAGTCCAGATACCGTCCGCAGAACATTATTGCACGTTCTAGAGCATATTTGAACACGATGTACCAGAAACACCGCCTACGCTTTCAGCACACGGTCAATTCGCTTATGCAAATCCTCTCCCTGAAACGGTTTTAGGATATAGTCATAAATCCCCAGTTTGGATGTCTCCACAACCGACGTTTTATCCTGCTTGGATGTCAGCATTATGACAGGAATTTCCTTGCACTTTTCCATCTCACGAATCTCCCTTAAGGTCTCAATGCCATCCTTTTGCGCCATCTGAATATCCAGAAGAATCAAATCCGGTTTTTCACGCCGCAGATACTGCAAAGCACGCGACCCGGAATTGACAGGAATCACTTCATATTCCTTTTTCAGTTCCTGTTCAATCGCAGCAAGACTAATACTGTTATCATCCACCGCCAAAATCCTTAATTTTTCCATTTCAGTCATCCCCCTTAACTACTTTATGTATTTTATTGCCTGTTATACATTACAGGCACATTCTAACATTTCCTGCAGCATATGCTCTGCCACCTCGTCTTCATATAGCTTCAGCTGCCCCTGTATCTCTGTCAGTTTCCTTTCAATATCAGGATCCAGCCTGTATTGCATAAGTTCCTCAATTTTTTGCGCACAGTCTTTCGCCCGAAAATTCTCCAGGCTGTCCAGTGCCTCGCTGATTCCTTTCACAAAATCCGCATGGCCAATCACACGCGTTTTTTCCGCCATATCCTCTGATTTGCGGAAGTTTTCAAGGAATTGGGATATGTGTGCAATCTGTGCCTCATATGCCGCAAGCAGCTCTGATATGTGTGCGTCAACAAATGCCGTGTCACCTCTGTTCACCGCATTCTCCTGATCGAGCGCACTTTTTGAAACATGCATCGCACCCACATTGGCAGAAGCGCTTTTCAACCCATGCACTTCAATGCCGTAATTCTTATAATCCTGCTTTTCCCAAAGCTCCCGCAAAACGGCCAGTTTCCGCTTTCCATCCAGACAGTACAAGTCCAACAATTCAAAATAATCCTCTGCAGTGCCGGAATAACGCTTGGACAGCTCATCCGCGTCAATCCCTTCAATGCAGATATTCTTTATTTCATTATCGCTGTTGTCCTCTGTACCGCCGCTATCTTCCAAAACATCACCTGATGTCCTCTTTTCCTCTGGAATCCACCTGATAAGCGCCTCATGCAGGGGACGTCTGTCCAGTGGTTTTGTGATAAAATCCTGAAACCCATTTTCCAGAAATGTTTCCCTGACACCTTCCATCGCATTTGCAGTCAGTGCAATAATCACCGGCATGCTGCCGTTTTCCCCGCAGTCGCTGCGCATAATTTGTACCGTCTCGATTCCGTCCATTCCCGGCATCATGTGATCCATAAAAATAATGTCATAACGTTTCTTCCGCACAAGCGCAATCGCTGCCGTGCCACAGTCTGCATCATCTATCTCCAGACCGTAAGACTGTAAAAATATTGTTGCAATTTTCCTGTTAATCCGGTTGTCATCAACCACCAGTACCTTGCACCCCTCTGCCGTAAACGGTCTTAGTTCATGTTCCTTCTGAACTTCCTCCTCCGGATTCTCGGACAAAGTCCTAAAGTCCACAATCTTTTGCGGAATCTCCACGGTAAATACAGTCCCCTCACCGTACACACTCTCCACCTGAATCGTCCCCTGCATCAGCCCTACAAGATGTTTGGTAATGGAAAGCCCGAGCCCTGTTCCCTCCACAGCCCGGTTTCTTTTGGAATCAACCTGCTTGAAATTCTCGAATATGCTTTTTAAATCCTCCTCATGGATACCGCAGCCTGTATCTTCAATGCGAAATATTAGACGCTCGGTGTCCTCGGAGTCCCGCACGCCGGAAACCGAGAGTGCAACATGACCTTTTTTGGTAAACTTGAGCGCGTTGTTTAATATGTTTATTAAAATCTGCCGAATCCTGCCCGAATCCCCCATGTAGCAGCATGGAATTGACATGTCAAACGCCCTTTTCAACCGAAGCCCGCGCTGTGATGCAACTACCTCCATCATATTTAGAACCTCACTGGCAAGGGACTTTACATGGTATGGCACCGGCACCAGTTCCATCTTGCCTGCCTCCACCTTGGATAAATCCAAAATATCATTGATAATCGACAGGAGGTTGCGCGATGCCGACTTGATGTCGCATGCGTGCTCATATACCTTTCTTCCCCTGCTCTCCTCCATGATAATGTCGCTCAGACCCACAATCGCATTCATTGGCGTCCTGATTTCATGGGACATATTTGCAAGAAACGCACTTTTTGCAATGTTTGCCTGCTCCGCCTGCTCCCGCACACGCTTAATTTCATCTATGTAATTCCTAGTCTCCGTCACGTCAAAAATGAGAACAACAAAGCCTTTGTTCTTCCCAAACTCATCCACAATCGGTTCCACATGTCCCTCATAGAAATGATCATTCAGACAAAATTCTTTTTTCGTATCCTCCCCTAGCATCTCCTTTGGAAAGCCGTTTAGTCTGTCAATCGTTTCTCCTGTCATGAGAACTAAATCTTTAAAAATGCCTGCCGCCGCCGGATTGTAATTTGCAATCTGCCGCTGTTCGTCAAGGGCAATCACTCCGTCGCTCATACTGTTCAGCAGTATACCGAAAGCCAGACTGCTGAAATCATACACTTTCCGAATCCATATCAGGATAACCACACCGGAAAGTACCAGTCCCAGAACAGCCGGCGTAGAGTCATATACACTTGTCAGTTTCATGGAATAAGCCCAAAGAGAGACCACTGGCAGAAAAGAGAGCACAAGAATCAATCCGCATCTCCTGTCCGCTGCATACTCCGGCTTTCTGATACAGACCCGAACCAGCACATAGAGGGAAAGAACATACGGAATAACGGTTCCGCACAGTATAAAAATCCAGTAGCCTGGCCCATATTCCAGCCGCAGATAACCACGACCGTTCGCAGATTCCATCCACTGTATACTTCGGTAATACATATGATGCAAGTCACATGTGAAAATCAAAAAAAATATTAAAAGATCAACGATTTTTAGAACACCCAGAATTTTTTTCGGTGTTTTACCATTACAATAATTAAAAATGAAATGGCAGTAACTAATTGGAATTGTCAGAGACCCCAGATACTGCATTTTGGCAGCCACAATGGCGGCCTCCATCGTAGGCGCCGTCAGCTCCAGCAGATAACCTGCATTCTGTACCAGTGCGCCCAGCAGAAAATACTGCATCAGCTTCTGCTCCTTTGCGCCGTCGCCCCGAAGCAGAAGCATCAATGCAAAAATAATGATACCAATAACAAAAATCCCAATCCCCAAAAACACAACATTCATAAAACCATATCACCACATACAATAAATGTAAAAATATACCTTTATGATATCAGCATTCTGCATTTTTGTCTATGTTTAATTGAAATCTACAAATATATAACATTTACAACATTGTTTATGACATCTATTTTTATTGTGATTGCCTTACTCTATCTCCCGCAGCTGCTCCACAATGCTTCCCTTGTTCCAGACCTTGTCTGTCATCGCGGAGATGTACACTGCCAGCAGCAGGCATATAATTGATGTCAGAACCGCCGGAAGCACAGTGAAATCATACTTCATAAACCACATCGTTTCCGCCAGCACGCGCACCAGCGTCAGCGACAGAACACCGCTTGCCGCAATCCCGACCACGCCTGCCAGCACCGCATAGTACATTCCTTCATAGACAATCATCTTCCGCAGCTGCTTTTTGGTCATGCCGATGCTGCGCATGGACGCAAACTCCTTTTGCCGGGCAATCACGCCTGTCAGAATCATGTTAATGAGGTTCAGTACACCGATTCCCCCCAGTATCAGCGCGCTCACAATTCCAACCATGCTGTAAGTGTATTGGGTTTCTTTAAATTCCGCCTCCGCGGTCAGTCTCGTCTGGACTGCCAGTCCGCTATATTGCGCAATCGCACCAACCTGTGCATTGACCTCATCAAAAGCGTCTTCCGCGGCGTTGAACAGGCAATGAATCGGCTGCTGCATCATGGGAAATTTCTCCAAAAAGACAGGTTCTGCAAAGCCAATGCACTCATAACCACCGCTGCTGTAGCTCATCATCATTGAACTGGGCATTCCCAGAACCGCCAGAACTGTATACTCCTGTGTTGCTCCGCCAATCTCTGCCGCAATCACATCCCCCGCATGATAGTACTGCAATTCATCGTGAAATTCACTGCGGTCGTCAAGATACCCCACCATCACGACATAGTTTCCGCTACAAAGCTTCTCATAGTCCACACTGCCCTCAATCACCTGTGCCAGCGAAAGGGCGGGCGCATCAAATCCATAAATCATACAGTTTTCATCAAACCCCATGTCGAACTGCATGGTTTCCTGTCCGTTGACACGTTTTATTTTTGCCAAATCCTCCTGTTTTGAGACATTTTCCGCATCCGGCAGCATATAGCAGTATGACAGGCCAAAATCCCCGATTCCTTCCATCTCCCTAAGCGTTTGCACTGCCTGCCGCGGCACTACTTTTCCGTGATTTTCCAGCATCGGCTTGTTATAATCCGCACTCCGCACGTCAAAGTCCGTAATGCTGCCACGCCGCACATACAGCTCCTGATCCATGCTGCCTACAAAATTCAGAATACTGTTGAGCAGCACCGCACTAAGCGAAATCGAGAGCACCACAAGCACAGTCTTTCCTTTGTTTCTGCCTAAATTTTTTGCTGCCATGGACGCAATCCTGTGGTTGGAATCCATGCCGCGCTGATGCGTCCTTGCAATATTCTGCGCACCGTGATATTTCAATGCCTCGACCGGAGAAATCCTTCCCGCAATCCTGCCCGGTCTGCCGCAGCTAATGCGAACCGTAATCCAAGTAAAAAGCCCGGACAGCGCCCACACCCACACGGGGGGAATGATAAACTCCGCCTCGCTCATGGTGAAATTCGTCATCACAATGGGCAGCAGTGCGTTTCCCAGAAGCCAGCCGAGAACCAGCCCGGCAGGAATCCCGGTCAAGGACAGCACAGTTCCTTGGCGGATAACCATGTAGCGAATCTGCCGCGGCGATGTTCCGATGGTCTTTAGCTGACCATAGAGACGGATATCCTTCTCGACCGAAATCTTAAAGATGTTATAAATAATCAAATACCCTGCAAACAGAATCAGCAGTACACCAATCCCTTCCGCAACATACACCGCCATAGTATCTCCCATGGAAGCGCTCTCGTATACGGGATTGACATGATGAATCAGAAATCCATCCTCCCCGCGCTCTGCCGACGGATTATACCCGATTTTTTCGACCATACGGTCTAGCTGCTCCGCAATATTTTTTTCGCTGGCAAAACTACCGCGAACGCAGTAACTCGTTGTGCGAAGCCATTCATACTCTCCGTCACAGTTTGAGAGCACCTCCTCCACAAAAGGTTTCGAAACCAGCATTGATGCACTCTGCTCATATTTCCTGCCTTTCCAGATTCCGCAGACGGTCATTTCTTTTTCCATCGGCTTCGTGCCTGCCGTATACTGCAATACAAACGAACGTCCAATCGCCTCCTCCGGCAGCCCCAGCAGACGCAAAACCTCTGTATCGCATGCAATTTCATTGATGTTCTCCGGCGCATGCCCTGCTTCCAAGTGCATAAAGCTGTTTTCCGTCACCACAGTGTCCATCCAGCCGATGCTGACAGACACATTGTTCAATGCACTGTTTACTGCGCTGGCGACAGACTGTTCAATTCCTGCAATGGCAAATTCCGGCGCCATAACCAGCCTTTCGGCTTCCTCCTGTGTCAGATTTTTCAATGACACCATAAACTTTGTCCCAACCTGACGGAGCATCTGATTTTTCATTGAAATCTGTGTCCCCTCAAGTACCGTCGTCAGTGCCATAAACATCACTGCCGTCAGAATGACCGCGATGACCGCAATGCTGTTCCTTCCCCTGTTTGCCTTCAGGCAATTGTTCGACAATGTCCTGATAAATTTACGATTATTATTTTCCAATAGTTTCATCGCTCTCGAACCTCCACTATTTTTCCATCCTCAATATGAATCATACGGTCTGCAATCTGCGCCAGCTCAGGATTGTGTGTGATCATAATCAGTGTCTGTCCAAACTCCACACTGGTCATCCGCAGCAGCTGCATAACCTCCAGAGACGTCTTGGAGTCCAGATTTCCAGTCGGTTCATCCGCAAGGATTATCGCCGGCTTGCTTGCAAGCGCCCGCGCAATCGCTGCCCGCTGCTGCTGTCCGCCTGAAAGATTGTTGGGCAGATGATCGAGTTTTTCCTCCAAGTGCAGCATCTGTATGATTTTATTCACATACGCCTTATCCACCTTGTTGCCGTCAAGCTCGATTGGCAGCACGATATTCTGGTATATATTCAGAATTGGCACCAAGTTATAATTCTGAAACACAAAACCGATATTTCTCCTGCGAAATACAGTCAGCTGCTCGTCATTCATCCTGCCAATTTCTTTTCCGCGGATTTTGACACTTCCCGAAGTCGGTATATCCAGCCCGCCAAGCATATTGAGCAATGTCGATTTTCCGCTGCCGCTCGTGCCAATAATGGAAACAAACTCGCCTTGCCGCACAGCCACACTGACACCGTCCAGCGCCCTTGTGACATTTGGCTCACTGCCATAATATTTCTTTAAATCTTTCGTCTCTAAAATAAAGTCCATAATAAACCTCCCTTTTTACCAAAATCTGCGAATTTGGGCGTAAGCACAAATTTGCCGTGTGAAAAATTTATTTTTCACACTATCTCCTCCCGTTTCTGTTTTGTAACCACAACTTCTATGTTCCCTGCCGTAATCCTGCAAGCGAAGTCTTGGATATCTTTTTGATAAAATAAGCATATAAAAAGATTATCTCAAACTGTTCTCAAAAAAGTAACAGAATTGAGATAATCCACTCTACTCCTTATTGTCTCTCCACTGGAAGATTCACAAAAACCGTCGTTCCTTTCCCCTCCTTGGAATGCACTTCGATAAAGCCCTTTTGTCTCATCACGATTTCGCGCGCCAGATACAGACCGATGCCGACGCCTTCCACATTCGCGGACTCCGGCTCCCTGTAAAACCGCTTGAAAATCATCGGAATGCGCGCTTCGGCAATCCCCCTCCCGCTGTCCTTTATGCCGATTCGCACATAAAAGTCTGTCTTTCTGGCAGAAATGACGATTTTTCCCCCGTCCTGCGTATACTTTACGCTATTGTCGAGAATGTTAAACACTGCCTCTGCTGTCCAGCGCGTGTCAAAATAAGCAGTCAGTTCCCCGCCATCGGCTTTATCTGACACGACGCTCTCATCAATAACGATATCTATCTTTTTCTGCTCTGCCTTGAGCGCCACGTCACAGACCGCCTGCGCAATCAGCTCATACACTGCCTTCTTCTCAGGATTCACCTGCACAATTCCCGTCTCGAGCCGCGACATGCGAATCATGCTTTTCATAAAAAATTCCAGCTTGTCCACCTGATGTTCCACTGCCGCCAGAAATTCTTCCCTCTTTTTCTCCTCAAGCTCTTTTCTCTCCAGCAGGTTATGGTACATCCGTATGCTGGCAATCGGCGTCTTTACCTGATGGGAGATATCTGCAATGATTGTCTCTAGCTGCTGCCGCTGGTGCAGATTCTCCTTCGCTTTCTGCTCCATCACCTCGCCAAGCTGGCATAGCTTCGCCTGTAGTTTGCCATTCAGCGTCTCCTTATTTTCCCAGAAATCAATCTCTTTATCTCCCGCAAGAATGGCGTCCAGACTGTACATCAACTGCGTTGTGTATTGCACCAGCCCATATCTGACATACAGCAAAATGCCGACAGACATCGCAAACAGCAGCACCGAGCTTCCCAGTAATATTGCGTTCATTTTTCCAAACTCCCCCCGTTTTTCCACTGATACCCTACACCGTACAGTGTCTTGATATACACATGACCCTGTGACTCAATTTTTTTCCGCAGCCGGTTAATGTTCACTGCCACTGTGTGTTCATCTACAAAATTGCCGCTGTTATCCCATATCTTTTCCAGCAGAAGACGCTTTGTCAGGACTTTGTCGGCATTCACAATGAGGAGACGCAGGATTTTGAACTCCGTCGGCGTCATGGTGAGTGTCTCGTTGTCCCGCACGGCAGTCATCTGGTCAAAGTCAATCCGCAGATATCCGTCATCATACAGGCTGCGTTCCTCCCGCGCTCCTGTTTTTCGAAACGCTGCCTGTATTCTGCGGTGGAGAATCGGCATCTTGAACGGTTTTGTGATGTAATCGTCCGCACCGCAGTCAAACCCCTGCATTTCCTCCTGCTCCATATCCCTTGCCGTCAGAAAAATGACTGGAATCTCCTGTTTTGATTTGACCTTTCTGCAAAAGTCAAATCCGTCCCCATCCGGCAGATTTCCGTCCAACAGAATCAAATCCGGTGTCCCACTGTCCAAAATACTTTGCCCCTCTGCCAGTGTAAATGCGGAGAATACGTTGTAATGCTCCATCTCCAAATCATATGTCAGCCCTGCATTCAAATCCCTGTCGTCCTCAATTAACAGTATTGTTTTCAATGTAGCCCTTCCCCTTTTTGTCAACATTCTATTTACGACTCGTGTTTCATTGCCAAACACATCCTGTCTTTTCTATACTACTATACAGCATTTTTTCCTTTGAAACAACACTCCGCTGATATCTTTCTAACACATATAAAATAAGCGAAAATCAGACATCAATACCTGATTTTCGCTTATTCTCATCTATCTGTCACTCTTTTAATCCACTTTCAAAATCAATTCCAGCACCCTTTTTGCGCAGATTTCCATATCCCTGCGGGTGAGGACTCCTTTGCGCATGGCTTCCATTAGGCGCTCCGGAAAACCAGTTGCCATTTTTATGTCGTTTCCTGCCTTGACCTCTTTATAGTGCTCACCGTTTGTCCACCAGTCCGTTGTGACCACACCGTCAAATCCCCACTCTCCGCGAAGAATATCCTCCAACAGCTCCCTGTTCTCGGATGCGCGGTAACCGTTTATAATATTGTAGGAAGACATCACTGCCCACGGCGCTGCCTCCTTCACTATGATTTCGAACGCTTTCAGGTACATTTCCCTGACGGCACGCTCGGAAGCCCTCGAATCACTGTTTTTCCGGTTCGTCTCTTTATTGTTCAGTGCAAAATGTTTCACTGCCGCACCGACATGATTGCTCTGGATACCGCGTACCATCGCCGCCGCAAGCTTTCCGGTCAAAAACGGATCTTCGGAATAATATTCAAAGTTCCGCCCGCAAAGAGGGCTTCTGTGAATATTGACAGCCGGCGTAAGCCACACTGCTATATTGTTTTCCTTGACTTCCGCCCCTCCGGCTTCGCCGACCTGTGCTACAAGCTCTTCGTTCCATGAGCAGGCAAGCTGTGTCGCACATGGCCATGCCGTTGTACAGACACCGCATTCCGGTGCTATCCGAAGACCGGCAGGCCCATCCGCTGTCATGACATTCGGAACCCCATATTCCGGCAGATTTCCCCACCCAAACGTATTCGCAACACCCGTGTTCGGCTGTCCGCCCAGCAGGTTTGCAAGGTCTTCGTCAGAAAGCTGTCCTATAAATTCATCCAGCGTGATACTGCCTTGGGCAACCTCCCGCAGGAAACGGTGCTGCTGTGCCATTGTATTCACCCACAAATGATAACGTTTCCCCGCCCTTGCCGCCGGTGTGAAACCATCTGTCTCCGCAACTGTCAACGGTACCAGCTCATTGGCGTCTGTCTCGACCGGTGCCGTAACCGGCAGCTCCTCAAAGCTTCCATCTGCCAGCATCCTCTGCCGCAGACTTGTCGGTGCACATTTTCTGGACAACTGCTGTACTGTCCTATCCTCCTGCATCTCATAATGATATGGCAGTTCCACAGCGTCACGCACGGACACGCCGACATAAAAACAATAACTTCCCTTTTCTAATACATAAGCAGACTCCCTTATCTTGCCAAGATCATCATACGATGCCATGTTGTCAATATCCCATGAAAGTATCATGCTCTGGCTTTCCCCCGTCTGCAGCAGCCTTGTCTTTTGGAATGCGATGAGCTGTTTTGCCGGCTTTCCAAGTTTTCCCTGCGGTGCGCCAAAATAAATCTGCACCACTTCTTTTCCCGCCATTTTACCGACATTGGTAACCATGACAGGCACATAAATTCTGCCGTTTTCCTCATATGCCGCACCTGCATTCAGCACAAAATCCGTGTAGGAAAGCCCGAAACCAAACGGATAATTTACCTTGTCTGCCGCATTGGGAATCGTCTCAAAATAGCGGTATCCCACATATATGTCTTCTGTATAATCCACAAAACGCTCTGACTCATGAAAATAAGCAGTAGACGGATAATCCGCCAGCTCTTTCGCAAAAGTATCCACAAGTTTTCCGCTGGGACTGCCCTCTCCCATCAATAACTCTGCTGCCGCAAGTCCGCCCTCGATACCACCCTGCCATGCCATCAGTACAGCCTGTATGCGTTCCTCATCGCAAAACCAGGATGAATCCACCATGCCGCCGACATTCATGACAACAATAACCTTTTCGAAACGCGTCTTCACGGCATTTACCATTTCCTGCTCCGCATGTGTCAGGCAAAAATCGCCATCCTCAAATATTTCAGCGGAACGCTTTGCCATTTCTTCCTCGCTGATAAACAGATTTTTATTCTCCGTGTCCACAATACTCTTTCTGTCCCAGCCTTCCCCTGAGAAACGGCAGATTGTAATAATGGCAGTGTCTGTGTATGCCCTCGCCTTTTTTAGCAGTTCCGCAGGAATCTCTGGTTCTACCGTCATCCCCGGAACCCTTCCATCCCGATACTGCACCTTTACATTGTCGCGGTAAAATGCAGACAGCTCCTCAAAAACTGTTACCTTGTCTTTCATGAGTCCCAGACCTTCATACAGGTTTCTCGCGTAAGAGACAGTCACTTCCCCGCTGCCTCCGCCGCCCCGCACGTAATCAAAGCTTGCCTTTCCGAAAAGTGCAACCTTGCTGCCCTTTGCGAGCGGAAGTACATTCCTGTCATTTTTCAGGAGCACCATTCCTTCCTTGGCAGCCTCCTTTGAAAGCGCGATATGCTTTTTGCATGCCGTCACCCTCTCACCATTCTCACCGAGCGGAATCCCCGGCTGATACAATACACGCGTCCATTTTTGCATTTATAGTCCCTCCATTCCTTTTATTTTGCTGATTTGCTTCCTGCTTGATAAACCCTTTCGATTTCCACTTTCCCGACTGCCAGCGCAGAAACATAAACACTGCCCGCACACACTCGTCACCTGCCAGCCCTATATAAGCGCCTACCGCAAGCAGATTCCAATGGATACCGAAAAGCCATGTGCCTCCCACCATGCACAGATACATAAATGTAACCGCAATAATCGTAGTGTAAAGCGCATCCCCGCTTGTCTTTAACGCCTGCCCAAAAACCAGATTTGTCACGCGGCCGACTTCCAAAACAATATCAATTGCCAAAAGTTTTCCCACCAAGGCAATCATTTCCGCATCATCCGTAAAAATCTGAATCAGGTAATCCGAGCTGAGCGCAAACACCGCCTCAAGCCCTGCCGCGACACATATCCCGATGCAGGCAGCCTTCTTGGTTCCCTTGTCACAGGCTTCATAGTCACCCTTGCCAATCCGCCACCCTGTCAAAATGGCATTTGCCTGTGCAAGCGCAGCACCCACACAGTAAGAAAAATTCGCTATCTGTGCCGCATACGACCTTGCCGTCACATTCATCCCCGCATCATCCATCTGGTTCAGGAAACGGATGGTAAGCGTCATTGCCACATTGTAAAACGCTGTCTCCATGGCGGAGGGCAGCCCTACCTTTATAATCTGCGCAAACACCTCCTTGTTTCCCAGCCGCTCCGGATCCTTATCCGCCTTGACCAGAAGCTTAGAAGCCACAATGACAATCGCAAGGTTTAAAAAACGTGATATTACGGTTGCAGCCGCAACACCGGCGACACCGCTGTGGAAGACAAACAAGAAGACTGCATTGAGACACAAATTCAGCACATTCGACAAAACAGTGGCAATCAGCGGCTGTTTCGTATACCCAAACGCCCTCAAATAACTTGAAAATATCGGAATCAGCGCATTCACAAAGCAGAAACCGCCCACAATCTTCAGATAAGTCTTTGCATAGCCCATCAGAAGCGGCGCCACGCCCACAATCTCCAGCACATTTCCCGAGAAAACAAACAAAAATCCAGAAAGCGCCACGCCAAGTACCAGATTCAGGACAGCCCCCAGCTGCCTTGCCTGAAATGCCACCCCGATTCTCTTTGCGCCAATGTATTGTGTCATCACGGCAATCATTCCGGATGATACAATACTAAACATGATAATGAATACATTGATGTAAGTATTTGCCGTTCCAACGGCCCCTACCGCATTGTCGCCCACGGTGGACAGCATCATGGTATCTACCATTCCTGCCAGCATATAGCACAGTGTTTCCAATGCAATTGGTATAAATAACTTTGTTAACGATTTCATATTCTGCCAGCACCTCGTTTTTCTTTCAGTATCTACTTTACAAGCACAGCCGCCTCATAACCTCCCAGGCTGCCCGCAAATTCCCTGCCATTTACAAGATTTTTCATGCCCTGCAGCTCCTGCAGCGCCACATTTCCTTTTTGTGTATGGAAAATCAATACAATCCGCTGCTCGTCCAGTACCCTTTCCATATAAATAAGCCCGCTGTCATCCTTTACATACTGTTTGACAATCTCCCCCTCTGTCAATGCCGGATACGTATGACGTATTCGAATCAGGGTCTGATAGTACTGAAACAACTCCTTATTCTGCCTGCTATCGTCCCAGAGCATACCGCGCCTGCAGTCCGGATCCGGACCCCCGTCCATTCCCACTTCATCCCCATAATATATCATCGGCATACCGGGAAGCAAAAGCTGCATTGCGGCTGCCAGCTTCTGTCTGTCCGTATCATGCCCGGCACTGTACAGAAACCTTGCCGTGTCGTGAGTATCAATAAAATTCCACAAATACCCCTCCAGCCCTTGATTCAGATTGCCTTTCATAAAGTTCAGGTTTCCGACAAATGATGACGCGGACATTTTTTGTGCCACTACCAAGTCAACTACCGCATGGTAGAACTGGTAATTCATAATGCTGTCCCACTCATCACCTTCCAGAAAATCACCGGCAAAATGCCAGATTTCACCGACAATTAAGGCATCCTTCTTCACAGCCTTGATTTCCCTGCGGAATCTTTTCCAGAACGCATGATGAATCTCATCCGCAACGTCCAGACGCCACCCGTCTATATCGCATTCCCGAATCCAGTACGATGCCACATCAATGACAAAATCAGCAGTTTCTTTATTTTGCAGGTTCAGCTTCGGCATTGGAGCCGCATAACTGAATGTCTTATAGTTTGGCTTTTTCCCCCACTCCATCACAAGGGGAAACTCATTGATATAATACCAATTTAGATACTCCGACTGCTCTTTCTTCTCCATAACATCCTTGAAGGCAAAGAAGCCTACCCCCGAATGGTTAAACACGCCATCCAGAATGACATACATTCCAAGCTTATGTGCCTGTTCAACAAGCTCCTTCAAGTCCTCCTTGGTTCCAAATGACGGGTCAATCCGATAGTAGTCATCAATATTATACTTATGGCTGGAATCGGAGCTGAAAACAGGGGTCATATAAATCACATCCACCCCCAGATTCTTTATATAGCCCAATCGCTGGATGATTCCGCGCAGAGAACCTTTCAAATCAGCTGCGTGACCTATCGGGGACTGGTACCAGTCCTTGGCAGGAACTTCTTTGTCCGTGGCAAAGCGGGACGGAAATATCTGGTAAACTACCTTGTTTTTCGCCCAGTCAGGCAGTTCAAACAGTTCCTCCTCCCGAAGATTCTGCGGACAGTCAAACATCCTGTCAATGTCCGTGATGCACGTGTCATAAAAATTGTGATTGCCATAATAGACAACATTGCCTGCCGTATCTCTTATTTCAAAAAAATATCGGAGACAGACCACATCAATATCCAGTATCTTCTCATAATAATCAATATAGTTGTCAGAACAGGCAGTCTGCATGGGATATTCCTGCCTTGTATCCATTAACTTGAGCGGCAGATATTTGTCCTGCACATGAAGAACCACACGTTCCACATCGCCCTTTTTGGTCTCAAGCCTGATCAAAAAGCGTCCTTTTTCTATTGCATAACAATACCGCTTATCCGCAAAATGTCTGATTGCCGCATACTCCATGATTGTTCCTCCCTTTCAAATATCGCTGCAATCCGTACCGTTCTGTCACAGATTGCAGCAGATTCCACACACTTATTGATAGAAGGAGCGTGTAAACCTTTATCAATAGAGATGTTACTTGTATTGTACGCTTATCTGCGGTATAATTCTTGTAATATATTCCTACTATTTTAACACAATCCTATTTTGAGGGGAGAAACCTTATGGACTACGCACCTTTACAGGAAACCAAAATACATGGAACCGTCACATTTCCATACAGTGTCTACCGCGGACGCATTCCGGAATGGATTCATTCGTTTCCTCTGCACTGGCATGATGACTTTGAACTAATCTATTGTACCAGCGGACAGATGCAGGTCACACTGTGGGGACAGGCACATACACTCCGTGCACAGGATTTGATCGTTATTCTTCCTCACGCCGTGCACTCTATCGAACAGAGCAGCTCCGGAGACGGGGAATATTTCAACATTTTGTTCCACCCTTCCCTTTTCAAGGGTACCGAGGCGGATCCGTGCTATGATAAATATGTCCTCCCTTTTTTGAATGGAGAAAAGACAATGGACTGTTTTTATCCGGCTGCTTCTTCCTTCAACCAGACAGTGACCCCCAGTATCTTATCCATGTATGACAACCGCAAGGAAAGCTATTCCACACTAGAGCTTGTCGTCAAGTCCAATCTTTTTCTCCTGCTGCACCACATGAACCAGTACAGCACCACTGCCACAAGCGACAGCCGCTCCCTGCAATTGTCGTACAGCCGCCTGAAAAATGCCCTGTACTATGTACAGAAATTTTACGACCATGATATTTCCATCCGTGAAGTTTCTGAGCAGTGCGGCTTTTCGGAAAGTCATTTCATGAAACTGTTTAAGGAATTGACAGGCATGAGTTTCAACGCCTACCTTGTGAACTACCGTCTCGAGCTGGCGGCAAAGCAGCTGTCGGGAACGGATTATAAGGTGATTGATATTGCCGAGAACTGCGGGTTTCACAACCACTCCTACTTCACAAGGGCGTTTCAGAAAAAATACAAAAAAACGCCGCTTATGTACAGAAAAGCTGCACACATGGAAGGTTAATTCCACTTACTACGGCGTATTCTCTAAGGGCGGCTGTCCTCCGCAAAGGATTCTCCCTTCGGCGTGGCGCTGACTCCGGTTGGTCAATAAACTTTATGACTTGGCAGCAATGCAAGACACAGTTCCCCCGACAGTCCGCGCCCATTACAAAAGTCTTTCCGCACACGCATCCGACTGCATAAAATGCGGTTCATGTGAAAAACGCTGTCCGTTTGGTGTACATATTATCGAAAGAATGCAGGATAATTAATCTTTCTTTTTGACCGGAAGCCAGATTTCCGTATAATAGTTTTCGTCATTCACTCCATCAGGGTACTTATCCGGCGCATCGTACATCTCGACGCAGTAACCAGCCGCAAACTCGTAACTGTGCAGCGCCGGAAGCCATTCGGAAAATATCTTTTCATTGACCCCCTGCAAAGCCTGTGGAAGCGCACCCTTACATGGGAAAACCGCCCATGTGAACGCCGGAATTGTCCGTACCACAACCCCCTCCGGAATCTCCGCGGACGGATTATAAACGTCGGCAATCAAGTATTCAAACTGTTCATTGCCCATCTGTGGATCAATGTTGATTCCAAACATTCCGCATACATACTTTCCACCGCCCGATGCGTAATGTTCCTGCCAGAAGGCGGGAACACCCTCCTTTGCGTTTTCATAGTCAAACACTTTCGATACCGCTAAAACCGTGAAAGCCTCTTTGTCTGTAATTCTGTAATCCATTGCATAACCACCTTTCAATGATATTGTTAATTGCAGCGGTGCGAATGCTTTGAGCATGGTCTTGTCCCTGCGCACAGCAGACGGCAAGTGTCCGTGAAATCGGGTAAATGCCTTTGTAAAGCTGTCAGAGGAATCATATCCGTACTTCATGGCAAGCGTTGTCACGGTGACATCGCTGCTCAGCAGTTCTTCCCCAGCAAGTGCCAGTCTACGTTTTCTGATGTACTCGGTTATGGAATATCCGCACAAAATACTGAATCCCTTGTGAAAATAGAACGGGGAAACATTGACATGCGCTGCCACATCATGCATCGTAATCTCCTCAGTAATATGACTTTCGATATAACTGACCGCCTCCCTGACTGCCTCTGTCCATTCCATGCTTATCAGCCTCCTTCGCTGTGATTACAGTATACAAGTAAGCCATCACGCTGTCCCGACATAATTTGCTTTCTTTTGTCTGTCGTACAACAGGTTTCGCGTCCTCTTCATGTCTCCCCTTCTGTTTCAAACGTTTCTGACATCACTTTACACCGCTTTTTGTAGCACGCAATCCCATACCGGTAAATGGTGTGTATGCCGTTTTCTATCAGTACGCTTTCATACCGTCTCTCATGAATCTGGCGCAGCGCCTCCTTGCAGCCTGCTTCAAACGTTCCGTTCTCTGCATACTTTATTTCGATGACAATTCCAATATCCTGCTGCCTGATTTCGATGCTGATATCGCTGTATCCCTCTCCCGACTCAGTATTTGACTTCACCAGCCATCCATCCATGAATGCCAAAAGCCCCAACAGTATCCCATGATAAAAGTTCTCCTTCATCTCTTTTCTGACACCTGTGTCGCGAATACTGATGGTACTCCAGAGATACTCATTAAATCCTTTCTCGATTGCCGCGGTGTCGTTCTCCTGAAATCCTCAATTCCCATTGGCAGCCTTGCCTTCATTTCCATATGATACCTCTCTCCCAGCATTTAGCCCGTAACCTCCATCACTTGGAACAATCTCTATTTCTTTCGTCCTTCTCTATAAAATCATTGTATCTTTTTAAGCCATGTATGTAAAGCAAAATCCTATAACAGTCCTGTCTTGTTTTTCCGTTACAGGCTTCACAATGCACCTCTGACACTATGTTATTGCAGAATCCCTGTCGTTTCACGATTTCCACCTTTATACCTCCCATTGCTTATGATATAATATCGTCATGACATTATTTATTACCAATTTTAGAAAGGCGGAACACAACATGCTCACATTTGAAAAAGCATCTCCCGAGGAGACTGGCATTCCCAGCGAATGCATCGTTCGATTAACAGACAGACTGCAAAAACGACAGATTCCCATGCACAGCCTATTGCTCATGCACCATGACAAGCTAGTGTTTGAGGGATATTACTCCCCCTTGACTGCAGACAGCCTGCACCGTATGTTTTCCATCAGCAAGAGCTTCACCTCCATCGCAATTGGTCTGCTTGCCGACGAGGGAAAACTCTCATTAGAAGACCCTATTATCAAATACTTTCCCGAAAAGCTGCCCGAAAACTCTCCTGTCCACCCATGGATTGCCCAAATGACCATCAAGGATATGCTCATGATGCGCTCATGCCACGCCGCGACCACCTACAAGCTCGACATGACATCAGACTGGGTGGCAAGCTTCTTTACCACACCGCCCACGCATCCGTCCGGAACACTGTTCCACTACGACACCTCCGCAGCACACACGCTCTGCGCACTTGCAGAAAAGCTGACTGGACAAGACATGCTTGACTATCTCAAGGAAAAGCTTGCTGTACTTGGATTTTCAAAAGAGTCGTATATGATAAAAGACCCTTTTGGGGTCTCAATGGGTGGAAGCGGTCTGGTTGCACTTCCGATAGATCTGATGAAATTCGGCTACTTTATCGCGCACAGAGGGCTTGTCCTTGGAAAGCAGCTGCTCTCTTCCTCTTATATTGAGCTGGCGGTCTCCCCTCTGACGGCTACCTGCGTGACGGCGCCGCTTCCGAGCGAGGCACAAGGATACGGACTGCAATTCTGGCGCAACGAGCGGAATGGATTCACCTGTTACGGCATGGGCGGACAACTTATTATTTTCCTGCCTGATTATGAGCTTATCTGTGTGACAACCGCGGACACACAAAGCATACAGGGTGGGAACCAGCAGATTTATGATGCGTTATATGAGGAACTCCTTCCTTACATACAAGAGCAGGCACTTCCGCACAATGCAACGGCTGAAAAAACGCTTCACGAAACGCTTGTAACCCTTGCCATAAAACCACTGGAAAGCACGAAGATTCCCTCGGAATGTATTCGCACTGCAAATGGCAAGACCTTTTATGTACAGGATGAAACATCTGATTTTGATAACTTCAGCATTCGTTTTACAGATAATGCCGGAACACTGTCATTTACCCACAAAGATACACCCTATGCCATTTCGTTTGGTATAGGTTCCATGCAGACAGGCAATTTTCCTATTTACGATTTGCACTACGCGGCAAGCGGTGCATGGCTTCCGGACAGCACTTTGCTCATACGGGCACACATCATTGATGCCTATGTGGGCTGCGTACAGTTCCAATTAGCTTTTCGTGAAGACAGCCTGACCATATTTATGACCAAGAAAGAAGAAAGCCTGTTTCATGAGTTTCAGGGGCATCTCTACTGCAAAATGCAGCCAGAGGCAGCTCATGAAACAACATAGAACCACCTGTATACAGCGCCCGCAAGGCAGATTTCCGGCGGCTTAGCAGTGACTATGTCTTTGCAGCTTCACTGTAAACACTGTCCGCACACCCGGCTCACTTTGCAGCAGGATATCGCCCCCCATCTGCCTTGCAAGATTTCTGGCAATGGTGAGTCCCAGACCATTGCCCTGTATGCTGCGGTTGCGGGAGTCCTCCATCGTGTAAAGACGCTCAAACACACTGGCGGCAAACTGCTTTTCTATCCCTTTCCCCTTATCTATTACATCTATGTAGGCAAAATCCAGATCCTCCCGCAGAAAAAGTCCAATATACTTTCCGTCACTGCCGTACCGTATAGCATTTGACAATAGGTTGCTCAAAATTCGGTTGACGGACTCCTTATCCCCCTGCGCAAAGATTTGCTGTTCTGGAATGATAATGTCCACTGCATAGTCCTTTTGCATCAGAATATCATAATACCCTAGCACATTCTCCCTGCACAATTCACTGATATTTATTTTGGCCATCTCAATGCTTTTGTCTCCGGCTTCGAGCTTTGCCAGTGTAAAAAACTGGCCTATCAGTTCCATCATCTGCTTTGCCTTTGCCTCCACCTTCTGCAGCGTCTCATCCTCGCAGTCACGCAGGCGCATGATTTCCAGATACCCAAGGATCACTGTCAGCGGCGTCTTGATATCATGCGAAATATTGGAAAGCATCTTTTTAGAAGCGATTTCCTGTTTCCTGAAATCTGCCTTCATCTTCTGCCTGTCCAGCAAAAGCAGGTTTATCTGTCCGCACAAATCCATCAATACCTTGTCGTCCGTAAAAACCATTATCTGCTCGTCGGTGTCCTGTTCGAGAATCTCTGTCAATTTCTCTGTCATTTCTTTCAGCTTTACTCGTGTTCCCCTGTTCATTTGCCATCCCCCAGTTTATATCCGATTCCCCAGACGGTGACAACGTAGTCCGGGTCACGGGGATTGTCCTCAATCTTATTGCGCAGCCTGCTAATGTGAACGTTAACCGCATTTTCGTCTCCCATATAGGCATCATTCCAAATCTGGGAATATAGCTGTTCCTTTGTGTAGACCTTCTTTGGATTCTTCATCAAAAGCTTTAAAATCTCAAATTCCTTGGCTGTCAGCTCAACCTTTTTTCCGTTTTTCATGACCGAGTACGCATTCAGATTGAGCACCAGCTCCCCTTTTGTGAGAATCTCTTCCTCCTCCGCGGTAGCGGCAGCTGTGTACTGTGTGTTTCTCCTGATGTTTGCCTTGATTCTTGCAAGCACCTCCGTCACGGAAAACGGCTTGGTGACATAGTCATCTGCCCCAAGCCCTAATCCCAGTGTCTTATCTGAATCGGTATCCTTGGCAGACAGAATCATGATGGGCACTGTGCTGGACGCCCTGATGGTCTTCATGACCTCCATCCCGCTGATTTTGGGAATCATCAAATCCAACAACACAATACTGTATTCGTCCGCGAAAAACTTTTCACAGGCACTCTCCCCGTCATAGGCGGTCACCACCTCAAAGTTTTCTGTCACCAAAAAGTTTTTCAGCATCTCGCTGATTTCCACATCATCCTCTACCAATAATATTTTCATTCCTTTGTTTCCTTTCCCGCATCGCACACAGTTTTATTCCCGCAGTCCTTGCCCTTCACCCTGTGTTCATGACTTAAATAAAATATCTATGTCAACGCTATCAGAATCCCTAGATTTCCCATTTTCTGATAGATTGATTGTCATGATGTTGGGGTCAAAAGCCCCCTATAGTACCTTGAAAATTTTACACAAAAA
>CAJTTO010000056.1 GCA_910579275.1 uncultured Lachnospiraceae bacterium
GCGGACAAACGGTTTTCAAGACCGCCTCGTTATGACCACTTCGATACCTCTCCATATTCTGTATTTAATTATCGCCTTTGCTTCTGATTCGCAATGCAAGAATTACTATACCAAATCTCATTATTCTTGTCAATAGCTTTTTTTATTTTTTTGCATTTATTTCCAATGCATGAGAATTGTTCATTCTGCTGTTTTAAAGCATATATCTTAGCGACGTGTTTTATCTTATCACGCCGCAAAGCCATTGTCAACACTTTTTTTCACTTTTTAACAAATTTTGTGGCAGGTAAAAATAAATTGTTAAATTCCATAACGTCAAGGTGTCTCATACAATAAAATTTCTGCTATTTTCAGATCCTCAGGTGTCGTAATCTTTATGTTTTCATAAGAACCTCTTACCAGTTTTACGGAAGTGCTCATAAAATACTCGACAACCATCGCGTCATCCGTGACCGTCACCCCTTCCTCCAGCAATCTGTGTTCTTGAGATAGCAGCTTTTCATAAGCCGCTGTAATTAAGTTCTTTTCAAATACCTGTGGTGTCTGTATCTGCCATACAAGCGAGCGGGCAGGTGTCTCTGCCACATAACCTTGTTCGTCAGCAATCTTAATCGTATCTTTTACAGGCATCCCTACGACGCACGCCTTGGAATGCTGCACTTCATTATATGCCCTTTTTATTATTTCATCATCCACGAAAGGTCTTGCCCCGTCATGGATAAAAACATAGTCGCATGTCCAGTCTATGCTTCCAAGGCCATTTGCCACCGAATGATACCGCTCCAATCCACCCGCAACAATCGTCCGCACTTTGCGAAACCCATATCTGTCAACAATCTCTTTCCTGCAGAAGCATTCCTCGTCCGTCCCGACTACAAGAACAATGTCATCTACCAGACTGTCCTCAAAAGCTTTCAAAGAATAGAACAGCACTGGTTTATCCTTTATCCGCAGATATTGTTTGTGTACATTGGTCTGCATTCTTTTTCCTTTTCCTGCTGCCAGAACGATGGCCGTCGTCCTGATTTCCATGGTTTTCATCTCTCTAACCTCCATAATCCCAAGAGCATCAGGATATCACCTTTCACCTAATCGGAGATTGGGTATGGCATTCAAATCATATCCGCTTCTTGTCCCCTTAATGTACTCATAATACCCCGCCACGCCTATCATCGCAGCATTATCTGTACAAAATATGGGTGATGGGTGAAAAAATGCAATCTTCTGATTTTTGCACGCTGTCTCAAAAGCAGCCCGGAGTGATGAATTGGACGCCACGCCGCCCGCTATTGCAAACTTTTCAAATCCGTACTCTTTCACCGCGTGGAGGGAGTGTTCCACGAGAACATCAATTACTGCTTTTTGAAAAGACGCCGCCACATCCGCATTATTGACAGGTATTCCTTTCATTTCACAGGAATTCAGATAGTTCAGCACTGCGGATTTCAACCCGCTGAAACTAAAGTCATAGTCAGAACCGTCTACTTTTGCCCGCGGAAATTTGACCGCATCCGGATTCCCATCTCTGGAAAGTCTGTCAATCTTTGGTCCGCCCGGATAACCGAGTCCTATCGCGCGGGCTACTTTGTCGAACGCCTCCCCAGCTGCGTCATCCCTTGTACAGCCTATTATTTCATATTCCCCATAGTCCTTTACCATCACAAGATGCGTATGCCCCCCTGATACCACCAGACATGCAAACGGCGGTTCCAACTGCTTATTCTCTATATAATTCGCGCTGATATGTCCTTCTATGTGGTGCACACCGACAAGCGGCTTACCCGTGGCAAAGGCAATCGCTTTGGCTGCCGACACACCGACAAGAAGCGCCCCCACAAGCCCCGGTCCATACGTCACTGCTATCGCAGTGATATCCTCAAGTGTCACGCCCGCTTCTTTTAGGGCTTCCTCGATGACCTGATTCATTTTTTCAATATGTTTCCTCGATGCAATCTCAGGCACAACGCCCCCGTACAGCGTGTGTAAATCAATCTGTGATGATATGATGTTTGACAAAACCTGACGCCCGTTTTGTACAACCGACGCAGCGGTCTCATCACAAGAGCTTTCTATCGCCAGTATGCGTACATCTTCTCTCTTTTCCATGAGCAAACCAAACCTTTCCAGGATGTCACTGTACGGACTGCTCCGGATTGACTACGTCAAAACCGAAAATCTTCCAGCGGCTTGTGTCCGCATCCCTGCGCATCACAAATACTTCCTGTGTTGTCTTATATTCTGCACCACTCTTTATGGTATAGGTGCAATACAGTTTTGCGTACTTTCTCCCCTCGCTGGTGTACTCCTCTACCTCAGTACTCCTTGAAGTTGTATATGTGGATATTGTATACCCGCTTTCCAGAAAACTGTCAATATCACTTTTCAAACGCTTAATATACGCATCCCTCGGATTATTTTCCGCAAGCTCGGCATCATATAACGCCAGCATCTTGTCTGCCATCTGCTCAAGCTGATCTTCTGTGTACTTTTCATTATAGAGGCACTTTGTAATATCACTGTAATATTTCAAAACTTCCCTCGGTGTCGGCGGATAATCCGTATCCAGATTCTTCAAAAGGACATCCTGCACTTCGGTGACCACGGTCTCTTCATCCGTATCCCGAAAGTTGGACAGATAAAAATAATAGCCCCCCACCATCGCAATCAGTATCACAATAATAATTCCTACCTTAATTTTCCCCATCTTCATTTCCCCCTTCTTCATCCTCAAACAATAGTTCCTCGCTCCACCCGTCTTTTGCAATATAGGTCTGCGGAAATACTGCCTGAACATTTTTTTTATATTCTTCCGGTCTTGTGAGAGACGGCGAATAATGCGTCAGCCACATTTTCCTGACATTTGCTTCCTTTGCCATCTGTGCCGCCTCATAAAAGGTCATGTGTTTGTACTCTTTTGCCTTGTCTTTCTTTTCCGGCTCCCCGTACATTCCTTCACATATAAATAAATCGGCATTTTCTGCGTTTT
The DNA here is from genome assembly GCA_910579275.1 of uncultured Lachnospiraceae bacterium. GTDB lineage: Bacteria > Bacillota > Clostridia > Lachnospirales > Lachnospiraceae > COE1. The sequence goes on from CAJTTO010000056.1 coordinate 2,987, forward strand.
TGATAATACTGTCTGTGGGTCTTGAATCCGTACAGTACGTAACTTTTATTCCTTTTCGCGGCTCCCCCATTACCATATCCGGTGTATAGGTGCCGTCAGGGAGTTCCACGATCTCACCCTTTTGCAGCTTTCCCCAATACCTTCTGTCCAGCCCGAGCGCCATCGCTTTATCCAGCTGAAACCTGCCTTTCCTGTCTATCTCGATGCTATACCCATAGCAGACAACATTATGGTTGACCCGAAATGCGGCAATCCGGAATCCGTCAAATGCAAAGCTCTGTTCCTGCTCGGTTATTTCCATATACTGGATTTCAAAGGGAAGCTCTGGCGCCACGACACGCAGCGCATTGACGACTCTGGAAAGTCCCTTTGGTCCTATCATGACCAGCGGGGTTGTTTTTTCCGCATTTCCCATTGTGAGAAGCATCCCCGGAAGCCCTGAAATATGGTCTGCATGATAGTGCGTAAAGCACATAACATCAATCGGCTTGGGACTCCATCCTTTTTCTTTCATGGCTACCTGTGTCCCTTCCCCGCAGTCAATCAGAATACTTGTTCCGTTATACCGCGCCATCAGCGAAGTAAGCCATCTATAGGGAAGCGGCATCATCCCTCCCGTTCCTAGTAAGCATATGTCAAGTATAGTAATCACCCTTCCTAAATATCAATCATTTCAACAATCTATATAAAAGTAAGACATTTCTCTCCTGTTCACTCCATTCCGACGGCAGCCGTTCTTTTCATAATGACTGCGTCATCTTTTGGTCTTTCATAAAAATTGGGACGAATTCCCAGCGAAACAAAGCCTTGGTTCTCGTAGAGCCTGCGTGCCGCCGTATTCCGGCTTCGCACTTCAAGCGTATATTCTGTCATACCGTATCTTTCTGTCCCTATCTTGAAAAGCGCGGTCAAAAGCGCAGTTGCAATCCTGTTGTTTCTGTAGGCTTCCCTGACTGCCACATTTGTGATGTCGCCTTCCCCGGCAGCATTTGTGAGCATGCATCCTCCCAAAATGCGGTCGGATGAACCTGCTTTGGGATTTTCCGCCTCTGCCACAAGATAAACCCTGTCGGGATTCGTCAGCGTTTCCTCAAAATCTTTGTATTTCCAAGGCATGGAAAAACAGGATGCCTCCAAGGCAGTTACCTCCTCCAGATCTTGTCGCTGCATTTCGCGAATATGATAGTTTAGCGGCATTTGCTTCCACCTGCCTTTTTATTTTGATTCTTCTTTACGCTCCGCACGCTCTCGTTCCGCCTGCGACAGCCGCAGATACTCCGGTGCGTGTTCCCGCGCCGTCTCCTGCACGCCGTTTTGATACAAAACGCTGCCAAGCGCGGCCACGCAGGATGCCCTCTGCCTGTTGCAGCACGCGGGCGCAAAACTGTAATTTCCTTTGACAAGCTCCGCTATCTTTCCTCTGTAGGCGTCCACGCCGTCCCCCAAAAAGATAACTTCTGTCCCCAATGCGTTGATTTGCTGTATTATTTCCGCAATGTCTACAACACACTGCTTTTGCAAGACACACATTTCAAATCCTGTTCCGCCCTCTTTCCCGCTCCGGAATGTATACAGCCCAGTATATACCTGATTTCTGCGGGCATCCATGAGCGGACATATCAGCTTGTCACTGCCATAGAGGTTGTACGCCAGTGAATCGACGGTGGGTACCGGAATAATGGGAATTTCCAATGCAAGCCCTAAACCTTTTGCCGTCGCGGCGCCAATCCGCAGCCCTGTAAAGGAACCCGGCCCTGCCGCAATTGCTATGGCATCTATGGTGTGCAAGTCCAGCTCTGTCATGCGCTTTATTTCATCCAACATCGGCAGAAGTGTCTGCGAGTGCGTCTTTTTGTAATTGACTGTATACTCGGCAATGGTAATACCATCGTCCACAATCGCCACCGATGCCACAAGGCCTGAACTGTCCAGTGCAAGAAGCTTCATAAATTCATCCTCCGTTCCCTCTCCTCTTTTCCCTGCTTTTCCCTATCGTGATTTTACGATAATCGCAGCCCTTCTCAAGATTTTTTTCTATCGTGATGTTCTTTGCATCGGGCGGTATCAGTTCCGCAATCAGCTCCGCCCATTCTATCATGCACACACCATCGCCAAAAAAATAATCTTCATATCCAATCTCGTACATTTCCTCCACATCGCCAATGCGATATACGTCAAAATGGTAGAACGGCATCCGCCCCTCCTCATAAATCTGTACAATCGTAAATGTCGGGCTGTTGACATGCGATTGGATTCCAAGCCCTGCAGCCATTCCCTGCGCAAAAACAGTTTTGCCGGCTCCGAGACTGCCGCTTAATGTATATATATCCCCCGGCTTTGCGGAAAGCCCCAGCTTCCTGCCTGCCGCAAACGTTTCCTCCGGACTGTTTGTCTCGACATACTTCCCCAGATGGTCTCCTATATATTCAACACTGCCATTCATAAAAATCCTCCATTTCTTCTGCCCTTGCCGGAGAAATTAAAATCGTATTTTTACCTTTTTTGGGGGCATGTGGGTTGATATCATTTGTATCAATGCTTCTTTTTTGTCCCCCAAATCCTTTTTGGGAAAGATTGAGGCTGCCGTTCTCGATGTGTAAAGAATAATACTCCTCCCTGTCGAGACTGCCTTCACGCAGCTGTCCCAGTCCTGTTTTTCCTCACTCTCTCCCTGTGAGACACTGATTCCTTCCTCTGTCATTTTGTAATGCAGCGGGTTTTTAAATGCCGGATTGTTCTGTGCCTGCTGCACAGCTTTCAGAAACAGTGCACACGGAAGATACGCTATCAGAACGACTCCCGCGATGAGATAGATGAAATATTTTGTCGAGACAAAAGCCATGAGGAGCAATGCGCCGACCAACGTACCAAGCATCCCTGAAAAGCTGGTATATGTATGAAACAGGAGATAATCATAAAGGGCGCCTGCCGTTACTTTGACGTCAAATTCCATTTCCATTTTTTGTCCTTCCTTTCTTATGGTGCATGATGCCAGTCAAACAGGGATAATCTTTCCGCTCTTGTCTGTCAGGCGCGGGCAGCTTTGATGCATCTTTCCCCGCTGCACATAGAAGCACCTGTATTTTAAAGATACAGGTGCTTCCAGTATATGCACTCTACATACTTTCTTTATACAGTATACCAAAAAGTAGTCAAAGTGCAAGCCTTGTATGATATTATTCGCGCCTACTCGTGACGCAGCGCTTCGATGGGGCTTAATTTTGCCGCCTTTCTTGCGGGATAGATTCCGAAAAAAATACCTATCAGGGAAGAAAATCCGGTTGCCGCAAGCACGACTTTGGGATCAATAACGGCTTCCATGCCGGACATTCCCATGTTTGACGCTATACCGCAGATTCCTTTTGCACCGAGAACCCCCAGTACAATTCCGACAAATCCACCTATCAGCGTGATAATCACTGCTTCCATCAGAAACTGGAACAAAATAGAACCTGTCTTTGCACCGAGCGCCTTTCTGATACCGATTTCCTTTGTCCGTTCCGTCACGGACACCAGCATGATATTCATGACGCCAATACCGCCTACGATGAGCGCGATGCCTGCCACAAGCATGATAAAGATTGTCACGTAATTCAAAATGTCACTAATCATGCCAACCTGACTTGCCATGTCATATGCCTGAATGTACTCTTTCCCACGCACATTATATCTTGCCTCCAAAAGGTTTTTTACCTGTTTTGATATTTCGGTAACATACTCTGAAGAATCCGCAAATACGATGAACGATGAAAACTCATCTGTGTAGTAACCATACAGTGCCTCCAACGTTGTGAGCGGAATTTCCATCGACACATCCGCGCTTGTGCCTGTTGTCATCTGCTTTGCCAGTGAATCATTGTCCTTTCGGATGCCTACAATCGTAAAGTCTTCCGTGATTCCCCAAAGGCTCATGTTGACATCCATTCCTATGACATCCGTGGAGCCAAACATTTTCTTGGCGCCCCGTTCCGAGATGACACATACTTTTGCCGCACTTTGTGCCTCGCTTTTGTTATAATACCGTCCCCGAATGATTGGCGCCGTGTCAAAATACAGCAATGATTCGTTTCCGAACATCGGCGACACCGTAAAGGTTCCTTTTGTACTCTGCGCGGTCGCCTGCGCGCCAAAATTCCAAACATCGGTCGCCCCTTTTACATTGGGAACCTTCTCCAAAATCATGTCCAGGTCATCATTGGTAAATAGGATGGACTCCGCCTCATCGCTTGGTACATCCGCATAGAACTGGACATATCCCCCCACCAGTTCGTCAAGCTGCCCGCTGATGCCGACTTTGAATCCGTTTCCTGCCGAGACAATCAGAATCACCGAGGAAATACCGATAATGATACCCAGCATGGTCAAAAAGGAACGTCCTTTATTGCTGCGAATATTCATCAGGGCTATTTTTACATACTCTATTATTCTAGCCATTGTCTGTCTCAGCCTCCGTCTGACTCTCCGTTTCCGTCTGTTCCTGCGACTGCGCCGTATTTTCCGCGACTGGCGCCGCCATGCCGTTTCCCGGCATCGGTATTACCGGCATTCCCTCCTCGAGCGCCATTCCATAAGCGGACGAAGTTACAATCTGCTGGTTTTCTGTCAGCCCGTCTTTAATCTGAATATACGTCTCTGAAGAAATGCCTGTTTCAATATATTTCTTTGCCAGTATGCCGTTTTCAATCAAATAGCAGAATTCTCCCTGACTGTCCACATTAACCGCCTCTACCGGTGTCTGCAGCACATTTTCTTCTCTCGCCGTCAATATCTTTAGTTTTGCCTCAATTCCCAGAAAAATGTCTTCGTCAGGATTGTCAATATGTACTCTTGCCGCTACCATCGGCGTGCCGGACGAATTCGCTTCCGCCACATGATTAATCTTGGATACGGTTCCGCTGTACGTCTTTCCCGAAATTGTAATTTCTGCCGGCTGTCCTATCGCAAGTGTTTCCAGTGCATATTTGGAAGCCTGAAACTCGACACAGACATTGTCAAAGCTCTCAAGAACCATAAGCTGTGTGCCTTCCTGCACGGATGCCCCTTCAACGACACTTAGTTCAGACACAACGCCATTAAAACCTGCGACAACACCGTTGAGCGCTTCCTGATACTTCTTCTCGGCATCCGCGCTTTCCAGCTCCGACTTCTCCTTGTTGAGCTGGTAGCCTGCAAGTTTATTGCCGTTTACAACCGATGACTCTGCTCCTGCCTTTGTGCTTTTTGCCTCCGCAAGGCGCTCCTGATAATCGGCAAGGTCTTTCTTTGCCTGTGTGAGCATGTCTTCCCATCCATAATCTGTCTTGTAGTCGGAAAGTAAATTAAGGTCATTATTCAGCTTATTTAGCTCGTTTTGCTTTTCTACTTTTTTGCGCATGAGCATTTCCACATCGGTATCTTCATCCGGCATCTGAAGTGCAAGGTCATACGCGTTCATTTCTTTCTGGACACTGTATATCTTTGCGTACAAATCGGATTTTTTCAGCGCCGTAATATCCGTTATGCCGTTTGTCAGGTCATCTATGTATTTTTCATAATTGTCGATTGCCGCTTCACACTCCGCAATTTCCGCTTCCGCCTGCGCCAGTTTCGTCTTCTGCTCGTTGTTGCTCTGTATGCTGGAATTGTAATCTGCGGTACTGATTTTTCCCTGCAGCTCACTCTGCTGCTTTGCGTATGCCACTGCTTCTTTGTCAAAGCACAGGAGCACATCCCCTGCCTTTACCACATCGCCCTTTGTGACTTCAATCGCCTCGATTTTTGCGTTTGCAGGTGCAAAGAAGGTGGTCGCCTCCTCCGCCATTACTTTTCCGCTGACGCTTAACTGCGTGTCGATATCGCCTACGGACACTGTCTGTGTATACACAGGAATTCCTGCGCTTGCACCTTTCATGGAATTTTTGACAAACAGCACCACCACAAGCACAACCGCTATGGGTACCGCTATCTTAATCCATTTCTTTTTACGTCTGCCTGTCTTTTTGTCTCCCTTACTCATTGTCTGCATCCTCCATAACTTTTTCCTCATTTATGCTATTCGCACGGCCTCGCATCCCGCTGTCTGATACGATTTTGCCGTCACGGATTTTGATAACCCTGTCCGCCTGTTCCGCTATCTCATTGTCATGCGTTATCAGGATGACAGTTCTGCCCTCGCCGTGAAGCTCACGCAGTATCTGCATTATCTCCTTTGTTGAATTGGAGTCTAGATTCCCCGTAGGTTCATCCGCCAGTATAATCGGCGGAGCCTGCGCGATGGCTCTTGCGATTGCCACTCGCTGCTGCTGACCGCCGGACATCTCTGCCGGCTTGTGGTCAAGCCTGTGCGCAAGCCCTACTTTCTCGAGTGCCTTCAGTGCGAGCTGTTCACGCTCTTTTTTGCCGACACCGCGGTAAATCAGCGGAAGTGTGACATTCTCTACTGCCGTGAGATTCTGTATCAGGTTAAACCCCTGAAAAATAAAGCCGATTTCCCTGTTTCTTACGTCCGAGAGTTCGTCATCTACCATATCCGACACATCCGTGCCGTGCAGCATGTATGTGCCCTCTGTCGGCACGTCAAGACAGCCAAGCATGTTCATAAGCGTGGACTTTCCGGAACCGGAATGGCCTATAATTGCGACAAATTCCTTCTCGCAGATTGTAAGATCCACACCGTCAAGCGCGCGGACTTCATTTTCACCGGGATTATAAATCTTTCTCATATTCCTGATTTCTATTAATGTATTATCCATTGTCTCCTATTCCTCACATTTATTCTTCACTTGATATTGGTTCTGAATGTCGACGTTTCCCAATTTCATTTTGGGGTTTCCCCCTCTGATGTCCTATCATATCACTGTTGCTTAATTTTGTCTTTAACATTTTCTTAATTTTACATTAATTTGCATTTCCTAAAAATTGCATAAACAGATGCATCGATTATACACTTTTTATAAATTTTCTGTAAAGTTTTTGGTAATAAAAATATAATAAATTATAATACATCGGCATAAAAAAACATTCCTGTTTTCACAAGAATGTCTTTCTTTTCGTTCTTTAGCGTCTGTTTTCCATAAGATACCCGTATTCACCCCAGATATCTTTTGTGACTGTACGTTCCATTTTCTCATACTCGGCGCGGACTGCCGTCAGAATATGTTCCATACACAGGATTTTTCCCTGATGTACTGCCATCACACAGGCTACATAGACTACATTTTTTATCATTCCGCCTGTAAAGTCAAACTGGCGTGCAAGAAAATCCAGATCCAGTTCCTCCCGCGGCAGTTCCGGCGGCAGGCAGCTCTCCCAGATGCTTTTGCGTATTCCGGCATCGGGCGGCTGGTATTTCAGGACATATTTCATCCTGCGCAGAAATGCCTTGTCGATATTATTATAGAAGTTTGTGGAAAGAACCACAACACCGTCAAACTGCTCAATCCGCTGTAAAATATAAGACACTTCCATGTTGGCATATCTGTCTTTCCCTTCCGTCACCTCCCCGCGTTTTCCAAACAGCGCGTCCGCTTCGTCAAAAAAAAGCACTGGTTTTGCTTTTGCCGCAAACGCAAAAATCTGCTCCAGATGTTTCTCCGTCTCACCGATGTACTTGTCAAGCACATGTGACAAATCCACCTGATAAAGCGGTATTCCCAGCTCTTTTGCAAGCACATGCGCAGTCATGGTCTTGCCTGTTCCCGGAGGTCCGGAAAGTAGGACTGTCACTGCCCGTCCATAGGGATATTGTCTTTTCAGGTTCCACTCCTCGAAAATTTTATACCCGTCTGTCACACTGCTGCATACCTGCCCCAGAAGCGCTTTCATGTGTTGTGGCAGTTTCAGGTCTGCAAATCCGACGGCAGGGTACAAAATCTGTCCCAGCACCTTTTCCTGACTTTGGTACAAAACAGCATCACATATGCGCGCAAAATGCTCCGGATCCTTTTCTCCCATGCAGCGCCACTGCTCCACTGCATCTGCTATTTCACTTGCGGAAAGACAATAACGGACTGAATGATATGCACAGTCCAGCGGTATCTGATACCTTTCGGCAAATCCATGAAACATAATCTCCCGCTCTTCTCTTGTCGTTTCACAGAATTCAAGCGTGCGCACCCGATATTTTCTGTCCGACGTCAGATGCATGCCCGTCTCAGTGCATAAAATAACAGAACAATCCGCTTCAAGAAACGGGTGAACTGCTGTCGTCTCAAAGCCTGTTCCTGTTATCTGGTATTGCGACAGCAGCGATGAAGTAATGCCATAAATACATACCAATGCTCCATAGAGAAAGGCAGTATGTACCAGTTTTCCCCAAAAGCGCCCCGTGTCTTCCCCAAAAGGATTTTCACACTTTGCCAAATCCACAAGCAGTATACCCTTTCCCAATTGGCGCGCAATATGTTTCGCAAGAAAACGGCGGCCGCCTTTTCCCGACAATGTCAAAATTCTTGCATCAGACGCTGTATCCTTAAGCCATTCTGCCCCTATCTGCGCCATGTCCTGTCTGATAAGCATGGGCGCAAGTGCATCATCGCATCCGACCCATTCCGCTTCCCCGAAAAAAGCCTTGTCCGGCCGCTCGATCCCTGACAAGTAGGACAACAGCACGTCATCCCCTTCAACCGCCGCGTAAGGAAGCGGACTTTTTTTCTGATCCACCCAGCAAGCTTTACGTATTTGGCACAGCCACCGCACCATATCCGTGTAATTTCCGTATGTAACCCCCTCCATCTCGGCTGCAAGCTGCAGGGTCACAGCATTGCCTGTGTAATAATTTAAGTATGCGGCAAACTCCGGCACATACATAACGGCAATGCATAGGTCAAGTACATTGCATAGAATAGCAGTTTCAAGTTCGTCCCCCTTGTCCTGTCGGCTCATGCCGTTCATTCGGGAAACCAGCCTGTAATAGCGCCGTGCCTGTACTCCGTTGTCCTGCTGCCACTGTTCGAGCGTCTCCTCGGTCAGCCGCCCAGTCAGTACGCGCAGATGCGGAAACCGCTCCAAGCTTTCTGTGCGCCCTGTCTCCTGCATGTACATATACGTTTTTAAAATAATGCGGTATATTGCTGTCTCGAGAAAATCCATCTTTTCCAACCCTATTTCCAATTATTTCGCCTTACTGTCCTTATCCAGCCGCATAGTCAGGGAAATCCGTTTCTTTGCCAGATCCACATCCAGCACTTTGACATCCACAATGTCGCCGACGCTGACTGCCTCAAGCGGGTGTTTGATAAACTTTTCCGTAATCTGGGAAATGTGCACCAGTCCGTCCTGATGAACACCGATGTCCACAAAAACACCGAAATCAATAACATTGCGAACCGTTCCCTTCAAAATCATATCGGGCTTTAAATCTTTCATCTCAAGGACATCGCTGCGCAATATCGGTTTTGGCATATTTTCACGCGGATCCCGCGCAGGCTTTTCAAGCTCTTTTAAGATATCCGTAAGTGTAATCTCGCCAATCCCAAGTTCCTCTGCCATCTTCTTCTTGTCCCTGACACGTTTCTCCAGACCGCCTGCTGCCTGCGGTGCGGTGGCTTCGTTTTTGCTGTCTTGGGACTGCGGTGCATCAAGCGCCGCGCCGCCCATGGCTGCCGCAAGCGCTTTTCCCATTGCCGTATTGGTATTTTTGATGACTATGTTCTGTTTTTTATTATTCTTTTTCTTGTTTTCCTGTTTTGGCGCCTTTACCGTCTTTGCCGATGCCGCATTTTTCTGGATTTCCTTTAAGTCTTCCATGGAAATACCAAGTTTTTCCAAAAGCTTGAGCGCCGCGTCGTATGATTCGGGATGTACGCTTGTCGCGTCGAGCGGATTCTCGCCGTCAAGGATGCGCATGAAGCCTGCGCACTGCTCAAATGCCTTAGGTCCCAGCTTCGCTACCTTAAGCAGCTGTTTTCTGTTGTTGAAACGTCCGTTTGTCTCCCTGTAATCCACGATATTTTTGGCGATTGTCTTGTTAATTCCCGAAATATACTCGAGCAGCGAGGCTGACGCCGTGTTCAAGTCCACGCCCACTTTGTTGACGGAATCCTCCACGACTCCGTTGAGGGCTTCACTGAGTTTTTTCTGGTTCATGTCGTGCTGGTACTGCCCTACCCCGATGGACTTGGGGTCGATTTTTACCAGCTCCGCAAGCGGATCCTGCAGACGCCTTGCAATAGACGCAGCGCTTCTTTGTCCCACGTCAAAATTGGGAAACTCCTCGGTCGCCAGCTTGCTTGCCGAGTAGACAGAGGCGCCCGCTTCATTTACAATGACATACTGCACTGGTGTGTCAAGCTCCTTGATCAAATCCACAATAACCTGTTCCGACTCGCGTGATGCCGTTCCGTTTCCAACGGAAATCAAGCTTACATTGTACTTGCTGATAAGTTTCTTTAACTCTTTTTTGGATTCTTCTACTTTATTCTGGGGCGCTGTCGGGTAGATGACTTTTGTGTCAAGCACTTTTCCCGTGGCATCCACGACGGCAAGCTTACATCCTGTACGGAATGCAGGATCCCAGCCAAGAACTACTTTTCCGGCAATTGGCGGCTGCATCAGCAGCTGCTCCAAATTTTTGCCAAACACAGTGATTGCCCCGTCCTCCGCTTTCTCTGTCAGCTCATTTCGGATATCCCGCTCAATCGCAGGCGCTATCAGCCTGTTGTAGCTGTCCGCAATTGTCTCCTGCAAAGCAGGCGTGGTGTTTTCGTTGTCCTGTGTAATTAATTTCTTTTCCAGAAAGCGGATGATGCGCTCTGTGGGAGCTTCTATCTTGACCGTAAGAATCTTTTCATTCTCTCCCCTGTTGAGTGCGAGAACCCTGTGCCCCGCAACCTTGCTTACAGGCTCTTCAAAATCATAGTACATCTCGTAGACACTCTGTGCCTTTTCGTCCTTCGCCGTGCTTGTAATCCTGCCCTCCTCGAACGTTGCCTGACGGATATAGGAGCGGTAATCTGCCTCGTCCGATATCATTTCGGCTATAATGTCCATGGCTCCCTGAAGCGCTTCTTTTACATTCTTTACTCCCTTTTCCTCGCTCACATAAGGTTCTGCCTCCTCTATCAGGGATTTCTCCGTTTCCTGCGCTAGGATAATATCTGCAAGTCCGTCAAGACCTTTCTCCTTTGCTACACTGGCACGCGTTTTTCTCTTTGGCCTGTAGGGAAGATACAGGTCGTCAACTGCTACCATTGTCTCGGCGGCGAGAATTTTTTCCTTTAACTCCTCTGTCAGCTTGCCCTGCTCCTCAATGCTTCCGAGAACCTGTTCCTTTTTCTCCTCCAGATTCCTAAGATAGCCAAGTCTTTCATTCAGATTTCTCAACACTTCGTCGTTTAACGAGCCTGTGACTTCCTTTCGGTATCTGGAGATGAACGGGATGGTATTTCCCTCATCTATCAGCTTTACGGCAGCTTCAACCTGCCACTTTTCAACGTTTAATTCTTCTTTTAGCTTTAAAATAATGTCCATCGTTATACATTTCCTCTTTAATTTTTTCTATGCCGGCGGAACATGTCCCCAGCCACAACACTGCTGCCTAAACACTTGACAGCAATAGCAGCATTATATATTACTCTTCAGACGTCCACCAAAGTAGTGGGAATCATGCGCCAAAATGCTCGCCTTTTAGCATTTTGTGTGCAAAATCCGTTATCATTCGCACCTCAATAGCTTGTATGCCGATAAAAACTGGCGTGGGTGTGAATTGTAACCATTATATTATAAAGCGCGCCTGTGTTCAAGAAATTTTATTGTTTTCTTCTGTCAAACATGTTACAATAAGCTTTATTATCACATTAATTTTAAGAAAGGATATCATTGTATAATCATGCAGCAACCCCAGTATAAAAGTAACTTTGAGTTAAAACTAATCGCAAAAATCCAGACCAGCCAACGTTTCGGAATCCTTTTGGGCACCCTTGTGCTGAAGTTTATCATCACTTCGCTTGCGGCCGATCTTGTCACTTCCCTGGTTTCCACGAAATCCATAACCGGAGCGGTAATCAATTACATTCTGCTGTTTGCGGTGAATGTCGCCGCGTCGCTTCTGAGTGTCGGCACCGCTTTTGTCTTTTTAAAAACAGCCTGCAGCATGAAAAGCTCGCTTGAAGATTTATTCTGCGGATTCCGGAAAAATACCCTGAAAATTTTACAGGTTGGCGCTGTTATCGCACTGATTGAATCCATCTGCATCATTCCCTTTGACATTGCTTCCATTCAATATTCGAATATGGTTAATGCGATTCCTTTTTTCAATGAGCAGTCTGTCAGCGGTTTTCGTCCGTTTCTATATGGAAGTCTGGCGGACAATGAGGAATTTCTCGAGGCATACAGTGTCCTGTACAGCGCCACGATGAAGCTGTGTGTCATTATGGTTGTGTGCACTGTCATTTCCCTTATACTGACACTGCCGTTCTTTCCGGCATTATTCATGATACTTGATTTTCCCGAATGGAATGTCTCTACTGTTTTAAAACGAAGCTTTGAGGTCATGCACGGTAATAAATTAAGGCTGTTCCTGCTGTATTTAAGTTTTGTGCCCTCATTCCTGCTCAGCATGTTTGCCTGCGGCATCCCGCTTATATGGATTCTTCCATATATGAATATGACGACAACGAATTTTTATCTGGATCTGATGGCTGTGCGGAATAAATCAATTAACAGCCCTGCTTAAATCAAGATTTCGGATCCTGTTGCGCAAGGGCAGCACACGGGATGGCGGCACAGACAGCTCGTCAACACCCATCCGCAAAAAGCGCTCTGTCAGCTCCAAATCCGCTCCGAGTTCCCCGCAGATTCCCACCCATATGTCCGCCGCATGCGCATTTTTGCAGGTTATTTCAATCATGCGGAGCACTGCCTCATGGTGCGGATTAAAAAATTCATCCAGCTGCGGATTCTGGCGGTCGACTGCCATGGTATACTGCGAGAGATCGTTTGTTCCGATACTGAAAAAGTCGACCTCTTTTGCAAGAATATCGCTTATCATGGCAGCGGCAGGCGTCTCAATCATGATTCCCTCCTCAACATTGTTGTACGGAATGTTTTCCTTGTCGAGTTCTGCTTTCACTTCAGCCGATACTGCCTTTATTTTCCGAATTTCTTCCAAGGATGTTATCATGGGATACATGACGGCGACGTTCCCATATTTTGACGCCCTGTAAATAGCCCGCAGCTGCGCCTTGAAAATCTCCGGTCTTTTCAGGCAGATTCTGATTGCCCGCAGCCCCATTGCCGGATTCGCTTCTTTTTCCAGTCCAAAATAGCCTGCCTGCTTGTCTGCCCCAATATCAATTGTCCTGATAATGACACGCTTACCCGCCATGGTTTCGGCGGCTTTTTTATAGATTTGAAACTGTTCTTCCTCTGTCGGGCAGGTCTTTCTCTCAAGATATACAAACTCGCTCCTGAATAACCCGACACCGCCTGCATCATTTTCCAATACATCATCCAATTCCCTGATATTTCCGATATTGGCGTACACGAGAATCTTTTTGCCATCCTTTGTGACATTCTCCTTCCCCTTCAGCTTCTGTACAAGCCGCTGTTCTTTTTGCGCATCATCATGCCGCTTGCGCATTCTTGTCAGCGTTTCATTATCAGGGTTGATATACACGCTGCCCTCAAATCCATCCACCACTGCAATTTTGCCTTCCAGTTCCGGCGAAAGCGCAATTTCCGTCCCGATGACTGCCGGTATGCCCATCATGCGTGCAAGAATCGCTGTGTGTGAATTGACGGATCCGTGAACTGTCACAAAAGAAAGCACAAGGTTTTTATCAAGCCGTGCCGTCTCACTCGGCGCAAGGTCATCCGCCAGTATAATCACCGGTTCGTCCGGTGTCGCAAAATCGGCATCTGTATCGGATAAAATCTTGATAACATGTTCCGATATGTCCTTCATATCTGCCGCCCGCTCTTTCATGTAGGCATCATCCATGGAAGAAAACATTTCGCAGAAATTGTCTTCTGTCACCCCCACCGCATACTCTGCATTCACACCCTGTTCCCTGATAATGTTTTTGACAGATCCGACATAATCCTCATCATCAAGCAGCAGCTGGTGTATTTCAAAAATGGCCGCGTTTGCCTCCCCGACTTCGGCTGCCGCACTATTATAAAGTTTGGCAAGCTGGCGCTTTGCCTCTGCCCTTGCCGCATCGAAACGCCGTATTTCCGCAGCGGTGTCTTCTATCTTATTTCTCATGATGCGCTGCTTGTTCTTTTCCATCAGATGAATTCTGCCGATGGCAATTCCGCCGTAAACACTTTTACCCTTGTACTGATTCATTCCTTCGCCTTTCAGTTTATTTGTATCTGCACGCACAATGCGCCCGCAGCCTCCTTGGACTTGTCTTTTTTGAAAGTCCCTTACAATGAATGGTATACTGCTTTTATTTCCTGTCTTGTGGCGAGCTGCTCTGAAAATGCGCTTGCACTGCCCGATGCAACGCCCATCCGAAATGCATGGTCATAATCTTTCTGCGCACACCATCCTGCCACAAATCCCGCAACCATGGAGTCACCGGCTCCAACCGAATTCTTTACGATTCCTTTCGGCGCTTCACACATCAGGACATCCCCATCCTGTGTCACGAGCACGGCACCCGCACCCGCCATAGACACGAGCACATTGCGCGCCCCCATTTCCTGAAGCTTTCTGGCATATGGCACGACTTCCTCCCGCGTTGTAATTGTCACACCGAATATTTCGCCCAGTTCATGATGATTCGGCTTGACAAGAAACGGATTAAATGGCAGGACGTTTAAAAGCAGTTCTTTTGCCGCGTCTACCACAATCATTATCTCGCGGCCTGCGAGCCTTTTCATGATGTCACTGTAGAGTGTATCCGAAAGTGACGACGGTATACTCCCTGCGAGAATCAGGATATCCCCATCCTTAAGCATGTCCAGCTTTCCCATGAGACATGACAGCGATTCGCCGTCAATTGCAGGCCCCGCCGTGTTAATCTCCGTCTCCGTATCAGACTTTATTTTTACGTTAATCCTTGAAATGCCCTCTTTTAATTTGATAAAGTCACTTTTTCCGCCGAGCATTTCAAATCTTTGTTTGATTTCTTCCCCTGTAAAACCCGCTATAAATCCAAGCGCAACATTATCTATACCCAGATTTCCAAGAACAATCGAGACATTGAGTCCTTTTCCACCCGGAAGCAGCTGCGCCGATTCCGCGCGGTTTGTCATTCCCAGTTCAATTTTCCCGACGCCTATGGCATAATCAATTGCAGGATTAAATGTTACCGTGTATACCATCCGATTTCCTCCTTTATGGTTTGAAAGTCCATTTCTCTGCCCGCACGCTTGGTGGGAGATTTGTGCCAAATATTTTTTAAACACGCTCTAGAGCATGTTTGAAAAATGCTTTCTGTCAGATGTGCGTCACAATTTGTGAGAGATTTGTGCCAAATGAAGGGCGCATAGTGGGCTATGTAACCTGAATTTGGCGCGAATATCACGCAAAGTAAGGCGTGCAGATGGCAGGAATGATTTTTCAAACACGCTCTAGTATATCGTATTCTCCTGATATAATCAATCCAATTTGTCATAGTTGACCCCGCTGCAATTACGCGTACTGTAAGCTTTCGGCTCCCTGTTACAGGCATCAAGCCATGCCAGACCACTTCCTTGGCGTCAAAGCCATGAGCCATGATTTGATGTGTCTCTGCGACTACATTATTTCACGGACTTTGCAGCCATTGAAAAGTTCTGGGATGAACTGTTACCTATAATGCATATTATGATAAATCGAATATTGTGCATTGCATCATTTTTGTGGTATAATCAATACAGCACAAAAATAAAATCGACTAATTTTTAGTTAAATGTACTAAAATATGTTTATCATTGGGATGGTTGCGATTGGAGGTCGCTGATGAAAAAAATTGCCTTAATAATGGATGGATGGAAACGTTTCTTTACATATGCCTGGCCTGCCGGAATTCTGCAGAGAATTCAAGAGTCAGGCGAGGATATCAATCTCTATATATTCAACAGCTCGGGAGACTGGAGCTGGGATGCCGATTTCAATATCGGAGAGTATAATATCTACAAACTTCCGGATTTGAACGACTTTGACGGCATTGTCATGGATTTGAACAATATCCGTTATCCGGAGGTTGTCAATGAAATTGCCGAAATTGTAAGAAAAACAGGAAAACCTGCTATTTCCATCTCGAATAAGCTTCCGGGATTTTATTATGTCGGAATTGATAACCGTGGTGCCATGACAACGATGGTTGAGCACCTCTATTCGGTGCACAACTGCCGCCGGTTCTGGTTCATGATGGGTCCCCAGAGCAACTACGAAAACAATATCCGCACAAACGCATTAAAGGAATTTATGCAGCGTCATCATTTATCGTACTCGGAAAACGATTTCTATTTTGAATCTTATGAGTTTTCGTGTGGTTACAGGGGTTTTACCTATATGGCAAGCCAGCTGGACAAGGGCGCCCAGCTTCCGGATGCCGTCGTCTGTGCCAGCGACAATATTGCCGTGGGTGTCCTGAATGCCGCTGAAAAATTAGGGTACAAAGTGCCTGATGACTTCTGCGTCACCGGTTTCGACAACTTTGACAAAGCTGCCTTTTATTCCCCGAAAATTACTACGGTAGGTTATATCCGCGAGGATATCGGTTATCTCTGCGCCGACCTGCTGATACGGATATGGGACGGGCAGCCAGTCGAAAAATATAACTATGCGGATGCAAAATCCGTCTACTGGGACAGCTGCGGATGCAAAAGCGAGTCCGTGGTTGATCAGGAAAAACGTTCAAAGGAACAGATATTATACGAAATTGAGACGATTGATTTTGAAGAACAGGTGCTGGGGCTGGAATACGCCATATTAAACTGTACTTCCATCAAAGAAATATCCGCGTGTATTCCGGCATGTATTCCGGCATTAAAATGCGATGCCATGTACATTGTGCTGGACGAACACATGAATGATTTCCATCAGGATTTGAATTACTTCAACCCGAGCCTGATTGATGACGAAAAGTTTCATATCCATCGGTATCCGGAGAAAATGTCTGTGGAGTTTGCCTATGACATGAAAGAAGGGAAAAACAGTGGAAATTGCACAATCGACAGTCTTTTCCCGATGTTTGACTATGCGGAAAAAGGCGGTATGGATTTCCTGTTTATGCCGCTTCATTTCAGGCAGCACACGATCGGATATTTTGTCATACGCAACGCGGTCTACTTGATGGAAAAGCAATACTTATTCAAGGTGCTCAATGTCCTCATCTCCGCAATGCGGAACTTGTATGAAAAGGAAAAACTTGGATACATGAACAAGATGCTTGCAGACATGAATGTCAAGGACGCCATGACCGGACTCTATAACCGCCTTGGTTTTCAAAAGCTGGTATGCAGCTTATTTGATGAAAAGAAGGTCAAAGGCGAGAATCTGCTCATTATGTTTGTGGACATGGACAAGCTGAAATACATCAATGACAATTTCGGTCATGACTATGGCGACAATGCGATAAACATTATTGCCAAAACGATTATGGCTCACTGCGGCAAAGGTGACATTCCTGTCAGAAACGGCGGTGATGAGTTTATCATTGTATGCGAAAATATGAATCAGGAAAAATATGAGCACATGATAAACAGTATGCGTGAAGAAATCACACAAAAGGCAAAAGCGCAAAATCTTCCGTTTGACCTGACTTTCAGCGTGGGGGCTGTCTATACCGACATGACGACTGACAAGACACTTGACGACTATATCCGCATCGCCGATGAAACCATGTACGAGGAGAAGACGCGCAAAAAGGCGAATCGTACATAGGAAAAAGCCAGACACATTTCAAAGTTGTGTCTGGCTTTTTCTTTATCGCTCAATCCATGACGCCAAAGCGGCGCATGGGTCTGCCTGATTCATTGTCTGTTATAGTAATCCATATCTGCCTTAAAATACGTCCGGATAAAACCATCCGTGGAAACGACCACAAATTCATTTGTGCTTTCAACGTAGTAGACATCATCACCGTCCTCTGCCTCCAGTTTATGGAGCACATCAGGATTGGTGACGACATTGTTTGCACCTTGCAGATATTCTTCTTCCGTGGCATAAGGGAATTCGTCGCCATGCTTCTCAAAATGCTGGGTGAGGTATTGCGCTTTCCGAAATTTTAGTGCGGGTTCTGGAACTGCCGCCTCTGTTGACGTTTCAGAAGGAACACTCTGCTGTAAGCTTTCCTGCGTCCCTGGCTGTTCTTCCTCACCCTGTGCTATTTCCGGTTCCGCTGCTGATTCCTTTGCAACATCCTGCGGCGGTTCACCTTGCGTCGTGTCTGCCAGCTCCTGCGGTAGATATCCACTGAAAGACTCGGTATCTTCTGACACCCATACGTCATCGGGAGAATCCCAAAAATTATTTTTTACCAGAAAGGTTGTCAGGAGCATCAGGACGACTGCCGCTACAAACGCAGGATAGCTTCTATTGTTTCTGCCATTTCTATTCCTGTCGCCAACAGCTCCTTTGTTCCGGTTCCTGCATTCCTGACAGCGTTTTGGCAGCTCCAGGCCTTTTCTTTGATAAAACTTTATTTCACTGTCTGAAAGCTCAAATTCTTTTCCGCACTGCTTGCATGTTCTTTTCATATCGCGCGTTCCTCATTCATCTACTGCCCTGCACCGGTACTTTTCCATTTCAGATAGGCATTGATAAACCCATCAAGCGCACCGTCCATGACTGCATCGACATTTCCGGACTCGAAATTGGTTCTATGGTCTTTTACCATGGTATATGGCTGCATGACATACGAGCGAATCTGATTGCCCCATCCGATTTCTTTTATTTCTCCACGAATATCCGACAGCTTCTCGGCGTTTGCCTCCTGCTTGAGTAAAAACAGCTTTGCCTTTAACATCTGCATTGCCTTGTCCTTATTCTGGAACTGGGAGCGTTCATTCTGACACTGTACTACCGTTCCTGTCGGAATGTGTGTGATTCGGATTGCTGAAGATGTTTTATTGATATGCTGACCGCCCGCACCACTGCTTCGATACGTGTCTATGCGCAAATCGTCCTCATTAATCTCCACATCCAAATCTTCCTCGATATCGGGCATGACATCCAGCGACACGAAGGACGTCTGGCGCTTTCCCTGCGCATTAAACGGGGAAATACGCACAAGCCTGTGCACGCCTTTTTCTGATTTGAGATATCCATAGGCGTTCTCTCCGTTTACCTGAAAGGTTACGGACTTGATGCCTGCCTCGTCCCCATCGAGGAAATCCAGCACGTCAATGGTAAAGCCTTTCCGCTCCGCCCATCTGGTGTACATGCGATAGAGCATTCCTGCCCAGTCGCAGCTCTCTGTACCTCCGGCACCGGCATTGAGCTTTAAAATGGCATTGCACTTATCGTATTCCTCTGACAATAAAGTACTGATACGCAGCGCTTCAAAGGTTTCAATGAACCGATCCAGCTCCTCCCGTATCTCGGGTATCATTTCGGCGTCCTCCGCCTCGTACCCCATCTCGATCAGTGTCTCAATATCCTCATACTGGGATTTGAGTCCATTGCACTGGTCTACCGTACCTTTCAGCTGCTTTAATTCCTTCATCTGTCTGTTGGAGCGGTCGGGGTCATCCCAGAAACCGGGGGCTTCCATCTCTCGCTCTAACTCTTCGATTCGCTTTTCCTTATTAGCAAGGTCAAAGTGAATCCCTCACTTCCGCTAATGGACTTTCGTAGGTCTGTAACTCC
>CAJTTO010000057.1 GCA_910579275.1 uncultured Lachnospiraceae bacterium
GGTACTATATGGAAAGTCAGAGAGTTTCTAAAAACTCTTTTGACCCCAACATCTTCAATTACAATATATCATAAAAACATACAGAAATCAATTTATTTATTTTGGGGCAGGAATCAGTCTGTAACAGTTCAGCCTTCGGCTTCCTGTTACGGGCATCAAGCCATGCAAAACCACTTCGTGGTGTCAAAGCCACGTTCCGTGGCTTGATGCATCTCTGCCACTACGCTATTTCACAGACTTTGCAGTAAATGCAAAGTCCTGGGCTGAACTGTTACATCAGTCTTCCTTTTTATTTCAGCAATTAGTCTGTCTATGGTTTCATTAATGACCTGTTTGGACTTATCATCTAGTGTGCTGTCCAGATTATATCTGGCGAAACTCCGCAGGATAAATTTTCATCAGCAAGGCGGAGAAGGGAGGCGATGCGGTGGCATCGTTGACCGCCGACAACGCAGTCTGATGGAAATTTAGGCAAGGAGGTTTGCCTGAATATAATCCGGACAGTACACTAGTTTGTAATAGATTTTCAAAATGCCTTTGATTAAAGCATAAGCAGGATTTTCAGTCGAAAGTAAATCTTCTATGTATTCAGCAAGTTCATCTTCTGGCAGTTCGACCGACACCAAGCTTTTCGCCAAAACTTTCCGTTGTAAGATTCTCTGTTTTTCTGATTTCTTTAACCCGTCATTATTTAGCTGATTAAAAAATGCAACCAAATCCCCCATAATCGTATCTAATGTATGTAAGTTGAAAACATCAAGACTCGGACAATTGCCGGACAGAGTGGAGGAGGAAAATGAATACAGAAAGAACATTGGTGAAACGCGCAAGACACGGCGACGCAGAGGCATTTATCACACTTATCGAAGCGTGCAAAATGACCATGCGGCGTGTTGCGCTCGGCTATCTGAAAAACGAGGAGGATGTGGCAGATGCCATACAGGATACCATTCTCGATGCCTATGAGCATATCAGCAGCCTGAAAAAAGAAGAATACTTTAAGACATGGCTCGTGCGGATTCTGATAAACCGCTGCACAAAGCGATACCGGATGAACCAGAGCAAGGCGTATCTCGAGGACTACAGCGAGGAGGCACAGTGCGACGCGGGAAAGGCGGAGGTTGAGTTCCGCGAAATGCTGTCCATACTGCCCGATGACAGCAGGGTAATTTTCCAGTTGTATTATGGGGAACAATTTACCATTCGGGAAATCGGGGAAATACTGGAAATCAACGAAAACACCATTAAAAGCAGGCTGCACCGCGGAAAAGAGCAGCTGCGCAATGCAATTGAAGGGAAAACGAACAAGTTTGCCTGACAAGACCGGAGACATAAGTTTACAGAGTGCAATGAGTGAAGGAGAGAAATTATGCAGGAAAAGGAATTGAGAAGGATGTTAAGCGTCAACTTGGAACCAAGCAGCATCATAGATGCGCGTATGGAGGAGGCTTATCAAATGATAAGAAAGGCAGAGCGAAAGCCGGAATCTGCCAAGAACCCATTTGTGCGCAGGCTTCTGGTCGGAATGGGCAGTGTGGCAGCAGTGTTTGTGTTAATGGCAGCGTTCTGTGTCACAAATCCTGTTCTGGCAAAGGAGATTCCCATTGTAGGAGGCATTTTTAACAAGATGTCAGAGCTGTTTTCGTTCGGTCAGATTCCGGAGAAGGAAACCGTTATTTTGTTTCAGGAAGAAAACAAGACAGCGAATCAGACATCAAAAGGCGGCGATGCAATGGAGCAGAGCACGGGGAATACCGCAGCATACCAAAAAACATCAGGAAACTTAACAGTCACGCTGACAGAGCAGTATGCCACAAATCAGGCAGTTTTTATCGGCATAAATATCAAAAACACACAGGAATTTGCGAAGATGGCAGTTTTCACAGACGGGACGCAGACAATGTCACTGGAGACCAGAGAGCAGTACTCTTTCCGCGATGATGCCATACCTGCGTGGCGCTATGCCGAAGGAAAATTTACGGATGCGCATACATTTGAGGGAATCATTCGAATCGATTACTCCGAGATTAACGTGGATGACAGAAAATATCAGGAAGCGGTAAAAAACGCGGACGAAGAAGGCAGACCAATCATAGATGATTCCACATATAGTCAATATATGGAGGAGTATGAGATACCGGAAACTTTCACGATGAAACTGGACATCACAAATGTTGTCGGTGACCTTGATGAGCCGCTGCCGCTAGAGGAAGAAAAGTCGCAGGAAGAACTTGAGCGCATGAATGATGAGGAGTGGCAGGCATACATGAAGACGCTGCCGCAGGAGTGGTATGACTATCCCAACAGATATCAGAACTGGTGGCAGGAGGGAGACTGGTCTTACGAGCTGACCATCACGAAAAAGGACAGCGCTTCCCGTGTGATTGAAGTGAACAAGACAAACAGTGCCGGAATCGGCATCAAAAGCATTGAACTTTCTGCTGTCGAGATGACACTTAATACGATTGAAGGAGGTGACACGATTGCTGTCGCGCTGGATGCGGATGGCAACAAGATTGAAAACGGCAGCAGTAATGTCTATGAGCTTGCAATTGCAGGGCATGATATCTCCAAAGTGTATATCTATATCTGTGACTGGGACGAGTACATGGATGAAATCAAAGGCTATGGCGTCTCTGGAAACCAGCATGACAAAAGTTTTCAGGAAGTGCTTGAGGAACGCGCGCTGTTTAAAACCGTCGTCGAGACATCCACCTAAATAGTGGGAATCATGCGCCAAAATGCTTGCCTTTTAGCATTTTGTGTGCAAAATATGTTATAATTCACACCACAATAGCTTGTATGCCGATAAAAGCTGGCGTGGGTGTGAATTGTAACTAAAACCGTCGTCGAGACAGGAGAATAAAGTTTTTATCCTTGACACTGTTTTTTAATGATGCTAGTATTAAAAACAGTAAACAGGCACATATGGATATAGGTGCTAATAAAGGATAGAAAAGGGTAAATTAAAATGCAGGGACGTACACATAATTGTAACCAGCTCCGGCTGGAAAATGCCGGAGAGGAAGTAAAGCTTGTGGGATGGTTTGACAATCTGCGCAAGGTCAGCAAGAATTTAGGTTTTTTGGTTTTAAGGGATTTCTATGGGAAGACACAGGTTGTCGTCGAGACAGAAGACATCATGGAGCAGCTCGATGCCGTCAACAATGAATCGACGCTTGAGGTAATCGGAACGGTGCGCGAGCGCAGCGCCAAAAATCCCAAAATGGAGACAGGTGATATTGAAATTGTGCCGTCAAAGGTTACTGTTTTAGGAAAGTGCCGGTATAATGAACTGCCGTTTCAGATTGATCATTCCAAGGAGGCGGACGAGAACACACGGTTAAAATACCGCTATCTGGATTTGCGCAATCCCGCTGTCAAGTCAAAGATTGTGCTGCGCAGCAAGATTGTCGCGGATTTGCGTGCGGCAATGATTGGACATGACTTTATGGAGATAACGACACCGATTCTGACATGCTCTTCGCCGGAAGGTGCGCGTGACTACCTTGTGCCGTCAAGGAATCATCCCGGGAAATTTTATGCACTGCCACAGGCGCCCCAGCAGTTCAAGCAGCTACTGATGGCATCCGGATTTGACCGCTATTTTCAGATTGCGCCTTGTTTCCGCGATGAGGACGCAAGGGCAGACCGCTCACCGGGAGAATTTTACCAGCTTGATATGGAAATGGCATTTGCCAGTCAGGACGACGTGTTTGCCGTTTTGGAAGATGTGCTTCCGCCGATTTTTGCAAAGTACGGTATTTACCATGAGGCATCCAAGCCGCCATTTAAGCGGATTCCTTATCGGGAAGCAATGGAGAAGTATGGCTCGGACAAGCCCGACTTGCGCATAGACCTTGTCGTACAGGACGCAACACAGGTGCTCGCGGACTGTGGATTTGAGCCATTTGTCGGGAATACTGTAAAGGCTGTTGTCGCGGACAATTTTACAGGAACGAGAAAACAGATCGATAAAATGTGTGCCGACGTCGAGGTGGTGAGCGGACAGAAGACCTACTGGTTCCGCCTTGATGAGAACGGCGAGCTTGTCGGCGGCATTTCCAAGTTTGTACAGGAGAAAAAGGCAGCTGTAATCGAAGCGCTCCGGTTAAAAAACGGCAGTTTTGTCGCGCTGTCCACAGGGGATTTGCGGACAGCCCAGAAAACATCCGGCGTAATCCGCAAAACGCTTGCCAACGCATTTGAAGGATATATGAAAAAAGACTGCTACGAATTCTGCTGGATCGTCGATTTCCCGATGTACGAAATCGGTGAAGAATCAGGAGAACTGGAATTCTGCCACAATCCGTTCTCAATGCCGCAGGGAGGCGCGGAAGCGCTGGCGGCAAAAGAGCCGTTAGAAATTCTTGCATACCAGTATGACCTAGTGTGCAATGGCGTTGAGCTGTCATCAGGCGCTGTCCGTAACCACGATCCGGAAATTATGGTAAAGGCATTCCAGATTGTCGGACTGGGCGAGGAGGACGTAAAAGCAAAATTCCCCGCAATGTACAATGCATTCTGCTACGGCGCGCCGCCACACGCGGGCATTGCCCCCGGCGTAGACCGCATGGTCATGCTCATTGCCGGAGAGGAGAGCATCCGCGAGATTATTCCGTTCCCCATGAACAAAACCGCGCAGGATGTGATGATGGGCGCACCCGCAGCAGTGGACGAAAGGCAGCTGCGTGATGTCCATATCCGCATTGCCGAGGAAGCGAAAGAATCATAAAAAATTCTTGCTTTTTGTACTATTTTGTGATTTAATAATAAATGTCAGGGCGAACCCCTGACATATGGGTGGATTCCCGAGTGGCCAAAGGGGACAGACTGTAAATCTGCTGCTTCATGCTTCGGTGGTTCGAATCCACCTCCACCCATTCAGGCATGCAAAAAGGATACCAGATAATGGTATTCTTTTTTTGCATACACACAATCATCCAATGAAAATATTTCAGCAGTCTGACGGACGCCTGGAGCACGAATAGGGGAGCGGAAACGTACTGTTCAGACGTCCACCAAAGTAGTGGAATCATGTGCCAAAATGCCCCCTTTTAGCATTTTGTGTGATAAATCTGTTATAATTCATACCCACGCCAGTTTTTATCGGCATACAAATGTCATCTTATCTATACGGTTTGACGATGGATTTGACAGATTTATCAGAAACAATTAGAATGTTGTTAGAGCATTTTTCAAACACACTCTGGGATCTGAGACAAGGGGATATACTATGGGTAAGTCAATTCTTGAAATATATAATAATATCAGTGTGCAGCAGTATAAAACAGATATGGGATTTAAAGCACTGGTGGAAGGCGTGCATGAGAACATGTTTGTTATTCCAGAATACCAGAGAAAATATCGTTGGAGCAAAATGCAGGTAGAGGAGCTGGCAGCTTCTTTGATAAGAGGACTTCCGATTCCGCCTATTTATACATACCGAAATGAAAAAGGGCAGTTGGAAATATTGGATGGACAACAGAGGGTAATGAGCCTCTACTTTTATTATATTGGCAAGTTTTTCAAAAATGAAAAAATGAGTGTATTTGATTATCAGGAAATTGATGTAGACTCAGCAGGGAATTTTGTCGCAGCGCTTGAACAAAAGTATGATATTGTTCCTGCTGGTTTTTATATTCAGATAGGTGATGATCAATGTGACATCAGTTATAAAAATCTGCCGATTCAGTTAAGGAGAAAAGTAGATTATTCGACGATTTCAGTTGTAGAAATTAAGATTTCTGACCAAAATAAAAAAGATGAAATTTTGCACAAGATATTTGCAAATTTGAATAATGGTGGAAAACAGCTCTCAAATCAGGAGTTAAGAAACGGCATTTATCCATGTGCATTTAATCGCGCCATCAATAAAATTAACAAAAATAATAGAAAATGGAGAGCTTTATGGGGCACAATCAGCGATGACGGAAAAGATGTGGAAATGCTGTATCGCTTCTCTGCCTTAAAGACGTATGTTACCTATTCAAGGACAGGGTACAGAATTGAAGAATATCGAAATTCGACAAAGGATATGATAGACCGGTTTGCGGAAGAATCCTTTTCTCTGAATAATAAGGAAATTAAGACGTATATTGATAGTATAGAAGCATTTGTTTCCGCGCTTCATATTTCCAAAAAGTATTTTTCAAAGACGACATTATTGGAAGGATTATATGTTGTTTTCGAGAAAAGACATATTCAATGCGAGATAACGGATGAGATTTGTGAAGAAATATTAAGTAAAAATTTTTTTAGGCAATCAACATCGGGCGGAACGATTTCGATGACAAATATGAATAAAAGGTGGAAGGGTATTTATGGCGTGTTATCAGAATATGATGAATGAATTGTCGGATATTATATTGAAACATAAGCTCAAGTTTGATAATACGATAATTATTGGCGACAATTCGAGTGGGAAATCAGAGCTGTTAAAAAATGTCTTGGTAAAAGATGGCGCCAAAAACTGGTACTTGATTGATTCAGTAAATAGATATTTTAGTGTAAGTCAGATATTTAAAATGAGTGGTGAGGCATCAAAATTACAATTTTCCAAGAAAATTATTGAACATAGACTGATGGCTGATAATTATAATCTGAAAGACACTTTTTACTATATGGGAGTGCCAACATCAATAGAAAATTTTTATTTTGAATTCGAGGATTCGATAAAGAATCTAATGCGTCAGTTTCTTGGCGTGGAGTTAATGGTTGTGCAGTCTGAGGTAGGATATAAAGTGTATCTGGATAATATTGAATCTTCCCTGTCAAGCGGGTATCAGGCATTAATGCGTATTTTTATGGAAATGGAATATGTGTCGCGAACCATGAAAAACGGTTTTGTAATTATTGATGAGATTGACGAATTTCTGTTTGCATACAATAGCGGAAATATTTTTGACTTTCTAAGGCAGAAATATAGTGGCTTTTCTTTTATTGTCACGACACATTCAGCAGATTTGATAGCAAACGCCAAAGCGGCAAATATAATTCTGTTATCTGAAAATAATTATGAATTATTGGATGCCGGAGATTTCAATAGTGTTTCTCAGGTCTATAATATATTTGACAGTGTTTTTGTGAAAACAAAAGACATTGATGAGGGAGAAAAGATTGACACATGTCTAAGAAGACTGCTGAATAATAAAGTGGCTGGTATATGGAAAGAGACAGATCAGAGAGAACTCGAAAATATTAAGGAGCTTAATTTGTCAAAAGTTCAAAAGGTAATGGTTAGACAAATCGAGGAGTGGTAAAGTGGATAAAAATATCTATGTTTTGGATATGCCGGATTTTGAACCGGTATATTTAGAGGATATAGAATATGGATACAGCGGAAAAAGAGGCGATGAATTAAAGAAACTGCTGTTAGAAACGAGTAGCTTTCACTGCATGTACTGTTATGCGAATTTAAAGGGAGACCGAACAGATTTGGGAGAAATAGAACATTCCGTTGAAAAAACATTAAGTGTATATTTAAAAGAATGTGTTCCAAATATGTCGGTTACATGTAAAAATTGTAATCAGTCCTTGAAACGTGTAGGAGAAAAAAGACGTAAGGATAAAATGAAATCTCATATGAAACAATATGAGGAAAATCTCGTTTGTAAGGGCTTCAAATGCAAATCTATCTGTAATGCATATGCAGGGCTGCGAAAGCAATATTGCAAAGTAAATAAGTTGAATTTGCAGCCATTTAGTATGACGGGAGATTCTTCAGGATTGGCATATAGGATACAATATGATATTATGACTGCCCGGTTTGTTTCGAGCACAAAGTACAATTATAATAAGGAGGATTTGGAAATATTAGAACATCATATCAGACAGTTTAAACTGAATGATGTAGAATATAAAACGCAGGCGTTGATAGAATTTATTGAAGATACAATAGAAGCGGACGGGAAATATAACAGACATAAGAACAGATATTCAAACTACATTGTTGACTTGTTTGTCGAAAACATAAAAGAATACTCGCAGGAAATGATTTTAAAAATATGTGAAAAAATTTACATAAATTATCAGTTGCGGCACATTATCAGGAGAAAAAACAAAGATAACCGTAGAATTTCCGACAATATCAAATCACAGTAAATTTTTGTGCTTTTTTACCAAAATTTAAATATTTTATAGGAACAAAGTTGTTCGCATCCAAAAAAAGGATTATAATGTTATTTAAAGAAAGCCATGCAGAACCAAGTAACAAGACATCCTGCAAGCTTGCTTGTAAGGATGTCTTGTTACTTGGTTCTATAGGGCGAACGCCCGTAAGCGATAATCTGCCGAAGGCGGATTATCGCTTAGCATGGCAAAAGTCAAAATAATCCTAATCACATAGGAATATTTTGGCAGGAATTCAAAGGGCGAACGCCCATAAGCGATAATCTGTCGAAGCAGATTATCGCTTAGCATGGCAAAAAGCCAGAATAAAGAAAAATGCGCAGATATTTCCTGCGAAAAAGGAGGAGGTTCCCATGATAAGAATCGGAATGTTAACAAGCGGCGGCGACTGCCAGGCGCTCAACGCGGCAATGCGCGGTGTGGCAAAGGGTCTGTTTAATGCAGGCAAGGAAGTGGAGCTGTTCGGTTTCCTTGACGGCTACAAAGGACTGATTTACGGCAAGTACAAAATGCTCTCCCCGTCAGATTTTTCAGGAATCCTGACAAAGGGCGGCACAATCCTCGGAAGTTCACGCATGCCATTCAAGAATATGCGTGATCCGGATGAAAACGGGCTTGACAAGGTGGAGGCAATGAAACACAATTATTACAAGCTAAGCCTTGACTGTCTGGTTATCCTCGGCGGAAACGGAACACATAAGACAGCGAATCTTCTGCGTGAGGAAGGCCTGAATGTCGTGACACTGCCAAAGACGATTGACAATGACCTCTGGGGAACAGATATGACGTTCGGATTCCAGAGTGCAGTCGACATTGCGACACAGTGCATTGACCAGATACACACCACTGCGGCATCACACGGGCGCGTATTTATTGTCGAAGTAATGGGACATAAGGTAGGATACCTCACATTAAACGCAGGTATCGCAGGCGGTGCGGACATTATCCTGATACCCGAAATACCATATGACATCAACAGGATTATCAAGGCAATCCAGAAACGCTCCGAGAGAGGAAGCAAGTTCACCATCCTTGCAGTTGCAGAGGGCGCCGTATCAAAGGAAGTAGCTGCGCTCTCCAAGAAAGAATTTAAAAAGTACATGGCAGAGTACAAATATCCCAGCGTTTCCTACGAAATTGCTGAAAAAATAAAGGAAAAGAGCGGCATGGAGGTGCGCGTCACCGTTCCCGGACATACACAGAGAGGCGGAAGTCCGGATCCGTATGACCGCGTATTTGCCAGCAGACTTGGCGCAGAGGCGGCAAAGCTTATCCTCAAAGGCGAGTATGGCTATATGGTAGGATACCAGAACAGGGAAGTCGTAAAAGTACCGCTCTCGGATGTTGCCGGCAAGCTCAAGATGGTAGATCCGGATTCCACCATCATTAAGGAAGCAAAGATGCTTGGCATCAGCTTCGGTGACTAAGCAGGAAAAAGACGAATGCGCTTGTGCATTTACCCATAAAGTGAGAGAAAAAACCCATTTGACATTTCAAAATGGGTTTTTTTATGCGCAGACCCGTGCAGATGAATTATGCCGCCCACTGAAGCTTCTTAAGAACTGTCAGTCAGTAACCGCAAGCAATAAAACATCCAGCGCCCTGCCAAAGCTCTCCTCGTCAAGGTCGGAGTAATTGACAATAATTGTGTGGGCGTGCTGTTCTTTTCCTGTCTCGCAGTATTCCGAGAGACAGTCAAGGGAGACGCCGTTTTCCCGCGCGAGCCACTTAAGCTCCGTGTCACTCAGAGAGGTGTTCAAATGTATCAGAAAATGGCTGCCGGCGTCTTTTTCGTCGACAGAAGCATACGTGCGGAGACGGGACTGTGCAAAGACTTTCATCATACTGTCCCGCTTTGCTCTGTAATATTTCTTCACTCTATGGATATGCCGTTCAAAATATCCGTTATCCATAAAAGCCGCAAGTGCATACTGCTCAAAGGCAGAAACTGTGCAGGAGTAAAAATTCATGGTCTGAATATAGCGTTCCATCAGTTTGTTTGGCAGAACCATATAGCTGATGCGGATAGAAGGCGCAAGCGTCTTTGAGAACGTGTTCAGATAAATAACCCGATGGTTATGGTTGAGACTCTGAAGTGCCGGAATCGGCCTGTGGCTGAAACGGAACTCGCTGTCGTAATCATCCTCGATAATATACCGCTCCGGCTTGTCTTCTGCCCAGTCCAGCAGCATCCTGCGCCGACCGATAGGCATGATGCTCCCCGTCGGAAAGTGGTGGGCAGGGGAAACATGCACGATATCCGCCCCGCTTCCAGCCAGCTTGTCTATCTGCATTCCGCTCTCGTCAATATCAATATATTTCCATGAGACATCATTGACCTGATATATTTTGGCAATTTTGCGGTAGCCAGGATTTTCCAGCGCATAAATCCGTTTCCGCCCCAAAAGCTGTATCAGGCGTCCGTAAAGGTATTCCGTTCCGGCGCCTATGACAATCTGATCCGGAGATACCGTCATGCCCCGAAAACCGTACAAATACTTGGCGATACTCTGCCGCAGCGCATAGACTCCCTGAAAAGGGACTGTTTTGAGCATATCAGGGTCTCTCCGCGAAAGAATGCCGCGCATTACTTTCACCCACGTATCATATGGGAAAAGGTCGATGGCAGTCTGGTTGGAGGTAAAGTCCGCATCACACGGGGGATTGTTGTCAGCGCAGTAGGCGCTGAAGGGGATATGGCTCTGATAGCGCGATCTCCGCCCGTCTGTCCCGAGGGACGCTGCGAAGTAACCGCGGCGTTCCTCCGCGCAGATATATCCTTCTGTCAAAAGCTGCTCGTAAGTATTTTCTACCGTTTTCAGACTAATCTGATGATGCTTTGCAAACATTCTTTTTGAGGGCAGACGGCTTCCTGCGGCAATCACCCCGTCGAGAATGTCCTGCTTGATGCATTGGTAAAGATATTCATAGATAGAAAGCTGCGCTCTCTGCGTCAAGTCATATGTCAGCATATTACATCTGGTCTCCTTAAAAATTCTTATTTTGGCTATTTCAAACATATCAAATATCATTATAATAAAATACAGAACGAAACACAAGGGCGCATCAAACACAAGGAGGAAAAAAGAATGGGTGTATATGCAATCACGGGTGCATCGAGCGGAATCGGTGCAAAGACAAAGGAACTTTTGGAGCAGGAAGGGCACAGGGTAATCAACATCGACCTCAAAGGCGGAGATATCTGCGTAAACCTTGCCACGGAACAGGGACGGGCGGAGGCGGTCAGCAAGCTGCATGAGATGTGTCCGGACGGACTTGACGGCATGATTTGCAATGCCGGCGTGTCGGGCGCATGCGGAAATCTGGCACTGATTATTTCCCTGAATTATTTTGGCACGGTTGCAGTTGCAAAAGGCGTGTATGACCTGTTGGAGAAAAAACACGGCAGCTGCGTGGTCACTGCCTCCAACACGATTTCACAGGGCGCGGGCAGAATGGATATCGCTGACCTGCTGAATAATATCGGGGATGAGAAAAGGGTGCTCGAACTGATTCGCAGCCTTGACGACTCGAACCTGAGCATTGGCAACAGCATGTATGTATCGACAAAGTATGCGCTGGCGCGCTGGGTGAGAAGGGTATCCGCATCATGGGCGGCAAATGGTGTGCGAATCAATGCGATAGCTCCGGGAAACGTCAATACAGCCATGACGGCAACCATGAGCACATCCGCGAAGATGGCGCTGAACGCACTTCCGATACCTACCAAGTTCGGTATGGAAACACTGATGGACGCATCCGAAATTGCCGAGGCGATGATTTTCCTTGTATCCCCAAAAGCAAGCGGAATCAATGGAAACGTCATGTTTGTCGACGGCGGGACAGACGCGCTGCTAAATTCAGAGAAAGTATATTAGGAGGAAAAAAGATGAAGCCAATTGAAAAGTATATAGAGGCAATGGAAAATAAAGATTTTGCAGGGCTTGCAGAGCTGTTTACCAGGGACGGAATCCTGTGTGATTACTGTTCAAACTCGTCCAGCCAGAGGGAGTATCATATTTATGGAAGAGAGGCAATCAACATGTTTTTCCGCAATAAATTCGGTTTCCGCCAGTACTCGATTATGAGCGCGGAAGTGGTCAACGACGAACAGGCTGAATTCATAGCAAGCTTTGGGGACTACCATATCATGGCAATCGCAACAGTCCGTGAAGCAGACGGGGACGGATTTATCAGAAGGCTCACAGTAAGACCAAAGTAAATACAGACCATAAAAAATTCGGGTGCCTGCACTCGGATTTTTTGCGTGTATGGCCATCCGCAATTGCGATTGGATTCCCGTAACAGCATCAGGAACTGTGGAAAATTGCACTGCACCCTCGAAGAAATATCCCACGCAATCCGTATCACTTATTTTCCCGCAGAAATACACCTATTGCAAGGCATGGAAAATACTGTTATCATTAAAAGAATAGAATGGGTTACGGTTCAGACGTCCACCAAAATGCTTGCCTTTTCACATTTTGTGTGCAAAATCTGCTATCATTCACACCTCAATAGCTTTTATGCCGATAAAAACGGCGTGGGCGTGAATTGTAACTCGAACGGAGGAGGTACATATGTCAAAATATATTATGGCACTGGATGCGGGAACAACAAGCAACCGATGCATTTTATTCAACAAAAAGGGCGCACGCTGCAGTATGGCGCAGAGGGAATTTACACAATATTTTCCACAGCCGGGCTGGGTAGAGCATGACGCCGACGAAATCTGGGCAAGCCAGCTCGGCGTCGCGGTCGAGGCGATGAATATGATAGGTGCGACGGCAAAGGACATTGCCGCAATCGGCATTACCAACCAGAGGGAAACGGCAATTGTCTGGGACAGGCACACAGGCGAACCTGTCCACCATGCCATTGTATGGCAGTGCAGGCGCACTTCCGACATATGCGACGCCTTGAAGGCAAAAGGGCTTACTGAAACATTGAAACAAAAGACGGGGCTTGTCATCGACGCCTACTTTTCGGCGACAAAAGTAAAATGGATATTGGACAACGTTCCCGACGCGAGACAGAAGGCCGAGAAGGGAGACCTTTTATTCGGCACGGTTGAGACATGGCTGATCTGGAAACTGACAAAAGGAGCCGTCCACGTCACGGACTATTCCAACGCCTCGCGGACAATGCTGTTCAACATCAACACGCTTGCCTGGGATGATGAGATTCTGGCTGAACTGGGGATTCCAAAGTGTATGCTTCCGGAAGTAAAGCCGTCAAGCTGCATCTATGGGGAGGCAGACCCCTCCTATCTCGGCGGAGCAATCCCCATTGCGGGGGCAGCAGGAGACCAGCAGGCAGCGCTGTTCGGGCAGACGTGCTTTGCGGCAGGCACCGCAAAAAATACATATGGAACAGGGTGTTTCCTGCTGATGAACACTGGTGAAAAGCCTGTTTTTTCCGAGAACGGTCTCGTGACTACGATTGCATGGGGACTTGACGGAAAGGTAAACTATGCGCTTGAAGGCTCTATTTTTGTTGCAGGCGCGGCAATCCAGTGGCTGCGTGACGAGCTGCGGATTATCGACTCCTCCGAGGATTCCGAGTACATGGCGAAAAAGGTCAACGATACAAACGGTTGTTACGTCGTTCCGGCATTTACAGGGCTTGGCGCCCCATACTGGGATCAGTATGCGCGCGGAACCATTGTCGGAATTACACGCGGCGTAAACAAATGCCATATTATACGCGCAACACTGGAGTCCATAGCGTATCAGGTAAATGACGTACTGGCGTCGATGGAGGCGGACTCCGGGATGAAGCTTACGACGCTCAAGGTTGACGGCGGTGCAAGCGCCAATAATTTTCTGATGCAGACACAGGCAGATATTGTGAACGTCCCTGTTATCCGGCCGCAGTGCGTGGAGACAACCGCCATGGGAGCCGCCTATCTGGCAGGCCTTGCGACAGGCTACTGGGCAAACAAGGAAGAAGTCATGCAAAACTGGATAAGTGACCGGACTTTCACGCCCGCGTCAACAGACACCGACAGGCAAAAAGGAATCGCAGGCTGGCATAAGGCAGTCAAGTATGCCTACGGCTGGGCGAAAGAGGACGAATAAAAAACCTATTCATTTTGTAAAGATTGGGTTATAATAAAAATACCGGCAATTACGGAACATAAATAAATGAAGGAGGTTTTACGGATATGGGATTTTTAACTGGGAAAACTGCGATTATCACTGGGGCAGGCAGGGCGGTTTTGAGCGACGGAAGATGTGGCTCCATCGGTTATGGCATTGCCACGGCATATGCCAAGGAGGGTGCAAACCTTGTCATTACAGGAAGAAACGTCAAGAAACTTGAGGATGCCAAAGAAGAACTTGAGCGGTTGTACGGAATCAAGGTTTTAACTGTTCAGGCGGATGTAAATGCCGGCGCGGACAATGAGTCCGTTGTGGCAAATGTCATACAGCAGACCATCGACACCTTTGGAAGTATTGATGTGCTGATTAACAATGCGCAGGCGTCCGCATCGGGCGTAACGCTTGCGGAACATACCACGGATCAGTTTAACCTCGCACTGTACTCCGGACTGTATGCGGCATTCTACTATATGAAAGCATGCTATCCGCATCTTGCAAAGGCAAAAGGTTCTGTCATCAACTTTGCTTCCGGCGCCGGACTCTTTGGCAATTTCGGCCAGTGTGCGTATGCGGCGGCAAAAGAGGGCATTCGCGGGCTGACGCGCGTGGCGGCAACAGAGTGGGCAAAAGACGGCATTAATGTCAATATCGTATGCCCGCTGGCGTGGACGGCACAGCTCGAACAGTTTGAGAAGGCATATCCGGATGCATTTAAGGAAAACGTCAAAATGCCTCCGGCAGGACATTACGGTGATGCCGAACTGGAAATCGGACGTGTGTGCGTACAGCTTGCATCTCCGGATTTCAAATACATGACAGGTGAAACGCTTACGCTTGAGGGCGGTATGGGACAGAGACCATAACGCATGTCGGGAATGCGTCTGTCAGCATTAGGGAGGACGATATGTCATACACTGCTTTATACAGAAAATTCCGTCCCGATGTGTTCGAGGACGTCAAAGGACAGGATCACATTGTCACAACGCTCAGAAACCAGATAAAGGCGGACCGCATCGGGCACGCCTATCTTTTCACAGGCACGCGGGGAACCGGCAAGACGACAATCGCCAAGCTGTTTGCCAAGTCCGTCAACTGTGAAAACCCCGTGGATGGCAGCCCCTGCGGAACGTGCAGGAGCTGCCAGACCATTGCGTCCGGAGCGAGCGTCAATGTGATAGAAATTGACGCCGCTTCCAACAACGGCGTTGACAATATTCGGGAAATCATAGACGAGGTTTCTTATTCTCCGGTCGAGGGTAAGTTCAAGGTTTATATTATAGACGAGGTGCATATGCTCTCAATAGGAGCCTTTAATGCGCTGCTCAAAACGCTCGAGGAACCGCCTTCCTACGTGATATTCATACTGGCGACAACCGAAGTGCACAAAATTCCGATAACAATACTGTCGCGCTGCCAGCGCTATGATTTCAAGCGCATCACAATCGAGACAATCGCGGAGCGGCTTCGGGACCTTATGGAGAAAGAACAGGTTCGGGTCGAGGAGCGCGCGCTGAAATATATTGCAAAGACAGCGGACGGTTCCATGCGCGACGCGCTGAGTCTTCTTGACCAGTGCATAGCGTTTCACTTTGGGGAAGAACTGACCTATGACAAGGTGCTCGATGTGCTGGGCGCAGTGGACACAGAGGTTTTTGCGCGGCTCTTGGACTTGGTTCTTGCGGAGGATGTCGCCGGCTGCATTTCCCTCTTGGAGGAGGTTGTCATACAGGGGCGGGAACTGACACAGTTTGTCACCGATATCACATGGTACCTTAGAAATCTGCTTCTTGCTAAGACATCCGACAACAACATTGAAGACGTTATTGACGTATCAAGCGACAACCTCGCGCGGCTCAAGGCAGAGGCAGAAACAATGGACGCGGAGGAAATTATGCGGTATATCCGTATTTTTTCCGAACTTTCCGGACAAATCAAATATGCCACGCAGAAACGCATCCTCATAGAAATGACGCTCATTAAGCTCTGCAGACCCGCCATGGAGACTTCCAATGACGCGGTTGTGGCGCGCGTGAAGGATTTGGAGGAAAAAATTGAAAAAGGTATTGTGCAGGCAGTGCCGGCTGCGGTACAATCAACAGAGACCGTCGCCGCGGCAGTGCAGAAACCGGAACTGCCCAAGGCGATTCCCGACGATATCAAGCAGATTGTTTCAAACTGGCATGGAATCGTGGCAGAGACGAGCCAGCCGCTGAAAACACATCTCAAAAACGCGCACTTGAGTCTGGGCGGCGATAACAGGCTGCTGATCGTTGTGGAGGATGGAGTGGCATATGATTACCTGACCGACGAGGAGAACCACAAACACGTAGAAGACATGATATCCAATTTTCTGCAAAAAGAGGTAACCGTTCAGGTACACAATCTCGCGCCGGGAAGACATTTTGACGAAAGCTATGTTGACCTTGAAAAGGTAATCAACATGGAAATAGAAATTGAAGATTGAGAAAACGTGCTGCCGGCATCGAATGGTGCCGGAAGTCACAGAAAAGGTTATGGAAGGAGAATTGGAACATGGCAAAAAGAGGAGGATTTCCGGGGGGAATGCCTGGAAACATGAGCAATCTGATGAAGCAGGCACAGCGCATGCAGAGACAGATGGAGGAAGGACAAAAGGAACTTGAAACCAAGGAGTTTACGGCGAAGGCAGGCGGCGGAGCCGTGGAAGTAGTCGTGACAGGCAAGAAGGAAATCGTCAAGGTCACACTTTCGGAGGAAGCAGTAGACCCCGATGACATAGAGACCCTTCAGGATATGATTATTGCAGCGGCAAATGAAGCGCTCCGTCAGGCAGAGGAGGCAAACAATGAAATAATGGGCAAGATGGCAGGCGGCTTCGGCGGACTTGGCGGAGGACTACCCTTCTGATGGAACTATACAGCGGATATATTAACAAACTCATTGAACAGTTTGCAAAGCTGCCCGGAGTGGGGAACAAATCGGCGCAGCGCCTTGCGCTTCATGTCATCAATATGCCGTCGGAACATGTGGAACGCTTTGCGCAGATTATGGTGGATGCGAAGAATAACATCCACTACTGTAACGTTTGCTATACCCTCACGGACAAAGAAACATGCCCGATTTGCGCGAATGCGAACCGGGATCATAAGACAATAATGGTGGTCGAGAATATCAGGGATCTTGCAGCCTACGAAAAGACCGGCAAGTATGACGGCGTGTACCATGTCCTGCATGGTGCGATATCCCCCATGCTCGGGATCGGTCCAAACGATATCAAATTAAAAGAACTTGTAAAGCGTCTGGAAGAGGATGTCAGCGAAGTCATCATTGCGACCAATTCCAGTCTTGAGGGCGAAACGACGGCAATGTACATATCAAAACTGATTAAGCCTGCAGGTGTAAAGGTGACGCGCATTGCAAGCGGCGTGCCCGTGGGCGGGGACTTGGAGTGCATTGACGAGATGACACTGCTGCGAGCGCTGGAGGGAAGAACGGAATTATAGTGCTAAAGAAATGTAACGGACTTAAAAGGGAAAAACAGTGCGTATAAGTGCAGAACAGGCAGCTGCACAGAATGGAGGAATACAAAAATGGCAATCACAACGGATAATTTTGGAAAGACAGCTGACGGGACACAGGTGAAGCTCTACACCATCACGAACAATAACGGCTTCTCGGCATCTGTCACGGATTTCGGCGCAATCCTCGTAAAACTTTTCGTGCCGGACAAGGCAGGAAAAACCGTGGATGTGGTATTGGGACACGACAGCGTTGAGGGGTATTTTGCAAACGGTTCTTTTTTCGGCGCGACGGTGGGGCCGAGCGCGAACCGTGTAGACAATGCAAGCTTTACCATTGATGGCGTGAAGTACCAGCTTGCAGCAAACGACCGCACCAACAATCTTCACAGTGACGTGGACAAGGGATACCATAAGCGCGTGTGGAACGCAGTTTCGGGGGATAACAGCATCACATTTTCCATTGACGACGAAGACGGATGCATGGGATTTCCGGGAAACAAGAAAGTGCAGGTGACCTATACTGTCACCGACGACAATGCGCTGAAGATAGACTACGATGTGACAAGTGACAAAAAGACACTGATTAATATGACGAACCATTCTTATTTCAATCTTGCAGGCCATAATGCCGACAACATTGAGGCGCACAGACTCAGCATCAATGCATCCCATTATACGCCCGTGTTTGAACGGCTGATTCCCACGGGTGAACTTGCGGAAGTGGAAGGAACGCCGTTTGACTTTCGCGTGATGAAGGCGGTAGGCGACGATATAGAGGCTGACGATATCCAGCTCAAATACGGGCAGGGCTATGACCATAACTTTGTGCTGGACGGCTATGACGGAACACTTCGAAAAGCGGCTTCTGTGGAGGAACCGACATCAGGAAGAAAGATGGACGTATACACAGACCAGCCCGGAATCCAGTTCTACGCAGGCAACTGCATTGCGCCGGAAAACGGCAAGGAAGGTGCGGTTTACGGAAAGAGAAGCGGGCTTTGCCTCGAGACACAGTGTTTTCCGGACGCAGTGAACCAGCCGCAGTTTCCCGACGTCATATATGGGCCGGAAAGACCATATAGAACCACAACCATTTACAAATTTTATAACGAATAAAGCGGAGCTTTAACGAGATGAGTGTGCAGGCACTCATCTTTTTTAATGTGCTGACGCATTTCGACAAAATCTTTAAGACAGGAGTGGTATGATAAGCAGTGAAACGCAATATCACAGTGATACAGGAAAGGTGATGCCAAAATGGACAAGCAAATGAATATACTATTAAACACCGGATTACAGGAAGAAAATCAGCCCTCTGCCAGCGAAAAACCAGCCGGCTTTGCCGACAAGATACCATTCAGGGCGTCCGCAATCCTGCCGGTAAATACACGTACAATAGGAACGCCGGAAGGGATTTATATACTATACCTAGAGGACTACGTACATACTTTTATGAAAAAGGTGCTGGCGGAAAAAACAAAAAAAAGCGCGTCGCCGGAAGAAATTGTTGATAGCACGCAGCCGGACATCGCACTGTATGGACGTTCGATAGAAGAGCGCGGGAGGTATCGGATTGTCGTGTCAGGGGCAGCGCTTTTGCAAGAAAATACAGGGAAGGTGCAGCAGTATAATGACACCTATTTTCCGACGTGTACCTATATCGGTTCCGCGTATGTAAGCCTTAACAAAGATTCCGGCCTGCGTCTTGAACTGACACTGCAGAACACAAAAGTAATTCTGGATGACTTTTACATCTACTATGACCAGAATGAAGAGATGCAGAATTATCTCGTGGAGTGGAATAAGGCGCCTCTGTCGCCGACCGAGCATGAAGTATATGTTCGGAAAAAAGTGGATGACGCGGCGCGTCTGGGCAGGATTGCGCAGGCGTACAACCGTGAGGAGGCAAAAGTCGGTTTTATGTGGAACGTCATGAACGTCCTCTGTCTGGGATTTGTAGTCTGTGTCATGGCGTATGGCATTATTTCCATCAATAACTACAGCAAAATGCAGAGCATGCAGGAAAATATTGATTACTGCATGGCATTTATCGCGGAGAATACGTCTTTTGTTCTGCCGGGGACGGAGACCAGTCCTTCCGATGCGGCTGCGGCAATGCAGGAGAACGTGCAGGCGGAAAACGAAAAGGCAGGAGCCGTGCTGGCGGATGGCGGGAATACAGACGACAATAAAACGGAGAAAGAAAATATTCCGGATGCGGCGGAAACGCAGGAAAGCGATAACGGACAAAGTCAGACCATGCAGCAGGAACCGGCAGAAACAAATGCGGCCGGACTTCCGCCGGAGACAGCCCCGCAGCAGCCGGACACGGCACAGGAAACAGCGCAGCCGGATACAGTGCAGGCAGCCGGTACCGCAGCACTGCCGGATGATGGACAGGCAGCAATCCCGCAATATTATGTTGTGCGGCGCGGAGATACGCTCAGAACCATCTGCTATGACATTTACGGTGACTATTCCCGCGTGGATGAAATATGCAGATGGAACAACATCGACGACCCGGATAATATTCTTTATGGACAAAAGCTTTTACTTCCCTGAAAATAATGGTATACTAATAAGCGCAAAGCAGAGGACTGAATCAATAAATGAGGTATACGATGGCGGAAATAAAGGATTTTAACAGAAATCAATATTTGTTAAAAGGCGGA
Organism: uncultured Lachnospiraceae bacterium; assembly: GCA_910579275.1. Taxonomy (GTDB): domain Bacteria; phylum Bacillota; class Clostridia; order Lachnospirales; family Lachnospiraceae; genus COE1. Next base: position 20,407 of record CAJTTO010000057.1, read on the forward strand.
AAAAAGAAAACTCCCGAAACTAAGGAAGACGAAAGAGACAATAAAACACTTGACAACAAGCTGGCAAGACACCGTCAGATGAAGTTTTACACAGTGCTTGCCGTATTGGCTGTTGTGGCAGTTGCATCGGTTAGTTCTTATGTCAGCTGGAAAAACAAGCTGTATATTGATTACGAGGTAATCCAGCAAAGCGAATGGTTCAGGGCATCCGAGTCAAAAAGCATGAACCTGAAAGGAACGCTTTTCACATACAGCAATGACGGAATGAGCTGTACCGACATAAAAGGAAAGACAATATGGAACCAGACATACGAGATGCAGAATCCCATGGTAAGAACATGCGGCAGGACGGTTGCCGTGGGCGATTACAACGGCAGGAAAATATACATAGCCGATACGCAGGGGACACTCGGTGCAGTGGAAACGACAATGCCAATCAGGGACTTTTGCGTTTCGTCAAACGGAATTGTGGCAGCGGTTTTGGATGATTCCACTGTGACGGGCATTTATCTATACAGCCCAAAAGGGGAACCGGGAAAAGCGCTTGCCTATTTTAAGACAACCATGAGCAATTCCGGTTACCCTGCGGCGATAGACATATCAAGTGACGGAAGTCTGGTGGCAGTGTCCTACTTGAAAGCAGAAAAAGGAAAAATAGAATCGAGCATCGGCTTTTACAACTTTGCCTCGGTAGGGCAAAATTACACGGATAACCTTGTGAGCGGCTATGGTTATCCGGAAGCAGTCGTCCCGATGATACAATTCATGGGAAATGACACGGTATTTGCCGTTGCGGATAACCGGATTATGTTTTTCAAGGGAAGACAGAAACCGGAAAGCCTTCTGGAAAACATGATATCAGAAGAAATACAGAGCGTATTTCACGATGAAGAGCATGTCGGGCTGGTATTTTATAATACATCGGCAGAGACGACATACCGCGTTGAAATCTATGACACAAATGCAAAAATGGTCAGGGAAATTGCATTTAATCTCGAATACAAAGACATACTATTCAGTACATCAGGAATTTTCATATACAATGAGAACGAATGCCTGATATATGACTGGGGCGGCAGGCTGAAATATGAGGGAGCATTTCAGGACAGAGTCATATGCCTGATACCGGGAGGAAATATTTCAAGGCACACACTTGTTGCGGATGAAACAATACAGACCATTGAGCTTCAATAAAGAGCTGCGGACAAATAACGGATTTTCTGCAGTATCAAATATACCGGAGGGGACGGACTTGGACACAAAGATATTGAATAGCGCAGGGAATCCTGCCGGCTGGGATATGAATATACTTTTTATCATAGTAGCATCTATACTTGTCATAGGGGCAGTGTGGGGATGGAAAAGAGGGCTGCTGGAGAGCGTTATACGGATAATATCCTGCATATTGGGAATTTTCGTTCTGGTAGTTGCAGCAAAAGGCGTCGGAAATTTTATTCAGAAAAGCTACGTCAAAGTGATTATGGCTGTGATATTGCTTCTTGCCATCCGGATGATTCACAGGGCAGTCAAGTTCCTCACGGATACGTTCAGGCTTGTCAGGGCGATACCGGTAGGAAAGCTTGCGGATAAACTTGCCGGAGCAGTATTGGGACTGGCAGAAGCCGTCATAGTGATCTGGCTCATGTTTCTGATTATAGGAATCTTTGACATAATGGGGCTGAAGGTATGGATGATAGAACAGGTCAGCGAAAGTTCTTTTCTGACCATGCTGTATTATTCCAACTATCTGATAGAATTGTTAAAGGCTGTGCTGTACTAGTGTACTGTCCGGATTATATTCAGGCAAACCTCCTTGCCTAAATTTCCATCAGACTGCGTTGTCGGCGGTCAACGATGCCACCGCATCGCCTCCCTTCTCCGCCTTGCTGATGAAAATTTATCCTGCGGAGTTTCGCCAGATATAATCTGGACAGCACACTAGAGCGTGTTTGAAAAATAATTACAAAAATTGTAACAGTTCAGCCTTCGGCTTCCTGTTACAGGCATCAAGCCATGCAAAAC
>CAJTTO010000058.1 GCA_910579275.1 uncultured Lachnospiraceae bacterium
CGATACAGGCCTTTCTGTTTCAGATCCGTATGCGCACAAGTGCTGTAAACTGGCTGGAATCAAAAGCAGGTCGAAGCATTACCGGTACAAAAAGCCTGGTGAACCGCGTAAAGTATATCCGAACCTGATACTTGCCGGGATTGACATTGACGGGCCGATGCAGTGTATTGTAAGCGACATGACAGCATTCCGTGTAAAAGGCATTTATTATGAACTGACTCTGTACATGGATTTATGGAACAATGAAATACTCAGCCATTCGCTGTCTGCAAAACGTGGAGACAGGATGACATATATAAGCGGGCTAAATGACCTGATAGAGCTGAAAAAACAGTATCCAGAATACCAAATGGTTCTGCATTCAGACCAGGGTTCGGTGTACGCGTCAAAAAACTACAATGATCTACTCGGCCCCTGCGGCATCATACATTCCATGTCACGCGCCGGAACACCGACAGACAATGCAGCAATGGAGTCAATCAATGGATGGATAAAGTCAGAACTGTTTACAGATTTTCATCTGCAGGGCGAAAACGTTCCAGAAGAGATGGAGGCATATATAAAATTTTTCAACGAGGAAAGGCCAGCATACGCACTGGGATATCTGACGCCCAAACAGTACAGGGAAACATATGCAACCGTACAGTAATTGCGGATTGTATGCAAAAAAATACAATTTAAGTGTCCAATTTTTGTTGACCAGTGCACGTCATGGGAAAATGCCGTTTCCAGCACGGTGTTTCCGTCCATCCGCCTGCCGCTTTTCACAAGGTTCCCACATTCATCGTATGTGTTTGCAACCTCGCGCCCCGCGTTGTCATATATCCTTGTGGCAAGCCCCCTGCCGTCATATTCCGTGTACCGCGCATAGCCGTCCGGGAAATGCTCCTCCGTGGGCTGCCCCGTTTCATTATACAGCCTCGTGGTCTCCCTGCCAAGCCTGTCCTTCTCGTATATGGTATTACGTCCGCTGTCGTAGCGGTAGCATTCCGTCGTGCCGTCATGGTAGAGCACCTGCGTCGGCAGCTTCTCCCTGCCGTAGCTGTACACGATGTTCTCCCCGGTCGAACCGGTGAGGAAGGTGTTCTGCCTTGCCGCGTCGTCGTAGAAGATGACGAACTCCTCCCCGGTCTCAAGCTCCTGCCGGACGACGCGCCCCCTGCGGTCGTAGTGGTTCTGCGTGTACCGGACACAGAAAAACGCACTCATTCACAACATTTTTTGCTGCCAAGAGTGCGCTACATCTGCCCATTAAGTCTACAATATTTATTTGTATTTCTAATGTGACAAAAACTTCTGGTTCATATCACTTTTCAACTGAAGTAACATCGGGAAATTGTCCATTGTTTCTAAACATTATTTTAATTATTTGCTCTGTTGCCCATTTTTCGTACGCCTGATTTGAAATCCTTGAATCGTTAACATGGTATAAAACGTTAATTTCCTTTTTTTCTTTGTCAAACTCGATTTCTCCCATTAGTTTCTCATTAGGTCCAAATCGATATATCACTTTCTTCTCGTCATCATACTTTTTAATCATCTTAACATATACTGCCATTAGTTTTCCTCCTTATACGGATCCCATATTCTTCCTGATTCTTCTGTTTTATTATGTGCTGTTCTATAATCAGTTTTATAAGCCCCCTCAAATTTCGACTCAAAATACTCATGATTTAATAAACTAATATCGTTCTTATTGTAAGTTCCATTTGTTAATCTATACCATGCGTCTGCAATTTCTGGATCTGAATCAAACCTTTTCTTTCCCGAATCAAGTATATGTTCATTGAAGAATACATGTTTTTTTATTTTGCTAATTTTCCATTCTGGCATTCCTGTATTTTGAGCAATTTTTGAAATATCTGTAGTGTCCATGCGTATATTTTCATATTCCATATCTATCGTTTCTAATCTTTTAATATACGCATTATAATCAATTTGTCGCCCACCTGTTTGTAATGTATTACTACCATACAGGCTTTTTTGATTAACCGTATCATGCCCACTCGGGTCTCTATACAGTATCGGGTTATTCCTACAGTATTCATATAGATTCAGCCCATCCCCATAATAGGTATCTTCCTGCGTGAATCGTCCAATTATCGGGTTATAGAACCTTGCCCGCAGATAGTACTGGCTGGTTATCGGGTCATACTGCTCCCCATTGAACCGGAATCTGTTATGGACATCCTCATGACTTATGACACTTTCGCCAAATGCATCATAACAGTAGTAATTGCGTATTCTTCTGTCATTTGCCGTATCCGTAAGGATAAGCCGCACACTTCCCTGATTGTCTGATACGTAGTGGTAGTAGGTTCTCGCACTCTCACTGTCGGAACTGATGATTCCAAGTCCACGGATGTAACGTATTACCCCATCATCAGTTTCTTCCGCAATGACTTCCCTTTCCTCATTAAACAGGAATTTAACGAGCTGACCGTTCTCCCCCATCTCTGCGCGGAGTCCCTCGGCATCGTAGCGGTTTATCTGCGTACTTCCGTCTGCCATCTTCACTTCTGCGGTACGCCCGAAACCATCATAGGTATATGTTGCACTGCCGTCGCTCAACAGGTTTCCGCTCCTGTCATAACCGAAATAACTCGTCTCGCCGATATAGCTTGCCACCGCATCTGGGTTGTTGCTAACTGCGGGGGACTTTTTCAGTTTCGGTGTCACCCCGTCCGGCTCATACGTCCTCCTGTTCAGTTCCTTGATCCTGTTACAGTTATCATGGCGGTATGTCTCCATGATAATACTGTCCGCTGTGTGCCGCTCGCGTGTCAGGCGGTTTCCTGCCTTGTCGTAGCCGAACCTCTCCGAGAGCAGTCCCCCCGCTCCGGGATACGACACTTCCACGAGCTGGTTATTCGCGTCATACGCGTACCTTGTCGTCCCCTCGAGGTTCCTTTTCTCCACCATGTTGCCGTTGTGGTCATACGCGGGGTACTCCTCCCACACGAGCTTCCTGCCCTGCGCGGTCATGTCGACGGTCTTCATGTGGGTCAGGTTTTTGTCGGCGTCGTAGCGGAAGTCTGTCCGGATGGTGTCCGCGATTGTCCGCGATTCCACCCTGCCGTCGCCGTGGTAGGTATATGCTGCAAGCACCCTTCCGTTGTCCGTGACGGACTTCAGCCTGCCGCAGCGGTCATATCCATAGCATGTCTCCTTCCCGGTCAGGTCGCGCCTTGAGACAACATTTCCGGAGAGGTCGTAGGCATATGCGAGCAGCGTCCTGCCGCTTGCCTGTTTTTCCTTGAGCCGTCCGTTGTCGTAGTAGGTGTACCTGTACTGCATCCCGCCGCCTGTCGCCTGTCGCCGCGGCAGTGTTCCCAGCAATCCAAAAGATCTGCAAGCATATGTAGTCATGTGCGCAAAAACAAAACGTACACATAGCATATGTTTTGCGAATTGGTTTATATGCCGTTTATTCTGTCATACTTCCATCTTCCAATAAGAGCATATATTTCGATTCGTCGTCACATATTATTGAAATTTTTTTATTATCAATTATATTATAACCAACAATTATATCTCCAAATCCCCATTTCCATTTCTGCTTTTTTAAGTAATAACAATATACATCCAATTCGCACACCACACAAACATAATTCATATTTAAATCACAACATAATTCATAAAATACTGATTGCAGTTTATCGTTAATTAATACCCTATTTTCATAAGAATCAATGCATAAAAAATTCTTTCCAAGCCCCAGATAGAGCAAGGTACCATCTCTAGAAAATTGGAAATCCAGCGCAGTACCGTAATCATAATACGCTATTCCCAGCTTATGTACATTATCGAAACTAATAATTAAAAAATTATTCTGCATATCATCGCACAAAATCAATTGCTCTTTATTAACCTGACTTTCCAGCTCACACAAACCATCTATTTTTGTAATTTGAAGATCAGCTTGTCCCATATTAGCTCCCTCCTTTAACTATAATAGTAATCAGCCGATTCCCATCCCATACTGATTCAATTTTAACAGCACCTCCGGGACCCATCAGCAAACTTTCTCTCGTGATTGATGTATATTCTATAACAGGGGTTCCTGGTAATTGTTTTGCAGTGTAACTTCTAATCTCAACATTACTTATATTAGACGAATCATTTAATACATCATTTAAATGATTCGTTATATATTCTCTTCCAAATGAATTATCATGAATACCGATTCTCCGTAATTCTGCCTGCATGGACTTAGAGCGTTCGATATTATGTTTATTCCCAGAAGCTTTTCCAAATAAATAATCTAGTTTACTTCCTAAATCAGCCTTAACTCTATCTCCATACAGATTCCCCTGATTCACCGCATCATGCCCACTCGGGTCTCTATAAAGCACAGGATTATTCCTACAGTACTCATAAAGGTTCAGCCCATCCCCATAACAGGTATCTTCCTGCGTGAATCTGCCAATGACCGGATTATAGAACCTCGCCCTAAGATAGTACTGGCTGGTCATCGGATCATACTGCTCTCCGTTAAAGCGAAATCTGTTTTGGACATCCTCATGGCTTATGATGCTTTCACCAAAGGCATCATAGCAGTAGTAATTGCGTATCCTTCGGTCATTTACCGTATCTGTAAGGATAAGCCGCACACTTCCCTGATTGTCTGACACATAGTGGTAGTAGGTTCTTGCACTCTCGCTGTCGGAGCTGATAATTCCCAAACCACGGACATATCGTATTACATCATTACCTGTTTCCTCCGCAATGACTTCCCTTTCCTCATTAAACAGGAATTGAACTAACTGACCATTCTCCTCCATCTCGGCACGGAGTCCCTCAGCATCGTAGCGGTTTATCTGGCTGTTCCCATTTGCCATCCTAACCTCTGCGGTACGCCCGAACCCATCATAGGTATACGTTGCACTGCCGTCGCTCAACAGGTTTCCGCTCCTGTCATAGCCGTAATAACTCGTCTCCCCGATATAGCTTGCAACCGCGTCTGGGTTGTTGCTAACTGCGGGGGACTTTTTCAGTTTCGGCGTCACCCCGTCCGGCTCATACGTCCTCCTGTTCAGTTCCTTAATCCTGTTACAGCTATCATGGCGGTATGTCTCCATAATAACGCTGTCCGCAGTACGCCTTTCGCGTGTCAGTCGGTTTCCTGCCTTGTCGTAGCCGAACCTCTCCGAAAGCAGTCCCCCCGCGCCGGGATACGACACTTCCACGAGCTGGTTATTCACGTCATAAGCGTACCTTGTCGTACCCTCGAGGTTCCTTTTCTCCACCATGTTTCCATTGTGGTCATATGCGGGATACTCCTCCCACACGAGCTTCCTGCCCTGCGCGGTCATGTCGACGGTCTTCATGTGGGTCAGGTTTTTGTCGGCGTCGTAGCGGAAGTCTGTCCGGATGGTGTCCGCGATTGTCCGCGATTCCACCCTGCCGTCGCCGTGGTAGGTATATGCTGCAAGCACCCTTCCGTTGTCCGTGACGGACTTCAGCCTGCCGCAGCGGTCATATCCATAGCATGTCTCCTTCCCGGTCAGGTCGCGCCTTGAGACAACATTTCCGGAGAGGTCGTAGGCATATGCGAGCAGCGTCCTGCCGCTTGCCTGTTTTTCCTTCAGCCGTCCGTTGTCGTAATAGGTGTACCTGTACTGCATCCCGCCGCCTGTCGCGGTGATGAGCCTGCCCATGGCGTCATACTCCCATGATTCTCGCAGGCGCTCCGCCGGGTTCTCGTGCAGGGTGGGGCTTCCGTACATGTTGTAACGGTACAGCTGTCTCCTGCCGTCGCGGTCGCGGTGCTCGCAGAGGCGTCCCTCCATGTCGTAGAGGAAAAGCTCCTGCGCGCCTGACGCGTCCTTCCTTTCGCATAGCAGGTTCATGCTGTTGTATCTGTATGTCGTGGTGTTTCCGCTGCCGTCCGTCGCGGCGGTAATGTTCCCGGCATGGTCGTAGGCATACTGTTCCTGTGTGCCGTCCGGGCGGGTCAGTGTGACCACGTTGCCCCAGCTGTCGTTCCCATACGTGGTTCGGTTCCCATTCCCGTCCGTTATGGCAGTGAGGTTCCCCATGGCGTCATACTCGTACTGCTGCGTGCTGCCGCCGTCCGTCACGGCATGTGTCCTGCGCCCGGAAAAATCATGGGTGAAGCTTACGCCCCCCATGGCGTCCCCCTCGCGCTCCGTCTCGCCGAAGGCATTGTATCTGCGGACGGATTCCACGGTGCCCTCCGGCGTGCGCGTCTGCGTGTTCCTGCCGTAGATATCATAGGTGTACTGCCAGCCTGACGCGCCTTCACCGTATGCGGCATACTCCTGCGGCGGTATGTAGCGTATCATCCGTCCGTTACATTAAAAACAAAAAAAGAAAAAAATTAAAATATTGTCACACTAAGTATTAAGTTACTGTCATTTAATTTATAAATTACTTACTCGTAGCAGATGTCACTCCCCTCTGTCCATATTGCTTTGCCAGATATTTCACTTCCACATTTTGGACACTTGCAAAAAGATAATTGATTCATTTTTTTCATTATATCAAATCTGTTTTCCAATGTAATATACAAATCCGGATCTGTTGGATTAGCAATACTGCCATTCCAATCACACTTTAAACAATTTGCATACTGAATTACTACTCTTCTCCACTCATCTTTATATCTATAAATCAAACAGGGAATCCACTTTTTAGAGTTTTTCCATTTAACAGGTCTAAATGCAAGCGCAAAACCAAAATTATTACACATAAATTCGACATCCTCATTTAGCATCGAAAACATACAATCTTCTTTTTCCTTCTCAACTCGTTGCCTTAATTTATCTATTCCCTTATACATTCCTCTATTAAGAATATATACATCATCTCCATCAATGTTTTCAACTTGATTCGTTATTTCTAATACTTCTTCAATCGTCATTTGAATCCTCCTGTACCAAATTTAATAAGATATTCACTTTCACCTGCACCTCTTAGTGTCTGCTCTATTAATTGAGATTTTGGAATATATGCATCAAATACTCTTCCATTTTTTCCTGCAAATCGATGTGCAACACTGGGATCTGTGGTCACGGACATAAATGTTCTGTCTAATCCAAATGCCTGAGATAACTCAGTACCAAATGCACCATGCGCCTGAACATAATCATTTTCGTTTCCCCATACATCTAACCAGCGAGCATGAACCAAATTAGATTGAGCATATGCAGCATCAAGATTTCCTGTCTCAAAATATAAGTTTCTTGTAGCATCACTCATTAAATGACCTGTTTCATTAAATGCAGCTATCTCTGCATATTTATCTGTCCCTCTATAAACGTGTAAAAATTCATCATAAAGGCTCTCCTGATTTACCGCATCATGCCCACTCGGGTCTCTATAAAGCACCGGATTATTCCTACAGTACTCATAAAGGTTCAGTCCATCCCCATAATAGGTATCTTCCTGCGTGAATCGTCCAATTACCGGATTATAGAACCTTGCCCTTAGATAGTACTGGCTTGTCACTGGGTCATACTGCTCCCCGTTAAAGCGGAATCGGTTATGGACATCCTCATGGCTTATGACACTTTCACCAAAGGCATCATAGCAGTAGTAATTGCGTATCCTTCGGTCATTTACTGTATCCGTAAGGATAAAACGCACACTTCCCTGATTGTCTGATACGTAGTGGTAGCAGGTTCCTGCACTCTCACTGTCAGAACTGATGATTCCAAGTCCGCGTATGTAACGCATTACCTCATCGCCTGCTGCCACCACTTCCTTTTCCATGTTGTACAGAAATTTAACCGTTTAGGAGTTTTAAATTGTAAATCTTTTATAGTATTCATCATTTTTATATGACTGTTCAATCTGATAAAACAAGTCGACATCCATCTCTTCTGACCAGACATCAAATCCAATATATGGCGATGTACGATACTGAATACAAATATTGTATTCTTCAATGAAGAACACTCTTGACTTTCCTGTTTTTGTTAAACTTATATGTAAATCTTTCTTTAGTGGATATTCTTTTCCTTCATAATACATTGTAGGCCCATCTGTTGTAGGGTAAAATGCGAAAAAAGTATCTTCATCCTTGAAATATAACCCTGTAAAATGCGATATTTGTTTTCTTTCCATATTGTATTCTTTTTCCCCTGTTCTTATATTCAACATACAATGCTCATATATTTCTATATTTGATAATTCAATAACTTTATCAATCACACTATTGCCTCCTTAGCCATTCTTCAAATCCAGATAATAGCTTATCAATATTCGAGTTCGGTCGCGAAGATGAGTTTATTATTTCCATATTTTTTGCCCCTTTTTCACTTACTAACCAGTCATATGTTGGTCCCAACTTATCTTTATATCTTCCCATATTTATTTCATAGATATAGTCTCTAAGTGGTTGTGGTGTTGCATTCTTATATTTTATCCCCAAGTCTCTTCTCGCTTGATTCAATGTCCGAGCTACTTGCTCCTCCGACATTCCACTCGCAAGTAATCTCTCCCCATATGCTTTTAAGCCTGCAACCTCATTTTCATATGCTTGTCTTAAAGGATTGTTTTTAAATCCGTCACCTTTTAGGTTGTCTATTATACTCTTTATTTCTGCTTCAGAGTATTTACCATTTTTATACAAATTCCCCTGATTTACCGCATCATGTCCACTCGGATCTCTATACAGTATTGGGTTATTCCTACAGTATTCATATAGATTCAACCCATCCCCATAGTAAGTATCTTCCTGTGTGAATCGTCCAATGACCGGATTATAGAACCTCGCCCTTAGGTAGTACTGGCTGGTCACCGGGTCATACTGCTCCCCATTGAACCGAAAGCGGTTATGGATATCCTCATGGCTTATGACACCTTCACCAAATGCATCATAGCAGTAGTAATTGCGTATCCTTCTGTCATTTATTGTATCCGTAAGGATAAGCCGCACACTTCCCTGATTATCCGATACGTAGTGGTAGTAGGTTCTCGCACTCTCGCTGTCGGAGCTGATGATTCCAAGTCCACGGATGTAACGTATTACCTCACCATCGGTTTCTTCCGCAATGACTTCCTTTCTCTCATTAAACAAGAATTTGAAAACCATAAAATTATGAGTGATTATTGCTCTCCATAGGTTATCAATAAAATCCTCCAAAAGCCTTGAAAATAAAGGATTTATCGCAATGTGTTCGCCTTATCCCTTTATATGATTTCACACAAGTTTACTCTTTCCCTGACTGCTTATAAGGGCAAAATCAAGGGCAAGAAAATCTCATAACAAGATATAACAAAGTGTGGCAATCGGGGAAATGTGATGTATGTGCGAATATATTATAACGGAGGATTTTTTAATGGATAAGTACATTTATGATGAAAGCAATGGTCTTTGGTATGAACTACAAGGAGATTATTATATTCCTTGTCTTACTTTACCAACCGAAAAAGAATACAAGCCTATCGGTTTATGGGGGCAGCGACACAAGCGATATTTACAGGAACATAAGAGGGCGCTTTACGCCACGCCACTCACAAGTGGCAAGTTGAATGATTATCTTGCGGATGTCGATAAACAGGCGGAGAAACGCTTTGAAAGACTTGTAGAACAGATAAAGCAGGCACAGGGCACAGAACGCCTAAAGGCGAAAAATGCCTTAGAATGGGTTGGACAAATGAATAACATTTGGGCTTGTGCTATGGAGATTGTGGAGAGGGAAATTATATTCGTATAAGTAGACAAGGCGGCAGGGAGTAAATTCTCTGTCGCTTATTTTTACTATATTTTCGTTACGAAACTTGACAAAAATCTTTCCTTTTATTATAATTTATGTTATATAACAACAATTATAATATGACAGAGAGGTGAAAAATATGCCACCAAAGGTGAAAATTACAAAAGAGATGATTATAGATGCAGCATTTGAGATAGCACGAAGTGAGGGAGCAGAAAATATCAATGCACGAACTGTATCAAAAAAATTAGGCTGTTCCACTCAACCTGTTATGTATCATTTCAAAACAATAGAGGAATTGAAAAAAACTGTATATATTAAGGCAGATGAGTATCATTCCGAATATATAACTAATATTCAGAGTGAAAATCCGATGAAAGATATTGGACTGAATTATATACGCTTTGCTGAAACAGAAAAAAATTTGTTTCGGTTTCTATTTCAAACAAATGAGTTTATAGGAAAAAACATTTCTGAGTTGATAAATTCTGAAGAATTACAGCCTATTATAGCTATACTGAGTAAAGAAGTAGAGGTCAATACAGAACAGGCGAAAACCATTTTCCGTTCATTATTCCTGATTGCACACGGATATGCAAGTATGTTTGCAAATAACGAAATGACCTATGACGAACAGACGATTATATCTGATTTAGACTTGGTATTTGACGGAACAGTTTATTCATTAAAAGGAGAATTATAATGTATCGTTTATATAAGAAAAATGAATTAAATTTCTCATTGGTTTGGATTATTTCCTATGTTGTTTTGTTTAGTGTTGCTGACAGCTTTTCTGCTTCGCTTAGCACTGAAAAAATAATTGCTGCACCCGTTGCTATAGTTTTTACATTGCTTCTTTTAGTTTTTGTGAGTAAACACAACTTAAAAGAAAAATACGGTCTGTGTTCTTTTGATGGAAGCCTTAGAAATTTCTTATATTTTACTCCGCTACTTCTAATTATGAGTATTAACCTATGGAATGGCGTTACGATGAAGCTGTCTGTTTTAGAAACTGTGTTATATATTTTAAGTATGCTCTGCGTTGGATTCATTGAAGAAATTATTTTTCGTGGATTTCTGTTCAAAGCATTATACAATGACAATGTAAAGTTGGCGATTGTTATCTCAAGTGTTACTTTTGGAATTGGACATATTGTAAACTTACTGAACGGAAAAGATTTAATACCTACACTCTTACAAGTTTGTTATGCAATCGCAATAGGTTTTCTTTTTACAATTATTTTTTACAAAGGAAAGAGCCTTTTACCGTGTATTATTGCACATAGTTTTGTAAATTCTTCGAGCGTTTTTGCTGTTGAAAATTCTTCAATGAAGTTTCATATTATTTCAAGTGCAGTATTATGTATTATTAGCTTAAGTTACGCACTGTGGATATTGAAAAAAACAAAACAATTTGATGAATATGAAAATAATGATAGGCGGTGATGATATTATATGCCAACTATTATTTCAGAATGGATATATTGCCCTGTATGCGGCAATAAAACCCGTACTATGATACGGGAAGATACGGAATTAAAAAACTTTCCTCTCTACTGTCCGAAGTGCAAGAAAGAAACAATCATCAATGTTCAGGATATGAAAATCACGCTTGCAGTCAGTAAATGATTATGTATGCCGCCGCTATGGGTAAAACCATAACGGCGGTTTTTCAATGCCTATCGGCTATCTCTGTCAATGGATTTCTTACGCTGTCTTTGCGGCGGTTTCTGCCTGTTTCGTTCCTGTATCTCTCGCAGATGTTTTAACACGCTCTGCCTTTCGGGCGGTCTGTGCGGTCCTTTAGCGGCGGTTGTCGATTTCCTGCTGACTTGATATTCCCACTCAGCAAGGTCACGGTTGTATTGTTCTACAACGCTTTCCATTTCTCGGAAAGTACGCATAAAAACTTGTACATCGGGATAACCGTCCTCTTTGAGCGTATCGGGAATTTTATCCAGCCTGTCGGCAATCTCCGCTTCGGTTTCTTTGATTTTTACCTCCAACGCTTTTCGTTCTTTGCCTTTGAAAAGCCCCTTTGTATCGGCAAGCTGCTGTTTCAACTGCGGTAGAACTTTGTCCTGCAAGTTTTTGATTTCCTTTGCCTTATCCTGTACTTTTATCATTAGGTTTCGCATATGGCGGAACTCTGCCATATCAATATCAAGTGTAGGCTTGGGTGGCATATCTTTTTCCCGAATAAGGTTTTGCAGAAAATCTTTTGCCTTTGCCACAATCCCACGGAACAGATTAGGCAGCCAGCCTTTGCTCTTGATTGACTGGCTTGCTTTTTCGTGTATCTCGGTCTGCTTGACTTCTAAAATCTTTGCTTCGGAAATACCTGATAACAACGCCATATCCGCTGTCCTGTTCCATTCCTGCCTTGCGGCGTTATCCGCTTCAATCTCGGCGGCTTTGGGATTGTTCTTGCCGATTTTTTTGGTGGGAAGATACACGCTGTTCTTATCAAAGACCTTTAACTGCTGTTCGGGATCGGAGATATGCCGATTGATAAGGCCGGTGTAAATCTCCTTTACCTCCCGAAGAAAAGGCTCGCTTTTGAATTTATCATCTTTCACGGTAAAGAGGTGGCTTTCGTAAACCTCGCCTTTTTTTATGACGGTGCAGCCTTTTCGTATCTGCCCGTCCTCCCCTGTGATTTCTTTCTTGGTGCGTACCCTTTTTCCCGTTTCATCATAGAACACGCTGCGTGTGGCTATCTTGATGTCAGGTTCAGGAAGCAGTTTTCTTTCGCTGAAGATGAGGTGGATATGATAATTCGTCTTGCGTTTGTTGTGGTGGAGGGCTGACACGCACTCCACACCATACCGCCTGCGGAACTCCTCCGTAAAATCTTCAAGGACTTCCTGTGGCTCGTATCTTGTATAAATTTCGGGCAGGGCGATAATCAATTCCCTTGCTTCGATACATTTGCCCTCTGTGCCGCTCCGCTTAAATTCCTGCTGGCTTTCCCTTGCAAGGTTACTCCAAAATTCATTGTCGGCGGTGCGGTAGGTGGCATAGAGATTTTCCTGCCTTGCGTGGCTTGTGATATAGGATATTCTTCCCTTGACATTTGGTAGTTTTGACATTTGTATAAATGAATGTCTTGCCATATACTCCTTCCTCCCGTGACGGGCATACTCTTTTTGCAACCGATAAATCGGTTGCCGCTGTTTCGGCGGCGTAAGAAGACGGACAGCGAAGAAAACAGCGGGCTGTTTTCTTCTGTATCATAGCGGCGGTGCTTTGCCCGAAGCTGTGATACAGTGCCCCCTGCAAGGGCGAAATACCCAGAGTACAAATCGAAGATTTGTGCGAGGGGTGTATTTCGCTCTCAAACGCCGAGGGCTTGGAGAATGCTTATTCTACTTTGCGGACATCGTTTTCATTGAGCAGGTTTCTTCCCTGATTGACGCTCATAAATTGCTCTAAAGTATCCCTGCGGATAATCGCTTTTCTGCCGACCTTGAGGACAGGCAACTTGCCCCAGTCTACCAACTTACGCATTGTATTTCTTCCGATACCCGTACATTCTGCTGCTTCTTCTATGGTTAAACCCATTTTGATGTTGCTCATTTTATTAACCTCCTTTCAAAATACGCATTTTGCAACTATGTATCTGTAATTGTACTCATTTTGCTATCTCTTGTCAACTCGTTTTGCAACTTATTAAGAAATATTTTTGCCTATTATTAAATTTATAGTTGCAAAATAGATTTTACTATGCTATACTATCAGCAATAGGAGGTGAAAACCTTGAAAAAAGAAATTACATTCACCGCAAAACAGGTCGGTGAACGAGTAAAAGAACGCCGAACAGAATTAAACTTAACAATGCCCGAACTTGGTAAGCGTGTCGGAGTAAACAAGTCTACCATTCAAAGATATGAAGCGGACGGAGTAGACCCGAAACGCACAATGATTATCAACGGGCTGGCAGAAGCACTCCTGACCACTCCCGAATGGCTGACAGGACTTTCCGAAGATAAGGAATATGACAGCCGCACTTTATGTGCAAGGGATATGGAGGAACATATCAAAAAATATCTTGATACGGTTTCTTCCGTGGTAAAGGGAGAACCGCACCAACAACTGCTCACGACATTCCTCGGAAAGATGATTGATCTCTATACGGTTATGACTTATCACTTTGCAGACGCTATGGCTGAGGTTGACCGTGTAGCCGAGGACGAAGGCTTAAAGCAGTCCTTACGCCGCTATGCGATTGAGTCAGGGGCGATTATGGAAAGGGTTTACCGTAAAGAAATGGAACTTCCTATCGAGGATATGAAACAGTTTTTAGACGGGATTTTACATATCTACGATGAGGGACGCACCGCTGTAAAGATGGGCGACCTGTTCGGGATAGCGACAGCAGCCGAAGAAAGGGTTGCTGAAAAAGAAAAATTCCGTGGCTCTTTGACAAGTGAAAACGATGACTGACACTCATCGGCATAAGTAACCTTATTACTTTACGCACACCATATGTCACAGTCCCGATTGCCACGGATAGAAAGGGGAAATTTATCTATGGCAAAAGGTTCTGTAAGAAAAAAAGGTAAAAAGTGGTACGCACGCTTCTATATCGAAGATGAAAGCGGCAGAAAAGTACAGAAAGAGTTTGTGGGAACAGAAAGCAAGTCTGAAACAGAAGCCCTGCTCAGAAAAGCAATCGCTGACTATGAGGAAAAGAAATTCGTTGCGAAGTCTGAAAACATCACAGTTGGTATGCTGCTCGATCTGTGGGTGGAGGAAGAACTGAAACCCGGCAATCTCAGCAATGGTACGGTAATGTCCTATCAGGGAACGGTCAACCGTATCAAACAGTACCCGATAGGAAACCGAAAGCTGAAAACCGTAACCGCCGACCATTTACAGGCGTATATAGACTTTCTCAGCTTTGGCGGTACAAATCCTGACGGCACAACCGCAAAGGCACTCAGCAAAGGGTATCTCCGATTGTTTTCGGCTGTTTTACAAGGGGCGTTTCGTTTTGCGGTATTCCCAAAAAGGCTGATAACCTTTAACCCGATGCAGTATGTGGTATGGCGGGAAAAGAAAGAAGAATACGAACTGTTCTCGGACGAGGACGGAGAAACTGCTTCCACACCAACGCTCAGCTACGAACAGTATCAGAGGTTAGAGGACTTCCTGAAAAAGAAAAACAATCCTGCACTTCTTCCTATACAGATAGCCTATTATACAGGCTTGCGTATTGGAGAGGTCTGCGGTCTGACTTGGCAGGACATCAACCTTGAAGAACAATATTTGACAGTACGCCGCAGTATGCGTTACAACGGGGCAAGGCACAAAACAGAAATAGGGGCAACAAAGCGTAAAAAAATCCGCACCGTGGACTTTTGCGATACGCTTGCCGCAATCCTGAAAGCTGCAAAAGCAAAACAGCACAAAAACCGTTTCCGATACGGGGAACTGTACAGCCTTAATTACTATTTGGAGGTTAAAGAAAAAGACCGCACCTATTATGAGGTTTACAGTCTGCCGAGGTCGGAGGAAGTCCCAGAGGGGTACAAGGAATTATCCTTTGTCTGCCTTAGACCTGACGGGGCATTTGAAGCACCGAGTACGGTGGGGATTATGTGTAGGACAGCAAGAAAAAAGGTGGAGGGATTGGAGGATTTACACTTCCATATGCTCAGGCACACCTATACAAGCAATCTGCTTTCAAACGGTGCAGCACCTAAAGATGTGCAGGAACTTCTCGGACACGCTGATGTCAGTACCACAATGAACATTTACGCTCACGCTACAAGGGAAGCGAAGCGTACTTCCGCAAGACTGCTGGATAAGGTAATCGGCGAAGAATAAAAAATTTCCCTTGTTTCGGCTCATAAGGGCAAAAACAAGGGAAAATACATAAGGTTTGAACATTTAATAGGCGATATGCCTTGAAAATAGAGGGTTTATAGAGGATTAAATAGATAAACAAGAATTTAACGAGCTGACCGTTCTCCTCCATCTCGGCACGGAGTCCCTCGGCATCGTAGCGGTTTATCTGGCTGTTCCCATTTGCCATCTTCACCTCTGCGGTACGCTCGAAACCATCATAGGTATACGTTGCACTGCCGTCGCTCAACAGGTTTCCGCTCCTGTCATAGCTGTAATAACTCCTCTCCCCGATATAACTTGCCACAGCGTCTGGGTTGTTGCTAACTGCGGGGGACTTTTTCAGTTTCGGCGTCACCCCATCCAGTTCATACGCCTTCCTGTTCAGTTCCTTGATACGGTTGCAATTATCATGACAGTATGTCTCCATAATAATGCTGTCCACAGTACGCCTTTCGCGTGTCAGGCGGTTTCCTGCCTTGTCGTAACCGAATTTCTCCGAAAGCAGTCCCCCCGCGCTGGGATATGACACTTCCACAAGCTGGTTATTCACGTCATACCTTCTTGGTCAGATCCCGCCTTGCGTGATGTTACCGGAAAGGTCGTAAGTGTAGGCGAGCAGTATCCTGCCGCTTGCCTGTTTTTCCCCAGCCACCCATTGTCATAATAGGTGTACCTATACTGCATTCCACTGCCTGTCGTGGTGCCGCCATTGCAGTCCATCGCGGAGGTTATATTTCTGGTTATAGGCATACTGTTCCTGCGTTCCATCCACATTAAACCCATTAAAACATAGCTTTTAAAAAACTTTTCATTCCGTCTTTACCGACTTACTTTAAAATATCTTCACCATACTACATTTAAAAGAAAGAACAGATATGGCATCATCAAATAATATAAATTTGATAACCCCATTATTATATGACATCTCTAAAATTGTATCATAATCAATATCTGTCTCCTTTTTTTCACCATCCCATATATAATTTTCAACCGAATTGAACTCTAAAAAAATCTCTTTAAGTTCATTATCACTCTCTTTATATCCCTTTTGTTTCCACATACACAAATCAATTTTCATTTTTATATTATTTTTTTCGTGAATCAATTCGATGACATTACTATCATGAAAATCAAACTCATTAATCAAATCTTTTATCTGCATTAATTTCCTCCTCCAATTACAATATGTGAAGCCTTGGATCCCTTTCCTACAGTGTTCCCATTTATATCAAAGTAAAAATCAACCTTTTTATTAGTGTAATTTTTATTATAAATATGATAATGATCTACTGCTTCAAATCCGGAAGCCCCAGCTACACCTTTATCAAATCGTATTCGCATACCAGTTTTCGGATTATACAGTTCTTTGGATAATGTATTTATAGCCATTCTTGGATCCGTTACATCTTGCCAACCATTAGCCAACAATTGTTGAGGTGTCATTAATTTTAACTTTTGTATTTGACTTTTTAGATTACCACTTTCATTCCCATACAGATTCCCCTGATTCACTGCATCATGCCCACTCGGGTCTCTATATAATACCGGATTATTTCTACAGTACTCATACAGATTGAGCCCATCCCCATAATAGGTATCTTCCTGCGTGAATCGTCCAATGACCGGATTATAGAACCTCGCCCTTAGATAGTACTGGCTGGTCACCGGGTCATACTGCTCCCCGTTGAACCGGAAGCGGTTATGGACATCCTCATGGCTTATGACACTTTCACCAAATGCATCATAACAGTAGTAATTACGTATTCTTCTGTCATTTACCGTATCTGTAAGGATAAGCCGCACACTTCCCTGATTGTCTGATACGTAGTGGTAGTAGGTTCTTGCACTTTCGCTGTCCGAACTGATGATTCCCAAACCGCGGACATATCGTATTACCTCATTATCAGTTTCCTCCGCAATGACTTCCTTTTCCTCGTTATACAGGAATTTAACGAGCTGACCGTTCTCCTCCATCTCGGCACGGAGTCCCTCGGCGTCATAGCGGTTTATCTGCGTACCTCCGTCTGCCATCTTCACCTCTGCGGCACGCCCGAAACCATCATAGGTATACGTTGCATTTCCGTCACTCAACAGGTTCCCACTCCTGTCATAGCCGTAATAACTCGTCTCCCCGATATAGCTTGCCACTGCGTCGGGGTTGTTGCTAACTGCGGGGGACTTTTTCAGTTTCGGTGTCACCCCATCCGGCTCATACGTCCTCCTGTTCAGTTCCTTGATCCTGTTACAGTTATCATGACGGTATGTCGCCATAATAATACTGTCCACTGTACGCCTTTCGCGTGTCAGGCGGTTTCCTGCCTTGTCGTAACCGAATTTCTCCGAGAGCAGTCCCCCCGCGCCGGGATACGAAACTTCCACGAGCTGGTTATTCGCGTCATAGGCGTACCTTGTCGTCCCCTCGAGGTTCCTTTTCTCCACCATGTTGCCGTTGTGGTCATACGCGGGGTACTCCTCCCACACGAGCTTCCTGCCCTGCGCGGTCATGTCGACGGTCTTCATGTGGGTCAGGTTTTTGTCGGCGTCGTAGCGGAAGTCTGTCCGGATGGTGTCCGCGATTGTCCGCGATTCCACCCTGCCGTCGCCGTGGTAGGTATATGCTGCAAGCACCCTTCCGTTGTCCGTGACGGACTTCAGCCTGCCGCAGCGGTCATATCCATAGCATGTCTCCTTCCCGGTCAGGTCGCGCCTTGAGACAACATTTCCGGAGAGGTCGTAGGCATATGCGAGCAGCGTCCTGCCGCTTGCCTGTTTTTCCTTCAGCCGTCCGTTGTCGTAATAGGTGTACCTGTACTGCATCCCGCCGCCTGTCGCGGTGATGAGCCTGCCCATGGCGTCATACTCCCATGATTCTCGCAGGCGCTCCGCCGGGTTCTCGTGCAGGGTGGGGCTTCCGTACATGTTGTAACGGTACAGCTGTCTCCTGCCGTCGCGGTCGCGGTGCTCGCAGAGGCGTCCCTCCATGTCGTAGAGGAAAAGCTCCTGCGCGCCTGACGCGTCCTTCCTTTCGCATAGCAGGTTCATGCTGTTGTATCTGTATGTCGTGGTGTTTCCGCTGCCGTCCGTCGCGGCGGTGATGTTCCCGGCATGGTCATAGGCGTAGTGTTCCTCCGTGCCGTCCGGGCGGGTCAGTGTGACCACGTTGCCCCAGCTGTCGTTCCCATATGTGGTTCGGTTCCCATTCCCGTCCGTTATGGCAGTAAGGTTCCCCATGGCGTCATACTCGTACTGCTGCGTGCTTCCCCCATCTGTCACGGCGTGTGTCCTGCGCCCGGAAAAATCATGGGTAAACGTTACGCCCCCGGTGCCGTCCCCCTCGCGCTCCGTCTCGCCGAAGGCATTGTACTTCCGGAAGGATTCCACGGTGCCCTCGGGCGTCCGCGTCTGCGTGTTCCTGCCATGGATATCATAGGTGTACCGCCAGCCCGCCGCGCCTTCACCGTATGCGGCATATTCCTGCGGCGGTATGTAGCGTGTCATCCGTCCGTCCCTGTCATAGGCACGCAAATCCCTGCCCCCCATGCTGTCCGCGGTGGAAACAAGCCTGTCCATCAGGTCATAGGAATGTGTGGTGGCATAGCCGTTGTCAGCCGTCACGCGAATAATGTTCCCATCCACATCGTACTGGTATTTCGTGGTATTGCGGATGGCGCCGCCCTTTTCCCTGTGCGTCTCCGCCGTGAGCCTGTCCATGCTGTCGTACTCCCGCAGGATTTCATTCCCGAGCGGCGTGGTGATGCGCGTGGGGTTGCCGTTTTTGTCGTATTCAATGCGTGTCGTCGCGTATTTCCTGCCGCACCCCTTTTCGTCGGCGGACTCCGTAATCCGGATGGACCGCCCTGCCGGCGAGTATTCGCGCCCCTTCTCCTTCCATGTGTTACCGTCAATTTTTATCCGCTCGAGGGTCTGCCTGCCGCAGGCGTCATACCGGTATTCCGCACATGCCCCGGTGGAGTCGCCCACGCCCGTAAGCCGCCCTGCGGCATCATACGTATAATTTATGGTATGGACGCGCCCCTTCCGGCTTTCCGCGTCCTGGTAGTCGAGGTACCTCTTTTCCTCCGTGCAGCGCGCCATTTTGTCATAGGCGTAGGTGGTGAGGCGGTAGCGCACGCTGCCGTCCCGGATGTCCGTGGGTATCCTTACGGAGGTGACGTTCCCTGTCAGGTCATATGTATACACCGTCCCGACGCGGTCATCGTCACTGTCCGCCGTCAGGCAGCCCTTTGCCGTGATGTCCTTTATAAGGTTTCCGGCAGGGTCATACACGTACCTGTGCTCTGTGGCGCCGTCGGGGCCTGTGACGGACACCAGCCTGTCCCTGCTGTCGTACCCATAACTGTAGCCCGCCCCGCCGTCGGTCTTTTCGTCATACTGCTCGGGGAGGATGCGCATGGTGACGTTCCCGCACGCGTCATGCTTTTCCCGCAGGACGCCGCCGTCGGCATAAATGGTCTTCACGCGGTTAAAGTCCGCGTCATACTCGTAGCGCGTGCCCTGTGCGCCCGTGGCGTTCTGCACCGGGGTTCTCTCGGAGAGCAGCCTGCCCGTGTAGTCGTGCGTGCAGGTGTACAGCCCGCCGTCGGCATGGCGGATGCTTTTCACGTTCCGCCATGCGTCGTAGGCGTACTGCGTCCCCTCCCCGCTGTCCCGCGCGCCGTCGTACTGTTCGGGGCGGATTTCCCTTATGAGGTTCGCCATGCCGTCATAGACGTAGCGCGTGGTGCCGCCGTCGGCGTCCGTCACGGATATCCTGTTGCCGAGGGCGTTGTGGCAGTAGCGCGTGGTGCCGCCGCAGGGGTCGTGCATGGCGGTAACCAATAATGCATTAAAATTAACCATTGAGAAGTTTTAAATCGTGAATCTTTTATAATATTCATCATTTTTATATGACTGTTCAATCTGATAAAACAAGTCGACATCCATCTCTTCTGACCAGACATCAAATCCAATATATGGCGATGTGCGATACTGGATGCAAATGTTATACTCCTCAATTCGAAATTCTCTCTGTTTCCCTATCTTTTTTAAACTGATATGCAAATCTTTTCTTAATTGATATTCATTACCCTCAAAATATAGTTTTGGTCCTTTTTCTGATTCAAATAATGCAAAAAATGTTCTTTCATCTTTAAAATAGAAACCTCTAAACTCTACAGATTCAGCATATTTTTTATAAAAACTTTTTTCTCCTGTCTCTAAATTCAACATACAAAACTCATAAATCTCAATATTGCTCATCCAAATAAATTTATCCATTTCATTGCCTCCTTAGCCATTCCTCAAATCCAACTAAAAGAGTATCCACATCAGAATTAGGTCTTGAAGAAGAATTAATTATTTCCATATCACTTTTTTTCTTCATTTTACGCATATATTCATAAGTTGGTCCCAATTTATCTTCATATCTTCCCATATTTATTTCATAGATATAGTCTCTAAGTGGTTGTGGTGTTGCATTCTTATATTTTATCCCCAAGTCTCTTCTCGCTTGATTCAATGTCCGAGCTACTTGCTCCTCCGACATTCCACTCGCAAGTAATCTCTCCCCATATGCTTTTAAGCCTGCAACCTCATTTTCATATGCTTGTCTTAAAGGATTGTTTTTAAATCCGTCACCTTTTAGGTTGTCTATTATACTCTTTATTTCTGCTTCAGAGTATTTACCATTTTTATACAAATTCCCCTGATTCACCGCATCATGCCCACTTGGATCCCTATAAAGCACAGGATTATTCCTACAGTACTCATAAAGGTTCAGTCCATCCCCATAGTATGTATCTTCCTGCGTGAATCTACCAATTATCGGGTTATAGAACCTCGCCCTTAGATAGTACTGGCTTGTCACTGGGTCATACTGCTCCCCATTGAACCGGAAGCGGTTATGGATGTCCTCATGGCTTATGACACTTTCACCAAACGCATCATAGCAGTAGTAATTACGTATCTTTCTGTCATTTGCCGTATCTGTAAGGATAAGCCGCACACTTCCCTGATTGTCTGATACGTAATGGTAGTAGGTTCTTGCACTCTCACTGTCGGAACTGATGATTCCAAGTCCACGGATGTATCATATTGCGTCATCGTCTGTCTCCTCTGCCACCACCTCCTTTCCCTCATTAGTGTGCTCTCGGAAACTCGAACCCCTTGTTTTATAAGGCTTCAGAAATTTC
>CAJTTO010000059.1 GCA_910579275.1 uncultured Lachnospiraceae bacterium
AAATTGGTAGGGTAGTTTTGTGCAAATTTCTATATTTGCTCATTTATAGTTATTAACATATTAATTATAATTTTTTGAGCTTTACGCATATTATCAGCAATACTATAAAATTTTATTTGACATTTCTGTTTGACAATGTATTGTAACATATACGAAATACGAAATCAATAATTAATATCGTATTTCGTATATGTTATAATACATTTAACCCAAAAGAAAAGAGGAGCGTTTTACGGAACAAAATAACATAAATCTTCAAAATGAAAACACAGATCTTGATGAAGTTTTATCAAGTCTGTTGCTGTATCCGTTTTTCCCTGTTGCTGGCTGTATCTGGTATTTCATCATACGCTTTTTCCAGTTTGCGTGGATGCCAGATTTCATAGCGGTTTTTTGCGTGCTGAACCAAACGATGTGCAAGTGCATCCACAGCATCCCGACTTAATTTGTCAGTCACGGCACCCATATGGCATCTGCCGCCGGCATACTCCTCCTGCTCTGGGAGAACCTTCTGAGTCGCCCCCTCCATGGACACACGTCCGCAAACAGCTTGTAATGTCTCCGGAAGAAACTTCTGCACATACTCCTCCGTGCTTCTCACGAGCAAGTGCGTGTTGATCTCCTGCATCTGCTCATCCGACAGCGCCAGCTGCCCCTCGGTTCTCATGAGCAGTGAAAGGATGTCCTCTTTCCGGTCATTGACCTGTGCAAATAATATTGTTCTCATTCCCGCATACGCTCCATTTCTGTACTTCTGTAATGTTTTTGCCTTTGTTATGCAGATTTTATCACATTTTGTCGATTTGATAAATGGAGCTATAGTTCCTGTTTTGGGCAAAAAAGGAACTATAGGTAATGTTGGATTTTGAAAAGCCTTATTTTATAAGGGTTTGAAGGCTCCAAAAAAATTTTTGCACGCAAAAAACCCGCAAATCCGTGTAGATTTGCGGGCGTTATTGAGAGAGCGAATAGCGAGTAAAACTCGCTTACGATGTAAGCTGTATTTAATTGGTTCTTGTGACTGCTTTTAATCAGATATTAATAAATTATATATCATTGTTTCCTTTTTGAAAAGACCATTTAAGTAAAATTTAGCTTTTTATTACTTTTGCCTATTATTTCTGTCTTAACACACAAATATTTGTGCAAGGTTCGAAATTTTTTGCAGGCTCGCTCTATGGTATTTCCTAGTAACAGTTCAGCCCAGAACTTTGCACTGGCTGCAAATTATGGCTTGCAAGCCACGTGAAATAGCGTAGTGGCAGAGATGCATCAAGCCACGGTACGTGGCTTTGACACCACGAAGGTGGTAAAAAAATCATTTTATGATTTTTGCATGGCTTGATGCTCGTAACAGGAAGCCGAAGGCTGAACTGTTACATTTTTTGAAATTTTCCGGTTTCCTTATCATATAGCCGAATCTGATGCGGTTCCTTCAGGGATATCCAGATTTCGTAGTCTCCCGTCTCCATCTCCCCATATGTGACATAGGTGTCCCCAATCCTCTGATAATACGCATCCTCACCTATGAGAAATGATACAGAATACATAATTCCATCCACTCCGTCCACCGTTTGAATGCCACTGTCTGGCCACAGCATTGTTTTCTGTGTGTTCCAGTCTGAACCAACACGATGATAGATCTCGCTTTCCAAATCCCGCATCAGTTCCCAGTGGTCATTTTTCCAGTCATATACCTTATTATGGTCATAATCGGAACCGATGACATAGAGTTTTTTTCCTTTCATGTCCGGTATCGTGACAGAAAAATTTTTTTCTCTGTCCCCAAACGGCAATGTCTCCGCCGCATAGACAAACAAATCCACACGGTCGCCGATACTGGGGTTCTCCTTCCACTTTATCCGGCTGATATGTCCGGCAGCGTCGATGTATCCCCTTATCGTCAGGCTTCCTGTCTGTTCATTATACGTTGAATCCGTTACCCGCACGGTATGCGCCCGCAGCAGGCTTCCAAACACAAATACCTTGAGAAAAACGGCTGTTAAAAATGCCGCTGCCAGCAGTCCACCCATCACTGCTGCCATTTTGAGCCGTTTGGTACGTCTGTGTATCTTCTGGAATCCGTCAAGCGCTGCCTGTTCGACAGGCGTACTGTCATTATGCACACTCTCTTTCATATCTGCATACAGTTGTCCACATTCCATACAATGCTCCAAGTGTTCCCGCACCATACTGCTGCCCGTCTCGCTTAAAACGCTGTCAATATACCCAGGCATTAAATCCCTCACAATGTCACAATCCATACTTTTCCATCTCCCTTCTGAGTTTCTGTTTTGCACGGTAAAATACTGTCCGGCTCCAGTTTTCGCTTTTTCCGAGGATTTCCCCAATCTGGCGAAAGGAAAGCTCGCCAGTCATGCGGTATAAAACGACCTCTTTCTCCAGCTCCGGAAGGAGATGAATTGCCTGATACAGCTTCTGGGTGCACTCCATGCCTATCACACACGCCTCCCCGTCTGCTATGGACAAATCGGGTAAATCAACAGTCAGCTCCACAGTCTCCACACGCTTTCTTTTGCGCAGCTCCTGCCACATCACATGCTTTGCAATCTGGCAGAGCCACACCGAAAGTTTACAGGAACCGTCATACCGCGAAATGGAATCCACCGCGCGCAGAAACGTTTCCTGCATCAGCTCCTGTGACCAGTCCGCATCATGCGTATGCGAATACAGAAAACGATACACCAGATTCGCATACTCCTGATACACAGCATCCATGTCGATTCCATTGCTATCTTTCCCATGCATCCTTCCACCTCCTTTGCTCCTATCCTTTATATCCTATTTTTCTGTCATTTGTTGCAAAAAATAGCTGAAATATTTTAAAAAGGCATATTTGCTGATAATAACATGTTTCATCAGCAAATATGCCTTAGCTTATACACCTTATGCGCTTATTTTCAGGACTCCTTTTCTGTCTTATCTTCCTTCTTTTTGCCCTCAATCGTTTCAATACAATCAATAATATCGTCACTTGTGAAATTTCTGGCTTTCAACCACTCAATAAGATTTAAAATCTCTCTTGCTGTCATTGCCTTTAATACCTCCATTCTTCAATCTCCTTTCAATTCATCAAATTTACCTGCCACATCTTCCTTCCACTCCATATGGTGCAGCGCCCCTTCCATCTGCATCCCTGCGAAACCCTGCTGGCGCAGGGCTTCGTAGAGCACGATGCTGACGCTGTTTGACAGGTTCAGGCTTCTGATTTTGTCCAGCATCGGAATGCGGATACAGGTGTCCTCGTAATCCACCAGAATGTCCTCGGGAATCCCCGCACTCTCTTTTCCGAACATGATAAAATCATCCGCGCCAAATATTGCCTGTGTATATCCTTTTTTTGCTTTGGTCGTCGCCATCCAGATTTTTGCACCCGTATTTCCGGCGAGGTTTTTCGCGGCAAACTCCTCAAAATTTATGTAACGGCGCACATCCAGGTGCTCCCAGTAATCCATGCCCGCACGACGCAGCTCCTTTCCGGTAAGCCGGAAGCCAAGCGGCTCGATTAAATGCAGCACCGTCCCTGTCGCGACACAGGTACGTCCGATATTTCCGGTATTTGCCGGAATCTCCGGCTGATACAGTACGATATTCATATCCCTTATTTCAGCCTTTCCACAAAACGTCCGAGCCTGCCCATCGCAACTTTCAATTTTTCAAGGGAATACGCATAGGAAATGCGCAAAAATCCCTCGCCGCTGTCACCAAACGCATTGCCCGGCACTACCGCAAGCTTCTCCTCATGCAAAAGCTTTGATGCGAACTCGTCACTTGTCATGCCAAACTGCTTCACGCAGGGGAACATGTAAAAAGCGCCGAACGGCTCAAAGCATTCCAGTCCCATTTCCTTGAACGCGTTGACCAGAAAGCGGCGCCTCTGGTTGTACGAATCACGCATCATTGCAACGTCACCGTCACCGTTTTTCAGCGCGTCAATCGCCGCATACTGCGAAGTTGTCGGCGCACACATAATACAGAACTGATGTATCTTGTACATCTGCTCGATAATCTGCTTTGGCCCGCACGCGTATCCAAGCCGCCATCCCGTCATGGCATATGACTTGGAAAATCCGTTAATCAGTACCGTCCGCTCCCACATGCCGGGGATATTCGCGATGGAAACATGTTTCTCCGTATAGCAAAGCTCCGAATAAATTTCGTCGGAAAGCACAAAAATATCATGCTTTTCAATGACCTTCGCAATTTCCTCCAAATCCTTGCGCTCCATGATGGCGCCTGTCGGGTTGTTCGGGAACGGCAGGATAAGGACTTTCGTTTTTTCCGTAATCGCGTCCTCAAGCTCCTGCGCCGTCAGGCGGAACTGGTTTTCATTTTTCAGCTCAATGATGACAGGCTTCGCCCCGGCAAGAATTGCACATGGCTCGTAGGAAACGTAGCTCGGCTGCGGGATAATCACTTCATCGCCAGGGTCTACCATGGCGCGCAGCGCGATGTCAATTGCCTCCGAACCGCCGACCGTCACCAGAATCCCGTCTTTTGCGTCATAGCTTAAGTCAAAGCGCCTTTTCAAGTATCGGTTTATCTCCTCGCGCAGCTCCAGAAGTCCGGCATTTGCAGTGTAAAAAGTCCTTCCCTTCTCAAGGGAATAGATGCCCTCGTCCCTGATGTGCCACGGGGTCTCAAAGTCAGGCTCCCCCACGCCCAGCGAAATCACATCCGGGTCATTCATCTCACTGACGATATCAAAATATTTCCGGATTCCGGAGGGCTTTATTTCTACAATTGTCTTCGATAACGGATTTCTCATGGTGTCACCTGTATCCTTTCATCAGATTCCTTCCTGTCAAGAATCGTGCCGTGATCCTTATATTTTTTCAGGATAAAGTGCGTCGCGGTGCTGATGACCGTTTCCAGTGTGGAGAGCTTATCCGACACAAAGTTCGACACCTCCTTGAGCGTCTTTCCCTCAAGGCTCACGAGTAAGTCGTACCCGCCGGAAATCAGGTATACGGCATGCACCTCGGGATATTTGTAAATGCGCTCTGCAATGCTGTCAAAGCCCTTTCCGCGCTGCGGTGTCACGCGAACCTCAATCAGTGCGTTCACTTTTTCTATGGACGTCTTTTCCCAGTCAATCAGTGTGTGGTAACCGCAGATAATGCCTTCTTTTTCCATCTGCTCCATCTCGTTGACCACATCCGCTTCCTCCATTCCAAGAATGATGGCAAGCTCGTGCAGGTCAATTCTGCTGTTCGTTTCTATAATGGATAAAATTTGTTCTCTCATTGTTCCAATCCTCCAATTTTACTTTGAAAATATTTATAGATTTCGTCCCCGTTTGCCGGTTCCAGATATCTCGATTCCCCGTCATGGCATATAAGCCTGTCGTTGCCCTGCGTTGTATGCCCAATCACTGCCGCAGGCACGCCCGCTTCCTCGAGTGCGCGCACCAGTTCCCCGCCGTTTGGGGATGTCATCAGCGCGCTTCCGCCCGCCAGCAGTTCATACGGATTCAAGTCAAAAAACTCACATACCTCAATTGTCTCCTGTCTCACTGGTATGCGCTTTAAGTCTACGACCAGTCCAACGCCGTTATCCGCCGCCAGCTGCCAGAGTCCGCCGAATACACCGCCCTCCCGCAGCACATGCAGATAACCTGCGCCGGACTTAACGGCGGTGGCGGCCTCCGTTGCAATCGACAGGTATCGGTAAAAATCCGCAGCTTCTTCCACAATGTCTGCCGGATAACGCGCGCAAAGCTTATCATGGCTGCCTGCTGCCACAACGGCTGTCCCCTCTAGCCCCAGCCACTTCGTCATCACGATGTCCTCTCTGGCATGCGCCTTTTTCTTCAGCGGCACAATTTTGCCGTCACATCGGTTCTCGACTCCGGCATTTACCACGCAGACTGCCACTGCCTCCATCACGGAATCCAGCACCTGTACATTACAGCTAAGCATCGGAACGCCCGTCTCCTCCGCCTGCACGGCTGTCTCCCCTATCATGCCGCGCACCTTGATTTCGCGCAGCCTTTTCGGGACAACCAGTGTCATATTCGCATACGCGTCAAAAAGCCCGGATGCCGCTCCGTTCGCGCAGCAGGCAATTACGTGGTTTACCGCCGCCATATATGCACGCACCGCCACTTTCGCGTCAAGCCCCGATGCAAGCGCCTGACCGGACATCATGCCGGATGCCTTTTCTCCCGTCAAAATGGCGCAGTCTGCCCCCAGTCCTGCGCCATCGTAAAATTTCCTGTTTTCTATTGAATTTGTTTTCACCACTTTGATAACCGAGCGCTCATATATGCTCTCTGTTAATTTCCCGCAATTCATTACAAATCCCCTTTTGCTTTCTTCTGTATTGTAACTGCGCACGCCGACAGCAGACAAAAACATACCGCAACGCTGAAATCAGTCAAATGACAACTACTTACGGCTGTGGCGCCTGCTGCTGCGCCTGTTGTTCTGCCGCCTGCTGCTGTGCCTGCTGCTCTAGCTGCTGCTGTTGAAGCGCCTGATAATATGCCTCCAAATCCGCCTGCTGCTGTGCCGCCGCTGCCATCTCCGCCTTAATCGCCGCTGCCTCAGCCTTGCAGACATCAATGCTTCCCGAAGCGACAGCCGCATTGATGCGCTGCGCGTAAATCGGATTGTCTGTGTTGACGCCTACAACGGCAGACCGCGGTGACACTTTGTAGGAACTCTTGTTAATCACTTCGCGGCTCACCTCAACACCGTTTTCCTCCACAACCTTCCAGAGCTGCGCCGTGTACCCGATATGTGCGGATTCCACGCTGATATATCCCACACCCTGCCCTGTGGTAGGTGTAATGACTTCGTGGTCAGGACGTGTTGTTGAAAGCGTCTCGCTCTCATAACGCACGACGCGGCTCGGGTCTCTCTGCTCGACGCCGTATATCGTAAATGTAATCTGTTTTCCCTCTGTAATTCCTTCTATATAAACCGGATTCTGCAGATTGTTCACAAAGCGGAAATCCTTCCCCGCCGACTCTGCAATGGCAGCGTCCATCGACGGCTTGACATATGTGATAATCATGGAATGATTGTTGCGCTCCGTCACTTCAAGCTCCGATAGAAGAACCGCATTGTATAATGTCGTCGAAACCTGACAGATACCGCCTCCGAGACTGTCAACCACCTTGCCGTTCATGTATGAACCCGCCGGATAATACCCGTTTGCTTCCGTAAAAGGCTTGATTGCATCATACGTTGAAAACTCGTCTCCCGGATACAGGAGTGTTCCGTTTATCAGGCGGCATCCGTTTTCCACATTTTTACACCGCGCCGAACTGCTGGTAGAATAGCTTGTCGTAAATGTCCCCAGCACATCCGTCAGCCGCTCCAGATCCTCCACGCTTCCTCTGGGTTCGACCGTGTTGATTGCCAAGTCAATCGACGCATCCTGATAATCCCATTCCCCCGTTATATAGTCATATGTCTTATTCAGGGACTCCTCAATATTGACACTCTGCCCTGTCTGCCCCTGCTCGACAACAATCTGCCCGTCAACCCTCGTCATCGTATTGTTGACTGCGGGGACATCATACTCCGTGCACTGCTCCTCAAGCACCGCCCTGATTAAATCCTTGTCAAGGGTAAGCTCCAGACGGTAAACCTTGTTTCCGTGTTTTAAATCCTGTATTGCCTTATACCGCCTGACAATGTTTCCTTTTTTGCCAAGCTGGGCTGCCTCGTCTATCACCTGCTCGTTGACCCAGTTCAGCCCCAGATCGCCGGCGGTAACAACAACATAATGGTCGCCAACCGCGCCAAAAGTGATGTTCTTTTGTTTGAGTCCCTCAACAAATTCCCGGACAGAAGCCTTCGCCTCGTCGGCTGTCATACCGGCAAGGGAAATGTCCCCTATGTACACGCCATCCAGAATCGTCCCGTCATCAGATGCTGCAAAAACCGCATCCGGACACCGTGTACCCGCGATCAGAACCGCCAGTACCAAAGACGATAGTAACAATGCCACGCTCTTTCCAATTTTTTTCATAACCCCGAAATTCTCCTTAAAATAACTGTTCCACCACAAAAATGTTGCAATTCATACGACGATTATATTATAATCGTTTCAGTACCAATCACATACGCGGATTGTTCTGGAAAATTAACCGACAACACTGACCACCAACGGTATTACCATTGCCAGTACAAGAATAACCGCGATAACAGCTGCGATTGTGCGTTGTGTTTTCTTATTATTCATGTTCATCATGGCTGTTCACCCCTTTTCGAAAGGATATTATATATGAATTTCTTTATTTTTTCAAGCTTTATCATTATATGTGCGTTATTTACTTTCTTTCTGCAAAGAGCCAAAAAGAAAGAAAAAGATATGGATCGCGCATTCTGGGATCGCGAACAGCGGGCTAACTTTACCAGAAAAAAACCGCTCGACAACCTCAATTACATCACAATTCCGGACAATATACTGCATATGGCGCCCGCGTCAATGACAGCGGAAATCCAAAACTGTCTCAAGGATCTGGGAGACTTGTCCTCCGGAAAGATTGTCAATCTGACAGGATTTACCAACACGGATCTCAAGCTGGAATATGGAACCGCTAATATTAATATATTAAGCAGCTACGATTTTCATTACACAAATATGGTTACGCTTCTGCAAAAACTTGCGGAGCTGCTCCATGAATGTTCGGAAAACGCACTGGCGGCGGAAGTCCTTGAGTTTGCCGTTTCCACGGGAACTGACGTCAGCAAGAGTTATTATCTGCTCGCGGAACTATACACCGAAGCCGGAACGCCGGAAAAAATCGAGTCGCTGATTGCGCAGGCAGATAAACTGCACTCGCTCATGAAAGACACTATCGTCCAAAAACTGCAAGCATCCTATCAATAAGCCTGCTCGCCTCGTTTTTGGTGATGGTCTCCAAATCTATCTGCTCATCTGTCACAGACGGAACAGGTGCAAGTACGAACCCGTCGCATTCAAGATGGTAGCGCCCTGCAAGTCCCTGCAGGTACGCAAGCTGTCTGGGTGTGGCGGGATTTTCTTTTTTCACGTTGTAGACAAGCGGTACCGGCTGAAACGTGTCCTGCTCCTTGTCCCCGAACGTGCGCGCCAGAATCTGGTACAGCTCGTGCGTTGCCATCGCGTCGTTGAGCGCCCTGTGCGCTTCCAGATAAATTTGGTAATACGTGCACAGAAAGCCAAGTGACCTGCTTTCCACATCATTTAAAAATCTTCTTGCAATCCGCAGTGTGTCGATTCCGGACTTTTCAAAAGTCTTTTTCTGGTTCACCGCCGCTTTTTTCATAAACGAATAGTCAAACATCAGATTGTGCCCCAGCAGGACATCATCGCCCGCAAACGCCAGAAACGTCCCCAGCACTTCCTCCATATACGGTGCGTCCGCGACATCCGCATCGTGAATGCCCGTAAGCTCCACAATCCTCTCCGGAAGCCCTTTTCCGGGATTTACAAACGTGGAAAAAGTGTCCTGCACCTGCCCGTCCCGAACACGCACTGCACCGATTTCTATAATCTTTTCGTATTTCGGACTTAATCCCGTGGTCTCTATATCAAAAGCCACATAATTCATTGGTATATTCATGATATCTACTTTTCTGTGACGCTCAGTCTTCGTCCGAACCGTCACTCTTTTCTTTTAATTTGTGTTTGTATTCATTGTCAAGGAGAATCAGGTTCATCTCATAGTCCTGCATGTTTTTCTGCTTCATGGTGGAGAGCATCAGTCCTGCAAAAAACGACTGCATCGCCGCCATATACACAAAGCAGCATACAATCAGCGTGGGAAACCGTTCCACCAGCCCTGTGTCAAAATACTCTCCCATCACCGGAGTCAGGAATACCGTCGAAACCAGCGCCAGAATCACTGCGATCCATGTGAAAAATCCCATCGGTTTATAATTTTTGTACAGTTTCATGATTGTCAGGATAACCTTGAACCCGTCGGAGTAGGTATTGAGCTTTGACTCACTTCCCTCCGGTCTGTCCCTGTACTGGATAATCACATTCTCCACATGCATATTCTTGTCAATCGCGTGAATGCTCATCTCGGTCTCGATCTCAAATCCTTTGGAAAGCACCGGAAACGACTTGACAAACTGGTAGCTGAACGCCCTGTAGCCTGTCATGATATCGCGTATGTCGCTTTTAAACATACTGTTTATCGTCCCGCGCACAAGCGAGTTTCCAAAATTGTGAAACGGACGCTTATTTTCCTCAAAATAGGAGGAGGAAAGCCTGTCCCCGAC
Source organism: uncultured Lachnospiraceae bacterium (assembly GCA_910579275.1). Taxonomy (GTDB): domain Bacteria; phylum Bacillota; class Clostridia; order Lachnospirales; family Lachnospiraceae; genus COE1. The sequence continues at coordinate 10,248 of CAJTTO010000059.1, forward strand.
AACCATGTCCGCGTTTCTCTTCAAAACGGCATCACACAGCTTTCCCGCCTCGTCAGCGGGATAGGTGTCATCCCCGTCTGTCATAATATAGCACTTTGCATCGATCTCGCGGAACATCCTCCGGATGACATTCCCTTTTCCCTGCTGATATTCGTAGCGCACGACAGCCCCGGCGCGGCGCGCAATCTCGTCCGTCCCGTCCTTTGAATTATTGTCATAGACATATATCACCGCCTCAGGAAGCGCTTTCTTGAAATCCTTTACAACCTTCTCGATAGTCTTGCTCTCGTTGTAGCAGGGTATCAACACTGCTATCTCATCCATTCATCGTCCCCCATTTCTGCAAAAATCAACATTATTGTAAATGCCGATAAATTATATTATGACTTAGTGTACCATACATTATCAACATAATAAAGAAATATTTTTATTTCACGGACTTTTCCAACTTATTCCTGACACGCAGTTCCCGAAAGAAATTTTTCAACATTGCGGCGCATTCCTCCTCGCACACACCACGCACTGTCTCCACCTGATGATTGAATTCCGGCATGTCCAGAATATTGAGTATGGAGCCCGCACAGCCTGCTTTGGGATTCATGCACGCCATCACGACTTTCGGAATCCGCGCCTGCACAATCGCGCCCGCGCACATCTGGCATGGCTCAAGCGTGACATAGAGTGTACACTCCTCCATCCGCCAGTCGCCAATCACTTTGCTCGCCCTTTTTATCGCGGTGATTTCGGCATGGGCAAGCGTATTCTTGTCTGTATTGCGCCGGTTGTAACCGCGTCCGATAATCCTGCCGTCATGTACAATCACACATCCTATCGGCACTTCCCCAAGCGCATACGCTTTTTTCGCCTGTTTCACTGCCTCCCGCATATATCTCTCGTCTTCTCCAAGGCTGCCGCCCGCAGCGCGTAATCCTGTCATATCCCTTTCTATTCCCCTGTATCATTTTTTATTCTGAAATCTTGTAACAGTTCAGCCTTCGGCTTCCTGTTACAGGCATCAAGCCATGCAAGCACATCCCTGTACACTTGATCACGGTCAAGCTCGTTTAATACCTCATGCCTGTCGTCCGGATAAATTTTCAGCGAGACATCCTCTATTCCTGCCTTTTTGTATGCGGACGCGACTTTTCTGACACTTTTGCCGTAATTTCCTACAGGATCCTCACCGCCTGCGATAAAATAAAGCGGCAGTTCCTTGGGAATCCTCCTGACATTCTTATCCTTCTGGATAAAGGAGAGCACGTCAAAAAGTGTCCTGTAGCCGTTGACGGAAAAAGTAAAACTGCAATATTTATTTTTGGTGCAGAAATCCACAATCTCTTTGTCCCTTGTCAGCCAGTCGCTCTCGGTGCGCGGATTAGGGATGCGTTTCTGGTATGCGCTGAACGCATTCATCCGAAGAAGCCGCGAACGGTAATGGTCACCCACAATGACACGCAGGGTATTCGACACGATTTTCCCTGCAATCAGTACCAGCGTGCTCTGGCTTCCTGTTCCGCAGATTACAGCCCCGTCCAGCCCGTCCCCGTAAGTCATCAGGTACCGCCTTGCCATGAAAGAGCCCATGCTGTGCCCGAGCAGGAAATACGGAAGCCCGCGATACCTTTTTTTCGCGTACTTCGTCACCCTGTGTAAATCAGCCACCACCGTTGCGCTCATGTTCTGCGGGCAAAAATACCCCAAATCACGGTCATTTCCAGCCGTCAGGCCATGCCCTAAATGGTCGTTTCCAATCACCGCATAGCCATGCCTGTTCAGAAACAGCGCAAAATCCTGATACCGCTCAATCATCTCTGTCATACCGTGGGAAATCTGCACGACCGCCCTTACCTCTGTCTCCGGCTCCCACAGCACGACATGCAGTCTGTGCACCCCGTCCCTCGACGGAATATAAAATTCTTTCTTTTTCATCAAATTACCTCTTTTCCTCTGCATAGGTCTACGCATAAAAAATGAGGGCAGTTCCCATCTGCCCCCGTTTTTCAAACTTTGATCCACACCTTTTGTCTTGTATTCAATTGTATGTCACTGTTCATCCGGCTCACATTTTCGAAATCATCACGACTGACAAGTCATACTCCTCGATAAAATCATCAATGTCCTGTTCATCATTAATTTCCATGATTACTTCAAAAGCCCCTGACATGGGATCCAAAAATCCTGCCAGCATTTCTCCTGTAGACTGGTTTTTTCTGATCATTGGCTTCTTGTTTAAAATATCAATTCTCTCAGATACTTCTCTCTTTGCTACTAACATGTTGTTGTTCCCCTTTCAACCCTTTTCGTAACCGCCCGCCGCGCGGACGGCTCTCCTTTCCAATGTCATATGCTAATTTCAGACCGCCCCTCATTTCAGGCCCGTAACGGCGCACCGGTCCAGCCGCACCGTTACGCATCATTAACATATCGTAGTCCCCGACAGATATCCGAACCGAAGTCCGGTATCCGTTTTCTAATGTGAGTCGTTATGTTTTCAAGGTGCGTTTGGCATTCGCCAAATCTCATCAAAGTTCATCTATGATTAGTTCCGTTACCCTGTCACATTCTCCCTATATGACGCCGGCGCAGAAACTGAACCATCCTTTTCATAAAAGTATATACATTATGTAAAATTATTATGAACGGATAAGTTATACACATATCAACATTAGTTTGTGGATAACTGGATACACATTCATATTTCCTTAAGAAAAGCCCTTATCTTCAATAAATATTAACTTTTTCTAAATAGTAGCATATGTTTTTTTATATTTCAATCCTTATTTTCCAAATTGTGCAAATTAACATAACTTTTTAGTTATGTTTACCAATTTGAAACATCTTACACACAATAAATTTTCAGTTTTGTATATACAACTTACCATATTTTATGATACTATAGAAACATAACAGCATTACTATCATTTAGAACTGTTATAAAATTGCTTAATGCAGTCAAATTTTTATACGGTAAATTTGTGCTGACGCCAAATTTGCAGGCTGTCAGCGGTATGGAGGAATTTTATGTACAAATTATCAACCCAGTCACTGAAACCTGACATGGTTCTTTATGAGGATATTTACAGTCCTGCAGACGAGATTGTTTTTAAGGCAAATACCGTACTGACGCAGGAGAACATCCAGACCTTGTTTGAATATAACTTTGATGAAATATTACTGAGCGAGCCTAGCGAAATTAACATGACACGCTACAAACATCTGCACCAGCATCCCCATTTCCAGCACTTCAACGACAAATATGCTGTGACGCTTGACCTGTTCCACAAGATTATGCGCACCCTTGATACCGGTCTGGAGCTCAACATTCCCAAACTCATTTCACTGCGCGACGACATCATATCGAGCGTACATAACGCCGAGCAGCTGCTCGACTACCTATATAACATGATGCCAAACGAAAACGAGATTACGTATAACCACTGTTTTAACTGTGGTCTGCTCTGTTACGTCTTTGGCAAATGGATTGGCATGGGCGACGAGGATCTGGACAATCTGACCGTCTGCGGGTTTATCTTTGACATCGGAAAGACCAAAATTTCGGATGAGCTTCTCTGGAAGCCGGACAAGCTCACGCCTGAGGAATTTATCCAGATGCAGCACCACATCCACTTGGGCTATGAGCTTGTAAAGTCCAGAAAGCTTCCGCCCCATGTTGTCAGCGTCATGATCATGCACCACGAGCGCTGTGACGGAAGCGGCTATCCGGCACGCTTAAAAGAAAACCGAATCGACCCCTTCGCCCTGATTGCCGCCATCGCCGACACATACGAGGCAATGACGCATCCGAGGGCGCAGCGTGTCGCACTCACGCCGTTTCAGGCTATCCGTGTCTTTGAGGAGCAGGGACTCGACAAGTACGGGCCAAACATCACACCCATTCTTACCCGCATCGCAAAGATGTACATGGACAGGCGTGTGTGCGTGACCGGAAATCTTGAAGGAAGAATTACGGAAATTCACGAGGATGCCTTATCACGTCCGACTGTCTATATCAATAACGTATTTTACGACCTTCGAACCAAACAAGGCGCAGAAATAACCCGTATGCTGTAGCATACGGGTTTATTTGTCATTCTTTATTCTGAAAAATATCTGATATTTTGTCCTGCAGTTCGTCAGCCGAAAATTCGCCTGCATTCTCCAACAGTTTATCCAGTGATTCCTTTGCCTCATTCAGTTTTTCTTCATCCTGACTATACTGGCTGATATAGTCCTTGATGGATTCCTCCAGCTTCCCTTGCTCGTCGCTGCTGATACCCAGGGAAGCCGCCAAATCATCACTCTTGAAAAAATCCTCCACCTCATCCGCAAAGGCTTTTTTCAGTTCCTCCACTGCCTGCGCCTTGATGTCGCTCACGACACCACTCACATAATCCTCCGGTTTCTGCGAGGATACATCGCCCTGGCATCCTGTGACGCCTGCGGCGAACCAGCCGCTGCCAATCAGCGCTGCTAGAATTATCGCTGCCTTTCTCAATTTTGTTCTCCTTGTGTCTGTGTTGCCTTTGCCGCCTCAAGCGCCCTGTCTTGAATAATCTGTTTCTTTTTCTTTGGATTCTGCGATGTCACCGGTTTATCCGGCCATGCCATCGCCCGAATTCCGGGAGTCGTCGTCCGGATCCTAAGATAGCTCTTTCCATCCTCGACAAACCGTATAATGGAAATATTTCTCCATTCATAGAATTCAAATGGCGCAAACTCTATCTTTATCTCCTTGAGCAGCCCTTTCGCCTCAAAGTTTACAAGTTTATCGTCCACCCGCACTGGCATGGTATAGATATATTTATTGTCAGTCGTCTGAATAATCGTCGTTTCAAAAAGAGCCGATTTCCCCTCTTTGCTGACTCTGATCGCCGCCATTGCCGGTACTGGAATATCTTCTACGTTCATAGTGGCATTTACTCCCTTCTGCTTATTTATGCACACAAATTCTTTTTTTATTCCCCCTGAAGTCTGCAACATGCCAAACGCCAATGTACCAATGCATTGTCGCACATCTGCTTGTCTGTTTTCCGGCACACTGCTCCTTATAATAGTATAATCTGATATTTCCACTATTGTCAAGTAACCGTAATAGTATTATCTCTCTCAAAATAAGGATTTTTTGTGAACCTCTTTATTTTTTTTGGTTTTTATGTTAAATTAATATGAGGTTTTGAATTTTATTCATGAAAATCATTGAAAGGACAGGTTATAGAAATGGCAAAGGACAAAAAAAAGAATGCAGAAGCAAATAAAATAGAAACTGCAGAGATAAGCAAGAGCAAGGCAAAGCGTGAGGAGCGCAGGAAGGAGGTTGCCAAGGGGCGCCGCCATAAGCGCACTGTCAGGATTACCGGCATTGTCATTGCAGTCGCGATTATAGCCGTCATCGCGTTTGCTGCCGGAAAAAGCATTTATTTGTCAATCATCCGCACTACATCAAACTCCGATTACAGTGCCGGTCTGACTGCAGACGGAAAGATTGACGGTGTCAATGTAAAGGATGTCCTCACTTTGGCAGACTATGCAAATATCAATGTGCCGGCTGAGGAGGTTGCCGCAACAGACGAGGAGGTAGAGGCGGATATCAACGCCACGCTCGAATCCCACAAGGAGCTTAGCACGGACGCTTCCCTCGAGATTGCAGACGGCGACGAAGTAAACATTGATTACGTGGGCACGATTGACGGCGTCGAGTTTGAAGGCGGAAACAGCAACGGTGCAGGATATGACCTGACCATCGGCTCCGGATCCTTTGTCGATGATTTCGAGCAGCAGTTAATCGGACATAAACCCGGCGAAAATGTGACTGTTGAGGTGACATTCCCCGAGGGCTACGACGGCGAGGATGTTGCCGGCAAGGACGCAAGTTTTGCAGTTACCATAAACGGCATCAAGACAACGCCGGAACTCACGGACGAATTTGTTGCGGAAAATTTGACCAATGACGACGGAGAAAGTTATGCGTCAGCCGAGGAGTACCGCACATCCGTTAAGAACCGTTTTTATGAACAGCATCTTGAGGAGTATCTGACGAACTACATCATGGACAACTCCGCTGTCAAATCCTATCCGTCCGAATACCTGAAAACGATTCAGGCTGTCACAAAATATGATGACGAAAACATGATGGAATATTATAATCAGATGTTCTCATCCTATGGAATGGAAGCATATCAAAATGTGTGGGACACCAGAACCGACGATATTAAGGACGAGCTTTCATATGAGAAGGAGCTGCGGGAGCGCGCGAAAGAGACTGTAAAGACTGCTCTTGTATATCAGGCTATTTATGAGGATGCAGGTCTTTCGATTGACATGGATGCCGTTATCGCAGAGATGACAGAAGAAAATGGCGAGGAATATGTGGCAAACATGAAACAGAACTACGGTGACGGCTACATGGCACAGGCAGAAATCAAGGACACTGTTATCGACTATCTGAACAATCTTTACAATACAGCTGGAAATCAGGAATAAAAGAAAAGGGGGCTGTCGCTTTAACGAATGGAAATTCGTGAAGCGGCAGCTTTATTTTTACTGTTTTTATATGTGATTTCATGGAAAACTCCAAATTATTCTGTTATTCTATAAAAAGAGCATACTTTAATAAGCCATTCCACATGGCTTGAATGTCTGTTTTAAGATGTTTAAAATCATGCGCTTTTTACTGGAAACAAATGAGTCCCCGTCCTGCCTTTTTGAATCTTATTATGGAGTTTATTGATATTCCCTGCCATGGCCAGCAGTATACTTTCCGCAAGCACATTTGACGTTCCTTTGCTTATGTATCTCCGAAACTGCATGTCCTGTTTTAAATCCCCGAAAGAGCCTTCTGCCTGAATGCTCCGGTTCATCCTCAAAAGGATGCCTTCCTCCGAGAGGATTCGTTCCAAATCTTCCTGTCTGTATTTTAGAAATGTCTTGGCAACCTGAAGTGTTTTCGTCCTTTCTTCCAACGACGTTTTACAATTGTTGCCCTTGATACATTCAGCTTTATACGGGCATCCGTTGCAGTCCTCACATTTGTAAATCGTTTTTTTACTTACATAACCTGTTTTGCTTTTGGAATGCCTTACATGGTCTGGCGTCAGCCTTTTTGCATTCCGGCAGATATAGACATCCGATTCCGCATCATACTCCATATTTTCTATTTTTCCCATGTCATTTTTGTACCTGCGTGTTTTTGAAATCTCATAGTTGACGGGCTTTATATAGGATAACTGCCCGTTTTCTTCAAGAAACGCATAGTTCTCTTCACTTTCATATCCTGCATCAGTGGTTATGTTTTTATATTTAAAGTCCAAATGTTCTTCCGCATCTTTTAAAAAGGTATTAATGTTGTTGAATCTGTTGGCTGTGGGCCTATGGTGAGCCATGTAATATATTCGGAATCCACTCCGTGCTGGAGATTATATGCCGGCTTTAACTGTCCATTTCCCATGGCATCCTCTTTCATCCTCATAAAAGTGGCATCGTAGTCTTTCTTGGAATAACTGTTGCGTCCGCCGCAGATATGTATTTGATGGTTATATTTTTTGAATCGGGACAGATAATCTTCGAGGGTTTCAATGCTCTTTTGAAGCGGCGTTTTTCTTTTTCCAATGCCATGGACAAAGACCACATTTTCACTCTGTTTAAGGGCATAAAGCTATCATGTAAGCGTAAAGCACAATCTTAAGAAGTGTTCTTGGGGATACTGAATTTATTCTTTCATAAGTAGAATATAAGTCAGTCAAATCCATTGCCTCCACAAACTGACTGAGTAACCGCACAGAATCATCTTCCGGAATAATGGTTTCAATATTTAGCGGAAGTTTTAATTGATATCCGCTTTGATTTAAGCTATAATTTTTCTGTAAGTTAATGTGTTTGCTCATACTTTACACCAACTGCCGGATTCTTTCGAGGTCTGGCAGTTATTTTTTGCATGGAAAAGGGGCTGTAATAATATTCCGGATTAATTAAAAAAATACAAACCGCTCTACTAGACAAAACTATAAAAAAAATAAAAATATATTGACTTATACTGCTTGATAATATATAATTCTTGGCAGAAAGAGGTGACTTGATGGAAAACAGAATTATTGAATTATTTGAAGAAAATTTCGGATTCGCTTTTAAAGCAACCACTTATAATAACATGATTGTGGCAATTAGAACTTTTGAGCAATTTAAGAAAAAAAATGAGGATTTCTTTTCATTTGAAAAAAGAGAAACAGTATTTGGACATTTAAGAACATATGCCATAGAAAGGCAGTTTAATGCTTCAGCCTTTAACCCTAAAGCGAATTATTCTGTTTCCATGAAACAAGTTAATAGTTATAAGCATAAGGCGTTATGTATAGAAACAAAAGATTTTATTGTAAATTTAGGGAGAACTAATGGCGCTTTTAAATTATTGTCCAAATCTTCATATAAAAAGGAATTTGCAAAATCAAATGCAGGGTTAAGTATGCAATTATCGTTTGATCTTTCAGGGGAGTATCCTGTTGTGATCGAAAGTAAAAAATATGCACAAATTACATATGGATATAAATTTGGAGATATGACACACTTAAGTATTGTACTTCCAAGTGATAACTATTCAGGTTCTGAATATACAGTTAATCTTCTTGCAGATGTAAATGTATATAAGAATTATGTGCCAGAAGAATTAGTTGAAGAATCAATTGTTGCTTTAAAAAAGAATTTATCAGATGAAATTGAAAAAATAATATAGAATGTTGGTGGATATGATGGAAAACGAAAAAAAGGTTGTACCATATAGGATAAAACAGGCAAGAATTTCCAGAGGATTGTCGATGGTAGAATTATCTGACTTGGTTTCGGTAAGTAAACAAGCAATCTCCCAGTATGAAATGGGTAAGAATGCCCCTAGTAAGGCAATTTTAAATGCGATTGCTAGTGTACTAAAATATCCGACAAGTTTTTTTTATAAACCTATGCCAGCGAATGAAAATGCTAGTAGTGCTGTTTTTTTTAGATGTAAAAAAACAACAAAAGTTAAGGCACTAAATGCTGCAAGAGAAAAGATTGAGATATTTAGAGAAATTAATGATTATTTGGAAAAATATATTGATTTTCCTACATTGGACTTGCCTAAAATAATCTATGAAGACGATGGGATTAATCCATTGGATAATGAACAAATAGAGCAGTATGCAATGACGTTGAGAAAATATTGGGGGTTAGGAAACAGACCTGTTGATAATTTGATAAGTATTGTTCAAAAAAAAGGAATAATGGTTTCTAAAATGCAATTACGGTTAAACAAACTGGATGCATTTTCAGTATGGTTTGACAATAAACCATTTATTTTTTTAAGCAGTGATAAGGATACCAATGTTAGAATTAGGTTTGATATAGCACATGAATTAGGACATTTACTTATGCATTCAGATTACTATTCGGAGGAAGATTTAAAAAATAGTGCAATTCATGAAAAACTTGAAAATGAGGCAGACAGGTTTGCAGGTGCGTTTCTTTTACCAAAAGAAACATATTCAAAAGATGTGTTTTCGACTTCTATAGACCATTTTATTCAGCTAAAGGCGAAGTGGAAAGCATCTATTGGTTGTATGATTTACCGATGTGATACGCTTGGCATTTTGTCCCCTAATCAAATTAAATATTTAAAGGATCAAATGACAACAAGAGTGTATTGGAGAAAAGAGCCGTTAGATAAGGAAATGCCAATTGAAAAGCCGTTTGCACATAAGCAGGCAATATTATTATTGTTGGATAATAATATTGTTACAGCAAATCAGTTGGTTGAAGAAACGGGTTGTTCTGCTGAGGAATTGGAGCAGTATTGTTTTTTGGATAAGGGAACATTAGAAACAAAGGATGATTCAAAAATAATTGCCCTAAAAATAAGATAGTAAGAAAATGTTGTTAAATTTTCGTAGAATAGGACACAGAATAGTTGCTTTATAGAGAAGAAGGTAAATGATGTTAGATTGTATTATTGAACGTACAAACAAATATATTGACGATATGCCTAAAAAAGACCGTAAAAAATATGGTCAGTTTTTTACAAGCAAAGAAACAGCACGTTTTATGGCTGGACTATATATTATTCCTGAAAATTTGTCCAAGGTTCGCATTTTAGACGCAGGAGCAGGTTCAGGCATATTGTCTTGTGCGCTTTTGGAACGATTGGAGCGGATGGCTTCTGTTCAGACGATAGAATTGACTTGTTATGAGAATGATGACAATATTTTGGGATTGTTAAGAGAAAACCTGCATACTTATCAAGAAAATACCAAAAAAGACATTGAAATTAATATTATTACAGATAATTATATTACAAGCCAGTATTTAGACTTCAATCATATGTTAGGAGGCAATCCTGAGCCTGAGAAATATGATTTTGTAATTGGAAATCCTCCATATATGAAGATACCTAAAGATGCGCCGGAAGCAACGGCTATGCCGGAGGTCTGTTATGGCGCCCCCAATTTATACTTCATTTTTGCGGCAATGGGATTATTTAATCTTGATAATGAGAGGGAGATGGTGTATATTATCCCTCGCTCATGGACTTCGGGGGCTTATTTTAAGAGATTTAGACAATATTTTCTGACAAAAGGGAAATTAGAGCATATTCATTTATTTGTAAGCAGGAATAAGGTGTTTGATAAAGAAGATGTCTTGCAGGAAACGATCATAATAAAAGTAAAAAAGACAAATCAAACGCCGGAAGATGTTACAATCACTTCTTCGCAGTCAAATAGTGATTTTGATAATCTGACTTCGTTGACTGTGCCGTATAGCCTTGTGGTTTCGGGGGATGCTTATTACGTTTATTTAGTAACAGGTGAAAAAGAAGTTTCTGTATTGGAACGACTACATAGATTTGATAAAACATTGCCGGACATTGGGTTGAAAATGAAAACAGGCTTGACAGTTGATTTTCGCAATCGCGAGATACTTCGTGACGATGCGGAGGAAGGTGCAATTCCACTCTTTTATTCGCAGCATATCAAGCAGGGGGAAGTGCAGTTTCCTATTCAGAAAGAACATGAGTATGTTGTGACTGACCAAAAAGGACTAATGCAGGATAATCGGAATTATTTATTTGTTAAGCGTTTTACTGCAAAAGAAGAAAGGCGCAGACTGCAGTGTGGTATTTATTTATCAAAGAGATATCCACAGTATAAGAAAATCAGTACACAGAACAAGATTAATTTTGTAGATGGATTGATAACGGAAATGTC
>CAJTTO010000060.1 GCA_910579275.1 uncultured Lachnospiraceae bacterium
TCGGAAATTTCTGAAGCCTTATAAAACAAGGGGTTCGAGTTTCCGAGAGCACACATATTATCCGGGAGGGGTATATTCTGATACATATAAAAGTATTTTGTATGTCCGAAATGGAAGGTTAACCAATCGTCATCCCTTCTTATATACGTTGTTAATTGGATTGGCTATGAAAACAGGATCTTTGTTTGGAAAGGATCTAACCTGGTCTGTCGGGCTATTTACAGCTGGCCAGATGTTTTTGATACAGTGTGAGTTTTTGTATTGGATTTCATGGATGCTGTCCCACAAATTGAACCGTAAGATAAGGGTTTTATGTTCCGTATTTTTTGTCTTCTTTCCGCTAATTCCATTATATGCAATATCGGTGTGGAAGGATACTCCGTTTTGCATGGCGTTTTTATTTTGGATGATGTTTGTAGTGGATATATATTTTGAGATTAAAAATGGGAGTATTCATATTAAAACATTTATGGGATTTTTGGCTGGTATGATTTTGGTTGCCTTTACTAGAAATAATGGTATTTATGTTGTGGCACTATCCGTTTTGTGTCTTTTTCCTTTATTTGGCAGAAAGGTATGGAAAAAGAAAACATACCTTAAAATAGCGGGGGGGTATTTGACACTTGCTATTATTTGCCTTATCCAAGGACCTGTTTACAATTGGACTGGAATAGAGCAAACAGCGGTGGCAGAAAATTTTGGTATACCATTGCAGCAAATTGGAGCTGCTGTTGCATATGATGGAGTGATTACAGAGGAACAAAAAAGTACAATAAATAATTTTATTCCTTATGAAAACATTAAGGAACATTACTCCCCGATGCTGGCTGATAATTTGAAATGGTATGCTGGTCTGAATGAGCAGTATTTGCTGGATCATACATCAGAATTTCTACAGCTCTGGGCAGCGCTTTTGAGGCAAAATCCATTTATATACGTGAAAGCATATTTAATGGAGACATTGGGGTTCTGGAATGTGGATGTTTCGGGAGATGTTGCTTATGTGCAAACTTTTATTTGGAATGATAATTATGGTATTGTGCAAACGGATTACTTTCTGAAATGGTTTGGTTTTTCTTTTCAGCATTTTGTAACTCCAAGACATTTCATCAGCTGCGCATGGTTTTTTTGGTTCTTTTTTATTGCTGCTTGGTTTTGCATGAAGCATTATAGCTGGAAGACGGTATTCCTATTTCTTCCACAATTGGGAGTATGGGCAACACTCATGATAGCGACGCCTGTTGCTATTAGTTTAAGATATATCGCGTCTAATATGTTTACATTGCCATTTGTTATAATTCTCCCCATACTTTTAGAAAGGAAGGAGTGGAGATAAAAATTTTCCTCTGCCGGCAGCTGGGATGACATTCAATTACAACCGGATTTGCATGAGAAAAGGCAATGCGGCAGACACTAAATAATCTCAGGCTTGCGCACCGGAACTGTCACACTGTAACAAATTATTTCAAAAAATAATAGCAATTTTAAAGAAACTATGTTATACTATCTGAAAGCATCTGCACACAGCAAATAGTAACCATTTTATACAAAAGATAAAGGCTGTGCGTAGATGTTTTTAAATTGCACAGGATATGCCCTGAACGCTTGACATTGCTGCATGGAATATTTCAGAGAGTATAAATTGAATTATAAGGGACAGAGTAGACAGAAGCAGATGTTGGTCAATTCTGCCTCTTTTTTGCTATGGCAGGAGATGGTATACTAAATTAAAAGAATTTGTAAAAAATTGATGAAAAAGTTCACTGCGAAAGCGCATGATTGGAGGGCGTGTTATAAAATTTATAAACAAAAAAATGACAATTTGCGGCAAAGCAAGAATAAGGATATCGGAAGAAAAGGGGATTACGGCAAAAGAAAAAGAGATTGAAGAAAAATTGCAAAAAATCAAAGAATAGGCAGCAGAGCAGGAACGCCAGAACCATAAATTTCTTATGTGTCTTTTGGGGAAGTGTAGGAAATAAAATGGTTGCCCGATAGACGAAATTGTGTTATATTGTCGATATGGGAAACCATAGAGCCAAAGGCGGCTTTACCCCTTCTGTTTTTTCGGAGGGTTCAAAGTAGCCCTCCAGACGAAAGGAAGGAGGGTGAAGCAATGATTACATATTCAGAGCTGATTCAGACTGGAATATTCATTGTAGCCCTTGTGAGTTTGTGCTACACAATCTTCAAGGGCAGAAAATAGCCGCCACTACCACCAATAGTGACGGCTTGCCTCTTACGAGGTAAGAAGTTGTTATTCGGAGGGGGAGCCGCTTCTATGGCTTTCCCCTTTTCTATGTTCAATATAGCATATTTGGCAGCAGAGCGCAATGTTTTTTTTATTGTCTTCAATTAGTGTGTGTAGATGTTTTTAAATTGCGCTGGATATGCCCTGGACGCTTGACATTGCTACATGGAATATTTCAGGGAATATAAATTGAATTATAAGGGACAGAGTAGGCAGAAGCAGATGTTGGCCAATTCTGTCCCTTGTTCATTTTGCCTAATTGTGTTATTCTGACGTAAGAAAAGATTGGATAAAACATACAATTATACAATTAGCACAATGCTTTACTGTTATTAGGTAGACTGGCATAGGAACAGGAGTTATACTGGGGGGGCAGTCTTTTCGGCAGCCGATATAACAACATGGATTACGGATAGGAGGGTGAATGGATGAATACAGAAGTTAGTGACATTGTCCAACTAATCATTGAATATACGAGACAGATTGAAAAATATGAAAATATAAGCACATACTATTCAGCCATCTGTTTGGGCGGGATTTGGTTTACTGCACTTTTTATTATCCATCTTTTGGTGCAGCGGCAGAAAGAGTCTGCGCAAGAGATATATGATAAAGCAATTTCGACACTGTGTTTACTACCGCCTGCCATTACAACGCTTTATCTGTATACGTTTACTATGAATATGCGAAAAGTGGCGATGTTCCGGGGATATCTGGGATATCTGGAGAACTTGCGGAACAGCTTGGTGAATTCCCCCATCACGACTTTTGATCAGGAGCTGGTAACGCATTTTTTGGGAGCCAAAAGTTTCCCAGTAAATGGACTGGGACCTGCTGTTATGGGGATATTCGTAATATTGTCTTTTATAATTGGTTTTCGTCTGTCGGCATATTTTGGGCATAAAGTCGTTTCTTCTGAGTTTAAAAAATGGCATAAAACAATTTTTTATGTTCTGCTCATTGTCTGTGTGCTGTTTAATATCATGTGTATATACTACTTGAGCACTAATGATAGAGTTGTAGATGAAGTGATGCGGCAGGGAGCGATGTTGCAATAATCGGCAAGGGAGGAAATTGAAGATGCGTGTGGAACTGGATTTATCAAGCATATTAGAAGCTATTGGACTGGCTGTTTCATGTCTGTGCGGAAAAGTTGATTTGGGTTCCGGAACCGAAAAGGTCAGCAAGGTTATTTCAAGAAGCTTGTCCGCATTTTCTATAGTCTACCTGGTGCTTGGCTGCCTGTCATTGGACAGCCGTTTTGTAATGGCTGTTTTGCGCTTTTCGCAAAGGAACTGGATAGGCATTTGCTTTTATATTTTGATCTTCGCGCTGATTCCTCCTGCTGCTGCTTCATGGGAACGAAAAAAGAGAAGTGCCCGAATTGAACAATCATATGTCAAGTGGAATGGAATTTATAATTTGCTAGGGGCTCTTAGTGCCTGTGCAATGTTCATAATTGCGCATGATATCATTGGGGATTTTTCGTATTTAAAAGAATTTCAAATAGAGGGAATTATTTCCGTTTTGATATCTGCCTGCGTATGGCTTGCGCTTTCCTATCAAAGCTTAGAGCTGCATAAAGTATTGCCGGATCATGATGCGGACATAAAATGGCTGAACCAGAAACTGAATATGGTGCATTTGTTTCATGCTTTTTTCTTTTCGTCTATCTCTGTAGTACTGATCGTATGCTATTCCATATATTACTATATACATAATCTGCATCTGACGATACAACCCAGTTATTTTATTTTCCTTACGCTGGCGCTTCTCTTTTTTTATTCATTGTCACAACATTTTCACAACCATGTCTATATGATATTTGTGGTCATGGTTCCTGTGATTTTAGTCTCAAGTGTGTATTGGATGTCGTGGTTTGCAATGAGCGAGACCATGCGATTTGTACAATGGATTTTTATAGTGATACATTCAGTGGTCTATGCGTGTCTCATTTTTTTTAGGAATAAAATAATTTTCATGGGCAAACGCGAAGATATGGATGAAAATAGATATGGAAGACCGCATAAGCTGATGGGAAACCTGGTGTGGGCCATGGAGCGTGGAGACCTTCATGCAATTCTGCTGTTAATCATTATTATTTGCTATTCGGTCAGTTGGTTAGTGCCAATGCTTACACAGCGAATCGAGGGTGGAAGGGCTGAATATTATATTAAAGAAGTATGTAAAGATACGAATATCAAAGTGGATGAAATGGTAGAGATTGCTAAAGAACGATGTGCGTATGATGAAAAAAATCAGGATTATGACAGAGGAAAATATTTGAAGTTTATGTATGAAGAATTACATGAACAGATACTGGATAAGGGAATGATCGATGATGAAAGTACATTTTTGACATATGAGGAGTTGATAGAATGGTATCCTTCCACGCCATGGTGAGCTGCATATTGAAGCTATTAAAAAAACAGCATTTTAAAGAAACTATGGTATGAGCTGCCCGGCAAACGGGCAATTTAAAGCAGCATTTTTAATTTGCACTTTGAAAACGTAACGTATTAGCTTCGAGAATTTCAGAACAGACATTTGCAATGGATAGAATTATGATTTCGAAAATGATGACTGAAATTCAACAAGTGCTGTTATTCAGCTATGTAATCATTTGTCGAGAATTAATAATTATCAAAAATGAATAGCATTCTGAGAAAAAATGTGTTACACTACAAAATAACATCTACACACAACAAAGAATAAAAACATTATACAAAAGATAAAGGTTGTGCGTAGGTGTTTTTTAATTTGTAAGGAATATTGTTTTCTCAAATGCTGAAGAAAGCGGGCTGCCAGATAGAAAATAAATTCTGTCCGGCAGTTTTTGTGTCATGATAAGCCTTTACAGGAATTTGAACATTTATTGTAAAATCAGTTGAGGCAGATTTGCCGCCATCAAATAGGAACAAGTTTACAGAGGCAATAGTCAAATAGCAGATAAAGGCGACAAATGCAACTGTTATTTCATATATTGCGAAATCCTTGTCAGATACCTAAATCCAGTTCACTGAAATTAATATATAGATTGTCATAGATATTGACCTTTACAATATCGGAGAATGAGAAGACAGTGGGTGCAGAATCATGCTCCATATCGTAAACCAGAATAGTATGTTTCATGGGGTCAACGATCCAATACTCTCTTACGCCCGCAGAACGATATAGGGATAATTTCGTATAGTAATCCATAGGGCTGCTGCTGGGAGATACAATTTCAATAATCCAGTCGGGGGCACCGTTGCATCCATGATCATTAAGCTTATGCTTATCGCAGACTACAGAGATATCTGGTTCCAGGTATTTGGAATCATCTGCAAAGGGAAAAACAGCGAAAGGCGCAGGGAAGACTTCACAGGAGCCTTTATTTGCGCGAATGTAATTTCCTATTTCCAAATGCAGAAAAGACAGTATTCTTTGATGTCTGGTATTGGGAGGCGCCATGTAATAAATCTGACCGTCGATTAATTCGGCACGAGTTTCGTCAGGCAGGGCATAAATATCATTAATAGTATAGATTTTTTCTTGTGCTAACACCATAAGAATCACTTCCTTTTTTGTTATTGTGTGCGGTCACATGTCTTATATTCATGCGTGAATTATATATGCAAATGTAAATATGCATTCCAGAATTATGGTCATATATAGTCTTGTCGATATCACCTATATTATGCCATGGCATCAAAATATGTGCAAGAAAAAATTGAATTCACCAGACTCTCCATGGGTAAAAAAATAATAGTATTTTGAGGCGTGGGCGGGTAATCAGTGTAACACTGTCACCGTTTTCCTGCATTTTCAGGAATTTTTGGAAGAAGTATCAGATGAAAGTCTGGTACTTTTTTTGCCAGTTCTGTCCCTTGTTCGCGTTCGGTGGAAATGCTATTCTGATAAAAAGTACATGATGCTTTCAGGCTGGAAAAAAGGATTTTTTACAAATGGGGGAAAGAAATATGAATGAGTGGAAAGAAGTACTGTGCCTGTTTTCGGATGACGTCACTCCGGAACAAATGTGCAAAATCAGAACAGTGTATGCGCTGAAATGGTATGTTGAAAAAGCAAATTTCAATAAATGGATTTATTATTGTTTTTCGGTTATCGGTATTTTGTGCCCATTGGTGAACGCAGTGCTGGTAGTATGCTGTGAGTATAAGCTGATTACCGTGCTCCTGTCTTCCATAACATCTATGGCGGCATCCATGCTCGCTATTACAAATGCCAAATCCAAATGGGAAAATTATCGTTCCGCGGCAGAATTTCTGAAACGGGAATATGTATTGTTTCAATCTGGAACAGGAGTATACCGCGATGAGAATCGGTCAGCGATATATCTGCAGACGATAGAGGACTATATGCAGATAATACATACGAAATGGCAAAAAATATTTGATAAGGACAATTTGAAATCAAAGAGTTCGCTATCTTGATGGAAGCGCCTGCGAAATAGAATATTTCACTTGGCAGATTTGACTATCTGTCTGAGTGAAGAATGGAAGTGCGTGTAAAGGCAGAGTATATAGAAAACAAAAAGAATAAACAATGGGATTTTATAATAAAGTATTAGAGAGCGTTTGGCAAAATGAGGGCGCATATTGAATTGTACTGGGAGATGATAAGAAAACTATGTCAGAAGAAAAAAGAAAAATCAAGTATAAGGAAGATATGGAGTTTAGTTATGGAAAGCTGACTGTTGAACGTCAGCTTCAGATGTATGAAAAGCATCCGGATAAAAGTGAGCGAAGTGCAACGCTTTGGCATGCGTGGCATCAGAATAAGAGCTGGTTAATCCGGCTGCTGGAATTGACTCTGGCCTCGTTTCCGTCTTATAGCAGGCATGATGCTTCCCATGCAGAGGCTGTGCTGCATAATATTGAGCGCATTTTAGGGGAAGAACGCATTGCAGAGCTTACTGCAACGGATTGTTTTGCAATTTTACATACGGTTTATATCCATGATATCGGCATGACAATTTTGGCGGGAGACCGTAAAGAGATTGTAAAGAGCGATGAGTTTGTCGAGATGATTGACCAGCTGGCAGAAGGTGTCGACAAAGATTTGAAAGAGGCAGCCATTCAGCTCAAAAAAAACAGATATTATAAAGAAAAAGATGAGGAAATTGACTATGAGGGAAAGGAGTATCATGATGAGAAAAAAAGCCTTTACCAGCAAAAGCTGAAAACGTATTATGCCGTCGTGCAGCTGCTGATGGAGTATCAGAGAAAGCGGCATGGAGAAAAAGCAGCCAGCAGTATTAAGGACTGGCTTTTGGATGGTGATAAGCTGCGTTCAGAGTTTTCCATGTCGGGTATTCCGATGAGAATTTTCTTTCGCATCGCAGACTGCGCCAGCTTACATACAGATTGGCATTTTGGACATATCATGGAACTGCCTGCAGAAGAAAATGGATATGAAAATGATATGCTTCATCCCAGATTTGTCGCAGTTCTGCTGCAGTTAGGGGATGCGTTGGACATAGACAATGACCGTTTTCACCCTTTTGCGCAGAGATTTTTAGGGCAGCTGCCAACGCAGTCGCAGGCACACTATGAAAAACATTTGGCAATCCGAACACTAAAAATCACACCGGAGGAAATACAGATTGAGGCTGACTGCGATTCGCGTGAGGCAATGCGTCTGATTAAAAACGAATGTGACGGAATTGAAAATCTATTGCAAGCGGCAAGTTATCATTGGTCCAGTATCGCACCAAGGGGATTCAGCGGCGCTCTGCCAGCGTTTCACATTCCGAAGTTACTTTTGAAAGGAACAGAAATACCGTTAGACTTAGCCATGGCCCGCTTTGAGATATCGCAGCAGAAAGCTTTCTCCTTATTACAGGGTGAAAATATCTATTCGGGATATTTTCCGTTTGTGCGTGAGCTGTTGCAGAATGCGATTGATTCTACGAAATTGCAATGCTATGAAGACTATAAGACCAGCCCCCAGCTGCGTTTTGAGCGCAACCAGACAGAAAATAAGTTGCCGTCCATTGTCAATATTTCACAAATTATCAATCCCATACAATATCCCATAGAGATATCCATGCAATGTGGTAAGTTACAGGAATCTGGTAAGTTTAAGGCGGTCAGCATTGAAAACATTCCCGGGAAAGAGGGGGAGACAGAAAAGTATGGAATTCTATTTTCCATCAGGGACTATGGAACTGGAATTCATTCGAAATCTCTGCGCACAATTTCATCCGTTGGAACAAGCTACAAGAAAAGAAAAAAATTGTTACGGGAAATACCGGACTGGCTGAGACCAACAGGAGAATTTGGTATTGGGCTACAGTCTGTTTTTTTGGTGAGCGATAGATTTTATTGTGACACTTATGTCAGAAATGGAGAACGCTACCGGATAGAATTTCTTACCGGTGCAAATGGTGAGAAAGGTTATATTAATATCGAACCAAGGGATCCGGAGAAAGCACCAATGGCATTTGGTACAAAATTTGATGTCTTTATCGGGCATGACAGGAAGAAAGTGCGAAATGAGTTTATGGATGCCTGGACCGGATTTGATCCATTTGCAGATGAGTATGACGATAAGAAAATCCAGCGCAATATTATTGCACTCACAGTACAAATACTATTGGATATTGACAGACAATTGGAGGATTTGCTATTTCCGGTTTACGCATATGTGGGATTTAATTTAGGAGATGAGCAAAAAGAACAGATGAATAACAAACTATCAAAGATTGTTTTTGATGATTGTGAATCGTGTGGAAGGTATAATGAGGATGAATTAAAGAAAAATGTATGCTGGATGTACCGTAAAGACAATAAGATGAATGCGAATAACAACATAATTTCTTTCAAGATAGAGAATGGTGTCTGTATGGTGGACTTGTGGAGTATGCGGGTCAACCTCTGGCTGGAGGATGTGTCCGTCAATGCCTGTATCGGAGTCGACTATCTGGTAGAAGAAGGACTGCAGATGACTAAATCACCATGCAAGTTGTATTATAAGGGAGTTTTGATAGAAACGCGTTATGTAGAAGAAAGCGGAAACCTTTTGGAATATATTGACATTCAGGGAGGCAGAAAGGGAAGAAAACTGATTCAATTAAACCGCAATGGTCTTACGAAAGAAGGAGAGGAGTATGTAGATACGGTTATTGTCCCCAAGATTTATTCCAGCCTGTTGAAAGTATTGGAGCTGCTTGCAGGACAGGAGTTTGTAGGCGATGAAAAAGACGAGCGCCTGCAAATGGCAGAGAAAATTAAGAAAAATATACAGGAAGCATTACAGAAAGAGCAGATTGAATGGCAGCGGCAGCTGGTAGGTGTCAGCCTATACTACAATTTTTATATGCGTAAGTATGAGAATAGCAACATTACATATCTTTCCAAGAAAGCACAGAATGAAAAGAAACAGTGGGAAGATTCGATTCGGCATGTTGAGAGGGCAATGCAAAATTACGGCATGCCGGAAATGTCGGAAATAAGCGGGACAGTTCAGGCAATTAAACTGCATGCGAGACTGGACAGTAAATTTCATGTTTTGGATGTCGTGAATATCAGTATTGCAGACTTTTATGACAGGAGTAATAAATTTGCAGTTGTGTCCAAGAGAAGGGATAAAGGGGATAAATGGATTAACACGCTGGTCTGGCTGAAAAGTGCAAAGGAAGACATTGACCCAGAGGATGGTGTAAAAATTTCAAAATCTAAGTTGATAGAAATTTTGGAGGACTCTGTGGCAAAAAGTATCCAGTGGGAGGAAAGGGAAAAGAAACTAGAGTTATGGGCAGATTTTTTCTTGAAAAATATTGGGAGTATTATTGGCTTTGAGTCAGTGCAGCAGAGCGATCTTGTGCTGGAACTGCTGCAGTCTGTATCTATTCGAGCCTGCTTTGCCGATGAAGAAGGAAACCTGAAAGTGCATATTTTAACTGGACAGTCATCAGGGGGTGTGTTTTATAATATCAACGCCAAGTACAGGCTGCTTAAGAAAATGAGCGAGCGAAACAGCCAGACACATGCAAAAAGGTTTGCGGGAAATGTATGGATGGGGTATGAATCTTTGCGGGTAGACAAGATACAAGAGGATGTATGTAATATTAAAGAAAAGTATATTGGACAGAATCTTGATTTCATGCTAATGCCATGTAATGGTGATGCTGTTGTACAGCTTGTACAATTAGCAGAAGATGCAAAGAAAGACGAGGAAAATGAAAAATATGTTTCAATTAAAGACCAGCTGCTGGAAGCCGCGGACTTGCTGGATGCCTGCCTAAAGTTTAACTATAGAGCGGTAATGAATGAAGAATTATTTAAAACGCAGCATAGTGAATATTGCAAAAATGAACAGATACCTCTTGGAAGAGATGCCTTTGGAAGTCGATTAAGAAACGGATACTCGTCTTTAATAAATGAAAAATTTAAAAATGCTCATAGAACACATGAGCAGGATACTAAAATGCTGGAAATTGGATTCTACTCAGCGGAAGATATAAAGCTGATGCAGGAAAAAGATCTGATGACTCCAGTAAAAATACAGGAGTTACGTAAGGACATTACTTCTAGTATTGTGATAAATGCACAGCATATTATGAAAGGTGAATGGAATCCAAAAAATATGGAGTATGTGGAACTGCATAGGCATTTGGATATTTTAATCGGGCAGTGCTACAAGTGGAAATATATGTGGGACTATTTAGAAAATTTACAAATAGATCAGAATATGACAAAAATTATGCAGCATTCGTGGTCAAATTCTAGTGAGCGTACCAATCTAATTGAGTGGACATCCAAACAAGTAAACAATAGTAATTCGAATATGGATGCTATAGAAGAATTTTACGATAATATTTGGAATGTGTATAAAAATGTGATAAAATATCATAGAAAAAAATTATTATTTCAGAAACATCAATATAATTTTTTGGAATTGCTAAATATATAAGAAGGGATATAAGGATGGGGCAATTTAATTTAACAGAAATTCAAATCCAATGTTTGAAGGGAACGGTAGAGGGCACAGCAGAGAATTATCTGGGAATCGCGAACGCCACAGAAGAATTGATAGAGGCAAGTTATGCAGGCGAGAGTGATATAAAAGAAAATAATGATAAGAAATCAGGCTATAAGATTGAATTTCCGATTGACATAGAACTGGTTGCAAGTCACCTGGGAATGAAAATAGAGAAGAAAAGCTTGAACAGAGAAGAACCCAGAAGCTTTAGCCGTGTTCTTGGCATTATAACTTCGCAGGATGGGAAAGCATATGTTGCGATTGACAATGAAGTCAGCTACAAGACACAGCGTTACACGATTGCAAATGCGGTTGGGCGTTTTTTGCTGAACCAGTCGGGAACATCTCTAAAATGCAGCTATGCCATTCCGCTGATACCACAAAGTCTGGAAGAAATAGCAGCAGACACCATCGCGTTGTTTCTGCTGCTGCCAATGAAAACATTTAAGGAAGAATTTTTAAATTACTTGGAGGGGTGCGGAGACCGCCCGCTGGATGTGGATGCGTGGTTGATGCATCTGAGTAATAAGAGCCAGATATCACAATTTAATCTTGCCATTGGTTACCAACAGATGAAACAGGTACTGTGTTATCAGAGGCAGTTAGAATTTAGAGAAAGTGGTTTTGATATTAACAAGATACTGGACGATCCGTATGATATCATTTTTGCGTAGCATTATAGAGAAAACCTGTAGTGCAAAGAAGATCCATGCAAGTATAATCCATTTGTGCAACGCACTTGTTTGCTTTTCAAAAATTATCGTTATGGGCACAAGGTGTTCTGTAACGAGCCTGTCAGCGAATCAGCTGCCGTACAGAAAGGAATTCCTATCCGGCAGCTTTTGTGTTATGATAAGGTTATAATGTATCAGGCATAATAAAGGACATGTGAGGTAGGGTATGGATAAGGGAAAGCCGGCCATCGGATATCAGAATTTTGAGGAAGTCAGGACAGGGAACATATTTTATATAGACAAAACGGATTTTATCAGGGAATGGTGGGAACGCGCGGATAAGGTGACACTCATAACCCGCCCGCGCAGATTTGGCAAAACCTTGAATATGAGCATGGTGGAGTGTTTTTTCTCCAATAAATATGCTGACAGGGGGGATTTGTTTCAGGGACTTTCCATATGGAAGGAGGAAAAGTACAGACAGGTTCAAGGCACATATCCTGTTATATTTTTAAGCTTTGCAAATGTTAAAGCGTCCACATATGACAAAATGAAGTACAAAATAACGGAACTTATTGCAAGACTGTATGAACAGAACAGCTATCTGCTTGACGGCAGTATCTTAAGCAGCAATGAGAAAAAATATTTTCGGGATATACAGCCGGGCATGGGGGATGAAGTTGCCTCCGGAGCAGTCAATGCCATAACGGAGTTTTTGTATCGTTATTATGGGAAAAATGTCATTATTGTCCTTGATGAATATGATACGCCGATGCAGGAAGCATGGGTGTCCGGTTACTGGAGCGAGGCGGCAGAGTTTTTTAGGGGGCTGTTCAACGCCACGTTCAAGACGAATGCCTACATGGAACGCGGATTGATTACGGGCATAACAAGAATATCAAAAGAGAGCATTTTTTCTGATTTCAATAATTTAAAAGTAGTGACGACAACTTCGGATGCGTATGCAGTATCCTTTGGATTTACGCAGGAGGAAGTATTTCAGGCTCTTGAGGATATGGAACTGGGGGAAGAAAAGCAAGGTGTGAAAAAGTGGTATAACGGGTTTACATTTGGCAGTCACACAGATATTTATAATCCGTGGTCAATTATTTCTTTTATCAGCGAAAATGGAAAATATAAGCCATATTGGTCAAACACAAGTGGAAATGGACTGGTAAATACATTAATACAGCAAGGAAACACCAATATAAAGCGCATGATGGAGGAACTGCTGAAAGGGGACAGCATTGAGACAGCGCTGGATGAGGAGATTGCGTTTGAGCATCTAAAGGACAATACCAATGCGGTCTGGAGCCTGCTGGTTGCCACGGGATATTTGAAAGTACTTCATGTGGAAGCCATAAAGGCAAACGACGAACAGGATGCATTATATACACTGTCACTCACAAACTTCGAGGTGAAGAAAATGTTTAGAAGCATGGTGAAGGGATGGTTTCAGAGCGTTACTTCGACGGTATACAATGATTTCATCAAGGCGCTCCTCATGGATGACGTTGATTCCATGAATGAGTTTATGAATGACATTGCGCTTTGCATTTTCTCAAATTTTGACACGGCGAAAAGTGCATCGTCAAAAGATGCGCCAGAACGCTTTTACCACGGTTTTGTGCTTGGCCTTATGGTAGAACTTGATGGCAGATTCCGTCTGACCTCCAACAGGGAGAGTGGATTCGGGCGCTATGACGTAATGCTCACACCTGTGGACAGGGAAAAGGACGATGCATATATTATAGAATTTAAGGTGCACAAGCCGGGAAAGGAAAAGGATTTACAGGAAACACTTACAAATGCCCTGTCACAGATTGAGGCAAAAAAGTATGCGGCACACCTCATCGCGGAGGGCATAGAACCGCGGCGGATAAGGAAATACGGGTTTGCTTTTCAAGGGAAAGCGTGCCTGATTGGTGCAGCCGTGCATTGACAGGGCGGCAAAGCAAAAGATGGTGTTGGAATAAATAATAAAGTTTAATGGGACAGAATTGGCGCAATGGGTGTTTGCCAATTCTGTCCCTTGTCTTGTTTTGTAAAAAATGATAATTTTATTATAGATTCGCATATGATTTTTGTGGAAAAGTATGAATTTCATATGCTGCGTTATAAAAATAAGATTGGAGCGTCACATGAAAACAACAAAAGAAAAGTTATTAACGATCATAAAAGAAAACGAATTCCGCATTTTTGTAAATGAGCACATTGACAATGATGATGTGTTTCTGGAGCAGTATCGGCGCGCAGCTTCAATGATGAATGAAATTATTGGCGCATCGGATGAAAGGAACCATATGTGGAAAGACCACGAATATGAAAACAACATCATTGCATTCTGCGGGGAAAGAGGAGAGGGAAAAAGCAGTGTCATGACGACATTTGTAAACGCAGCATGCAATTATTCCAGGGATGTTGATTATGGAGACAGTAAGTTCTTTGAGGAGTATCGCAATCAGCACATGAACAACATCTACTTGGCGGATCCTGTCATAATAGATCCGTCGACCTTCGACAATGTGCATAATGTACTTGATATCATACTGGCAAAGATATTCAGCAAATTTCAAGAAAAATATGATGAAGATAACACGTGTGTCGATTCCAGAACGAGAGAGTCGTTAATAGACCAGTTTCAGAAGGTCTACAAATGCGTGTCGCTGATTAATAATCAGACGAAAATGCTGGATGACGAGTTTGACTATGAAGGAAACATAAGCAAACTATCCAAACTGGGAGAGAGTACCAATTTAAAAAGAGAGTTAAAGAAACTGGTCGCAGAGTATCTGGAATTTATGGAAAAGTGCCAGAAAAAAACGAGCGTATCCGCGAAGAAATTCCTTATTATTGCCATTGACGACTTGGATTTGTGCAACTCCGATGTATATAAAATGGCGGAACAAATTAGAAAGTACTTGATTGTACCGCAGGTAATCATTATCATGGCAGTCCGAATGGAGCAGTTAAAGCTTTGTGTGCAGGAAAAGAATCTGCATGAGTTTGAAATGCTGACGAAATCGGGCGCGCAGTCCATGATTGCAGACGAGACGAAAACAATGGCTGAGCGTTATGCTGCAAAATTAATTCCGATTGCAAGAAGGATATACCTCCCCAGTGTACAGGAGATTGCGGATACACATATCGCGTATAAGAAATCAGCGGACGGCGCAGTGATTTGGGATTCAAGGAACAACGGCAGTGCCGTGCAGAGTGATTCCCATAAGCTGGTAGTGCCCATTCTGGATTTGTTGTACCAAAAGACAGGAATGCGCTTTCTGCCCGAAAAAAACGGCAGCAGCTTTTTGCTGCCGCACAATTTGCGCGATATGATCAATCTGATAGTAATGCTGATTGATATGGAGAATCCGTCAGGCAAGGATGAAATATATTATAAAAATATAGAACGGTTTCGGCGTTACTTTGAGAAGGAGTGGCTTGACAACCTGCAATATGCGGAAATGGCGGATGAGATGCAGGAAATGACAGGAATGGACATCGACGATCTGCACTTTAACACGTACTGGTGGCTGGAAAAGATTTTTAATAATTCCAAGCGGCGAAGAGAGGATTCTTTAAGCCTTTCCGGAAAAAAGAGCCAGAATAATAAGTTTTGTGAGTCAATGGAATGGTTTGCAGTATTTGATAAAAATGTTTATGATAGAAAAGAAAAACGATATGCATATGGATTTCGAACGATTTATACAATAAGGCTGAATGAACTGCTAAGGCAGGGAAATTACGGCGGAATGTCCTTCCTCCTCAACGGATATATCTGGGGAAACCGCTTTGCCAATATCCTGCCCGGGGAACAGACTGAGAAATTGGACAGAACGCGTTTTGCGTTTGATACATATGACTGTTTTTTTGAGCTTTATAATTTTATAAACAAGGATGAAAACGGAATTTGCATTCGAGCTGCATCGGATAAGTATATGGTTTCAAGGATCGAGACAGAAGACATCGAGAAAAATATGCTGCCATGGACGCTTCTAGGTCTGCTTACCAACATATATAAAAAAGAGGATTATCATGGTCCGTATTCATCAGACGGTGTCATTATATTTGACAATTACCAACTTGCCTCCGAAGTTCAAATCAGCCTTGAAAATTACTTGGTGGGAATGGTTAATCTGGATATCATTTATGAAAAGGTCAATATGTCAAAGCTTGGAATTGAAAAAAATAAATTCATTTCTAAGCTGGAAAGCTGGAAAAAATATAATGAGGATGCGATTGCGCTGGCAAGAAATTTGGTATCTAATTTGGACGTGCTGCTGGAAATACTGGACTATTGTATCGAAAATAGGGACTATAAAGAAGCGTCTGAAGGGGGACGGACGAAGAAACTGGTTGAAAAGTTTTTTGACAATGTGGAAAATTTCATGAAAAAGCAGGGATTTACAAAAGGCGCTGATAAATTACGGTATTTCTATTATGGGGATAATGCGGCGGTAAACATCAGTGATTTGTATGCATACCTTTTTAATAGGAATATATGGTTCGCGAAAGAAAGAAAAAAAACGAAAATAATGGTAGAGGAGTTTGAAGCAAAATTAAGAGGGAGTATAAAAACAAAAGAATGGAAAAGTAACTACGAAAGAGTTTCATTATATTTGGTGACTCAGAATGCACAAAATGCCAAGAAGAATCTGGAAATACTTGCAATCAATATAAGTCATGCTTTTGTAGTGGATAATGAAAGGCTTTTAGAAGGTGATATTCAATGGCTGAGCAAATATTATAAAGATATTTTAGAAATCTACCAGCGGAATCCCGAGGAGATATTACCTGACGAGCTGTTGGATGAATATAAGGATATTATGAAGGAAATGCAAAATATTAATCGGAATTACGTTGGCTTGAATAAGGAATCGTAAATGAAACTGCTGGAACATGCAGGACATGTCGTCATGTATATGGAGCAAAAGTGTAGGACCAAGGGATTATGGAACGAAATCTTCCTTGCCACAGATAATTTCTGGACAGTTCTTAAGCTGCGGATTTTTGACACGGCCGGAGAGATAGAAAAGTAGATGGGGAATGTCTCTGCCTGCAGTTTTACGATGGGATGAGGAACATAAATGGATATCGAAAGAGGAAATCTTGAAATAGTATTCAAGGATATATTTTACACCAATATAACATATCATTGCGCAGACGCAAGACAGCGGCACGATTATGCGAAGGTGAATAAGGAACTCTATATGTGGCATTCGCAAAAGGTCTTCCGACATCAGTCAGAGGATGAGCGAATGAACAATTTCCACTTGATGAAACAGACAATGCAGGCAGACGCGCGGTATGAGACAAGTATATTCCAGCTCATTACGGATGCGTCCAGAAAAATGCTGATTTATGGAAATAACGAAATTCGGTGTAAATTTGACGAGATGCTTAGGTGGAGGGAAATATCCCTTCAGATGGGGCAGGACTTCTTCACATGTGCGTTTCTTGCCGACTATGATTTGAACAGGGGCAGTACAACGCAGTTTTTTGCATGGCTTCCTATTATCGTAAGTGACAATGACAGGCTGCATAATATTTTGAAAAAAGGAATGGCAGAAAATCATTTTCATTTAAACGGCTCCACAAAAGTATTCGAACTCAACTGGATGTGTCTGATGAATTTGATAGAAGGGCGCAGGCATGATTTTAAGAAAATACGCGGGGCTTTGCAGGAAGCCAGCATTGACAGAATTCTGGAGGGGGGACAAAAAGAAAGCCTGTACGCGGAATGCCAGAGAGCGGCGCTGCTCAGAATACATTTATTTGCATGGCTTAGAATGGATGAATATTTAATCGAGAAAACGACAAATATTCTCAACAAAGTAAAGCATGGTATGAGTATCGAAGCGTATACATCGGAGATTCAGGATGCGATAGTGCTGGCTAAGAGCTTATATGGGGCAAGAGTTGACGGAAAGGCACTGCTTGACTATGCGCTGCAGAAGGATATGATAGACAGAAACAATAACGCATGCCGCTTGCTGGCGGGAGAGCGGAAATTCCTATATGAGTGTTATAAGGCATGTCTGGACAATTCCTTTCACAGTTACCAGAAAAATATGTTTTACCAGTATTTATCCATACGCACACATTTCAGGGGAGAGCTGATTCAGATAAACCGTCAGGTCGGGTTTGCCAATTTCTCTAACTATCAGGACAGGAAAGAGTTTTTTATCGAAGGACAGCATGAATATGAAAAGGAACTCATAAAGCTGGCGTTGTGTGAACCGCTTGAAAAGAAAAATATGATGTCTCTGGAAGCGCGTATCTGCCCCAAGAAAACAGCAGTGAAGCTGTACAAATGTATCAAGGAGAACGAAAAAGTCATTGACGAGACGAAAAGTGGCGAGACGAAAAGTGGCGAGAACAGGAAAGCAAGCCGCAAATTAATATATGTTTTGCACTTTCCCAAATGCTATGATTTGGAGTACGCATGCGGCATGCCGCGCAATTATAATGTCCGTTCGGCGACAATGAAACAGACAAAGGCAATCGCCAGCCTTCTCGAGAGAGGGACAAGCGTTAACCGATGCATACGCGGAATAGATGCGTGCTCGAGTGAACTGGCGTGCCGTCCGGAGGTTTTCGCGCAAGCCTTCCGCTACTTGACGAGCATCACATATGACTACAATATTGAAAATAACGATATGTCATATGGGCAGCTGAGGAAAGGGGCAAGACTACACACGACATACCATGCGGGAGAAGACTTTTTTGACATTGCAGACGGACTCCGGGCAATTGATGAGACAATGCTTTTTTGCGGACTTGGAAGAGGAAGCAGGATTGGGCATGCCTTGGCATTGGGGATAAACCCATATGAGTACTATAAGTACAAGGGAAATAAATTGGTAATGTCAAAACAGATCCTGCTCGACGATATTGCATGGATCCTGTGCACTGCAGATGACTGGGGCTGTAACATCGAAAGCCGGCTGCGCGCAGAATTAAATGAAAAATATTATGAAATTTATAATCAAGTATATCAGGAAAATGACAGCAGATGCAGTATGCCCGTACAGGATTATTTTCAGGGCTGGAAATTAAGGGGTGATAATCCCGAGGTATACCGGCTTGATGCAAAAAATTTTCAAAAGAGACTACGCCGAACAGAATTACAGAAATTAAATCGCTATGAATTGAACGATAAAATCAATGACCGCATCAGAAACAATGAAAAATTCAGGAAGCTGTACTTTGACTATCACTATAATGAACAGGTGCGGAAAAAAGGCAGTGAGATGGAAGAACTGAAAGTAGATTATCGCTATGCCGATATCATATATCAGCTTCAGGAAAAAATGATTTCCAAATTGGTAACAGAAGGAATCGGCATAGAGACAAACCCCTCCTCGAACTACCTGATCGGAACAATCACAAAATACGAGGAACACCCAATACTGAGATTCAATTCCAAGATACTCAAGGCAGATAACAAAATCAATATGTCGTTAAGCGTCTCAATAAACACAGACGACCAAGGAGTATTTGACACCTTGCTGGAAAATGAATACGCATTAATGGCATTGGCACTAAAGAAATCAAAGGACGAAAAAAGACAGGAACGATATGATGTGGAAGACATCTATCAATGGATTGACTACGTGCGGGAAATGGGCATAGAGCAGATATTTATCAATTAAATGATTAGGGTGCTCTGCGGACGGGAAGTATAGGGCTGTAAATGTAGTGGACTTTTTGGGAAAATTCATTTGATGGCATATGGCAGGGACTGGGACACAGTAGGTTGGGTAGCGGAAAATGCAGAGTACTTTTTTAATGCTCTGCAAAAGGGCAATGCATTGGGGGATTATTGTTTTTGGGAAGTGTTATTGTTGAAGGTATTGGATGCACCTGTTTTATGTTTTGCCAATTCTGTCCCTTGTTTAAAATGGGAAAAGGTAATACTATGGAATTATAAGAAGATTTATGGGGAAAAATGGGGTAAATGAATGATAATCCCGTATTATC
>CAJTTO010000061.1 GCA_910579275.1 uncultured Lachnospiraceae bacterium
TTTATATGGCCTGTTTTTCTGTTGCATCTTCAGTGAGTTTCCGAGACTACTCTGAAAGTGCGGCACCCATTTTTCTCAACGAGCGCCTGAAACACTTCCCGTTTCATTTCCTGATATTCTTTTACGCCGTGGCTGGCTTCTCCAAGTCCGACCACCTGTACATTCTCAGGAACCGCTATTGTTTCCACGCTGCTCTGCGCCAATTCCATATCGGGCGTGACAGAATTGCCTTTGCACGCTGTAAGCGTAACGGTCATGCCTAGCATGACTGCCATGATTCGTAATCTTATTTTTGTCATCTTGCTTTTCTCCTCGTCTGTTTTCTTTTTTGAACTGTATTTAGTGTAGCATTCTAGAACAAACCCAGCCATTGATTTAACTTACAGTTCTGCCCTGTTTCTTACATTATCGTAAGAAATTTTGAAACGGACAGCTCTCACTGCGCATTTAAATCGTTTGCAATGAAGTTATCATTGGGTATCATAAGCTTATCGTCCACTGAACGCATTCAACCAATCGGCTGTTGAATCATTCATCACGAAGGAGACATTGACTGACACTTGTGTCATTTTAGTCCGTAAAATCAGGGAAGGCAAGTGAAAGGAGGATTTCTTGTATGCGCACGAAAATGTTAATTGTCGGCGACGAGCCGGGGATTGTCGCAGTTGTGCAGAATTATTTTGAACTGACTGGTTATCAGGTGATAACCGCATACAGCGGGGCGGGTGCCATGAAAAAATTATCACATACAAGATAAAATGTATGACCATTATCGCGTCCGCAGTCGGGGGAATTTTTGGATATCTTTGCACAATCTTTGTAAATGCCGCCCGAACGGATAACTTGCAGTTCACCGTGATTCCATATTTAACAATTGCCGAAGCGGCAGTCATTTCTATTATGGCTTGCCTGCTGTCAACAACCATTCCCTTACGCGCCATCGCAAAAATGAGTATTGCTGCATCCATTGAAACAGTCGAATAGCCGTCACGCTGCACACTGCCGATAATTTTGTCATCCATAATCGGCAGTTCATGCCCCCCCCCAGTCTAAGTGCTGCTGCAGCAGGCAAACGGGAAACAAAAATTTTTTCCATAAATCCATTTGCGGGGTTATCATAATCCCGCGGTTATCCGATATATTCTATAAATAGCTTAAAATATGGAAAATCCGTTGATTTTTCAGTTGGACCAGTATAAAATAAAAATAACAAGATGATTCTATATTATTTAGTGAAGGAGTGATGTGTATGTCATTTATGAATTTTTGGAACAGCAGTTCGACATTTGGCTCAAATAACAGCTCAACCAATCTGTACAGTCTGTTCTCTGAGCGAAATGCAATAAAGAACGGTACATATAAAAGACTGCTCAAATCCTACTATGGTTCTTTAGAAGAAGATTCCAGTTCAGCGACGTCTTCCAGCAGGAGACGCGGTCAGAACAATATTATCGATAAACTGTTACAGGAAAAGATGTATCCTACAGTTTCCAAGGACACACAGGAGGCAAATTCCAACTTGACTTCCGGCATTGGCAGCCTGAAATCGTCTGTTTCCACATTGCAGAGTGAAAAGACGTTTGAGGACACCGAAAACGGTCAGACCGCTTCCGAGAAGGTTGTTGCCGCTATGAAATCCTACGTGACTAACTACAACAATGTTGTGACGGCGTCAAAAAGCTCTACGCTTTCAAACAAGACAGCGTATGTGGCAAACATGATGAGCACAACCTCAAAATTTGAAAAAGAACTCGGCGAAATCGGCCTGAACCTTAAGAGCGACGGAACACTTCAACTTGATGAGACGAAGCTCAAGAACGTTGATGTCTCAAAGGTGCAGAAGCTGTTTTCGGCAGACAATATTCAGAGCTATGGCTCTACAATTGCATCGCGCATTAAGTTTGCAGGCGGCGGTTCAAGCACCACCACCGGCACAACAAACAACAGCACAAGCACGGATGACAAGAAACCGGCTAGCTCAAGCGCTGCTGCACTCAAGGCTGACGGCGAGGCGCTTGCTTCCAGCGAATTGTTTGCGAAGATTAAGGATAAAGACGGCAATGAGACCGACGAGTACGATATCAAGAAAATCCTTTCTACGGCAAAAAGTTTCGTGAACAACTACAACAATATGTTTGACAAAGCCGAGTCCAGCTCCAATTCCGGTGTGCTGTCAAATCTGTCCTATATCAGAAACAAAACGGCGAACAGCACAAAAGCGCTGAAGGAGTTCGGCATCAGCGTGGACAAAGAAGGCAGACTATCCATTGACGAGGATACCTTTAAGAAAGCTGACATGTCCAAAGTACAGGATTTTTTCAAGGGCTATGGCTCCTATGTTGCCAGCAACGCATCGCGCGTAGACTACTATATGAACACCAAGGCAAGCGCAGCAAGCGGATATACTTCAAAGGCATCTTACAACATACCGCCTGTTTCTGACTACAATTCATTCATCTAAATGAGAATAAGACACTAGACCCCCGTCCATGTTATCTCTCTAAGCGGAGCTAACATGGGCGGGGTTTTTACCTTGAAAAGAATTGTAATTTAGCGGTCTGCAATGTATAATATATTTGCAAATCAAACAATTGGGAAGGAAACATGCATGGTATACATCTTCACCGCACTGTACTGTGAGGCACAAATTTTTATCCGGCAATTTCATCTGAGTAAAAATCCGGAAAATACTTGGTTTCAGGAATTTCATAATGCATCATCCGGTATCCGGCTC
Source organism: uncultured Lachnospiraceae bacterium (assembly GCA_910579275.1). Taxonomy (GTDB): domain Bacteria; phylum Bacillota; class Clostridia; order Lachnospirales; family Lachnospiraceae; genus COE1. The sequence goes on from CAJTTO010000061.1 coordinate 2,735, forward strand.
ACGGTCACCGGTGTCGGCGAAATCGCTGCCGCCGTCGCCGTCAGCAGTATCTGTTCGATGTACCGTCCAACAGATGCCGACCTGCTCTTGAATGTCGGCATCTGTGCACACACGGACAAAACAGACGGCGTTTTCCTGTGCAATAAGCTTATCGAGCTGGCAACAGGAAAAACCTTTTATCCGGACATGCTGTACCGCCACGATTTTTGTGAGGGCGCTATTGTGACGGGAATGCTTCCATGGAATGCCGCGGAGGATGGATACAGTTTTTCTGCATCAACGCCTGACGGCATTTTATATGACATGGAGGCTGCCGCTGTCTATCAGGCAGGGATTCGCTTTTTTTCTCCACACCAGATGGCGTTTCTAAAAGTTGTGTCGGACAATGGCATGACGGCAGCCTTTTCTAGGGAACAAGCTGCTCTTTTGATGGAGCAGTATCAGGACTGCATCACGGATTATATTACGCGGACTGCCGCCATAATACAAGAACACCGTTCCCGCAAAAACGAACTGCAGGAGGATGAGCAGCGGCTATTTGAAACATTCTGTGCAGACTTGCACTGCTCCAAGGCAATGAGAGATTCCATGCGGCAGTATATCCGCTATCTGGCACTGTCGGATGTAAATTATATCGGGATGATTCGGGATATGTACGAGAAAAATCTGCTTCCCTGCAAAGATAAAAAAGAAGGAAAACGACGTTTTGAAGAGTTTAAAAAAAGAATATTTTAACCCGTTTTTCTCACATATCTATGTAGAGAAATCGGTTCGGAACCATGCGCGCACGCAGAAAATTCTGGCAAAATTTCCATCTGCTGAAATCATTGAAATCAATCACTACAAAGACGTATTCTGCCGGAGCAGACAAAGCACCCGATTTCAGCACTGTGCGCAGAAGCTGATTCTCGCCGCCAGACAAGGGACATTGCTCTATGAGGGCGCACCTGTCTGCCAGCATTTTGGCAACGAGCATTTTTACTATGTCTCCTGCACAATGAACTGCATTTTTGACTGCGCATACTGCTATTTAAAAGGAATGTATCCGTCTGCAAATATTGTCGTGTTTGTCAATCTGGAGGATATTTTTGCGGAAGTAGAACGGGTGTTAAACCATCATCCGCTTTACCTTTGTGTCTCCTACGACACCGATTTACTGGCACTCGAACCATTAATCGGTTATGTGCGGGAATGGTGTGATTTTGCAGCGAAACATGCGCATTTAACGATTGAAATACGTACAAAATGTGCAAATCCGTCATATGTGCAAAGCATCACGCCGAATCCTCGTGTGATTTATGCTTACACAATATCACCGCAGGCAGTGATAGACAGATTTGAACACCATACCGCATCCTTGGCAGACCGTCTGGCATGTGCGGCAGGACTGATACGCGCCGGCTGTCCTGTACGTCTCTGTTTTGACCCGATGATTTACATGCCTGACTGGAAACAGCACTATCATGAAATGGTGCTTCAAGTATTGCACGCCATTGATATGGATAACATTATGGACGTCAGTATCGGAACATTTCGTATTTCACAGGATTATTTAAAAAATATGCGAAGGCAGGAACCAGACTCCGCCGTGATTTGGTTTCCTTTTCAGAAGGATGGCGGCTACTGCCACTATCCGGACGCTTTAATGGATCAGATGGAAAGTTTTTTGACAGAACAGCTTGCAGAAAAAATTGACAGGGAGAAGATTTTTCGATGGAATGTGTAGAAAAGAAAGCAGCCATTGTGACCGGAGCATCCTCCGGAATCGGCTGCGCAATCAGCCAAAAGCTATGTGCACTCGGATATAAGGTGTTCGGTTTCGGGAGAAATTTTGAAAAAACAGAATGGAGCGCGCAGAGCGGCATTCACCCAATCGTCTGTGATATACTGGACACAGATAAGCTGTGCACCCACATCAAACAAATCGCGGCACAGTATCCGGTTCACATCTTGGTAAACAATGCGGGTATCGGATATTATGGGCTGCATGAAGAATTAAATCCGGACAAAATCAAGCGGATGGTGCGAACCAATCTCGAGACGCCCATGATTTTAACCCAGCTGCTTTTGCGGCATTTAAAGAAAAATGCAGGTTATGTCATTAACATCTCCTCCGTGACAGCGTCACAGTCCAATCCCCACGGATGTGCCTATGGCGCCACAAAGGCTGGGCTTGCCAGCTTTTCGCGCAGTCTCTTTGACGAGGCACGAAAATACGGAATCAAAGCAGTAACCATCTTTCCGGACATGACACAGACAAATCTCTACCGCAATGCAGATTTTCGAGAAGGGGATGAGACCGCGTCCTATCTTCTCCCGAATGATGTCGCAGACGCGGTGGAATGGATTTTGGGGCAGCGGGACGGCGTCATTGTAACAGACATTACCCTAAAGCCACAGCTGCACAGGATTAAGCGGAAAACCTAACGACAAAATTGCTGTGCGCACACTAACTTCTCCTTATGGATTCACCACCCATGTATACCCGATTCCGTACACGGTTTTAATATAATCTGGATTTGCAGGGTCAATCTCAAGCTTTTCGCGCAGCCGTTTCACTGCCACTGTCAGGGATTGTTCGTCGACATTCGCTCTGTCCCCCTGCCATATCCGGTCAATCAGGGCACTTCGCTTCACAGTCGCACCTTTATTTTCACACAGAATCTTCAACAGCCGCTGCTCTGTTCTGCGCAGCTCCACCAGCTGCCCGTTGCGGCGAAACTCCATTTTCCCAAAATCAAAGTCAAAATGGTCAATTTTCAAGTGCTCTGCCGATATCGTTTTTCCGCGAAGCCAGACTGCCACCCGCGCGCGCAGCACCATCAGGCTGAAGGGCTTTGTAATGTAATCATTTGCGCCTGCCTCAAGCCCTGTCACGATTTCCGGCTCCATATTGACCGTTACCAAGAGAATCGGCACCTGACTGTATGACCGAATTTCCCGCACAAATTCAATCCCGTCTCCGTCCGGAAGATTGACATCCAAAAGTATCAGGGAAATATCCTCGTTCTGCATTATTTTTCTTGCATCCGCTATCGTCCTGCACTGTGAAAATGTATAGACATTGTTTTTAAGTGCCAGCATAATGCCCTCATTTAATTTCCTGTCATCCCCTACGACTAAAATGTTACTTTTTTTGATCATTGTTTCCACTTTGATTCCTCCATAGCCAGGGCGTGTTTGAAAAATGCTTATCCTGATATCCTATAGTGTTAGCCGGATTCCTCATATTATGATAAATAACTTAAAAAACCCCCTCAGCGGGGGTTTTTCAGCTTTAACATTATTAATCGTTTTACTGAAGCATCAATACGCTCCTCGGAAATCGTGCCATTTTGCACGGCGGCAAGGACGCCCTCCGCCGCAAGCCGGAAATCTTCCGGCATAAGTATCACATCCACACCTGCCATGACTGCCGCCACCGCCGCCTCGTCACTCGCATACTGTTTGACAATGGCTCCCATGTTCATTGCATCCGTCACGATGATTCCATTATATCCTAAATCTTCTCGCAGGACTTCCGTTATCATCTGGTAGGACAAAGAACATGGCACATTGTCACCGGTTACGTTTGGAACTGCTATATGGGAGACCATCACGCAGTCAGCGCCCGCCTCACCGGCGCCTGCAAACGGAACCAAATCTGCCTGCCGCAATTCTTCATAAGTCTTATCGGTGTAAGCAAAGCCGTCATGTGTATCCGCCTCTGTAGCGCCGTGCCCCGGAAAGTGCTTAAACGTACTCAGGATGCCGCGGGCGTGCAATCCGTTGGAATACGCACTGGCAAAGCCTAGCACCGTCTCAGCATCTTTTCCAAAGGAACGGTTTCCAATCACTGTATTTCTCGGATTTGACAACACATCGGCATCCGGCGCAAAATCCAGCGTAAAGCCCAGTTCGTTCAGATATGTGCCGATTGTGCTGCCTGCCGCATACGCATCCTCCGGCGTCACTATGTTCCCCATAGCCCCCACCTTAGGGACATCAAATCCCTTGTGGTTTCCGACGCGCGCAACCTTGCCGCCCTCCTCGTCAACGCACTGAAACAACGGCAGTCCCTCAATTTCCATGGCAAACGCCTGCATGCTTCGCAGCAATTCTTTTGTCTGTTCCGCGTCAGTCAGATTTTTAGAAAAATAGACCAGTCCGCCAACCGGACATTCTTTCAGGTAATTGCGCGCTGTCTCGTCAACTGACGTGACAACTGCACCGTTCGTCAGCGCCTCCGGCGTCACAATAAACATCTGGCAGACCTTCTGTTCTGTCGTCATTGAATCCAGCAGCGCTTCTGCCTGCTGCTCAAGCAAGGTTTCATCCAAAGCACATTCTGATGCACGTATCTTGTTTTCCTGCGCAAAACCGCCTGTCGCCAGCGCAAGAAACAGTATCGAGAATAAAGCCAAATAAAGGCTCTTTCTTATATTTCCCATTACGAACGCTCCGTTTCACAACTATATTAATACTATGACAGCACAATCCTGCGCATTCGCAAATCACTTCACAAACTGCTTCAGAACAGAGATAAAGATGTCCATGTCAAGCGGTTTCGAGATATGGGCGTTCATTCCGTTCTTAAGAGCTGCTTCTTTATCTTCCTCCAACGCATTTGCAGTCATGGCAATAATCGGCAAATCCTTGACATCCTTTCGCTGCATGCTCCGGATTGTTCTCGTCGCCTCATATCCGTTCATAATCGGCATCTGTACATCCATCAGGACAACGTCATAATAATATTCCTCCGCCTTTTCCACCATCGCAACGGCATCGGTTCCATCCGGCGCCGACTCCACAACAAATCCTGATTCTTCCAAAATGACTTGCGCAATTTCACGGTTCAGCTCAATGTCCTCGACAAGCAGGACGCGTTTTCCGCTGAAATCCGCGAGCGTCCATGCAGCTGCCTCGTCTTCCTTCTCGACCAGATTGTTTGCGGCAAGGAGTGCGGACTTCAAATCGGACATAAAGAGCGGCTTTGCGCAGAAAGCGGTCACGCCGGCAGCCAGCGCCTCCTCCTCGATATCCGACCAGTCATACGCCGTCAGAATAATAATCGGTGCATCACTTCCTACCACACCACGAATTTTTCTGGCTGTCTCAACGCCGCTGGTTTCGGGCATCTGCCAGTCGATAATGTACGTGTGATAAGAGTCTCCCTCCTCGTAAGCCATCTGTGCACGGTAAACTGCCTCCCTGCCGGAAGTCGTCCACTCGGAACGCATTCCGATTTGTTTGAGCATTTTGCTCACGCTGTCGCAGACATGGAAATCATCATCCACAACCAGCGCGCGCAGACCGTCAAGCTCCTTAATCTGCTCTGCATTTTTTTCAATATCCTGCAGCCTGAGGGAAATTTCCACCGTGAAGGTGCTGCCCTTTCCAACCTCACTCTCAACACTGATTTCCCCGCCCATCATCTCAACAATATTCCTTGTAATCGCCATGCCAAGACCGGTTCCCTGAATGCCTGACTGGGTTACTGTCGACTCACGCTCAAACGGTTCAAAAATGTGTTTCACAAACTCTTGGGACATACCGATGCCGTTGTCCTTGATGATAAAAATGTAATCCCCATATCCGTGGCGGAATGTTGTCTTCTGCATAATCCGAAACGCGATGCTTCCTCCTGCCGGCGTGTATTTAACCGCATTGCTCAGGAGATTGATAAACACCTGATTGAGCTTCAGGGAATCTGCCACCACGTCCTCATTTACGATCTCAAATGTATCAATAAACAGCTCAAGCTGCTTCGCTTTTACCTGTGGCTGAATAATGTTCACAAGGTTGTGCATCAGCTCGGAGATATTGCAGTCCTGTTCCTTAATCTGCACCTTTCCGCTCTCGATTCTGCTCATGTCCAGAATGTCATTAATCAGGCTCAGCAGATGGTTGCTCGAAGACAAAACTTTCTGAAGACAGTCCCTGACCTGATCCTTGTTGTCAATATGGCTGACCGCAATCGTGGTAAATCCTATAATCGCATTCATTGGCGTCCGGATGTCGTGGGACATATTTGACAGGAATGTCGTTTTTGCCCTGTTCGCATGCTGCGCCTGCATCAGGGCATCCTGAAGTGCCTGTGTCTGCTCACGCTGCTTTCTGACGCTCTCCGTAACTTCTTTTTTTACAACCATTACCATCGTGTCGCCCGTGCTGTCATCCTGCGTCATAAGAAATGACTGCCGCACACAAATCTCCTGTTCATTCGTGTCCACGCCCCAGTACTCGACGCTTACTTCGGATTCGCCCCGCGCAAAACAATCCTGCAGATGCGCCAGATTGACTATCGTGTCATAGTCCTCAAGCGATTCCCTCGCGACATATTTCCGGCAGCGCTCAAACCACTCGGAAGCCTTGCATGGTACTGTCAGACCCACTATTTCCAGCATGGAAACCTTCTCACCGTCAATTGTACGCATGATATCCTGTTCAATCCTATCCTTTGTGAGGTTGAACTCAAACGTGCACATCGCATTGGACGTAATGGCAATCTGATATTGGCGCTCCTTGCGGGTTGCCAGCGATATCTGTGCCTGAATCATCAACTCTTTTTCTTTTATTTCTGTAATATTCTGCCGGATAATCAACGCTTTCACTGCTTTTCCGTCTTTTCTTTCGAGACAGATAATATTCAAATGTTCCCACTCTGCCTGACCATCCCGCATAACATGGCGCTCAAAACGCATGTCATTCTGTTCTGACAACGCACTGATAACCGCCTGTCGGCTCAGCGCCTGCGCAAAAGCCTCCCGCTCGCTCTCATCCGCCAGAACCGCACACATATGCTCTACAAATTCTTCATATCTGCCCGTCGCGTTCAATGCCTTATCCTCTGCCCGCGTCCCCGCAAGATACTGGTAAATATCCTGCTCAAGATCAACAAAGGCAAAACGTGAAAACAGTGTCGTAACGCCCCTGATAATGTATCCCATCTCCCGATTTTCATTTTCCAGAAGTTTTTTCTCACGTCCTGCACGGATGAGGAGTATCACTATATAAATGACAAATAGTCCAATGAGCATCACTTCCAGACGGATTCCCACTACATTTTCATCCCGTATCATACGCTGCGTAACACTTTTCGGAAAAGTCTGCACCATGACAAAATCATTGTCCGGAAGCTCTATCACACAGACATTGTCTGTTTTGCTGCCTGTGTCACAAATGAAGGAGCCCTCGCCGCCATGCTCGAAAATTGCCTTCGTCTCACTGGCTGCCTTGTCATCAATCACACCATTTGCCACCAGCATCTCAATCAGGTTTTCCTGATAGACATTCCCGTTGGAGCTTGCAACCGCCCTTCCGTCCTGCGTGCACAGATACACATCCGCAGTCTCGCCAAAGTACGTTGTGGTCAGCATATCTTTCAAATATTCTTCCGCAAGATAGGAACCTCTCAAAACACCGATTATTTTTCCGTTGTACCGGACAGGTGCATAAAAGCTTACCATTGTCTCATTAAAAAAATAGGAGTCAAAAATGACTGCACTGCCACTCTCCCCCCGCATTCCATACTGATAATAGTCGCGGTCAGAAGCATCCGAAGTCCGTCCGTCAGAAGTATGGTTTATTCCGGATGCGTCTGTAAAGAGCACCGCGTCAAACAGCGCATTATGTTCAATATCTTTTAACGTCTGCTCATCAATTACCGGCTGGCTTAACCCCTCTCCCACAAAATATGCATATGTAGTGATAAGCTCTAAGGCATTATTCATTTCCTCATTCACCCGAATCATTGTCTGGCGCGCCGAATCCGCCGCATAGTTCTTGTTGCGTATCTCAATGCGCCTGCTGTTCTGCGTGGAATACCAGAAAAATATTATGACGATAGCCGCCAAAAGAAACAATATTAAACTAATTTCTTGCAATGATTTCTTTTTTTTCATAAAATACCTCTTTAATAGTGAATTACGTTGAAAATGCATTACCAAAATCCCTTATGCTGTATTTTCTCCGCATATTATTCTATCATAATTTGGCATATTTCACAAGATATCTATCAGCCCTTTAAATATTTTTGGCGCATGATTCCCACTACTTTGATGGACGTCTGAACAGTAACACAGTCAGACAGAAATCGGCTGTACAATAAAAAACACTGCATCCCGTTGTATCGGGATGCAGTGTTTTTCATTGTACAGCTGACTTTTACTCCTTGCCTGTTTCTTTTTCACTATGCAGCACATTGGAAAGCTTTTCCATTCCGGCCTGCATATTTTTCATTGACTTTACAATATTATCCAGCCCCGCAACCTGTTCTTCCGTCGAAGCGCTGATACCTTCCGTTGTGAGCACAAAATTTTTGGAACTGTCCTCTACGCGTTTCATGACGCCCAGCAGCTGTTCCTTAATGGCAACGATATCCTCAAGCTCCGACTTTAACAACTGCGTAATATCGATAACCTCCTCCGAGGATTCCAACATCACCTTGAAGATTTTTACTGTGTCCTCAAGCCTTTCGCTGGAAACATTCACAACCTCATTGTTGTGATCCATTACCTTGTGCGTGGATTCCACGGTCTCAATAATGTCCTTCAGAATCGCGTCTATTTTTCCGGTGGCATTCGAGGACTCGGTCGACAAGGAATTGATTTCGTCTGCCACAACGGCAAAGCCCTTTCCGGCTTCCCCTGCCCTTGCCGCCTCTATGGATGCGTTGAGTGCCAGTAGGTTTGTCTGCCGTGCAATCTGGCGGATGCTCTCAATAATGCCGCCGATTGCGCTCGATTTGCGTGAAAGCTCCTCCACGCCGTCCGCCGCGGTCTGTGTCGTCCGAATGTTTTCCTCAAATTTTTCTGACAGCGCATCAATCACCGAAAATCCCTCATCATTCTTGTTTTTCAGATTTCTGATGGTCTCTACGGTCTGGTTTACACGCTCCTCAGATTTTACAATCTTATCATTTAACTCATTAAAAATGGTCAGGCTGTCCTCCACCTCACTGATTTGTGAATCCGCACTTTCGCTAATCTGCTGTGTGGAGGTGGCAATTTCTTCTGTATTGCCCTCAAACTCCTGCAGGGAATTGTATATTGCCTCTGACGATTCCTCCAGACTGTCAAATGCTGCCTGCACATTATGCAGGACATTCTCCGCCTGCTGCCCCTGATCCTCCACAATCTTGAACAGAACCGTAGTGCGGTATACGATAAAACTGCATGCGGCAAAAAGCACAATATAGACAATTCCAGTAAATATCCAGCCTATGACGCTATGAAGTTTCAAAAATCCTGCCGGAAACAGTATAAACATTCCGGCATTGACTATCAAAGTCACTCCGACGCTCACACGAAGCAGTTTCTGTGAATAGTATGGAACCAACAGCAGTGTCGCCACAAAATAATAATGGGTCAGACAGACATAACTGTCACTGGTATCCGTATTACAAACCGCGGCAGTGATGGCTCCGATAATAGGCGGAATGCAGGCATATACAAACTTTGCATTCTTTCCCAACGGCTTTTCCAACACCTTTGTTATGACGGCACCTAAACCAGTCAGCAGGAAAATGCATTCCCGCAATCCACCGTTTAGAAATATCATGACAAAGCTAAATCCGGAAACTGCCACGCCAAAAATATAAAGAAACATAATGTTATTGATAAGTCTTTCCTCGCTATTCGCTGATTGTGTCTGCATATTCTATTCTCCTTAATATTGATATAAAACCGTCGCGCATGTTGTCCCTGCGCCAACTGTCCAAAAAATCACGTAATCCCCGATCTGCAGCTCGTTCTCCTCTATCGACCTCGCATAAGCCAGCATCGGGCTCGTCGTTCCTGTATATCCGAATTCATCACCCACAAACTTGAACTTTGCCATATCCTCCTCCATATCCTCACTGGCATGGACAATATTTTTCAAGGCAAGCTGTGAAAAATAATATCGCTTGATATCCTCTTTCTTCAGACTGTTCTTGAACAGCAGTTCTTCCACCGATATCTTCGCACTGTGAAACGCACCCCCGAAGTCAAACGGAACCCACTTGACCAGTTTGTCCTTCGTCGGCAGGTTCTTTTCCCGTGTCACGGTTGACATTCCTTTTGCCGGCATAAGGATTTTATCGTGATGGCTTGAATTCGTGTAAAAATCCGAGTCTATGAATCCCCTGTTGGTCGAGAACACATTTTCGATTACCATGGCACACGCGGAATCCGCAAAGTTTGAGTAAGGTACCACCTCATTGTACCTCACATACCGGTTCAGCTGGTCAGATCCAACCAGCAGCGCATACTTCACGTCGGGATTGCTTCGCATCAGCCTTGCAATCTGATCGAGCGCAACCACCATGCCTGCGCAGTTCGCATTCAAATCATACACGGCACACTTTTGCCCCGCGCTCAGCATAGAATGCAATTTCAATGCGTTTGTCGGCGCAATATATTCAGGTGTGCCGGAAGAAAACACAATCATATTGATTTGTGAAACCTTCACATGTGTCTGTTCCAATACCTTAAGACTCGCCTGATACCCCATCGTCAGCATATTTTCTTCATCATCATTTGAAATATATCTGCTCTTTCTTCCTGTCGCACGCAGCAGCCCCTCAATGTCTTTCCCCTGTTTTTTGAAATATTCTATAAAAAACTCATTATCCACCACATTATCCGGATGGTAATACGCAACTCCTTTAATGACCGCATTGTTTTCCATATGTAATTCCGCCTTTCTGCAATAGACACTAACAGGGACTACATTTCAGAACCAAAATGAATGAATGAAACAATCTTATCTTTTATCATTTCTGTATCTTCAAAGATTGCACTGTGCCCTTTGTAAGGTACCATAAGCAGCTGACTGCCTTCTATTGCCCTCCATGTCTCAACTGCCGCCATCGGCTCAACAATGACGTCGCTGCTGCCATGTACCATAAGCGCAGGAATTTTGATTCCCTTGCACGCCTCAAGGTTATTGTAGGCATTGGAAACCATCAAGTCCATGTAACCTGTCGCATCCGGTGACTTTGTGGCGATAAACAATTCTTTGATCTGTGTCTTGACCTCGTCCGTGGTGTCGGGGCCAAACAGCGCGTCCAGAATGTCCTCTGTCTGAAATGATTCCATCGGCATCGCTTTCAGGTCGTCCACCAGAGGCGTATAATTTTTCAAATCGGCGCCGCTGCTGAGCAGCACAATACCGGCAAGCTTTAGATTTCCGCGGACAGCTACTTCACAGGTAATCGCACCGCCCATTGAGTACCCCAGCAAAATCACCCGATCCGTGACAATGTTTTGCGCTCTCAGCTGGCTTACCGAATACTCCACGTCCTGCGCAAAACCGCTTATTTCCTCCGGCTCTTTTTCATCCGACTTTCCATGACCCGTTAAGTCAAAAACAATGCAGTTATACGCGCTGAATGCACTTGCAAATGGGTGCATCCCTCCCATGGACATAGTAGAACCATGCAGAAAAACCAGCGTAGTACTGCTTGCATTATCTCCTATTCTCTCATATGGCAGAATTTTTTTTGTTTCCATCTTGCATTCCCCCTCGGTATCTTATATTTTTTCTTCTTTTAAGCTGCCTTTATAGCTAATATTATAGTACCATAATATTCCAAACAAAGAAAGCTTTTTTTACAAAAAACGCCTATGTCTTTTCTGAAAATTGATGCACTTTTACAAATCGCGGGTCTGCTAATTTCCTTACGCATCCCTGCGCAATCGAGTAGGGAAAAGCATTCTTTCCCGACTCGCCGCGCCCCCATGCCCCGCTTCTGCGGCATACTTCCTCTGCATGGGGCTGCGCATAAAAAGGCTGCTGATTATCTTTAAGATAACCGCAGCCTATTATCACAACGTTTTATATCTATGAAATTTCCCCTTTTTTCTGTATGCCCCGTAAAGCATTCCATAAAACAGGCATAACAATATTTGCAGGCATGAGGGCAGCCTACATAAGGATTGATTACTTAATCACTGACTGAAAATGGGTATAACCTATATCCAACAGAACAAATATTGGATTTTAAATAATAGAAAATGCTGCGCAGATTCCAGAAAACAAATTGGAAATTGTATGTATAATCCAGCTCGGAATAATTGAACCGTTAGCCTTTTTTTCATAGATACCTCACATTTCATCCTTCCTTATATTACGGTTCCATTGCAATGGTCAATCTCATGCTGAATAATCTGTGCTGTCCACCCTGAATACTTTCCATGCTGTTGCTTAAAGTTCTGGTCAAGATAGTCCACTTCGATTTCCCGATATCTTGTGCATGGTCTTACGCCTTTCAGGGAAAGACATCCTTCCTCAGTCTGATACGCTCCGGATTTCTTTGTAATTACCGGATTGATCATTGCAAATTGAAATGGTCCGGCTGCTACTACAATGATATTCTTTCTTACCCCAATCATATTGGCAGCCATACCAACACAGTGCTCTAAATTTGCCCTAAGCGTATCAAGCAAATCAGTCACAATCTGTTTATCTGTCTCTGTTGCATCCACTGACTTCTGTGCCAGAAACAGCGGATCATGCATTATCTTCTTTACCATTAATTCCATCCCTTCCATACATCAGGTTGATATCCCAGTGTAGACTGCTTTCCATTTCTAACTACGGGGGTTTTGATTACCTGCGGATTCTCTAGTACCTTTTCCAGTTTATCTTCATCTGCAATATACTTAATGAGAGCAAGTGTATCCTGATCCTTTCCTTCCCGGTTAATCATATTTTCAAGACCGCCATTCGCCTGTGCAACAGAAGTAAGCTCTCCCTTGCTCATGCCTTTTTCTTTCATATCAATAAACTGATATTTAATGCCGCGTTCCTTGAAAAAGCGTTCTGCTTTCTTCGTATCATTGCATTTCTTAGTTCCAAAAATCTGTATATTCATCGCCCTCACCTGCCACAAATGATAAAGTTTCATTTTCTCTGTATTTCTGTTTTCATGTTTCTCGTATGATTACTGCTGCACATCTATCCTGATCTGCGACACCTTTATAAAAACGCTCATACTTCTTATGTATTCTGATTTTCTTGCCCTTTGCCGTTGATTAATTTCCTTCTTGTGTCCGTGCCACTAACACCAACTTCTCAAACGACTGGGCAAACCTCTCATCATCTTCCCCTGTCCTTTTCTTAGAACCTTTCAAATGATTCTTGTGGGAACCTCTCCTTGCTTTCTTATTCAGGTGTCGTTCCATTAACAGCTGGTCAATATTCTCATTTGTGTACCATTTTCCTGATTGATGAATGGCATATGCACCTTTCCCAAGTGCCATTGCTGCTACTCCGTAATCCTGTGAAACAACAATGTCCCCTTTATGACAGATACTGATTAATTTATAATCAACCGCGTCCGCCCCTGCACCAACCACAATGACTTCACTGTAATCGGAAGTCAAAATGTGATTCGTATCGCAGAGCAATGTGACATCGATTCTATATTTTTCTGCAACTTCTTCTACAATACGCACAACAGGACATGCATCTGCATCTACGAAAATCTTCATATTATCATTCCTTTAATTAACACGATAATCTGTACCCTTTGTTTAGTATAACACAAAATATACAGGAATTGATAAACTGATTGAAATAATTTAAAACAATTGATTAATGAAACAAATCTGATTTTTTCTGTCATTTCAGCACCGGATAATATAAACTATTTCTTCCTGTTTGCTGTATATTTTTTATTTATACCGCCTATATTCATATTCGTTCTTTCAATTTATTAAATGAACTGGATCTGCTGTTTGGTTTTCAGGATGAGTCCACTTATATGTGTGAAAACCTACAGGTACTCCTTGCACTTGTAAGGGCAGATTATGGCTGCTCTGTTCTTCCGTTTATGAATTTTGTAACCACGGATATACGCGGAATTCCCTTAAAAGACAGCGAGCCTTTATCCTATGGTATCTTCTTTAAGAAAAGTTCTCAAAGCCCTCTTTTGAAAAAATTTATTTCCATTATAACAAATACATCTTACAATTAACCACAAAAAGCGATATGGATACCCTAAAGTCTCTTTATCGCTTTTTCATTCAATGTATAAATAGTCTATCTATCCGTTGTGCAGAGCCCATCAGCCTTCAATTGTAATATAGTTTGGAAGTTCCATATTCAGTTGTCATGCTTCAGTCACGCCCGCATCTTCCACCTCATCAACGGTGTCATTGTCCCTGACTTTTGCTTTACACAGGTTCTTTACATATTTTTCGATGTCTAAGGCATTCTTGTCGTCAAAAAGAGTTCATTCTTTTGTAACAGTTCAGCCTTCGGCTTCCTGTTACAGGCATCAAGCCATGCATAACCACTTCGTGGTGGCTTGATGCATCTCTACCATTACGCTATTTAACGGACTTTGCAGTAAATGCAAAGTCCTGGGCTGAACTGTTACATTCTTTTTGCTTTTTCATGCATGAAATCTTGTAGATGTTCTATAAATGTGCTAAACTAAACGCAATGACAAATAGAAAGTTATACCAAGACAAATAAAACTATTTTGGCAATAGATAATAATGGGTATATGTGCAAGGGGGATTGCCGAAGGAAAAGTTATTTTTGCATAAATTCAATGCAGCGTTTAACATTTCAACGGAGCGTTTCTTGAATATGGTGTTTTTCGTGATATGATAATATCAGAAAGAAGGTGAAAATATTGAATGTTCAAAAAACAGGCAGCCTAATTGCTGCTATCAGAAAAGAACAAAATTGCACGCAGCAGGATTTAGCGAATGAATTGGGAGTATCAAGTGCAGCTGTTTCAAAATGGGAACGAGGTATCGGATTTCCAGATGTATCTCTTATTGAACCATTAGCTGCATCCCTGGGGATTACCATAGCAGAATTATTCAAGGGCGAAAGAACAGAAAACAGCGTTGATAACGAATATGAAAGTCTGTTGTCAGATGTTGTAAAAGTATCAGCAAATGAAATAACCAAGAAGAAAAAAATAACGAATTGGATGATTGCTATTACTGTTGCTGTTCTTTATTTGATGATTTCTGTAATATCACACAAGTGGGAAATAACCTGGGTGGTCTGGATTGTATATTGTTTTTATCGGATTTTTACTGAATATATCTATAAAAAATATTAGCAATCTACAGAAACGTAAGAAACGGAGGAAAAAATGGTCGATTATTCACAATTTGAGGCAAGTGTAAAATCCGGCATCCATGCAGATGTGAGCCGGATACGGCAGAAAGATGAAATAATAAAAGCCGTCGTTAAAAAGCGGAGAAGCTCTGCGATAATCTGCGTGTGCTTCCTGTGCATGGCAGGAATTTCTATGTTTAAAAGCTGGGTTCCCGCCGTTATCTGTTTCCTTCTTGCATTGTTTTTCCTATGGCGGGCTGTCGGAAAATTTTCTGACGAATATTTACGGGAAATGTACGAGGAGGGGCTTTTGGTTCCCGGCATGATCGTGAAAACGGAACCCCTTACTATCATGGCAATCGCAAACATGACCGCGCGGGATGGTGCGGCAACCGTAAATGGGTGCTACTGTCTGGAGGTGAAGGAGCTTGACGGGGCGCAAAAAATTCTATTTGAAAAAATCCCCTGCTCCTGTTTTTTCTGCTATGAGGGCGGCGATTACCATTCTTCCTTCCAGCCCCATCCGCTCTATTGGGGAACGTCAGATCAGCAGTCTATTCAAGAGGCGCTAAGACAGGTGGAGGAGGACAACAAAGAAAATGCCAAAGATGAATGGGAAGTACTCAAGGAGGTTGCGCAGCAGTTCCCTGATTTGGGAAATGGGAATTTGATTTTGCTGGATGAAAATTACGTTCCCTTCGGAAAAAAGAACTACATGGACAGCAACTATAAGCCCCTCAACGAGGAAGCTGACTCCAAGTAACATGTTCCATTTAGGAAACGCTGATGAAAGCGTCTCCTGTGCCGCAAATTCAAATTTACCCAGAAGCCGGAGAATAGGGAACCCGGCTTCTTTTAGGCGCATATTGAATCAGCATCTGGCTTTGGCCTTTCAATACGGTTATTTTTAACACATATTATCTTGATGATGATCTGAACTTAATGATAAAGTTTAAAATAGACAGCGATTGTCAAAATACCTTTTTTATAACTAAGTTGTTTTATACCTCCCTCTATTTTATTTAATAATTCCTTTACGATATATAATCCCAATCCGGTGTTGCCAGTGGATCGTGATGTATCTACTGTATAAAATTTTTGAAAGAGCATATTAACATCTATATTCTTTAATTCTGATGTAGTATTTTCACTTTAAAAATACCATTTGCGTCTATCACAATTTCTATATAATCCTTAGAATATCTTATTGCGTTTGTAATCAGATTTTCAATAATTCTTTTGCAGGCAATCATGTTTCCAGCTATCCATACAGGGGCATTTTCTGTTTTAATAGTAGGAGCCATTTCTTTCAGTTCGCTATATTTATCAACCAGACAGTCAGTCACAATTCTGTTGATATCTAATTTTTCAACTTCCAAAATATAATCCTCACTATCTATCAAGATGTTGGGGTCAAAAGAGTTTTTAGAAACTCTCTGACTTTCCATATAGTACC
>CAJTTO010000062.1 GCA_910579275.1 uncultured Lachnospiraceae bacterium
ACCGAATTTTTCCCTGTTGGAATTAATATTGCGAACTTGTTTCGCAATCGCCTATTAATGTCATCAGTGCTGTTTATACATTTACTCCATCATTGTACCACATTATTCCGTTATTCAATAGCATATTAAAACAAAAGCCACATTAATAAATTTTGAAACAGAAATCAATTTATAATCTCTTCATAATTCGCATCAAACTCAATCATATTTTCTTATCGGAATATTTGAATGGACAATTTTCACATTTTCTAATCCCTTCATCCATAATAAGTTTCTTATACCAAGTTCAAACATTGAATCCGTTTCTTTTTCATATGGGTTGATGGTTATACTTTTTATACTTTCAGGCTTAAATTTATAATCCACATATGGAATTAAGATATTTCCTTTCTTAAAAACACCCTTGGCTTTTATTTCATCAACTAAAGTCTCTGCCATTAATAAATCCTCTGGAATTTTTAACACAGTTCTATATTCTTCTTCACTTCTAAACGACTCATTTTTAAAAAAGCATCGCATATTATTTATTGCCTCTTTGAATGCATATAAAATTGAACCTTTATATTTGTCTAAATCATTTCCTGCTTCTTCAAAAATCTTTGCTAATCTGTTCAGCAACTCTGCAACACACTTTTTCTTATCGTCTCTCGAATACAAAATCAATCCGCGATAAATCATAATATCATTGCTTAATTTTTCCCCAATATTGACTTCTGTTTTTTCGCATTCTTTAAACATATTCCAAGCAAAATCAAAAACCACATTAAGACCAGCAGTTGTAGTACCGTAATAATTCCACATGCTAAGCGAATCACTGTTTGTAGAAAATGAACACGTATATGTATGATAGGATGTTTGTTTAAAGTCATGTTCCCTTCGTGAAAAACCAATATAAGACTGTTTATACTCTTCTAATTCACAAATCACATCACTATTTAAAAGAAACTCTCTAAAACTTGAAGTATAGCGTTCTTCATTTAATACTTCTTTTATAAGCGGTATAATCTCTACAAACTCCGTTGAATCATTTAAAAAGCGAACATCCGTAAAACGTAAAGAATTATTTTCAAGAATTGCTTTTAACGTATCAACTGTGCAATAATGGCATATTCCAAACGCTTTATTTGCAAATCCATCTACTTTATATAAATCAATTACCGCTTCCCCTTTATATGGGGTATTTAAAAAGTGACTTCGGGAAATAGCCATACATTTTGATATAATACATCTATCCGTCATAATAATTCTCCTCATTGCTAATCAAATCATTTGAAAGTATTCCAACGCCTCTCTTATAGCCACTTCTTTCTCTAGCGGACATTTCGGTTGTCTGGAATTTTCCGATTTTGGCAGATTATAATTCACTCTCTCAATAATCCCACATTTCTCTTTTACCTGTGCTATATACAAACTGCTAACTTTCAATCCACTATGCTCCAATACATACTCCTTAATCTCCTCATAAGTCGCCTTACTCTCTGCCTTCGTCAAATCCATTTCATCAAGATTTATTTCCACCTCAATATGATGCTCGACATTAAGTTTGGACAATAAACACACAGTCTCCACATGGGTTGCGAAAACACTATGAATGTCAAACCACCCAATTTTAGGCGTTCGCTCGTAACGGGGAACATATCCACGGCAATTTTGCCATTCTGTCCGTAGTCGGAAACTTATCATACCGATTTTTCTCCTTTTGCTCGTGCGTGGAAACATATCAAAGCCGATTTTTAGATATGTGCGTACACGGGAACATATCAATTATAAACTTAACAAATATATTATATTCAATTCTTTTTATCTACTGATTTGAGCAAAGTGAGCAAAACCAAGCCTTACTTTACCTTGCTCGCTGATACCTTTTCTTGTGAGTCGATTACATATAATTCTGGAGCATTTACATCCTCTTGTTTATGTTTTTGGTATATTTCAACCATTCGCTTATCACATATAGGATGATCCTCAACCTTTATATACGCATATACTGACTTTCTTGTATCTTCAGCTTTCGAATATAAATTTATTTGCTCTTCGTAACCATGTATATAGTTTGGATTAGAATTTAACTTTACTTCTATTACTGTTTTGTCTTTATCGCCTCTACTAATTTTTATATCTGCTGGACCAGGCCCTTCATTGGCTTCAAAAGTAAAATCATAATCATGTGATTTACAAATATATTTACCACTCAATTGTATAAGCTTTTGAACAGCCTTTTCTCTTTGCTGTTTTGGAGATGCCAATATTTGTTCCCATCCCTTATTATTTTCTACCCAATCCTTAAATGTATCTAATACCATAAAAGCAACATTCATACTGTCAATTTCTTTATTATTGGAATGTTGAAGGAAATCTAGCAAGCCACTTTTCTTAATCTGTCGAAAAACATCGGCAATATAATAGTCCATATCACTCGTTTTTGAATATATACCTATTTCTTCGTTACAATAACCTTCAATAACACGTTGACATTTTTCTGAATCTTTGAAAATATAATTCTTCAAATATGCTTTTTTATCACTGCTAGCTAATTTTTTCCAAGTATCTCCTACAATCTCATTGATCTCGTTTCGAATAATCTGGTTTTCTAAAATAACCCTATCAATATCGTCCCAACATTTTGCAATTGGTAATTCGTGCAATATTTCCTCCGGTAAATATAATAATTCACATTGTTTATATGGATTAATGACAATACCATTTTTTATTTCTAGCGAAGTGTACTTTTCCTGAGTAATTCCTAACTCTTTATTAATTCTTAGTGTATATCTTCTTATGTCTGGTAAAATTAATGTTGCAATCATATCACTCAGTCTATCCGCCGCAACATTTTCCTCAAATAACCCAACAAGTTGAAATATTTCTGGTTGTTTAGACCCTGCTTTTACTATGTCAAACGCATCACTCATAACCTGTTTTGATAGTTTTTTCCCAAAGCCTGCACCTACATTAGTTTCTGAAAATCCCAAATTAATACCATTCACTTCTGAAAATACAAATTTGTTTAATGCTGCCTTGTAGAATTTATCATCCTTTTGATTTGAATTTTCAAGCAAAAGCATTATCTTTTCAAAATACTCATTAATTGTTTTATATGACATCAAAAATTCAGGAGTTTTGGCTTTTTTTAATCTCAAAAGATTAATAAAAAAATGACTATCCTTGTTAATTAGGTTCTTTCTGATGTTTGGGTAACTCTATCTATTCTCATTTTGCTTTACTAAGCTAGTTTAGTGGTTTATAGCAAATCTTGAGAATGTGCTGATACCCAAAGTTCAGAAAGAACCGTTAATTATAGAATCAAAAACCCCTAATTCCTTCAACTCATTATCTAGTTCTAAATATTCAGATAAAAAAACACATTCCATAGTTCTTTCCTTTCCAACTAGTCTCCACTCCAACTCTATTACAAATAAAAGAATAATTGACTTTTCTTCTGCATATGCTATACTGTAAATAAGCTAACTCGTGATGGATAAGGCTGGGTTCCCGAATGGGAGTAGGTGTAAACCAAGAATTCCTTTGCCCCTGGGGTCGGCTTATTTTTTTGCCTTTTTTAGATTCTCAACTATATTTTCTGGATCTTTCAATATCTCATTTACAACCAACTCTATCGCTTGCATAGAATATGTATATGACGGCTGTGCATACTGCCTGTGAACATAACAAAATTTTTCATTTTCTTTTATTCCATACACCTTTGTAAACAATCCAAAAATATATTGATTAACCTCTAACTCAATACCTTCTGATTGCAATCTACGATTGATTTCTTTTAACGCCGTCTTCATCGTATACTTGTGTGTATTATTAGGATCCTTTAATTCCTTTATAATCTTTACACCAGTTTCCGCATTTTTATCTACATGTACAAACGAAGTGGCCTGATTCTTATCTTTCGTAATGAAATGCAAATGCTCAATTTTAATTGCAAATCCCTGATTATTCTCTTCAATCATAGGTCTTAATTGTGCATCAGTTGTAATCATTTTATTTGCAATCTCTTCTGGATATTTAGCTCTAATCACATTTTCATCAAGTGCCTTCATACTGACAGCAAGAGTCAAGAAGTTCTGCGGAATCACTTCCGTCATATCTACACCATGAAATTCCTGCATCTTTTCGATAAAATTCAGAATACAAGCTTGAAACAATGGAATATAGATCATTTCATATTCTTCGGTTACAAAATGAGTACTTGTATTTCGCAGTTCAATAATCTTAGCAAGATTTCTTCTAAGTGGTGCTTTCTCATTTGTAATTACTTTCTGAAGACAATTCTCCAATGTAATCGTTCTGTCTTTATTATCTTTATAATAAATGCTATCTTCACCAAACTTGTTAATCATGTGTGCTTTTAGCATTAATTCCCAAGCATTACAGATAAAGAAACTAAAACCTTCAACTCTATATTTAATTGTTGGCTTATTATAAATCTCGATAGCCATAACAAATGCTTCTTTTGATTTTTCTAACAATTTTTCTTGTATCATTTTTCTCACATCACCTCAATACACATTTTCCAATAACGCATATAATGTTCCCTATTAATTCGCTACATTCTCATACATCCATATATATTTATTCGCCACATGAGTTCCTCTTTTTGCATTACATGCATTTGATATTCCAGCACTAGATATTCCTGTAACTTTAGCTGCTTCTACTACACTACTAAATGTTTGTATTAAATTTCCCTCTAAATCATATTGAAGAACTTTCTTTTTTCTTTGATTTTTTACACATGCTGGACAACTCGACCCATTTACTCTGCGATTAACCCTAGTGTTCCATTCAAATCCACATATGGAACACCGCCACCAGACATTTTTATTAGATCCATATGTTATGTCTTGAGGCGTAATTTTTGTATTTCTATCATAGTTCCATTCAGATACAAGAACAGGATGCGTTGTTGCAAAATCGTTTTTTCCCTTAATAACAACTTTATTCGAGCAAACAGGACAACCAGATCCCTTTATTCTCTCAGATAAAGATGCCTGCCATAAATGATTACAATTAATACATCTCCAGTAATACTTATCCTTTACCTTACTTGCTGGAATGTTGTTAGGCTGTAATGGTTTGTTTTCTTTTGCCCACTGAACCGCCAACTCAGGATATTGTTGAGCAATACTATCTTTTATTGCAACACCATGAAATATTGCAACAATATGAGATTTCTGTTTTTCCACATTAACAGAATCATCCTTGATGTTTAAATACTCATATATATTAGATATTATCATCGTCAGATTCTCATAATCTATCTTTTGCATTATAAATGTAGGAGCTTCTCTTTCGTATTTAATACACAAAGGCTCTCTAACTCTGATCAGTGTTATACCATTTTGTCTACAGATTTCATCTTTTCTTATGTCTTTCTCAACGTCCTTATGATACCTTTGTCCATCATATTCAATTCCTAATTGCAATGACGGAATAAAAATATCAATCTCACTTCTTCCCAAGAATTCTTCTCTATATGAATTAATTGCATCTGGGAATTTTTTCTTTATATAATAGTAAATACTTTGTTCTCCAAAAGAAGTTTTATAATGTTTTGAACAGAAAGGACACCCTACCCCCTTTGTAACCCTGTCATGAATTGTTGTCTCCCATTCATGCCCGTATTTACATTTCCAAAATACTTTTTCTCCACTAGAAGCATGAAGTTCTTCTGGTCTTACATGATTTTTCTCATAATTCCACTCCAGAAGTAATTCAGGATGACATGATTTAAAATCATTAACTCCTTCGTTAATTTTTGCTCCACTACACGCAGGACACCCCGATCCACGCATTCTGTTTCCAATTGTTGCTCTCCATTCATAATCGCATTCCGAACACTTCCACCATACTTTTCGTGATGCTCGTGGAGTAACATTCTCCGGAGAGATATCATTATTTTTTTCATAATTCCATTCTTTTAATATAGGACTTTGCGTTTCCGCTAATGAACCACTTTTTCTTAATCTAATGTAATGCATTTTTTCACTCATATGTTTTTTTGTACACTCAGGACATCCATTTCCATTATAACGTCCACGTATTTCTGCTTTCCATGAAAATCCACAGATTGAGCAAATCCACCATG
This sequence comes from uncultured Lachnospiraceae bacterium, assembly GCA_910579275.1. Classification (GTDB taxonomy): domain Bacteria; phylum Bacillota; class Clostridia; order Lachnospirales; family Lachnospiraceae; genus COE1. The sequence continues at coordinate 6,101 of CAJTTO010000062.1, forward strand.
CATATTCATGTGTCCCATATCCAACTTCAGTTGGCTTTTTTTCATTCTTCTCATAATCCCATTCATGAGTAAGAATTTCACTATGTGATGCCAAATCATTAAACCCAGATAATATCTGAATACCTGCACAAATAGGACAACCTCGGCCAATTTTGCGACTTCCTACAACTGCCTCCCATTCATGTCCACATCTACCTAACCACCAAACCTTCTTTTTTGATGCATACGCGATATTCTGCGGTTGCAGTTCTCCATTTTTTGTTGGATGCCATTCTGAAGCTAATTCTGGATTTTGTGATGCCAAATCGTTAACACCTCTAATTGTTTTAGCCATAACCCTCTCCTTTCTGACATCCATCCTGTATTCTCAACCCTACCAAATATCCATAGTGTTGCTACAACCTACCCCAATATCAATAGTGTAGCCACAACTATACCCTATATCCATTCTGTAGCCACAACCCTACCTAAAAATCAGACATTTTATTACTCCAAAGAAATACACGCTGAAGCAACACTCTGTATATCTTTGCGTTTATCCAAGAAACATATCAACATCCACAAATGCCCATTTTAAGCCATTTTTCAGACTTTTCTACTCATCTTTTCTCGTAATTAATACGACGCTCTCCACATGAACCGTATGCGAAAACAAATCCACTGCCCTGGCTCGCTGCAGTTCATACCCATTTGCGCAGAGATATTTTAAGTCTCTTGCGAGGGTTGCGCTGTCACAGCTTACATAGACTATGCGCCGGGGCATCATTTTGCGTATTGTCTCGAGACACGCAGTGTCACAGCCCTTGCGCGGCGGGTCTACGCATATTACATCGGCATATATTCCTTCCTTTTCATACAGTTCCGGCAAAACCTTCTCTGCCTTTCCCACGTAAAAGCAGACGTTGTCTATGCCATTTCGCACCGCGTTCATGCGCGCGTCAAGGATTGCCTGCTCCACGATTTCAACGCCGTATACCTGCTTTGCCCTCTTGGCCATAAACAGGCTGATGGTTCCGATGCCGCAGTATAAGTCCCAGACGGTCTCCGTTCCGGTCAGCCCTGCATAATCCAAGGCAATGCCGTAAAGTTTTTCTGTCTGAACCGGATTCACTTGATAGAACGACAGGGGAGAAATGGCAAATGTGATGCCGTCCCCGTCCTGCATATGAATCACGTCTTTGATTGTGTCACTTCCCCAGACAGTGCGGCATCTTTCCCCCATGATTACATTTGTTTTTTGTGTATTGACATTGATGGATATGCTCGCCATACCCTTCACTTTTTTGAGGGCTTCGGCAAGCTTGTCCTCATGCGGAAGGTGTTCGCCGTTGATGACAACACATACCATGATTTCACCTGTCGTAAATCCTTTTCGAATCAGAACATGTCTGACCACTCCTGTCCCAGCGGTTTCGTCATATGGTTTTACCTTATAGGTTTTCATGTAGTCTATAAGGATTTCCAAAATATCCCTGTTCTCAGAAATGCCGAGCACACATTCCGTATTCGGTATTATTGTGTGGGTTCTTCCCGCATAAAATCCTGTCACAATTTCGCCTTTTTTGTCGGTTCCCATCGGAAATTGCGCCTTATTCCTATAGCGGTATGGATGCTCCATCCCGACAATCGGCTCCATTATCCTGTCAAGCACCTCTTCCGAAAATCCGCCGATACGCAGCAGATTGTTCCTGACTTTCTTTTCTTTATACAAAAGCTGCGCACCGTAATCAAGCGCCTGTATCTGACATCCGCCGCACTGCTTATGGCAGGGGCACTTTGGTTCTGTGCGGTTCGGAGAAGGCTCCACGACGCGCACCAGTCTGGCATACGCATATCCTTTTTTGACCTTCATGACTTTTGCTTCCACTTTGTCACCGATTACTGCATCCTTCACAAAAAAAGTAAAACCATCAATTTTCCCGATGCCCTCGCCGTCCGCTCCCATATCCTCAATAACCAGCGTAACGATATCGTCCTTTTCGTATTTCATCCCAATCCTCCGCCATCCCAAAATTACAACGTGAAAAATCGCTGGTTTGTCACATTGTCCGTCTGAGGTTTGACTCAAACAGCCTGTTGAAACCGAGCCATCCTGTCTCCTGTGAGGACTGTAAAATTTCGGTAAACGTTTCCATTTTGGCATCCGTGTCATCCGCGTGGCTTAAAGCAACTGCCTCAATGAGCGCCGGTTTTTTCGGCGAACCATACTCAAACTCCCCATGATGTGCGAGAATGCAGTGTTTGAGCTGCATTTCAAGCATCTGCGGAAATCCTGAAATTTCCGCCGCCTTTTTGCCGACCATCTCTGACCCGATCACGATGTGCCCCAGAAACTGCCCTGCATCCGTATAATCATTTGTCGGAAACGGACTGATTTCCTGTACCTTTCCGATGTCGTGGCAGATTGCCGCCGTCAGTAAAAGGTCGCGGTTCAGTATGGGATACGCTGTACAATAATAGTCGCAAAGCTTTGCCACGCCAAGCGTATGCTCGAGAAGGCCGCCAATAAATCCGTGATGAATGGACTTTGCCGCCGACGCCTTCCTGAATCTTGCCGCAAACGTTTTATCCTCGACAAAAAACTTATTGAGCAGCGCTTTCAGATATGTATTTTCGATGCTCTCTATGATTTTGAGCAGATCTGCATACATTTCATCCAGGTTTTTCCTGCTGACGGGCATGTACTCGCCCTCGTCATACTCTCCTTCCTCGCATTTGCGCACGCGTTTCACGTTAACCTGCAATGCGCCGTTGAAGCTTGTGACATCTCCGTACACCTCGATATAATCCATCGCGTCAAAATCCGCGATTCCGGCGTTGTTCGGATCCCAGATTTTGGCGTCGAGCGTCCCCGTCTTGTCCTGTATAATAACATTGTCATAATTTTTTCCGTTCTTTGTCACTGCGGAACTTTTAAATTTGCAGAAATAAATGTCAAAAATTCTGTCTCCGTCCTTGTAATCCTTAATATACTTCATGGTTCTGTCTTATCCTTTCCTATTGTTTTATTGCAGGCTGTATGGTAAACTGCATTTCCTCATACGCGTTAATGCTCGCCCTCCGTACTACTATAGTTATGCTCCTGTCTATCGGGACATTCCTAAGTGCATTCATATAATCGGCGGCGGTTCTGATTTCCTGCCCGCTAACCCGCACCAGAATGTCTCCCTTTTGGATGCCCTTCAGCATCGCAGGTGAGTCCATGTCAATGTCAAAAATGTATGCGCCCTGCGGAAGCCCCTGTTCATTTCGAATTCTGGCATCAATATCCTGCGCATAAATTCCGAGATACGGAATCGGTTCTCCGTTGGACAGCATGGCAATCGTCTCCTTCAGTTCCGTAATTCCAATTGCAGACAAAAGGTTCCGCGTGTCGTCATGGTTGTGGCTGTTATCAATGATTCCGATTACCTCCCTGTCCATGTTTACCAGAATGCCGCTCGGACTCGTTCCGGCATAGATATCCGTCGTAATCAGTTTGTATTCATTGTCCGCCATTGATATCACATTTCCATTTGACGTGACCATCCCGTAACACACCGTGTCCTTATATCCGAACAGGTTTCCTATCGCAATGACCGGCGTGCCCGTAATTCCCGCCGTGCCGTGAGAAACCGAGCTCCCCAGCATCGCCACCGCGATCTGCTGTAGTGTGTTGCCGCCTATATACTTCAAATCCACTGCCAGAACAGCCAGATCCGTATTTTTGTCGTACTGCTTGATTACCGCGTCAGCATCCACGTCGTTGCAGAAACGAATCCGGATTGTCTCCGCCCCATCCAGCGGTGATTTTCTGCTAAGTATCAACAGCTCCCTGTTATTGTTGGCAATGATAACGCCTGCCGTGCTGCCCTCGCTCTGGTACGGGTTGTTAAACCAGTCCACATTTGAGCGCACCCCCGTGACCGTCACCATGCTTGTCTCCACTTCCTGATATATACTGTAAAGCTCCTCATACTGTGTCTGGTACGGTTTCAGCGGCTCTATCACCTCCGTCTCGAGACTCTCCGACGAAGCTTCCTCGATATCCTTCTCCGGATTGTCCATATCCGTCTGCTGTTCGTCCGAAGAATTCCCATCAGTATGTTCGGCAGCCGTTTCATCAACCGCCGTGCCGTCTGTCTCCGGCGCGTCCGTCAGTGATGACTCGTCTTCTGACGCGCCCGTTCCGATTTCTGTCTGGCCTTCCCCTTCGTCCGCTTCTTCGCTCTCCTCCTGACCGGTTGTCGAACCCTCTGTGAGCATGTCCTCCGGAAGCATTTCGTTCTTTTCCTGCGGAAAAGCAACTACCCCCGGTTCCTCCTCGGGGTACAGCCAGTTATTGAGAACCGGCTCTAAAAGCAGAAACGACAGGCACGCAAGCACACCAAAAAGCACTGCCAGAGAAGCCGTTATAATGGTTCTGCGCAGGAGCTTTTTCTTGTCTATCGGGCGCTCCTTAATCTTTTCCTGCAAAAACTCAAAATCACTTACCGCATCCGAAAAATCTTCCGCTTTTGGTTCCGAAGCTTGTTTTCTGTTTTCTTTTCCCTCATTTCTTTTCTCGTCTTTCATTACTGTACATGCCTTTCTGTTGCAGCTTTAATGCATTCTTACTACTTTTATAAGTATAGCCGATAGTATTTCGGCGGTCAATGATTTTGTAACAGTTCAGCCTTTGGCTCCCTGTTACTGATTTTTTATAGACGCACTCTTTTTCTTTGATTAAAACAGATTAATATGATATAATTTATTTGATCCGCCAAGGGCGGCATGGAGGAGATTATGAACGATAGAGTATTACGAATTCTTGAATATAATAAAATCATCAGTCTTTTGGTTGACAAGGCCAGTTCCGCACCGGGAAAAGAGCGCTGCCAAAAACTGACACCAATGACAGATATCGGCAAAATTGAGGAAGCACAGCAGCAGACTGCCGACGCATTCACGCGGCTGGTAAAAGGCGGGCGCATTCACTTTAGCGGAAACAAGGACATCCGTTTCAGCATCAAATCACTGGAAATCGGAAGTGCACTTTCCGCCGGCGAGCTGCTGAAAATTGCCGCATCACTTTCCTGTGCCGCAAGGGCAAAAGCATTTGCCCGCTCGGAGCGCGGCGAGGAAATCGCGGACAGCCTTCAGACTTATTTTGAAAATCTTGAACCGCTGACCCCGCTGCAAAACGAAATCGGCCGCTGTATCATTTCCGAGGAGGAAATCGCGGATGATGCCAGCTCCACGCTGAAGCATATCCGGCGCAGCATCAATCTCACAAATGAAAAAATACACAACCAGCTAACCGGCATGGTAAACGGCAGCTACCGCACTTATCTGCAGGATGCCGTCATCACCATGCGCAACAACCGCTACTGCATTCCTGTCAAATCCGAGCACAAGGGAAACGTGCCCGGAATGATTCACGACCAGTCCTCAACCGGCTCCACACTTTTTATCGAGCCGGCGGTCATCGTCAATCTCAACAACCAGTTGAAAGAGCTGGCAATGCAGGAGCAGGAAGAAATCGAGCGGATTCTTGCCACCCTGAGCGCAAGCGCCGGCGAGCATACGGAAGCGCTTGCAAACAACCTGCGCCTGCTGACAAAGCTTGATTTCATCTTCGCACGGGCAGGGCTTGCCATTGATATGAACGCGTCGCGGCCGCTGTTTAATACAGCGCACTATATCAACATCCGGAAAGGACGCCACCCGCTGCTGGACAAGAAAAAAGTCGTCCCCATCGACATCTGTCTGGGAAAGGATTTTGACCTTCTGGTCGTGACCGGCCCCAACACTGGCGGTAAGACGGTTTCGCTCAAAACCGTGGGATTGTTCACCCTGATGGGTCAGTCAGGGCTTCACATCCCTGCGCTTGACCGCTCGGAACTCGGTGTCTTTACTGAAGTTTATGCAGATATCGGGGACGAGCAGAGCATTGAGCAGAATCTGTCCACATTTTCGGCTCATATGACAAACACCATCTCGATTTTAGGGCATGCCGACGAAAATTCGCTCTGCATTTTTGACGAGCTTGGCGCTGGGACAGACCCTACAGAAGGGGCAGCGCTTGCCATCGCCATCTTAAAGCATCTGCACGACAAGGGCATCCGCACAATGGCTACCACACACTACAGCGAGCTTAAAGTTTTTGCGCTCACGACTTCCTACGTGGAAAATGCCTGCTGTGAATTTGACGTGGAGACACTGCGTCCGACTTACCGCCTGCTGCTCGGCATTCCCGGTAAGAGCAACGCTTTTGCCATCTCGTCAAAGCTGGGACTTCCTGACGAGATTATCACATCTGCCAAAGAGCATATCAGCGAGGAGGACGAAAGCTTTGAGGATTTGCTCTCCGACCTTGAGACGAGCAGGCGCACCATCGAAAATGAACAGAATGAAATCCAGCGTTACAAAGCCGAAATCGAGTCTTTAAAGCAAAAACTCGAGCAGAAGCAAGAACGGCTTAACGCTCAGAAAGATAAAATACTGCGCGAGGCAAACGAGGAAGCGCGCAAAATATTGCAGGATGCAAAAGACGTCGCAGACGAGACAATCCGCAATTTTCAAAAAGTCAATCTCAACAATGCCTCCATCAAGGATTTGGAGAAAGCACGCACAAAGGTACGCGACAAAATTTCCGAAAAAAATACAAAGCTGTCATCCCCTGTCGAAAAACCGACGCACAAGGTGCTAAAGCCTAACCAGATTAAACCCGGCGATATGGTCAAGGTTGTTTCCATGGGGCTAAAGGGAACAGTCTCCTCCAAACCGGATGCAAAGGGAGATCTTTTCGTACAATGCGGCATTATCCGTTCAAAGGTTAATATCAAAGACCTTGTGCTGATAAACGAGGATTTCATGCCCGGCGTTTCCAATTATAAAAAAGGCTTTGGCGGCAGTGCCAAAAGCTCCGGAGGCGGACATATCGGCATGTCCAAGGCAGCAACGATTTCCACGGAGATTAATCTTCTTGGCAAAACCGTGGATGAAGCGATTGCGGAGCTTGACAAATACCTTGACGACGCCTACCTGTCACACGCGCCAAGCGTCCGTATCGTGCACGGCAAGGGTACCGGCGCGCTCAGACAGGCAGTACAGCAGTACCTGAAACGTATTTCCTATGTGAAATCCTATCATCTGGGAGAATTCGGCGAGGGCGACGCAGGCGTGACAATTGCAGAATTCAAATAAGACAACAAGTTGGTAACAGTTTGGCCCAGTACTTTGCACTGGCTGCAAATTATGGCTTGCAAGCCACGTGAAATAGCGTAGTGGCAGAGATGCATCAAGCCACGGTACGTGGCTTTGACACCACGAAGGTGGTAAAAAAATCATTTTATGATTTTTGCATGGCTTGATGCTCGTAACAGGAAGCCGAAGGCTGGACTGTTGCACAAGTTTTTGTGATGAACTGAAACACGATGTTTCATTTCATAATAAGAAAGGATATCCGTAATGGCAAACAAGCAGAAAATATTAATTGTAGATGATGACGAAAACATTGCAGATCTGATTTCCCTCTACATGACAAAGGAATGTTTTGAGACCAAAATCGTGTATGACGGGGAATCCGCCCTGCTCGAAGCAGGCAGCTTTGCGCCGGATTTAATCCTGTTGGATCTGATGCTTCCGGGCATTGACGGCTATCAGGTGTGCCGCGAAGTACGCCAGAAATCGCAGACACCGATTATTATGCTCTCCGCAAAAGGGGAAGTCTTTGACAAGGTACTTGGTCTCGAGCTTGGGGCGGACGATTACCTCGAGAAACCATTTGACACCAAAGAGCTTGTGGCGCGCGTGAAAGCAGTCCTGCGCCGCTATAAGGCTGCCGCCCCCGCGGAGCCTGCTTCGGATGCCAAGCAAGTTACTTATCCAAACCTGACGATTAACTTGACAAACTATTCCGTCTTCTATAACGGAAAGACCATTGAAATGCCTCCCAAAGAACTTGAACTGCTGTATTTTCTCGCCGCATCCCCAAACCATGTGTACACGAGGGAGCAGCTGCTTGACCAGATCTGGGGGTACGAGTATGTCGGGGACACACGCACCGTCGACGTCCATATCAAAAGACTGCGCGAAAAAATCAAGGATCACGAATCCTGGCGCATCTCCACTATTTGGGGTGTCGGTTATAAATTCGAGGTCAAATCATGAGAAAAACACTTTATCTGAAATTTGTGCTGGCATACTTTATTTTTGCCTTTTTTGGTTTTATCGTGGTTGCGACCTTTACCTCAAGCATGACACTGGAACACATGAAACGCGAGCGCGCCGATTCGCTGTACAAGGAAGCGCTGCTGATATCCGACTCCTACGCCGCCGATCTCTACAACAGCGAAATTACGCTGGAATCCGTGTGGCGTCAGATTGAAGCCATCGGAACCTTTCTTGATGCCTCGATATGGATTGTAAATCCGTCGGGGCTTATTGTGTTGGATTCCAGTTCGCAGCCTGACATCGAAAATCCCGTCACCATCCCGAACTTCAGTCCCACCATCACGGGAAACTCCTTTTACACGGTCGGGAACTTTTTTGGCATGTTCGACACTGAGATGATATCAGCTTTTGCACCGATTTCCTCTCAGTACAAGGTAAAGGGCTATGTCGTTATCCATGGGTCTGCTGACGACTTGCAGTATTCGTGCAACTCACTTTTGAATATATCATATATCACGCTGGTCATTCTTTTTTTGCTGTCCCTTATCATCCTGCTTTTTTTTACAGAGATGGTCTATCTGCCGCTGCGCAAGATTACTCATGCGACCGAGCAGTATGCCATTGGTAATTTCCGCTATGAATTTCAGGTGGACAGCGAGGACGAAATCGGTTATCTGGCAGCGTCCCTCGCCTATATGGCAAGCGAGGTCGCCAAAAGCGAGGACAATCAGAAACGCCTTGTCGCAAATATTTCCCACGACTTCCGTTCCCCGCTTACCTCCATGCGCGGCTATCTCGAGGCGATGCTCGACGGCACGATTCCTCCCGAGATGCATGAAAAATATATCGGCGTGGTTCTAAACGAAACAGACCGCCTGACAAAGCTGACAAACTCGCTGCTTACCCTCAACAACCTGACGACCAAGGGCATGATTCTTGACCGGAGCAATTTTGACATCAATCAGGTCATCAAAAACACTGCCATGTCCTTCGAGGGAACCTGCAGGCAGCGTCTGATTTCCATTGAGCTTGTCCTCACGGGGGACGAGATGTACGTCAACGCGGATATGGTCAAAATCCAGCAGGTACTCTACAATCTTGTAGATAACGCAATCAAGTTCAGCCACAGGAACTCCGCAATCAAAATTGAGACAGTGGAAAAATCCAACAAGCTGATGGTCTCCGTAAAAGACAACGGCATCGGCATTCCCAAGGACAGCATCCGCCTCATCTGGGATCGTTTCTACAAAACAGACCTTTCGCGCGGAAAGGACAAAAAAGGAACCGGATTAGGGCTTTCCATCACAAAGGAAATCATCCAGTCCCACAATGAAAATATTAATGTCGTCAGTACCGAGGGGGTTGGCACGGAATTTATATTTACCCTGGAAAAGGTCTGACGCCGTATCGTTTCCCCTCCGGTAATGAGCGCTCGTCTATCTTTTTATCAGCGCCTCAATCTCGGCAAGTGACGGCATCACACGCAGCGCGCCCTTTCTTGTCGTGATTATCGACGCGGCGGCATTGGCGAATGTGAGCATTTCCGCAAGTTTTGCCTCGTCAAAACCATCAATCCCATATTTTAGGACATGGTGCAGACAGCATGCCCCGAACGTATCGCCGGCGCCGGTTGTCTCAATTGTATTTTCCTGCAAAAAGGGTTTCACTTCAACGCGCAGCTCCTTGTAATATGCCCTGCTTCCCTCTTTTCCCATAGAAAGCAGAATCAGCGGAATCTGATACTGCCCGCGGAGTTTTTCGATGCCTGCGTCAAAATCCCCCTCGCCGGTAAACCACTGGATTTCATTGTCGGATATCTTCAGGACATCGCAGTGCGCCAGACCATACTTGACCTGCTCTTTTGCGTCCTCAAGCGATTTCCAGAGCGGCGGTCTCAGGTTCGGATCAAACGAGATGACTGCGCCGCATTCCTTTGCAATACCGACTGCCTTTCGGGTCGCGGCGCGCACGCCCTCATGTGTCATGGACAACGTGCCAAAATGAAAGATTCTGGAATCCCGTATCTGTTCCGCCGGAATCTCCGCCTCGGACAGCATCATGTCTGCCCCCGGATTGCGGTAGAACGAGAAATCCCTGTCCCCGTCGGGATATGTGTGGACGAGGGCAAGTGTAGTATGCACTTCCTCATCCATGTACAGGCTGTCCGCATGGATACCGACCTCCGTGACTGCATGCTTTAACTGTTCACCGAAAAAGTCCTTCCCCACTTTTCCGATAAAAGAAGTCCTGTGCCCTAGCTTCGCGAGCATCGCCAGCACATTGCAGGGCGCGCCCCCCGGATTTGCCTCAAACAGCGGATTTCCTTGTGCGCTCACACCGTTCTCCGTAAAATCAATCAAAAGTTCTCCCAGTGCCGTTACGTCATAATCGCCCATATTGCATTGCTCCTTTCGCAATTTAAAATTTACATCAAGTCATACTTTGTGACATCCATCTCCACCATTCCATCCGCAAAGAACGAAATCCCCTGCGCTGACTGGTCAGTGTACATCGTCGCTGTCAGGACTTGTTCGCCGTCATTGACAAACACTTCCACGCTAAAGCGGTCAAGGATGATGCGCAGCTTTAAGTTCCCGTCTTTACTGTTGACAAGGCTGCGTCTCTGATGGATGATTGCCCTGCGGGAACCGGAAAATTTCCTGTCCACCTTGAGGATGGATTCACGCGGGCGGAAACTTAGAGATGTCTGGTATTTGTCATTCTGCGCAAAGCGGACAGCAAACTTCTGGTAAAGCGCATTTGCATCCCCCGCCCGCAAGGTCAGCTCCATGTCAAGGCGCCGCCCCTGTACGCCCGCAAGGCTGATTGTGCCTGTAAACGATACCTTTTCGTGCACGACCTTGTTGCACCGCATTGCGTCAAGCTCCCGCACCGGAGCCTGATAAAGCCTGCCGTTTCGGATGGACAGCTCTCTTGGGAGACTCATCTGGCCAATCCATGGCTCTTCCGGCGAGCGCAGCGTACAAGTATCCCAGTTCTGCATCCAGCCGACCATAATCCGGCGTCCGTCCGGGGCAAGCGTCGTCTGCGACGCATAGAAATCAATACCGTAGTCAATCGCCTGATCATGCTCCTCATGGAATATTTTTGTCTGTTCGTCATAAGTTCCAATCAGGCAGAGCGAACCATTTCCGTTGTGATACTCAAATCCCTGCGGAAGCATATCCGTCGGGCTTGCGAGGAGAACCCATTTTCCGTCCAGCGGAAAGAAATCGGGGCACTCCCACATTCTTCCAAAACGTCCATTGTTTGATATTAATACTTTTTGAAATTCCCACTGGAATCCGTCCTTGCTTCCGTACAGCAGGACTTGCCCGTCGCCGTCTGCCAGTGCGTTTCCAAAAACACAGCTGTAAGTGCCGTCCGCATTCTGCCACACCTTCGGGTCGCGGAAATCGAACTTGCTGGCGCCTTCAGGCAGATCCTTCTCGTCAAGGACAGGATTCTTTTCATACTTTTCATAGTCAAGTCCGTCGCCGACGGCAAGGCTCTGTGTCTGTATATCACGAATTACGTCATTTTCCTGACGCTCCTTGATGACACTGGTGTATACCAGCAGATGTCTGCCGTCGGGCAGTGTCAGTGCACTTCCCGAAAAGCACCCGTCCCTGTCATACGTCTCGTCCGGAGCAAGCGCTGCAGGAAGATACTCCCAGTGCAGGAGATCCTTGCTCACAGCATGTCCCCAGTGCATCGGCCCCCACTTCGATTCATAGGGATAATACTGATAAAATAAATGATACATTCCGTTATAATAACAAAATCCGTTGGGATCGTTCATCCACCCCACGCGGGAACACAGGTGAAAATCCGGCCGCTCGTCCTTTGCTATATGCTTCTCAACAGTCTCCTCGTATTTACGCGCTTCGCGCAATGTCTGGCTTGTCATTTTTATTTCTCCTTTTCTACATATCATAAATGGTAACAGTTCAGCCTTCGGCTTCCTGTTACGGGCATCAAGCCATGCAAAACCACGTACCGTGGCTTGATGCATCTCTGCCACTACGCTATTTCACGGACTTTGCAGCCCTATTCAAGAAACGGACTGTAGTCTATAGTCATTTTATCACTGATTCTGAATCGATTCAACTACCTGTGCGAAAACGATGGCTATTCCTAGTGTACTGTCCGGATTATATCTGGCAAAACTCCGCAGGATAAATTTTCATCAGCAAGGAGGAGAAGGGAGGCGATGCGGTGGCATCGTTGACCGCCGACAACGCAGTCTGATGG
>CAJTTO010000063.1 GCA_910579275.1 uncultured Lachnospiraceae bacterium
TATATGGCCTGTTTTTCTGTTGCATCTTCAGTGAGTTTCCGAGACTACTCTTATTGATATCGAAAATGATAATGATTGTTGTAAGTTACTATCAAAGTATATCATGTTACCGTTCGCTCGTCCATCAATGTAATCAAAAATTTTACACTTGCATTCTGTTTCATCTGTGTTATAATTTTATATATGGGGATATAGCTCAGCTGGGAGAGCGATACGTTCGCAACGTATAGGTCACGAGTTCGAGTCTCGCTATCTCCATTATTTTGTCAAAACTCTTCCTTGTGTTTGGGAGAGTTTTTTTATTGACATTTTGTCAGGATAATTGTAAACTAATAATTGAAACAAGGTTAACATTTGGAACAGGAGGAAAGATGACAATGAAAACGAAAGAAATTACAATGATTGGACTTATGACAGCAATAACCTGTATAGCGGGACCGCTGTCCCTGCCGCTGCCGTTTAGTCCGGTGCCGATTTCCCTCACAAATCTAGCTGTTTATTTTTCTGTGTACATGATTGGAATGAAGCGCGGAACAATCAGCTATTGCGTTTACCTTTTGCTGGGGCTTGTAGGTATCCCGGTATTTTCGGCTTTTACAAGTGGTCCTGCAAAGCTTCTGGGGCCAACAGGAGGGTATTTGGTCGGATTCCTTTTTATGGCAGTCATCGCCGGTTGGTTTGTTGACAGATGGAATGGAAAACCATTGCCAAGTTTTATCGGAATGGTGATAGGAACTGTTGTTTGCTATGGTTTTGGGACAGTATGGCTTGCCTATCAGGCGAAGCTTGGATTTGGCGCGGCACTTGCTGCCGGCGTGCTTCCGTTTGTTATCGGGGATGTTGCGAAAATGGTGCTCAGTATCCTTGTCGGAATGCCGGTGCGTGTACGTGTAAAGAAAGCAGCGATGACTGATTAGAAGTAACATCGTAACATTGGCTGCAAATTCCGTGAAATAGTGTAGTGGCAGAGATTGAAGTGATTTTTTCTTGAATCAGCTCCTGTTTAATAGTATACTGAAACTATAGTCCTTCCTGTCGCGTCATTTTTCAGACATGCCGCGCGGGAAAATGATAGAACAGGTGGAGTGATGCTCTGAATGAAGAAAAAGTCAATGGATACGGTACATGTGGATAAAAAAGAGGAGAAGCGCGCAAAGAATCTACAATTAATCAGCTCTACAAGGGAAATCCGGTGGGATAAGCTGGATAATACGGCACATCTGTTTCCGGTTATAGCTGGCGAAAGCATGAGCAATGTATACCGCATCAGCGTCACGCTGACAGAGCTGATTCGTCCGGAACTGCTGCAGCAGGCGCTCGATATTGTGCTGCCAAAGTTTGACGGATTTAATCTCCGGCTGCGGCAGGGCGTGTTCTGGTATTATTTTGAGGAGAATGGCAAGCCTGCGCCAAAAGTGCGGGAGGAGACAACATTTCCTTGTAGGTATATTTATCCGAACAGAAACAACAGCTACTTGTTCCGGGTGACATATTTTAAATACCGCATCAATCTGGAAGTGTTTCATGTGCTTACGGATGGCATGGGCGGTATTAATTTTTTAAAGGAACTGACATACCAGTATCTACGGCTGGTACATCCGGCGTTAAAGGGAGCAAAGGGGGATGCCCTTACCAGCAGTACCTCGCTGAACAGAGAGGATAGTTTCCTCAAAAATTACAGAAAGAGTTCCGAAAAGGGGTATCAGACAAAGAAAGCGTTTCTTGTCAAGGGAGAAAGGCTTAGCCCCGGCGAGTTTGGCATTATGCATGGATATATGCAGATACCGGAATTGAAGACCGTGTGTCATAAGTATGGTGCGAGTATCAACGAATATCTTGTGGCAGTATTTATCTGGAGCGTGTACAGGGAGTGCATGCATGGCACGCCGTCTCAAAAGCCCATCAGGGTGGCAGTGCCTGTCAATCTGCGTCCTTATTTTAATTCAATCACGACCAAAAACTTTTTTGCGATGGTGTCGGCGGAATTTCATCCGGTAAAGGAGGAGTATACGTTTGAGGAGGTTCTCCGGACTGTGAAAGAAAGTCTGGAACAGCAGATAAACAAGGAAAATCTGGAAAAGCTGTTTTCATATAATGTGTCAAATGAAAAGACACTGATTGCGAGGGCGGCTCCGCTGTTTGTCAAAAATATTGCAATGCGCGTGGTCTATACCCAGTCAGCGCTTGCCAACACATCGACCATTACGAATATTGGAAATATAACCGTGGATGAAGCATACATTCCATATGTGGAAATGTTTCATTCCTGTCTTGCCATGTCAAAAGGGCAGCATATCAAAGGAAATATATGCTCTTACAAAAGTACGCTGGTATTCAGTTTTAGCTACGATCTTGCGGATGCGTCCATACAGCGCGGATTTTTCAGGAAGATTGCCGCGGATGGCGTGCATATTGAAATAGAAAGTAATGGGGTGAATTATGAGTAAATGCAGACAATGTAACATAGAGGTGCTGGATGAGACCGTGCGTTGTCCCCTGTGCAATACAGTGCTTGATGAGACGGTAGAGATGGAGGATATGTATCCGGATATCAGGGTAAAAACGAGAAAACTTGTATTGTTTTCCCGAATATATTTCTTTCTGGCAGCGGTGATTGAGATTATTCTAATCAATATCTGCATGCTTTCCGAGGTGCAGTCGCTGGTATACATTATCAGCGGACTGGTGTTGTTATTCGGCTATATTGTCATCAAATATGCGATACTTGGCACAAGCGGATATATTGCGAAGACGGTGGTCTTGACGGTTATAGCAGTAATTATGTTTGTGGCAATCGACTTTTCGGTAGGATACAATGGATGGTCAGTTAATTATGTATTCCCGTCGGGAATCCTGTTGATTGATGCAGGCATTCTGGTGCTCATGGTCATCAACCGGAAGAACTGGCAGAGTTACCTGATGCTGCAGATTTTCATGGTAGTGTGCAGCTGTGCAGCGGTTGTGCTGAATGCGTTTCAGATTATTACAGACCCGATTGTATCTATCGTGGCGCTTAATATTTCTGTGATTCTGCTGCTGGGGACGGTTATTATCGGCGGCAGGAGGTCGCGGGTGGAGCTGAAAAGACGTTTTCATATATAATGATTGTGTGGAGGGTGCGATTTGAGAATACTGATAACAAACGATGACGGAATCAATGCGGCAGGAATCAAAAAACTAGCGGAAATAGTGACAAAAATATCGGACGAGGTGTATATCGTGGCGCCGTCAGGGCAGAGAAGTGCCGTTTCACACAGCATTACTGTCAAGGAGCCGCTCCATATCAGACGTGTGCCGTTTCCTTTTGGGGTAAAAGCGGCATACAGCTGCAGCGGAATGCCTGCCGACTGTGTGAAGGCGGCTGTGCATGCGGTGCTTCAGGAACGGCCGGATATTGTGATTTCCGGCATTAACAATGGGCATAATATGGGATATGACACCATATATTCCGGAACGGTGGCAGCGGCAAGAGAGGCAGTATATCAGGGCATAAAGGGGATAGCGGTTTCTGCGGGCGGCGAGGAGTACACGCTTGTTGACCAGTATCTTGAAAAACTGCTGCGCGATGTGATTGCGCGGGAGATTGCGCCCCATGAGATATGGAACATTAATTTTCCGGATTGCGGACCGGAGGAATACAGCGGAATCAGGGAAACAATTCCCGCAGCGCGCCCGCGCTACAAGGATGTCTATAAAATGACATTTGTGTCAGAAACGGAATGGGAATATATTCCGGAGGATGCGCAGTTTGACCACCCAGGTGAACAGACAGATTTTTATGCGACAGCCCACAACTATATATCTGTCGGAAAACTGGAATGTTCCGTAATCAGGAAGCTTGGGTAGGGAAGATTTGTTTCAACGAAAAATCGAGCAGGGAAAATGTCCCCTGCTCGTGTGCTTATAAGAGCTGTATGCCATTTGCCATGCATTCAGCGGCGATATCATCGGGCCAGAGTGAAGACTGGACTTCGCCGATATGTGCCTTCCGGAGAAAGAACATACAGATACGGGACTGACCGATGCCGCCTCCGATTGTGAACGGCAGTGTTTCGTCAATGACTGCTTTCTGATAAGGAAGCTTGGCGCGTTCGGGACAGCCGGCTTTTTCCAGCTGCGAGAGCAGGGAGTCTCTGTCGACGCGGACACCCATGCTCGACAGTTCCAGTGCAATGTCAAGGACTGGATAATAGACAACAATATCTGCGTTTAATGCCCAGTCATCATAGTCCGGGGCACGACCGTCATGCGGCTTGCCGTTTTCCAGTTTGTCGCCGATTTGCATAATGCAGACGGCGCCCTTTGCCTTTGCTATGTAGTACTCGCGCTCCTTTGGTGTGTTGTCCGGAAAAATTTCGGCTAATTCCTCGGTGGTTACAAAATATATGTCATCGGGGAGGATTTCGTCTATATAATCGTACTGGATTGCCATGTATTTCTCCGTGTTCTGTAGACATTTATAGACATTCCTGACAGTCTTTTTGAGGGTGTCAAGGGTTCTGTCCTCACGGTTGATGATTTTTTCCCAGTCCCACTGATCCACAAAGACAGAGTGGATGTTGTCGGTGTCCTCGTCGCGCCTGATTGCATTCATGTCGGTGTAAATGCCTTCGCCGATTGTAAAACCATACTTTTTCAGTGCATAACGTTTCCACTTGGCAAGCGACTGTACGACTTCCGCCATGCGTCCGTTCTGCTCCCTGATATCAAAACTGACAGGGCGCTCCACGCCGTTTAAGTTGTCATTTAAGCCTGACAGGGGGTCTACGAAAAGCGGCGCAGATACACGCGCAAGATTCAGACGCTGCGATATCTGGTTCTGGAAAAAGTCTTTGACTGTTTTAATGGCAATCTGTGTATCGTGCAGATTTAGTGCCGAATGATAATCCTTTGGAATGGTCAGATTTTTCATTGCTGCATCTCCTTTTTTATTTTGCTGTAAAAATTGTAACTATTCAACAAGTGCGCAGCGCTGTACTGAATCGTTACGTAAAATTTACAGTTTCTTACCGATATAGTATCGCACTTTATCCTATGAAATTCAATGATAAATCTGAAAATTTCTAAAAATTTCCAAGTTTAGAAAAGTAATGTATTTTTGTTGCACATACGAAATAGTATATGATATAATTTCGTCGACATCGTTGTCAGGTTTTATGAAACTGTGAACAGGGCAGCTGCTCGGGTGGTCTGTAAACAGTTTCGAAGACAATAAAATAGTTAAGAGGGTATGAAATGAGAGACAAAGTATTGATAATTGATGATGCGGAATTTAACCGTGAGATGCTGACAGAGATTCTTGAGGAGGAGTATCCGATACTTCTGGCAGAAAACGGACAACAGGGAATCGAAAAGCTGGAACAGCATGCAGAAGAAATCTGCGTGGTTCTGCTTGACTTGATTATGCCGGTTATGGACGGATACGCTGTCATGAAATGGATGGAACAGAGGGGATACCTGAAGCGCATACCTGTGCTGGTAATCAGCGGGGAGCAGGCGGTGGATGTGGAGCGCAGATGTTTTGACTACGGAGTGACGGATTTCATCAAGAAACCGTTTGACAACTCCCTTGTCATGAAACGCGTGAAAAACGTGGCAGACTTGTTCGCATACAGGAACTGCCTTGAGGAACAGGTAGCGTCGCAGACCAAAACACTGAAGCGTCAGTATCATATGATACGCAGGCAGGCGGAGGAACTGATAAAGCGCAACGAAAAGATAACAGACATTCTGGCAGAGGTGGTAGAGAGCCGCAATCTAGAGAGCGGGGAACATGTAAAACGAGTTAAGTCGTACACCCAGATTCTGGCAAAGGAGATGATGAAACGCTATCCGGAGTATCATCTTACGGAGGAGGAGGTGCGTATTATAGAGTCAGCGAGTGCGGTGCATGACATTGGAAAAATTGCGATACCGGACAACATTCTGCTGAAACCGGGTAAGCTTACGGACGAAGAGTTTGAGTGCATGAAATCCCATACTGTCAGGGGATGTGAGGTGCTGAATCATATCAATGAGGTGTGGGACGATAATTACAAAGCCTATGCAAGCGAGATTTGCCGGCATCACCATGAACGTTTTGACGGCAGGGGATATCCCGACCGGCTTGTCGGGGATGATATTCCGATATCGGCGCAGATTGTTTCGGTCGCAGATGTATATGATGCACTGATTAGTGAGCGCTGCTATAAAAAGGCATTCACGAAAGAGCAGGCGTTCCATATGATTGTAAACGGTGAGTGTGGAATCTTTTCGCCGAAGCTTATGGACTGCCTGAAAGGCGTTCGAGAAGAAATGGAGCATGTTGCCAGATAGAATGAATCGGGTTATGGAAAATTTTTCCTGCCCGATTCAAAAAAACTTGACAATTACCGTACAGGGGTATAGTATAATAGAAAAAGGTAAAGGAGAAAAATACGATGGAAAAAGAAATGAATGATTCAATTGAGAGCGGGGAAACTGTGTGTGAGAATCCTGCGCATGGGCCAAAGGAGCGTTCTGAAAAAGAATACAGGGATATGATTAACAGGCTCAGCCGCATTGAGGGGCAGATACGCGGCATCAAAGGAATGGTGGAGAAGAACGTCTACTGTACGGACATTTTGGTACAGGTTGCGGCAGTGAATGCAGCGCTCAACAGTTTTAACAGGATACTTCTGTCAAACCATATCAAGACCTGCGTGACACAGGATATCAGGGACGGCAAGGAGGAGACTGTGGATGAGCTGGTCAATACACTAAAAAAACTGATGAAATAAAAAATAAATATTCGGGGGCATAATAGGAATAAAAAGGAGCGGATGAAGATGGAGCAGTATACAGTAACCGGCATGAGCTGCGCTGCCTGCAGTGCCAGAGTGGAAAAGGCAGTCTCAAAAGTAGCTGGGGTCAGTGCGTGTTCGGTCAGCCTTCTTACGAATTCCATGGGTGTGGAAGGAAACGCTGCCCCAGAGGACATCGTCAGGGCAGTTGAGGAAGCGGGATATGGAGCAGCCCGCAAAGGCGGCGGTGCCAAAAGCAGCGTGCACACAGAACAGGAGGAACTGTTAAAAGACAGGGAGACGCCGGTTTTAAAGCAAAGATTATGGTATTCGGCCGGCTTTCTTGCCCTTCTGATGTATTTTTCAATGGGGCATATGATGTGGAATTTTCCAGTGCCCTCTGCGCTAGAGAACAATCATGTCGCGATGGGGCTGATACAGCTGTTACTGACCATGGCAGTCATGGTCGTCAACCAGAAATTTTTTGTCAGCGGATTTAAGAGTCTCTGGCATAAGGCGCCCAACATGGATACGCTTGTTGCGCTTGGCGCGACAGCGGCATTTGTCTACAGCACGTATGCGCTGTTTGCCATGACAGACGCACAGATACGGGGAGACAGCATGGCAGTCATGGCGTATATGCACGAGTTTTATTTTGAGTCGGCGGCAATGATTCTTACATTGATTACAGTCGGGAAAATGCTCGAGGCGCACTCGAAGGGCAGAACGACAGACGCGCTGAAAGGTTTGATGAAAATATCGCCAAAGACAGCAATACTGGTGCGCGGGGACAGCGAGACCGAAGTTCCCATCGAGGAAGTGGCAGTAGGAGACGTGTTCGTGGTGCGTCCGGGGCAGAGTGTTCCGGTGGATGGCATTGTCCTTGAGGGCACAAGTGCCGTGAATGAGGCAGCACTCACGGGTGAGAGCATTCCGGTGGATAAGCAGGCAGGCGACAGGGTTTCGGCGGCAACGGTCAATCAGTCGGGTTTTGTAAAATGCAGGGCTGTGCGGGTCGGTGAGGACACAACATTGTCGCAGATTATCCGTATGGTGAGCGATGCGGCAGCCACGAAAGCGCCGATAGCGAAGGTCGCGGACAAGGTTTCCGGTGTGTTTGTTCCGGCGGTAATTGCGATTGCATTTGTCACAACACTCGTTTGGCTGGCTGTCGGCGAGTCGGCAGGCTTTGCCCTTGCAAGGGGGATCTCGGTACTGGTCATCAGCTGTCCCTGCGCACTGGGGCTTGCCACGCCGGTTGCCATTATGGTCGGAAACGGCATCGGGGCAAAAAACGGCATTATGTTTAAAACCGCTGTGGCGCTTGAGGAGGCGGGAAAGGTTTCGGTTGTGGCGTTAGACAAGACCGGAACCATCACAAGCGGAGAACCCAAGGTGACAGACATCATACCGGCGCAGGGGGTGTCGGAGGAGGAACTGCTTGCCATAGCATACGCACTGGAACAGAAAAGTGAACATCCGCTTGCGCGCGCCGTGAATGCGTATGCAAAAGAATATTTTTCAGTCAAGGCATACAAATTACCGGATATGGAAGATTTTAAGGCGCTTCCCGGAAACGGGCTGACCGCAGAGGCGGGGGGCAGGCAGTTTTATGGCGGAAATGCGAAATTTATCGGCGAGCGGCTGGAAATTCCAAAGGAGATTCTAAAAAAATCAGAAGAGCTTGCCGGAGAAGGAAAGACGCCGTTGTTTTTTGCAAGTGACACACTTGTCGGGATGATCGCCGTGGCGGACGTAATCAAGGAGGACAGCAGGCAGGCTGTGGAGGAACTGAAAAACATGGGAATCCATGTTGTGATGCTGACAGGTGATAACGAGCGCACGGCAAATGCAATCGGCAGACAGGCGGGCGTCGACGAGGTGATAGCAGGTGTTCTTCCGGACGGAAAGGAAAGTGTCATACGGCGTCTGATGGAGAAAGGGAAAACTGCTATGGTTGGTGACGGCATCAATGACGCGCCGGCACTGACAAGGGCTGATATCGGGATTGCAATCGGCGCCGGGACAGACATTGCGATTGATGCGGCGGATGTGGTACTGATGAAAAGCCGCCTGAAGGATGTGCCGGCTGCAATCCGTTTAAGCCGCAGGACACTGACGAATATTCACGAGAACCTTTTCTGGGCATTTTTCTATAATGTGATAGGAATTCCGGTGGCAGCAGGCGTGTGGATTCCGCTGTTTGGATGGCAGTTAAATCCTATGTTCGGAGCCGCGGCGATGAGCCTGTCGAGTTTCTGCGTAGTGACAAATGCACTGCGGCTGAATCTGGCTGACATATACAGCACAAGGAATGACAGGAAAGCAAGAGCAGACATACAGTCACAGGCTGTAAAAGATAATAAAATGAGTAAAGGAGAAAAAGAAATGACAAAGACAATGAAAATCGAAGGAATGATGTGCGGGCACTGCGAGGCGCGGGTGAAAAAATGCCTTGAGGCGTTAGATCAGGTGGCGGAGGCATCCGTAAGCCATGAGACGGGAACTGCGGTCGTCACACTGAATGCCGAGATCGGCGATGATGTTTTGAAAAAAGCGGTTGAGGAACAAGACTACAAAGTGTTGTCGGTGGAATAGCATATAGAATGATGAATCGGACAGGAGCATTCCTGTCCGATTTTTGCCATATTTTACAGAATTTGTTTGATAAAACAGACATTTGTATTATTAGGATGTTTTTGTTCGATAAATATGGAATAATTTAGACTATTTTGCCTGAAAAGATATGAATTAAGTATGAAATAAATTACCAAATTCTATTGAAAAATGTAAAAAAAAGTTTATAATAATAAATGTTAATATATAGGCTAAAAAAGTCTGTATATTTTAAATAACGACTGTTTTTTGGCATTAGGGTGGCGGACTGGGCGTATTTTTTACCTGACTTGGACGCCGCCGGACAGTATTTTGGATAACGGCTAAGGAATAGTTTAGGGAAAGCAATTTCAGGTTTGTTATTGAGGAAGGAGGTGAAAGATTGGGCAGAATGGGTGCATTATTATTTGGCGTAGTATGTATTGGTCTGGCAGGCAGTCTTCTTGTAGCGTGCAACCGAAAACGCGAGGTGGACGAAAATTCTGTTCAGCAGATGCCGCAATTCATTGAAAGTGAAAGCGCTACCGAGGATGGAACAAAAGAACTGGAACTGATTGCCTTGGCAGAGAGTCAGGAAGAAGCTGAAAAGATTGCGGAACTCTATGGGATAACGTTGTCATCATTTGCAAATGGCGTGGCAGTGTTTACGACAGACAAGGATCTTCAGGAACTGAAGGAACTTGGCGATATTAACGGGTATCCGACATTGTCAGTGAACAACAACTCTTATCAGCTGAAAGAATTTACGGCTGAGACGGATACTGGCAAATAATAATGTTGGAGCAATGTGGGAATTGAGCAAAAAGGAGAAATTATCAATGAAACTGAAAAAAGCAAGAGTATTTTCTGCTATCTTAGCTGCATCAATGCTTCTGAATTCGACAGGAATGACAGTTCTGGCAGAATCAAACAGCGAGAGCATTGTAGCTGAGACAGAGACAAGTGTTGATGAGCAGGCAGAAATAAGCAGTGCGCCTGAAGAAGCGGAACCGGAAGGGGAGGACTCGGCAGAGACTGCTGCGGCATCAGAAGAAGCTGCAGAGACGGTGGAAGCGACAGAGGAGCAGCCGAACAGCGAGGTATCTGAGACAGAGACAGCTCCTGTAGAGGAAACTTCAACAGAGACTGGAACAACAGAATCCGTAGTTCCAAGTGAGACAACAGAGGAGACAACAACAGAGGAGACATCATCTTCTGAAGAGACGACAACAGAGGAGACATCTTCTGAAGAGACAACATCAGAGGAAACAACAACGACAGAAGAGACAACAGAGGACATAACGACGGAAGAAGAGACGACAACAGAGGAAGAGACAACGACTGAGGAAGAGACGACAGAAGAAGAGACAACAGAGGAAGAATCAGACGAATTATTCCCGGGACTTCCAGAGAGCTATAAGCTTTCAAAAAGCCAGCTGGCAGATAAACAAACACTTGCAGAGCATGTGGATGAGATTACGGCGCTTGTAGACGAAAATGGAAATACAGATGCGTTTGCAGCGGGTGAAGTTGTATATCTGACAGACAGCAGGGAAGATGCCGAGGCTGTTGCCGAAGGTTTTGGCGGCGAACTCGAAAGATTTGGGAACGGCGTGGCAGTAATCAAGCTTGGCGAGAAACGTACAGTAGGTCAGGCAGTAAAGGCAGCGGCGAGCAAATCTTATAATTTGCCGGCTGTATGGCCAAATTACTACTATCAGCTCTTTGACCAGTATAATGACCCTGCCTTGGCGGAGTACAGTGAGTATTATCAGTGGGCACATGAGTATGTGGGCGATATGTACGTATGGGATGAAGGCTATACAGGAGCCGGAGTCAAGATTGGTATTATTGATACCGGAGTACATAGCACACACGAAGACTTAAAAGACAATGTAAAGCAGAACCTTTCCATGGTGCAGGGAAGCGGAGTGGCGACAACGGTGGACCCGAACGGGCATGGTACGCATGTTGCCGGTATCGCTGCTGCTGTAGGCAACAACGGAAAGGGAGGAGCCGGTATCGCTCCGGCTGCACAAATCTATGGGTATAGCGTCATGGATGCAGAGGGCATTATGAAGACAGATTACATCATAAGCGCGATTAATAAAGCTGCTGCAGACGGAATCGACGTTATCAATATGAGTTTAGGAAGCGGTTATTTTAGCGGCGCTGAAGAGACGGCAATAAAGAATGCATATCAGAAAGGTGTTGCAATCTTTGCAGCTGCCGGTAATGAAGCGACAAATGGTTACGAATATCCGGCATCTTATGACAATGTATGTTCCGTAGCAGCGTTGAATCAGGACGGAAGCAAGGCCGGCTTTACAAATTATGGTAAAACGGTTGATCTGGCATTCCCTGGTGTAGACATTGTTTCTACATACAATGGTTCCGACCAGTCTTATGCATCCATGCAGGGTACAAGTATGGCCTGCCCGGTTGCGGTAGGTACGGCAGCAGTTATTTTATCCGGTTCTGATAAGATAGCAGCCCTCAAAGGAAAGAGCGGGAAGGCAAAGGTTGACGCTTTGTTCACCGTTATGAAGAAAAATGTAAACAAGGCAGCTTCTCCGCAGGTTGGATCCGGTACGACATATTTACCAAAGGTATTTGGAATTAAGGTACAGGCTGCAGACGCAGTGCCGGCGACACCGGTGATAGGGGATGTTGACGGAAAGACTACGTTCACAGAGGAATGGGTAGAAATACCTGTTACATGCAGTGCACGTAATGTGTGGCTGTATTATTCTATAAACGGTAAAAAGCCTACATACAAAAACGGTATTGTAACAAACGGACAGCCGCTTACAAACGGCAAGGCAAGGGTAGGCGGTGCGAAGCAGGTTACTTTGAATGTGATAGCAGTGAATTATGTAACAGGAAAGGCAAGTAAAGTCGCTTCCAAGAAATACAAATTTGAGCCTGCGCCTACGGCAGTAAATATTTCATTTGCAAATTCTGATGCGTATGTTGGGGACAAAATGCCTAAGGTTGCAAAGGGAAAGAGCATTACACTCAGTGCGGCGGTAGTTCCGTCTTATGCAAAATTTGACGGCAATAAAATTAAATGGAGTGTCGTTGGCAGAAATGATGTCACAGTAAATAATAGGGGTAAAGTGACCGTATCTAAGACTGCGGCAAATGGGGTATGTGTTATCCGTGCAGAAGCAGGTCATGCATTATCTGAATTTCCAGTGGAGATTATTGAGGCGGTTAAGATAACAAAGGTTACTTTTGGTACAAAGAAATATACAATCTATACAGACGATGATAAGCCCTTGAATCTTGCAGGAGAAAACAATAGTAATATCACAGTAGATGGCGGAGATATCACAGATGTCGTATGGAGCAGTAACAATAAGAAAGTTGCAACTGTGGACAAAGACGGAAATGTAACTGCAAAGGCTCCCGGTAAGGCGACCATTAAGGCAACTGCAAATGACGGAAGCAATAAGGCTGCAAGCTGCACCATCACGGTTAAACAGCTGGCAACAAAGATTAAATTAAGCGGACCTGATAAGATTGCAGTAGGTAAGAGTGCAGCGATAAAAGCGACAATATCACCGACAAATGTATCAAGCAAGAAGCTGTTGTGGGAGGTTAAGCCTACAGGCTCTGCAAGCGGTACCGTAACTGTCAATGCAAGCGGAAAAGTATCTGTCAAGGCTGGTGCAAGCGGAACATTCGAAGTAACGGCAACAGAGAAAGACGTACCGGAAGGCAAAACGCCTAAGACAGCAACTACTCGGTTTGAAGTAACAACAAATCCGATTACGAAGATTGAATTGCCGAAAACAGTTAATTTGTTCTCGACATCCGGCTACTATGACGCACCAAGCGATATGCAGCTTAAACCGACCATAACAGGTGGTGACAGTAAGTCTGTAGAATACACAAGCAGTGCGCCTGGCGTTGTAGGAGTGGATTCTGACGGTTACATTTATGCACTTGCGAACGGAAAGGCGACCATTACATGTGCGGCAACAGACGGAAGCAACAAAAAGGCAAAATGTAATGTCATAGTGAGTGTTCCGATGTCAAGAGTTACCATTGTTCCTAAGAATGCGAATGAAGGTATTGTATCTGTAGGCTCTACGATTACACTTTCGGCAAAGGTTAGCAACAACTTTGGAAAGGCTGCAAACCAGAAGGTGAAATGGAGTGTCGTATCAGGCAGCGAGTACATTACTGTTGACGAAAATAAAGGCACAGTTAAGGCAGTTAATTGTGTTATAACAAACAATCGATATCCGCAGGCGTATGTTAAGGCGGAAGCCATGGACGGAAGCGGCGTAAGTGCAGTTTATTCGGTTATGATACTTCCAAAGGTTACGAAGCTTAATACGAATAACTCTAAACAAGATGTATTGCTGTTTCAGCCTTCTGTAGAATATGAGGGTGGACAGGAATTTTTGGCACCGTCATATAGTGTTGACATAAGTGGCGGAAAAGATATCGGTTACCAGAACGATCAAGATACAGGAGAATTTTGGCTTGTTCCGAAATGGACGACAACAGGCCGCACCCTTGCACAGATAATAGCAAGTGGTGGTATGGTTCTGTCAAGCGAAGTACAGAAAGTAACGGTAACTGTAACACTTAAGGATGGTTCCAACAAAAAGAAGACAGAAACCGTTGAGTATGTGCTTACAAAGGACGGATATATAATCGGAGTTGAAGCCGCTAAGTCAAAGGATTCGAAGACAGTTTATACTGTGACTGCGCAATAAATGAATACAGTTACATAAATCATTCTGATACAGTTTGGTTTGTTTCCGGCAGACTGGTTAATAAGCTTACGCTTGTTAACCGGTTTGCTTTTTGTTTTCAAGTCAGAACTTTACACCTTTTACGCAATTTGTTATGATGAATACGGTAAAGAAAACCATGACAGGAAAGGAAGCGTAAACGGTAATTATGGATAATAACGGTTTCGTAAATATAGGCGTACAGCGTTTTGACAGAATAAGGGAGCAGAAAGCTTTTTATATTGATAAGACAGATTTTATCAGGGAGTGGTGGGAAAGCGGTTCGGATGTTACGTTGATTACGCGCCCGCGCAGATTTGGTAAAACGCTTAATATGAGCATGATTGAGTGTTTTTTCTCAAATAAATATGCAGGCAGGGGGGATTTATTTGAGGGACTTT
The DNA here is from genome assembly GCA_910579275.1 of uncultured Lachnospiraceae bacterium. Classification (GTDB taxonomy): domain Bacteria; phylum Bacillota; class Clostridia; order Lachnospirales; family Lachnospiraceae; genus COE1. The sequence goes on from CAJTTO010000063.1 coordinate 14,509, forward strand.
CTATCTGGAACGATGCATACAGACGGTTACAGGGAACCTATCCGGTAATATTTCTAAGCTTTGCCAATATTAAAACGACAAGCTGTTCGGATATGAAATATAAGATTACAGAGGTAATTGCCAATCTGTATGCCCAAAAGGATTATCTGCTTGAGGGAAATCTGCTGAATGAAAATGAGAAGGAATACTATAAAAGCATTAAGGCTGGTATGGAAGATAAAATTGCAGCGGGCACGATTCACTTTATGGCAGATTTTCTGAAACGTTACTATGGAAAAGATGTAATTATTCTTCTTGATGAATATGATACGCCAATGCAGGAGGCATGGATTTCAGGATACTGGGATGAGGCATCAGCCTTTTTCAGAGGATTTTTTAACAGCACATTCAAGACAAATCCTTGTCTGTGCCGTGGATTGATTACTGGTATTACAAGGATTTCTAAAGAAAGCATTTTTTCAGACCTGAATAATCTGAAAGTAGTGACGACAACTTCGAACAGGTATGCCACAGCGTTTGGTTTTACGGAGGAGGAGGTATTCAGGGCACTTGACGATAGTGGACTTGGAAGGGAAAAACAGGGTGTAAAGGCATGGTATGACGGCTTTACATTTGGTTCACACTCCGATATTTACAACCCTTGGTCAATTGCATCTTTTATAGATAACGGCGGCGAATATGATACTTATTGGGCAGACACAAGTGGAAACGGGCTTGTAAACGCATTGATTCGGCAGGGAAATGTTTTGGTGAAAAGAGCAATGGAAGATTTGCTAAAAGGCAGGCTCTTGACAGTGGAGTTGAATGAGCAGGTTGTATTTGACCAGTTGAATGGCACCGCCAGTGCAGTCTGGAGCTTATTGCTCGCAACAGGTTATCTAAAAGTAGAGAGGCTAGAGCGTGTCGGAGAACGGAAAAAGAAGGTGTATACAGTATCACTCACCAACATGGAAGTTGTGAGCATGTTTGAAGATATGGTAAAGAGCTGGTTTGGAGGATGTACAGAAACCGCATATAATAATTTTATAAAGGCACTCCTTATAAATGATGTGGACGCAATGAATGAATTCATGAATAAGATTGCACTGCATAGCTTCTCGAATTTTGATATTGCCAAGGGTGCGGCGGATGATGATGCGCCGGAACGGTTTTATCATGGATTTGTACTGGGGCTGATGGTGGAGCTTGAAGGAAGGTTTCAAATTACTTCCAACAGGGAAAGCGGTTTTGGCCGCTATGACGTGATGCTTATTCCGACAGACAAGGAAAAAGATTGTGCATATATTATAGAGTTTAAGGTGCATAAGTCATTGAAAGAAAAAGATCTTACTAAAACGGTTGAAAATGCCCTTGACCAGATTGCGGAAAAAAAGTATGAGGCAAAGCTTATTGCAGATGGATTTGCACCCGAGAATATCAGAAAGTATGGGTTTGCCTTTAAGGGGAAAGAGTGTCTGATTGGCAGTAACAGTTCAGCCCAGGACTTTGCACTTGCTGCAAAGTCCGTGAAATAACGTATAGGTAGAGATGCATCAAGCCACGGTACGTGGCTTTGACACCACGAAGTGGTTTTGCATGGCTTGATGCCTGTAACGGGAAGTCATAGGCTGAACTGTTACGATTGGCCGCTGAAAAAAACAACAGAATAAGTTGACAAATTGATGCGAAAAACGGTAAAATTATAAGTGGGTTGTGTATATTTTGCATAAACATCCGCCGGACGGTTCAGGATGTATAAAGGAGCTGATACAGATATGTATAGCAAAAACACGATTTTGATAGTCGATGATGAGGAAGTCGTTAAAAGAAGGCTTAGGGACGTCATTACGGACGATTTTGATGTGCTGTGCGCTTCAAACGGACAGGAGGCGCTGGATGTTCTGGAGGCGAATATAGATAAAGTAGCAGTGATTGTACTTGACCTTATTATGCCGGTCATGGACGGATTTCAGTTTATGGAGGAGTTTGGCAGGCACCGGGAATATGACAACATTCCGGTGATTGTGGCGACTTCAAATGATGACTGGCATTCCGAACAAAAATGTCTCGAGGCAGGTGTGTGGGATTTTGTCATGAAACCCTACAATCCGGTGCTTTTACAGTTTCGTATTAAGAATGCTATCGACAAGAGCCGCATGATTATGGCAGAGCGCGATGCGGTGACGGGATTATATACAAAATATAAATTTTATCGGGAAGTACGGACACTTTTGGCAGATGAACCAGACGAGAAGTTTGCGTTTGCAAGGTTTGACATTGACCGGTTTAAGATGATAAATAATTTTTACGGCATCAAGGAGGGAGACCGGGTTCTGAAAAGTATCGCTTCAGAACTGCAAAGGGTGTCAACCGTGTTTGACAAGTTTGTGTATGGGCGATTGGAGAATGATATTTTTGCAGTCTGTATGCCATATAAGGAAGAAAATTTTGATCTGCTGATAAACGCGCTTCAGATTAATATGAAACGCGTGAACAAGGATTACAATATTAAAGTTTCCTGCGGCGTGTATGTGATAAACGATTATGATACCGAAGTATCAGATATGTATGATAAAGCTTATCTGGCGGCAAAAAGCTGCAAGGGGAAGTTTGACAGGAATATCGCGTATTACAATGAAAGCATGATAAACGACATGCGTCATGAACAGTTTATCATCAATGAAGTGAACAGGGCGATTGAGGAGGAGCAGTTTGAGGTATATTTACAGCCAAAGATTAATCTTGCCACAGACCGTTCTTACGGTGCGGAAGCGCTGGTGCGCTGGAACCATCCCGATAGGGGAATGATATCTCCGGGTGAGTTTATACCTGTGTATGAGAGAAACGGAATTATTGGCAGGCTTGACCAGTATATGTGGCGCCGCGTGTGCATCCTTCTGCGCAAGTGGCTGGACGAGGGGAAGGAGCCGAATCCGATTTCTGTAAATGTGTCAAGAGTGAATATCTATAATCCGCATCTGGTGAAAATTTTCAAGAAGCTGATAACGGAGTATCAGATACCTGCCGAGCTGCTGAATCTGGAGCTGACAGAAAGCGCATTTATGGAAGATCAGGATTTGATAATGAAAACCATGAGCAACCTACACCAGCTGGGCTTTAAGATAATGATGGACGATTTCGGAAGCGGCTATTCATCGCTGAATGTCCTCAAGGACATGGAGGTGGATTATCTGAAGGTGGATATGAAATTCCTGCAGGATCAGGAGTTTAACGGCAAGGGAGAGAAAGTCCTGACATCCGTCATCCGCATGGCGAAGTGGCTCCATCTGCCGTCGATTGTGGAGGGCGTGGAGACAATTGAGCAGGTGGATTTCCTCAAATGCATCGGCTGTGAGTATGCGCAGGGATATTATTATGCGAAACCGATGAAGATTTCCGAGTATGAGAAGTTTATAGCAATGGAAGAGGAAGCGGGTGTTAAAAGCACTACAGACGAGAATATGACGATTGTCAATGAGCTTTGGAATACACGCTCGAGTGTCAGCAGGCTTTTTGATATGCTGGAGACACCGATTGCAGTATATGAGTACCGCAATGAGAAGCTTGAACTGCTCAGAACCAACACGAAGTATGAAAGTGACATCGTGTTTGACGCGGGCGTCAGTGAGGAAGAACACAATAGAAGGGTAAGGGCGGAGAAGGAGCTTCTTGGCGAGGCGTTTGCCAAAATTGTGCGGGGAGATTTCTGCGGAGCCATGGAGTATGAGCTCACGAATGACATCTGGTACCGCCTGACAGTAAAAGTAATCGGAAAACGAGGGGACACGATGATAATGATGGTCACCTTTTATGAAGTAAGCGAATATAAATGAGAGAAAGTTGTAACAGTTCAGCCCAGGACTTTGCACTGGCTGCAAAGTCCGTGAAATAACAT
>CAJTTO010000064.1 GCA_910579275.1 uncultured Lachnospiraceae bacterium
CCCCTGTTTTCGCCGTGAGAGGGCGACGTCTTAACCGCTTGACCAACGAGCCTTAACTGTTATATTTCTGTCCTTGGCTTTCTGTATTGCCGACAGCTATTAAATCATACAACAGTTTTTTCTAAAAAGCAAGTACTTTTTTTATTTTTTTTGATTTTTTTTACTTTTTTCCGTATCATCCGCAAAATGCACTGGTTTTGCAACGTTTTTATCAGTCCGAAAAATCCATGCAGACCCTTGATTTTGTATATGGACGGACTTTTCCGTCTGCCACTGCCACATGTTCCGGATGCACAGCATATCCTTTCAGCGCCTCCTCATTCTCAAAAGATGAGTCAAGCATCACATCCGCATTGGAAGATGCCAGCGGATTTACCGCCACTTTAATGTCTATCAGACCAGGTATCTTTCCGGCGAGCGATTCAAGCCCTGCCTTAATTCCAGCCTTTACTTCCGCTTTCTCGCTTTCTGACAGTTCGTCTTTCAACTGCCACAATATCACATGTTTTACCATTTTCCCTATCTCCTTCCTTATTGTCACCGCACATAAAACGATCGTTCATCCTCCACAAGCGGTATTTGCTTTGTGTCGATGGTATCTATCACAATATAATCGCTCTTGTTAATCATCACCAGCATTCTGTTGATTGCTTCCTCTGTCCCTTGTGCCTCCATCTCAACAGAACCGTCATATTCATTTTTTGCCCAACCTGTAATTCCCATGCCGTTTGCGGCGTATTTGGCCCGATAGCGGAATCCGACGCCCTGCACCCTGCCTGTGAACCGAAAATGCTTTCTGACAATCATCCCTGCTGTCCTCACTCTGTCATAAAATCATACTTCTTGGCCGTCTCCCTGTTTCTGTACTCATGTTTTTCATAGTACCCAATCAGCGTGCCATCCGTTTCCCGCAGTGCAACCATATAGACATCCTTATTCTCTTTTTCGTTGTAAAAAGTATAAATTCTGTTATGGCTGGCACTTTCCCCGAACCATAAAACTACTTTTTTTATCATCTCGGCAGACTGCGGATTATGACAGTCCAACAGGCTCTGTCCCACCAGTTCCTGCCCGCCTCGGTTTCCGTAACGCGCAACTGCCGCCGGATTCATATAGATTATCTCATGTGAAAGATTGCAGATGACTACGGCACATCTGTCCTCATCAATGATACTCTGAAAATATTTTGTGATTTCCATTGATAAACCACCCTTTCTATAGCTTGTTTGAAAAAATCCCACATCCGCAATTCCGGCACGTTTTTAGGAATTGCGGGAAGCGGTTCCCAACTGCCAGAACGCTACTGCACTTGCCGCCGCCACATTCAGGGAATCGACACCCAGTGTCATCGGAATCCGCACTGTGTAGTCACACGCCGCAATCGTTTCGGCGGCAAGACCGTCTCCCTCGGTGCCAAGAACAATTGCAAGTCTGTCCTCCTGCATGAGCTGCGGCGCATCAATGCGCAGCGAATCCTCTTTCAATGCCATTGCCACAGTTTTGAATCCCAACGCGTGCAGCGCACCAATTCCATGTTCCTCTGACAGAAATGCCCATGGTATCTGGAATACCGTTCCCATGCTCACACGGATTGCACGTCGGTAAAGCGGATTGCTGCACGCGGGTGTCAGCAGTACACCGTCAATGCCAAGCGCTGCCGCCGAGCGAAATATTGCGCCGACATTGGTAGGATTTACCACATTTTCAAGCACTGCGATTCTGCGCGCTCCCGCACAGATTTCTGTAACAGTCTTCGGTGCAGGGCGGTGCATCGCGCACAGCATGCCGCGTGTAAGCTGAAACCCTGTAAGCTGTGTCAGCACATCGAACTCCGCTGTATAGACAGGGATCTCACCGCAGCGCGCGATAATATCTTTTCCCTGCGTCTCAATCTGTCTTGTTTCTATTAATACAGAAACCGGAATGCAGCCGTAATCAAGGGCTCTCTCAATCACACGCGGACTCTCCGCAATAAACATGCCTTTCTCTGGTTCATGGCGGTTTAAAAGCTGTCCCTCGGTAAGTCTGGCATATACATCAAGCTCCGGCGCATGAAAGTCTGTAATTTGTATGATATTTGCTCTTTTTGCAGAATGCACTGTTCCTAACCCCTGCATCCGTCTCCATGCACGCCGCAGCCATGATCTTTGTTTTCGCAGGAATGGGTGCCGCAGTCATGATCATGCCCATGTTCGTGATGGCCGCAGTGCACCTCCGGATTGTAGGCAAGTGTCCCCGCCAGCAACGCCCTGACTGCCTCATCCGCATTTCCGGAAATACCGCCATAAAGTTTTATCCCTGCCGCTGCAAGCGCATTCTGTGCCCCGCCGCCAATTCCACCGCAGAGCAGCGTATCAACGCCATGCGCTGTCAGAAACCCGGCAAGCGCCCCATGTCCGCTTCCCTGTGTGTCCACAATCTGTTCTCCCTGTACTACACCATTTTCTACATCATAAAGTTTAAACTGCTGTGTATGCCCAAAGTGCTGAAAGATCATTCCCGCCTCATATGTTACTGCAACTTTCATGTTTCATTTCCCTTTCTTTGTTCCTTATTCGAATTCATGCTCATACTTCTTAAAAAATGCATAGTATGCACGCACATTGCCCAGCTCTGTCCAGCGTTTTACGTCTGCAACTTCCTCGTCCAAGTCATAAATCTTTGCCCCCTTCATGGAAAGCAGGAACGGCGAATGTGTTGCAATCACAAACTGGCATTTGAAAAAGCGCACCGAATCTTCCAGAAAACGCAGCAGCTCCTGCTGTTTTTCCGGTGACAGGCTGTTCTCCGGCTCGTCGAGCAGATACAGTCCGTTCTCTTTTATTTTGTCTGCAAAATAGAGAAATGCACTCTCACCGTTAGAATGCTCCCTGACATTGTCCTGCAGGCTGTTGCGCACAAACTTTGACTGCGTATTGCGGCGCGCCGCATTCACTTTCTTGAGCTGCTCATAATCTTCCAGTGAGTGCATCTGAAATTTCGCATACTTAGCCTCCTGATATTCCTCAAACAGCTCCTCACGCCGCTGGTCGATTCCTTCATTGATACAGCGCAGATTGAGCATAAAATCAAACACATCATCACTTGTGATAATCCTGCTGTCTTTCGGAATCTTCCCTACAGTCTCAAACGAGCACAGTTTTGTGTAATCTCCGAAGAAATTGGATCGATTGTACAACGTATCGCGTGCAAGCCCGAGCTTCTCCGCAATAATATTTAATGCAGTTGTCTTTCCTGAACCGTTGCCGCCGTACAGGATTGTAACCGGCTCAAAATCAAGCATTTTCAGCTGATGTGCCGAGAGAATCAAAAAAGGATAGACCGTATCATAACAAGTACGTTTCAGCCTCATTGTAAAATTATACTCTCTCTCCCTGTCCGGAAACGCAAAATGGGATAAATATATCATAATATACTGCTCCTTAACGAATTAATACATTGGTTTGTCCCACTGATGCTGCTCCATGTCCACCCGTCCGTCCACAAATGCCACGCCCTCTGCCTGAAGAAGCTCCACCTGACGGTTGCCTCCGCCAAATGCAAATGCATCGGACACCCTGCCCTCCTTGTTGACAACACGGTAGCACGGAATATGCTCCGGATCCGGATTGGCATGCAGCGCATACCCTACAACCCTTGCCCACCGTTTATTTCCCGCAAGCTGCGCGACTTGTCCATAGGTTGCCACCTGTCCGTATGGAATCTGCCTGACAATTTCATATATTTTTTCAAAAGCTGACTGCTCCATGTTCCCCCTCCGTTTGTTCCCATAAGCAATACATAGTATGAAAAAAACATTTCACCATGCTGATTGAAGCGCCCGCCGAGGCAGGCAAACGTGTGTCAGTGTTACATGAAGTAACAACATTTATGATTATATCACAAACAAAGAGAGAAATCACTATTTTTTCACATGCTCCTATTCGGTGAGCAAGTCTACATACGCTTTTCCTACATAACCCTCCATACATTCTCTGCCTTCCATCAACGGAATCATTACTTTATAAAAATCGCCGTCCTCTTCCACAATGGTTAATACTTCCCCTTCTTTCAGAAGTGTCTGCACGCTTGCATTATAGTCTGCTTCTGACCGCACTCTCAATGCCACTACATTTACCACTGCCTTCGTGGATGTCATTGATTCGTTTTCATCAGACACTGTCCCTTCAGTCTTTGCGTGCGGGCAGGATTTATATGTAAATACTGCTATCTCATCCCCGCTTACTGCGCTTCCGCATTTCGTACACTTTTGTGCCTGATAGGTGACCACTGTACAACTCCCGTCAGTGTGTCTGACATGCTCCGCAATTGTCCCTGAAATGTAGCTATGCGCGCAGATATTCTGCAGCTGTCCAATCTGATTATCAATCATAATATATTCTGTATTCTTGCCGTCCCCACTCACAAAAAGGGTTTCCCCATGGCTGAAATCCATGAAATTGCCTTCCAACGGATTTTTTTCTCCGGTTTGGGAAAATACAAGGATGTCGTTTTCGTTCCAGTCTTCCCCGCCGCACTGCACGTACTCCCGCGGTTTCTCATACGCCAGCGCCGGAATACTGCCTGCAAGTGCACAAAGCGACACCACTACAGCTGCCGCCCATTTTTTCATCTTTTTCTTCTTGTTTGATTCCATAATCTGCTCCATTCTTTTTCTCAACAAACTTTTTGTTTTTCCTAGCGAAAGAACCATCCTATTTCCATGATTCGTCTTTTGGGATGCCTCCATGATACATCTGATATAATCTGCTTTCTGTTTCTTTGATCTGCCCTTTACCGCCGCTTCGTCTCCCAGCATTTCGCTGACTGCAACATGCTCCCGAAGCAGATTGTATGCCAATGGGTTCCAAAAGTAGATAACAACCACCATGAAACAGAAAAAACGCTCCACGATGTCCGCGCATAGCACATGGTTCAATTCATGCAAAAGTACCGCTTCCATCGCATTTTCATATTTGTGATAATCAACCGGAAATAAAATAACTGGTTTTACAAGCCCTACAGTCAAAGGTGACGTGACACATGGACAGACACCAACTGCCACCTTTACTTTGGTATTTATATGCTTCGCATAATCGCCCGTGTCCAAAAACACCATGTTTTTCCTGTACTTGCTGCTTGTCCACATATAAAGAAACAGCCATCCGGCAAGCACTGACACGCATACGCACAAAACAGGCAGCAGAATCGGCAGAAGCTTCTGAATCCCTGTTATCCACATGATTCTGCCGTCTTCGTTCAAAACAATAAAGCTGTCCCAGACACTTGCCGCATCAAAAGTGTTATCTGTCTTGCGACGCGCAAAGATCATCCCTGCCTTTTCCAACAGCCAGCAGGACAGCTCTTTTCCCTCCGCTGCCAGCCATGGAACAGGCAGCAGATAAAAGGCAATGTTTATGCGAATCAGAAGGCGCCTCCACTTCAGCGGCAGTTCATACGGTAAAATCCTGTTAAAGAAAATATACGTCAGTGTGCAGATGCTTCCGCACAGCATCATGTGTACATATAATCTCATTCTTTCTCCCACTCCTTCAGCACCTGCCGCAATGCTTCGATTTCCTTTTCGTCCGGTTTCGCCCCGCCGTTCAGCGTCATAAGCATTTTGGCAAAGGAACCTCCGTAATTTCTGTCCAGAAATGCTTTTGATGCCTCCTCAAGGTATGCCTCCCTGACGACTGCCGGACGATACTTTTTAAATCTGGCACCCTCCACGGCCTGCACCAGATTTTTTTGCTGCATCTTCACCAAAAAAGTATTCAGCGTCTGCTTTTTCCAGTCTTTATTTGTCCTTGCGTTAAAGACTTCCAAAAGCTCTCCCAAATAAATTGGTTCTCCTTTTGCCCACAGCGTTTCCATAATTTCCAGTTCTGCCTCTGTCATGACCTTTCCCTCCTTTCATGTACTATTTATATAGTATAATGGAATTCGGAATTTTTCAACCCTTATTTGTACTATTTTTATAGTATCAATGATTTTCCAACAAAAAAATGCCCTTATCCCTTCGTCATTTGACTGCTTAACGAAAGGATAAAGGACATTGATAAAATTTTACCGGATTACCCTGACTTCAAAAGCCGTGGTCTGCGGCGGAATGCTCATCGTCATGAAGTCGGCATGGCGCACTCTTACCCGCAAGCCGGGAACAAGATTGGAGAAATTCATCGGTCTGCCCATCCCGTTTAATATCTGTGCATCATCTGCCAGATTAAAGCGGATTGTCGATGTGAAATTACCATCACTGACTGTTGTGAAGCTTCTGTTTTGCCTGTCTACATGAACAATGCGGCCAACTGTCACATTGTCGCTGCCGGATCTTCTCACTACCTGTATGACATATGCCAGCGACTGCGGCGGAATGCTCCTTGTCATCGCATTGGAAAATGCCGCATTGACTGTCATTCCCGCCCGCAAGTCTGTCAGCGGAATCCGGTTGTTGTTTTCATCAAGAATTGCCGTATTATTCCCGACATTCAGCCGAATCGTCTGCCTATCCCTGCCGCAGCCGGGGCAGTCCGTACCGGATACAAGCACAAACGAACCGTCTCTCCCCGTCTCAACACTTTCTATTGTGCCGTTTGTAATCTGTGCCAAAAAAGTATTATCCATTGGTATCACCTGAAAGCTTTATTATACTATATGCAGCAATTTCATAAAGGATAAAGCCCATGGACTTACTCAGGATAAATCAGCCTTGCATCGTCGATATGGTACAGTACTGTATCGAGGTATCTCTTTGCAAGATAGTTTGCCATGCCAAGATTCATGTCAAGATAGTTCCCGCAGTCTTTCGGGCTTGCACCCGGAACCTCATCTTTATAATCCCTGATAAACTCATACAGCTCTATCATCAGCGGCACGATATCTTTCGACGCGTAATCCCCTGCAAGCAGCAGATAAAAGCCAGTGCGGCATCCCATCGGTCCAAAGTAGATGGTCTTATCACCAAACACTTTGTGGTTCCGCAGGAACGTTGCCGCCAAGTGTTCAATGGTGTGTACCTCCGCAGTATTCATAACCGGCTCCTCATTCGGTGAAGTCATTCTAAGGTCAAACGTTGTTATGATTCCTGCGCCCACATTGTCCTTTCTCGAGACATACACCCCGGGCTGCAGTTTATTGTGGTCAATTGTAAAACTTGTTATCTTTTCCATTGATCTACTCCTCCGCTTTTCATTCTGCAAACTGTGACGCACATCTGCCAGAAAACATTTTTCAGACATGCGCTAATATCTTGTCATAATATAGCTTGACGGATCGACAAGCTGCGTCTTTGGTATCTCACGCCCCCAATGTATTGTCCCATTGTAGTTTCCCTCTGCCACAATCACCGAGCTCTCCTTCACCGCAAGGACAATGACCGAGTGCGTGTCATTATCCACCCTGAGAATGTCTCCCACCTTTATGTTGGAATAATCCTTGTGAATCTGTGCCCTCGTATCACCGAATGCGGCATCGCTCACTGCAAATGCAAATCCGGCACAGCCAAAACCGCCCGTGTAGGTTCCGCCTTTCCAGCCATAATAGTTGTCATTTGTCCAGTGCATTCCCTCTGGGAAAACCGCCTTTTGCGCCATAATCGTATCATATATCTGACTGTCTGTATTTGCGGCGCTCAGACCAATCCCATGAATATAAAAAATCTGTCCGTCCAGTTGAATCCGGAAATAACCATTGCTCGTAACACCAGTAACCTGTATTGGCAGGCCTGCTGCCACGTCCGGAAGTACTATTGCATCATCATCCGCATCCGATAAAATGACCGTATTTTCATTTGTGTATAAAACCGCCTCCGCGTCTGTCACCGTGTACTCTGCCGCCTTGGTTTCCATCACAGGCGCGCCTAACATCAATGTTATTCCAAGTATCACTCCTGCCAGACTGTTCCAAACCTTTTTCATTCTTTTCTCATTCCGCCTTTCTCTTTTTTTTCGACCTTTACCCTGTACATTTCGTCATCCGCAAGCTTCATGTAATCATCAAACACCCTGTCCGATGCCGGATCTGTAATTGCCATTCCGATGCTGACACTAATGTCACTCTTTTTCAGCTGTGCAATCACGCTGCTGCGGTATTCCTCAGCCTTGGACGCACTGTCAACCGGAAAGAATGCGATAAACTCATCGCCGCCATACCGGTAAACATACCCCTCCTTGGGACACATGTCCGTGAGAACACGCGCAATTTCTTTCAGGATCATATCGCCCTTTTCATGTCCGTATGTATCATTGACCTGCTTAAAATTGTCCGCGTCCACAAAATTAATCACGCATTTCCTGCCGTTTTCGCAATGCCTGCGGTACTCCGGATCAATCATTTCCGCATATGCAATGCGGTTGTACAGTCCCGTAAGCTGATCCCTGTTATATATTTCGCGCATTTTCTTGTTAGCGACCTCAAGCTGCAGCTTTTTATACAGATTCTCCATCGTTTTGGTAATCGTGCTATGTACGTCATAAAAATACGGGTTGTCATACAGAAATCTTCCGTTTTTTAATATACTGTACCCGACTGCCTTTTCCCTGAAATGAATCGGGGTGAACATATAGGCACTTCTGGCTCCCGTCTTCTCATAATGCGCTTGAAGCTCGGACAATTCCCTGATATGCAAAGCATTCCTGCCCTCCGTCGCATATGCCACTACAAGATTATTCCGGTCATAGCCGTCCGTCACAAACACACTTTCATCTGCGCCCTCGTACAGTCTTTTATCAACCACTATGGCAAAACCGTCACATGCAAGGCTCATAAAATATCTTGCAATCTTCTGGAACACTTCATCATAAGTGGCACACTTTACGATATCGCTCTCAAGCTTTATGAGCAGTTCTTCTTTGTCCAGCTTATCCACACCCGCAATCACTTGGTTCCTTGCATAACTCCTGTAATCAAGCAATCCGCTGTTCGGGCATCCGCAGCTCTCGGAAAAAATGCACTTGGACGGCATAAAATGATTTCTGGCAACTTCCTTTCCTGCCCACACATCCGCCAAAATTTCCATCGTCTTGTTCCCGATGTTTTCCCGCATATGTCCGACCGTCGTTATCTGCGGTTCAAAATAGAGTGCCTTGTCAAGGTTGTCAAACCCGGTTATTTTAAAATCCCGCGGAACCTGATAACCGCACTGCTGTGCCTTATAGCACAGTCCTGCCGCAATATTGTCGTTTGCACAGACAAAAACATCCGGAAACTCTATCATCCTGTCCTTAAAGCCGTTTATGTATTTTTCAAAATACTTCACGCCTGTGGAGAAATCATAATCGCCGTACCACACCGGATTTTCTTCCCGCGAAAGCCCGAGACGGTCAATGCTCTCGTTGTATGACAGTACACGCAGAGAATTTTCATAATTTTCCTTTGGTCCGCCTGCAAAAAGGTATCTCCTGCAGTGATGCTTGTGATACAGATGATCCATGAGATCCGCAACCGGTTTCTTATTGTCTATTCCGGCATAATAAAACCCATCTATGTCACTTCCGATACTCACAGTAGGCTTGTTGCTCCTGCGTATCATTTCCACCACCCATTCAAAGTAATTCCTGTCTGAAATATTTGTACAATCCATAATAATGCCATCAAACTCCGACAAATCAGGCAGTGTATAAATATTGTATTCCCCATGATTGTGCTTTTCATCGCGGCTCCAGTTCCCATGACAGTTATACTGGTACAAACAGATTTCCTCGGTACTTTTCGATATAAACTTCATCATTCCGTCTACCCAGGCATAAGTGATTAATCGCTTCCAACCATCTGAAAATAGTGCTACTTTCTTCATAATCCAATATCTCCGTTTCCTAAAGGCGGCTTTCTGTAAGTGTTTTCATTATTATTATAACCCCATGCCGCGCACAAAAACAAGTCAAATATATCGAATATCTGATAACAGTACTGCCGTTCCTTACCGCTACATCTCAAACGCCTTCTTGATACTGTCATAGTGAAGAAAAATTCCCTGGGAAGCAAACGCCTTTATCTCGTCAAGGGAGGCAAGCATATATCCATCCGTCTCCTCTTCCTGCAGACAGATGTCACTTTCATCAAAGCTGGCACAAAAACGGTAGATATCGACAAAATAATTATCCCCTTCACCGGGATTTTCACGCTTGTAGCTGAAAAGATATCCGCCGTCCCAACCCGTCACGTCCAGGCCGGTCTCCTCACGGATTTCCCTGCGCACGGCATCCTGAGAATCCTCCCCTGCCTGTGCCGCACCGCCTGATACTTCCCACCAGCCGGGTGCCCATGCCTTTGTCCCGACTCTCTTAGTTATCAGGAATCTCCCATCGGAATGTGCCACCACGCCAAGTACCGTCAGGTGATACTCCCCCTCCTTCAGGCACCAGTCATTTTTTTTCATGGTACGGCCTGTCCGCTTCTTTTGCGCATCATAGATATCCCAAAGTTCCATTTCATTGTCCTCCCCTGCTTCTAATCCGTATTTTTCCTGCACGCCGCGCACACGCCCATAAGCACCGAGCCTGAGCATTCCAGTGTAAATTTGTGATGTTCGTAAAGATGCCTTACAATGTCCTCCATGAAATCACATTCCAGATGAAGAATCTTGCCGCATTCCCTGCACTGCATATGAATATGTTCATGGCACTGTGCATGCGGTCTCGTGCACTGATAGCGGCAGAACTCATCCCCGGCAGTCTTATATTTCATGATTTCCCCGCTCTCCATAAGCTTGTCGAGATTCCGGTAAATCGTGGTCAGGTTGACCTGTATGCCCTGCTCCTGCATATATGCATTGATGTCGTAAGCGCTAAAACTATGCTCTCTGTGCGCATTCAAATATGCACGGATCGCATCTTTACTCTTTGTATGGTACTTTTTTTGCTGCTGATCATTTTGCATTTTTTCTCCCAATTCCGCATTGCTCCTTACAGCTTATCTGTCATTTTTGTTATTTGCCTTTCTGACCGCACGGTGATGCTGAACTTTCATATCTTTTTTCCGGTTATCATAGATGCCCTGCATAATTTCGGAATAAAGCTTGACGGCTGTAACCATCAGTATCAGCGTATTATATATGCACTCCGGCTCAAATATCAACCGCAGTTCCTCCTCAATATCCGAAAAATCAATGTCGAGACTGTCAAGTACCTTTGTGCAGGCATTCGAAAAACGCGGCAGCCGTTTCACCTGTTCCAGAGACTGCACCTGACACATGGCATCCACAAGGTTCCCTTTCCATTTATTGAAGGAAACATCTTCAAGCCCTGCGCAGATTGCACACAGCATTGCCTCCTGAAGGTTCGTAAACTTTGTCCGGTTCATATCCGGCATCCTCTGGTTTCTCTCACATTCCCGAATGAATTCCCCCCTGACATCCATGCTGTCAATCTCTTTCACCTTATTCTTGAACTCCAGAACATCACAGTCCTCATTTGTTATTGACTTATATTTTGAGTAATGCGATACCATGGCTGCCGCTTCCTGATACAAAAGCGATCTTGCCACCAGCACCTTTTCCTGACATGCTTTCTGCTCCGCGTCCTCTATATTAGAAAGAAACGCTCTTTTTTCACGACAGTAGCTGTCAAACTCCCGCATTACATCTAATTCATACTCCATCTTAACGCCTCCATAGCAACCATTATATTTTTAAATGCCGGCCGTATGCCGCAAAACTGCAAAACATCTGCAATTTATTGACAGTTCCTTACGATAGCATTGCACCTATCTCGCTTTTCCAAGTGTTTTGCAGCCTGTCATAAGACCATGCAGCATTTGCCGGACTCGTCGAGGGAAGTTTCACAAGCCGCGGCTTGTCTTTCTGAACATACTGACCACAGTATTTGACAAAGAGTTCGTATGCCTTCCCGCCATTTACGAATATCGCCCGAATGTCCGCCTCTCCCAGTATTGTTTCCATGTCATTTGCCTTGACATTTCTGATACTGCTGTCAGAAGAACCTATAATGTCACAGGACTCCACTACATCCCACAGTGCAATCCGATTTCTCAGCAAAAAAGCCTTCTTTTCTTCTATTGTCACCGGAACACTTTCGTCAAACACCGCTGAAATCACCTTCCAGAACCGGTTTTGCGGATGTCCGTAATAAAACTGCTGTTCTCTGGACTTCACTGACGGCACGGAACCCAATATCAATATTTTAGAATGCGCATCAAAAACCGGTCCAAATGTGTGTGTGACATGTTCATAATCCATCATTATCCCCCGTTCGTGTCTTTCATTTCCCTGTCTGCTCCCCTGTCCAAAGAAACATCACTTCTTGCATTATAATTTATTTTTGCAGACATGGCAACACCTAAAGCGTATTGTAACATTATGCAGGATTTTGTAAAATAGTTGAAAATTTCAAAACTTTCCACTATAATGTTAATGATAAGGTGAATTACTGCACTTTTTTATTCGTTAATATATAAGGAGGATAACATGAGATTAATAACACGTTCTGACTTTGATGGTCTTGCCTGTGGCGCCCTCTTGAAGGAGGCTGGAATTATTGATCATTGGAAATTCGCACACCCGAAGGATTTACAGGATGGACTGGTGGAGGTGACAGAAGACGACTGCCTTGCCAATGTCCCTTACGTAGAGGGATGCGGACTATGGTTTGACCACCATTCCAGCGAACACGAAAGACTTCAGCTGGAAGGAAAATATAAAGGTGAGAGCCGCATTACACCATCCTGCGCACGCATTATATATGAGTATTATGGCGGAAGGGAGCGTTTCCCCCAGTTTGACGATATGATGATTGCCGTTGACAAAGTGGATTCCGGCAACCTCACCATTGATGAAATCCAGCATCCCACGGGATGGATTCTTGTCGGTTTTCTGATGGACCCCCGTACCGGTCTGGGACGCTGGAGAAATTTCACCATCTCCAATTATCAGCTGATGGAAAAATTAATCGACGCATGCCGCACCATGTCCACCGACGAAATTCTTGCCCTCCCTGACGTCAAGGAACGTATTGATGTCTATTTTGAGCAGAATGAAAAATTTATGGAAATGGTCAAGAAGCATACACGCGTGGACGGCAACCTGATTATTTCTGACCTCAGGGGTGTTGACCCGATTTACTCCGGAAACCGGTTCCTGATTTACAGTATGTATCCGAAGCAGAACATTTCCGCATGGATTGTAAGCGGCCGCGGGGGTGCCGGATGCAGCGCCGCATGCGGCTACAGTGTCCTCAACAAGACTTCCAACGTGGATGTCGGCAGTCTGATGCTTAAGTATGGCGGAGGTGGTCACAAAAAGGTCGGGACATGTCAGTTTACTGATGAAACGATGGAAGAACAACTGCCAAAGCTGCTCGCAGAGTTTTCCGCACTGGCAAATACATAATACGGCATCCTCAGTTTACCGGAATATTTCATTTGGATGCCCGTGCACTCAAAAAGCGCTTCGCCTAACTGCGAAGCGCTTTCTTTCTTTCAAAGAATGCATGAACAGACTGCTTTATCTCCTCGGGCGGCATCGTCTTTAATAAATAGCCGTCCGGCTTGAGCGACATTACCTGCATTACGCTTTCCTTATCCCCCTTGCTTATGAGGAACATTACCGGAATATCGGCAAATTCTGTCTCACTGCGGATCATCTCAAGTACCTGTTTTCCATCAACAATCGGCATCTCATAGTCAAGGAGCACCAAGTCCGGTCTGTTTGTCGAGAGGTACTTAATTGCCATGGCGCCGGAGTTCGCAAGTATTACCTGATACTTATCCTCGAGCCACCCCTTTACATTCCTAAGCATTGCGCCGGAATCATCAACCACAAGAATCTTCTTTTTATTCTGTTTTCCGAACGCCTTTAAATAAGAATCAATCGCCTCGGAAACTTCGTTGACATTGACTGGACGAGGAAATTCTTTCTGTATCAGGTGTATTGGAATTATTTTCATGATTTCAGCGATTTCCTGTGTGTCACCTGTCACAAAAATAGGAACATCTTCTTCAACTGCCTTGTCCTTGAGATATGTAAGTCCCTGGCTCAATTTTAGAAGTTCTTCATCCGCAAAGATAAATATTAAATCAATGATTTCCTTTATTTGGTTCAGAGAATCCGGATTTGCATGCGTATTTATGACCCTGCAGTCCACTTCCTCAAGTCTCTCCTGGAGGGAAACAAGCAAATAGCTTTGAACCTCCGACACGATTAATATATTTTACATAATACTTTCTCCCTTTAGCATACTCTAAATTTGTTCCAGCACTTCTATCATCTTTTTTCCTGTATTCATTACGTCCTCCATGGCGACGTCTGCAACATATGCCCGCAGTTCCTCCATATATGAGCCAAGTTCCTCCGGAAGCCGGTATTCCTCAAGCTCCGCAAGCGCTGCATCCGCCCCGTCAAGGTCAAAACTGTCCATAGCTGCATTCAGCTTATCAAGCGCTTCAACAATCTCCGCCTTTGGCACTTCCCTCTTGTCCTGTTCATTTGCCTTTCCATATGGCTCCAATATTGGCTTGTAGCTTCTGTACAGCTCCAGAACTGATGGTGTTTCCCTTGTAATCGTCTCCACATCCTCTGCGTTTCCGCACTGTTCCATCTTATAAAACAGCTCGGATAACGCCAACGCTCCAATCATGCGTGCCGTATTTTTAAGTGCATGTACCTCTATAGTATAATCGCGAATCATTCCATCTGCAAGACATTTTTCAATTTTTGTCGACTTCAGGTCGATTAATTTATAGAAATCGCCAAGCAGACTCATAAACAGCTCTCTGCTTCCGGAATTTTTAATCCCCTCGGCAACGTCCAGCCCCTCAATGACCGGAAGTTCCTCCTGCGCCGTTCCCTGTTCTCTCACAGCGACAGGCGCTGATGTTTTATGTACCAGCTCCTTCGGAAGCCACGCACGTATCTTACTGCAAATATCTTTCAGCTCAATCGGTTTCGGCACAAAGTCATTCATCCCTGCTTCCTGAAATGTTTCCCGCGCCCCCATCACGGCATTCGCCGTCAAGGCAATGATCGGCATCTGCTGAAGATAGGCATCCTCAATCCGCCTGATATTCTGCGTAGTCTCAACTCCGTCCATCACAGGCATCATATGATCCATAAAGACGATATGGTATTTCTTTTGCTGTACCATCTCAATCGCTTTCTTTCCCGAGTTCGCTGTGTCAATGTTCATCTGCAATGGCTGAAGCAGGCCTCTTGCAACTTTCAGATTCATCTCATTGTCGTCCACAATCAAAACCTGTGCGTCAGGCGCCGTAAAGTTCATTATATCATCCGTCTCAGCAAAGACCGCGGTCGTCTCATGGTTAATCACCTGACAGAAATTCAGCGTATACAATGGTTTGTTGACAACTGTCACTTGCTCATCCCACACGGCCTCCCGCATCGGATTCTGCAGCACACACAGCTCTGTTCCGTTTGCGGCAAAGTATTCCTCGATGGAATCTTTCAACCCCTGATATACAGCTTCATCCACAAAGAAGAAATCCACCTTATCATTGCGTTCCTTAGCTTCATAGCAGTCCACATACCTTAACCCGTATCCATACGCCAGATTTTTAAGCTGATCCAGACTGCATTTGTCGTTCATATGCCCGCTCACTATCAGCGGTTCATGGGTCACGGCATCCGCATTGACAATTGCCGCTTTCTGATCCCCAATGACCTTTTGCGGAATATTGAAATAAAACTTACTTCCCTTCCCATATTCGCTCGCCACATGAATCTGTCCGCCCATATTTTCCACAAGTTGTTTCGAAATCGCAAGACCGAGTCCTGTTCCTTCCTTGTTTCTGTTTTTCTTTGTATCCACCTGCTGGAACGAGCCAAATAGTTTATCCAAATCATCGGGCTTGATGCCCTGACCGGAATCTTCAACGGAAATCTCCAGATTGACCATATCCGGTTCCTGCAACTGTGCCATATGTATAGACAGCTTTACAAATCCGGCCTCTGTAAACTTGATTGCATTGTTGGCAATATTGATAATCACCTGTCGAATGCGCAGGGCGTCACCATACATTTTATGCGGCAGATTCCTGTCAATGTCAAAAATCAACTCTACCGGCTTATCCGCAATCCTGTTTAAGAAAATCATACTCAGGTCGCTGATCATGGACATCGGTTCGTATTCCTCCGCTATGATTTCAAGCTTTCCGGACTCTATTTTAGAGAAATCAAGGATATCATTAATAATTGTAAGCAGCGATGCTCCCGAATTCTTAATGTTCATCAGATACCCTCTGTCCTGATCAGACAGGTCACTCCGGAGCAGTATCTCAGTCATGCCCACAATGGCATTCATTGGCGTCCTGATTTCATGGGACATATTCGAGAGGAAATTGGATTTTGACTCGTTTGCCTCCTCCGCGCGATATTTTGCCTCCTTCAGCTCCTGCATCATGTTATAGCTCTTTGTCACATTCAGCAAAATCAGGCAGTAGCCCCTTACTTTTTCCTTGATAACCAGCTCTTTTATAAATTTCTCGTAATGATTCTCACCAATTACAATCTGCGTTTCCTCGGTCAGGAACAGCTGCGTCAGTTTCTCGGAAAGTTTCTCTCCCTTGTGGATTTCCGAAAGCTCGGAAAATTGTTCTTTTGCAAACTTGTTCGCATCAAGATATCCATATGCTTTGTCGACAATCATGAACACTGCGTCATAATTCTCAATCACCCAGCCCCGTCCAATATCAAGAACATTGAAAATATCCCCTTCCACAACACTTAAAAGAACACGAGGCATTTGGGAGGGGTAAACTGCTAATTTCTCTCCAATTCGACAA
>CAJTTO010000065.1 GCA_910579275.1 uncultured Lachnospiraceae bacterium
TCATTATAAAATGTTTAGATTGAATAGTCAAGCTGTAAGATTAAAAAATATAACTCAAAAGTTCAAAAAGCATATTGACAAATTCAATCCTAAAGTTATATTATATAACTGTAAAGTTCAATATGGGAGGTGAGATATGTTATCACTGGAAGATATGGCGGCATTGGCAGCCGCAGAGGAAAAGCGTCTTGGAGTGAACAGCCCGGAATTTATCAGGCGGCACAATGAGATTATGGCAATGGCTGATGAAATACAGATGCCGTTACAAGAAAAATGCTCCTATCAGTGCAGCGAACACCGACAGGAGCGAGTAACCCGACAACATTGAAAAATAGGGTACGTGGGTAGTATAACATTCCCCCTGCCCGGAGTAAAGAGAGGAAATGAAAATGATTTTAAAAAAATGCACATTTGACGAACTCCCGGACGCTATGCAAATGCACATTCTGTATATCCGCAAGATTCCAGTAGGACAGTACCGGCTTGCAATATGGAGCGAGAAAGACACCCTTTATTACAATGACCTGAAAGAAAGCGAGGTAAAGCGGTTTATCACTCTGATAAAGAGCGAAAAAAGATTCCTGAATAACAGGACTATGGACAGCATTTATAACAAGTACGGTTTTGCGGTATATATGGAAATTCGTGATGCACATGATTTTCTGTTAAAGAAAGAGCGTGAAAGAATAGCAGAAAGCACAGTAGCGGAGTATATGCCGATTATTGAAAAGGCTATGGACAGACCATCAATTCCATTGAGTGAGCCGCTTTTAAAAGCTATGAGCCATGCAGCGGACAAAGGTAAATACAAGTTTAAAGAGTGGAGCACAGACCAGACATACATCTATTTTATGGGTTATCTGTTAGGTAAAGGAATATTGAAGTTTGAGAAAACATTATTATGAGCAAAAGAAAGGCAGGAAATTAGATAATGGCAGAGCAGAAACAGACTTTTGCAATGGAGATTATCAGCGAAGCAGTGAAGCAGCGGAACCGTTGGCGGTTGGCGTTCTGTATCTCACTGGTCGGGAATGTGTTACTGGCGGCAGTGCTGATTTTCGGATAAGGATAACAAGGGCGTGGGCGGTGACTTGTATGTTTGCCGCCCATCATATTATAGAAAGGTGGTGCTGTTATGGCAGAAAAGAGAAAAGATAACCGGGGTAGGAATCTTAAAACTGGTGAATACTACGATTCAAAGAATAAGCGGTATATGTTTCGGAAGATGATTGACGGCGAGCGCATCACAATTACAGCTCCTGATCTGGTGGAGTTGCGGAAACAGGAAAATGATTTGCTGTGCAGGATTGACAGGGGCAATAAACTGAATACCAGAAATGCTAGAATGACATTGAACGCCTACTTTGATTTTTGGATGGAAACATTTGCAAAAAGCGGCAGGAAAGCCACAACTTGTACAAACTATAAATCATATTACAATACTTATATCAAGAACACTATCGGGAAAAAGCAGATTGCAAAGATTACAAAGGCTGATTGTCAGAGAATTATTAACGAAATGGTTCAGGACGGCAAAAAGCATTCTACTATGTCTAACCTGAAAAGCTGTTTGAATATTGTCTTTGAATGTGCCCTGGATGATGATATTATTATCAAGAATCCGGCAAAGAATTTACAAGTACCGCAGACAGAAAGCAAGAAGCGGACAGCTATAGAACAGCGGCAGATTGATTTGTTTATGGGATATGTAAAGAATAGCGAACGGTATTCATATAGTTATCCAGCGTTTGTTGTCCTGTTTAATTTGGGTATGAGAATCGGAGAAATGGCGGCGTTGACGTGGGAAGATGTGAATTTCAAAGAAAATACTATAACCATTAACAAAACGGTGAATCGGTATAGAAAGGTAGACTATGGCTTTACTATGGCGGTAGCTTCTCCCAAAAGTAAAACATCAATTCGCACCGTTACAATGAATAGCGTAGTGAGAAAAACGCTCCTGAAGCTGAAAATGCAGAGCGTACCCACTGCTGCAAAATTGCCTTATGTGGATGATTCAGGGAATATCCGGGGGCATATATCCGGCTTTCTATTCGTGAATACATCCGGGAATGTGTGGAATGAGCCGGGATTTCGGGAACTGATAAGAAGGATTGTGGAGCGGCACAACAAGGAAGCGGAAGAAGACCATACAGAAAAGATTGAGAATTTTTGTCCGCACATGGTTCGACATACTTATACAAGCCTTGCCTATTCTGCCGGGGCTGATGTAAAGATTGTGAGTCAGAACCTTGGACACGCTTCTACATCCGTGACACTGGACACATACACGCATCTGACAGAGGATAAAAAGAAAGAGCAGGAAGCAGTTGCACAGACAATCAGAATATCATAATTGCTGTGACAATTCTGTGACAAATTTGAGAAGAAAGACGGAAAAAGATAAACCATGATAAAAGTACCCTATCAGGCAGCAGCATTGAAATAAACAGTGATAACATAAGACGGAGAAACACGAACAATAGTTCGTAAAGAAAAAATACTTGACACCTGCTTTTTTATGTAGTATTCTTATAAAGTCGTGTGATTCGGGAAGCGGAGGAAAGAATGTGAAGGCTTGTAATCTGACAGTCAAAAATACGCAAGGCAGGGACACTGCAATCGGACTGGAGAAGCTTGAATACAAAGGTATGCTTTATGACTTTTATGGGGAGCTTTTGACGCAGCACCAGAAAAAGGTCTATGAGGATGCCGTGTTCAATGATTTATCGCTGAGCGAAATCGCGGACGAGCAGGGCATCAGCCGTCAGGGAGTACACGATCTGATTAGAAGATGCGACAAAATATTGAATGACTATGAGGATAAGCTTCATCTGGTGGAGAAGTTTTCAAAGATTAAGAACAATATCCGCGAGATTAACAGTCTGACGGATGATGAGCGGATAAAAAATTTATCAAATGAAATTATAGAGGAGCTTTGATTAGATGGCATTTGAAAGCTTAACAGACAAACTGCAGAATGTTTTCAAGAATTTGAGAAGCAAGGGACGCCTGACAGAGGCCGATGTAAAGGCAGCGCTCAAGGAAGTGAAGATGGCGCTCCTAGAGGCGGACGTAAACTTCAAGGTGGTAAAGCAGTTTGTAAAATCGGTGGAGGAGCGGGCGATAGGTTCCGACGTTATGAACGGACTCAACCCCGGTCAGATGGTTATCAAGATAGTAAACGAGGAAATGGTAACCCTGATGGGTTCAGAGACAACTGAGCTGGAATTGCAGCCGGGTAAGGCAACGACAGTCATTATGATGAGCGGCTTACAGGGCGCTGGTAAGACGACTGCTGCGGCGAAGATAGCCGGTAAGCTGAAGCTGAAAGGGAAAAAGCCGCTTCTGGTTGCATGTGACATTTATCGGCCGGCGGCGATAGAACAGCTCCATGTTAATGCAGACAAACAGCAGGTTGACTTTTTTACGATGGGAGCAAACCATAAGCCTGTTGATATTGTGAAGGCATCCCTTGAGCATGCGGCGAAGAACAACAACAATGTTGTCATTATAGATACTGCCGGACGGCTTCATATTGATGAGGATATGATGGCAGAGCTGCAGGAGATTAAGGCGAATGTTGATGTGCACCAGACACTTTTGGTTGTGGATGCCATGACAGGTCAGGATGCAGTTAATGTGGCAAAAGAATTTGATGAAAAAGTAGGCGTGGACGGAGTTATCCTCTCCAAAATGGACGGTGATACGCGAGGCGGTGCGGCGCTTTCTGTAAAAGCAGTTACCGGAAAGCCCATTATCTATGTAAGTACAGGTGAGAAGCTTACCGATATAGAACAGTTTTATCCGGACAGGATGGCAAACCGTATTCTGGGAATGGGCGATGTCCTGACCTTGATAGACAAGGTCGCAGAGGCAAATCTCGAGATGGATGCCGACAAGGAAAAGGAGATGGCTGCGCGCCTGAAAAAGGGTAAGTTTGATTTTGAGGACTATCTGGAAAGCATGGGTCAGATGAAAAAGCTTGGCGGTCTGTCAAGCATCCTTGGAATGATGCCCGGTATGGGTATTAAGGCGAGCGACATTGAGTCCGCTGTCGACGACAAACAGCTTGCACGTATGGAGGCAATTGTCTTATCCATGACGCCTGCGGAGCGGAAAGACCCCAAGCTGTTAAATCCGAGCCGCAAGCACAGGATTGCAAAAGGCGCAGGTGTTGACATCGCGGTTGTAAACCGTTTTATCAAGCAGTTTGAGCAGTCACAGAAAATGATGAAACAGCTCCCGGGTATGATGGGAGGATTTGGAGGCAAAAAAGGTAAGTTTAAACTTCCTTTTTAATAAATTTTAAAATATTTTTAAAGAAAGATTTATGAGGTGAAGAAACATGGCAGTAAAAATCAGATTAAGAAGAATGGGTCAGAAGAAAGCTCCTATCTATAGAATCATTGTAGCAGATTCAAGATCGCCCAGAGACGGAAAATGTATTGAGGAGATTGGAACATACAACCCAAACACAGACCCAAGTGAGTTCAAGGTGAATGAGGAGCTGGCTAAGAAATGGTTATCTAACGGTGCTCAGCCTACAGAAGTTGTTGCAAAGATTTTTAAGGCAGCAGGCATTGAGAAGTAAGATATCTTTGTGACAGCCTGTTCAAGGCTTTTGGAGGTGTGAAAGATGAAGGAGTTAGTCGAAGTGATAGCGAAGGCTTTAGTAGACAATCCTGATGAGGTAGTAGTTACAGAGAAGGCGGAAGGTAAGAACATTACAGTAGAACTTCATGTAGCACCGGCCGATATGGGAAAAGTGATAGGCAAGCAGGGCAGAATTGCGAAAGCGATTCGTTCCGTTGTCAAAGCAGCATCTTCCAAAGAAAATATTAAGGTGGATGTTGAAATTATATAAAATTGAGCGGGTCTGCTTACATTATCAGATGCAGCAGGGATAGAGATTTTTATACGCCTGTGTGCGTTGAAAGGGTGTTCGTTGGAGCACCCTTTTATACTGTTTTAGTGAAGATATGGAGGTTTCATGGAAGATTTACTACAAGTAGGTGCAATTGCACAGACACATGGCATTCGCGGGGAAGTAAAAGTATTTCCCATGACGGATGATGTAAGAAGATTTCAGAAGTTAAAAGAGATTATTTTAGATACGGGCAAGGAAAAGATGACACTCGAGATTGAGAGTGTGAAATACTTTAAAAAATTTGTTATTTTGAAGTTTAAAGGATTCGACAATATCAATGACATAGAACGATACAAGGGAAAAGCCCTTTACGTAACAAGGGAAAATGCCGTAAAACTCGGACGTGACGAGTATTTTATAGCAGATTTAATTGATTTGGAAGTATATGATGAGGATGAGCATTATCTAGGCGTATTAGTGAATGTGATAGAGACTGGGGCGAATGATGTGTATGAGGTTCGGTTTGAAGATGGTAGGGTTGTTCTTTTTCCAGCTATAAAACAATGTATTCTCAATATAGATATGGAGAACCGGAAAATGAAAGTACACATTATGGATGGCCTTTTGGATTGAGCGGGCAAATGGAAGTTAGGGAGAAGAGTTATGCATTTTCACATTATGACATTATTTCCGGAGATGGTACTTGAGGGACTTCGCACCAGCATTATTGGAAGGGCGGAGGAAAAAGGATGTATTTCCATAGATGCAGTGAATATACGCGACTATACGCTTGACAGACATAAAAAGGTAGACGATTATACTTATGGAGGCGGAGCAGGCATGCTCATGCAGGCGCAGCCGGTATATGACTGTTGGAAAGCGCTTGACGGAGAGATTGCTGCAAGGAAAAAAAAGCAGAGTGGCAATGAAATTCCGGAAAACGCCAAAAAGGCAAGGGTGATCTATGTGACGCCTCAAGGGAAAGTATTCAATCAGAAAATGGCTGTCGATCTGGCGAAAGAAGAAGATTTAATTTTTCTTTGCGGGCATTATGAGGGAATTGACGAAAGAGTTCTTGAGGAGATTGTGACGGACTACATTTCAATAGGGGACTATGTCCTGACAGGCGGGGAGCTTCCCGCAATGGTTCTAATTGACGCTGTGTCAAGACTTGTGCCAGGAGTTCTCAGCAACGATGAGTCCGCACAGACGGAGTCACATGCAAACGGACTTTTGGAATATCCACAGTACTCCAGACCGGAGGTCTGGCATGAAAAAAAGGTACCGGATGTACTTCTGAGCGGACATCATGCCAACATTGAAAAATGGCGCATGGAACAATCCATAAACAGGACGAGGGAAAGAAGACCGGAATTGTATGAGGAATATATGCGGGCACATCCACCCAAACCGCCCAAAAAGCGGAAACAAATTATTAATGGAGCAGAGAACAGTGACAGAACCGAAGGCTGCACTGTAACATCCGATTAATTGCTTGACGATACACAGGAAGAAGTGGTATGATTAAAATATAGGTTTTACGTATATAATAAAAATGCTGCATCAGTTTCAAAAAATTGTTGTCAGCGGAATGAGAGGTAAAGTCATGGCAAATTTAATAGAGTTTTTCAGAATGGTTTTGTCATATCTTATGGTTTTTGCAGTAATCATCGCTGTTTCGGGTATCGGCGGTTTCATCGGAGTAAAGGTGTGGAAACCTAAGACAAAGGTAGAACAGGCAAAAGAATAAAAGCATTTACAAAAGGAGTAGGGGAAAAGCTTTTCCCCTGCTCGATTTTTTTCAATTGACATTGGGTTATGATTGCACTATACTAGTATACAGACACAATATCTAGTACTGGGATAAAATAACACATACAATATAAAAGAAATAGGGAGTATGATTGAAATGGCCGAAGAAAACGATTATGGTGTACTTTTTCAACCCAAAAAAACGGTATTTGTAATCAAAAAGGATGGAAGTAAAGAATTATTTAATGTCCAGAAAGTAATTACTGCTGTCGGAAAATCCGCGTACCGTGCTTTGACAAAATTTACGGATGACGAGAAGCAGAAGATTTGTAGCGACGTCATCTCAAAAGTTGATGAGATGGAGACAAACGAGATTCCGATTCCTGTCATGCATAATATTGTCGAGAGCGCCCTTGAGGATGTGAAGCCGGTTGTGGCCAAGAGCTATCGCGACTACAGGAATTATAAGCAGGATTTCGTGCGTATGATGGATGATGTTTACAAAAAGAGCCAGTCTATCATGTATGTCGGGGATAAAGAGAATGCAAATACTGACTCAGCGCTTGTCTCCACGAAAAGGAGCTTGATATTTAACCAGTTTAACAAGGAGCTCTACCAGAAGTTTTTCCTGACGACAGAGGAGATACAGGCGTGCAGGGACGGGTATATTTATATACATGATATGTCGGCGCGCCGCGATACCATGAACTGCTGTCTCTTTGATGTTAAGAATGTGCTTTCCGGCGGATTTGAGATGGGAAATATTTGGTACAACGAGCCCAAGTCACTTGACGTGGCATTTGATGTAATCGGTGACATTGTACTCAGTGCGGCAAGTCAGCAGTACGGAGGCTTTACCGTTCCGGAGGTTGATAAGATTCTTGCGCCTTATGCGGAGAAGACATACAGGGCATCTGTTGAAAAGTATATTGGGCTTGGCATTGACCAAAAGAAAGCGGAAGAAGTTGCATTTGCTGATGTGGAGCGTGAGTTTGAGCAGGGATTTCAAGGATGGGAATATAAATTTAACACCGTAGCCAGCAGCCGTGGAGATTATCCGTTTATCACCGTGACGGCAGGAATAGGAACAGAACGTTTTGCCAAAATGGCAACCATACAGATGCTGAATGTAAGACGGAAGGGACAGGGCAAAAAGGACTGCAAGAAACCAGTGCTTTTCCCTAAAATAGTTTTCCTGTACGATGAAAATCTCCATGGTTCGGGAATGCCGCTTGAGGATGTGTTTGAGGCAGGCGTCAAGTGTTCGGCAAAGACCATGTATCCTGACTGGCTTAGTCTGACAGGAAAAGGTTATATTGCAAGCATGTACAAGCAGTATGGAAAGGTTATTTCGCCCATGGGATGCAGGGCGTTTCTCTCACCGTGGTATGAGAGAGGCGGGATGCACCCTGCCGATGAAAAGGACACGCCGGTATTCGTAGGGCGCTTTAATGTCGGTGCAGTGTCGCTGCATCTCCCGATGATTCTTGCCAAGGCACGGCAGGAGAGTCGGGATTTTTATACAGTACTTGATTATTACCTTAATTTAATCAGGCAGCTGCACATCAGGACTTACGCATATCTGGGAAATATGCGTGCGTCGACAAATCCGCTGGCATACTGTGAAGGCGGTTTTCTGGGAGGGCATTTGAAGCTTTCGGACAAGATAAAACCACTCCTAAAGTCGGCAACTGCCTCCTTTGGCATTACGGCATTTAACGAGCTCCAGATGCTTTATAATGGCAAGTCGCTTGTTGAGGATGGTGCGTTTGCGCTGGAAGTTCTTGAGTATATTAATAAGGAGGTAACCCGCTTTAAGGAGGAGGACGGGAATCTCTATGCAATATATGGTACGCCGGCAGAGAATCTCTGCGGACTGCAAGTGAAGCAGTTTCGTGCCCAGTACGGCATCGTTGAGGGTGTTTCAGACAGGGAATATGTCAGCAACAGTTTTCACTGTCATGTGACGGAGGACATTACGCCAATTGAAAAACAGGATTTGGAGTACAGGTTCTGGGAGCTGTCCAACGGCGGTAAGATTCAGTATGTCAAATATCCGATTGATTACAACATATCTGCCATCAAGACACTTGTACGGCGCGCAATGGAAATGGGATTCTATGAGGGAGTGAACTTATCTCTTGCATATTGTGATGACTGTGGCCATCAGGAATTGGAAATGGACATCTGCCCGAAGTGCGGCAGTAAAAATCTGACGAAGATAGACCGCATGAATGGTTATCTGTCATATTCACGTGTTCATGGTGATACGAGACTAAATGATGCAAAGATGGCAGAGATTGCGGAACGCAAAAGCATGTAATGTGGAGGTTATGTAGAAAATGAGATATCATAATATCACGAAAGATGATATGTTAAATGGTGACGGGCTTCGTGTTGTCTTGTGGGTGGCAGGATGCGATCACTGCTGTAAAGGATGCCAGAATCCCATGACATGGGATCCGGATGGAGGACTGCAGTTTGACGCTGCGGCAAAGGCAGAAATTTTTGAGCAGCTTGACAAACCGTACATTGAGGGAATTACATTTTCAGGCGGAGATCCGCTCCACTGTGCAAATCGGGACGGAGTGAAAGAGCTTGCAAAGGAGATTAAGGAGAAGTATCCCGGTAAAAATATATGGCTTTACACAGGGGAGGTCTGGGAAGATGCGGTGAAATATTCCGTGATTCCATATATTGATGTGCTTGTTGATGGCGAATACAAGCAGGATAAGAAAGATACAACGCTTTTATGGAAGGGCAGTAGCAATCAGCGTGTGATTAATGTACAAGCATCATTGGCACAGGCGGATCCGATAGTTCCGGTACTTCATTGCGGAGACCATGACGATATTCCTATGGGACGTGAAACAACAGGAATGTCGGAGCAGAATATTATACCATTTAGTGCGAATGGCAGCTGTGCGATTAAGCGAAATGCATGCGAAGCGTAAAAACTGCCCAAAAATATCCAACGATGTGTGTTGGCATAGGAACTGTGTGTGGAAATGGATTCGCAGGTTTATTGAGGAGGCAGATGTGAAAATAAAGGTGAAATACTTTACAGATAAAGTACAGAAACTTGAAAAGATATCAAAGGGTAACTGGATAGATTTGCGTGCATCGGAGGATGTCGAGATGAAGCAGGGCGAGTTTAAGCTGATTCCTCTGGGGATTGCCGTGGAGCTTCCAAAGGGCTATGAGGCACATGTAGTTCCCAGAAGTTCTACATTTAAGAACTTTGGACTGATACAGGTGAATCATCAGGGGGTAATTGACGGGCCTGACCGCGAGACAGGAGAGGGCGGATACTGCGGAAATGAGGATCAGTGGTTTGTCCCGATGTATGCGATGCGGGACACCACAATCCATTTGAATGACCGCATTTGCCAGTTTCGCATTATGGAACAGCAGCCCGAGCTTGAATTTGAGGAAGTTGCGGAGCTTGCGGGCGCAAATCGCGGAGGATTTGGAACGACTGGAAAAAATTAAGTGTTTTAAAGCTGAGATACCATTCCTTATGAAAGTGACAACTGTTTTGGCAAAATAAAAAGGCGTAAGTTATACGTCTTTTTATTTTGCGGATAAATGCTATTCAGCAGACTTTGGCAGCCGGTGCCGGAATAATGCATGGCTGAGTTTCTGCCAGCTGAATGGTATAAGCGGATAGAGATAGCTTTGACCCGAGACCATTTTGTTCGTGATAATGGCGGCAAAAAACAGGATGACGCCTGCAATATAGCCCCAAACCTGAAACAGTGCAGTCAGTACTAGATTGATAAGTCTAAAAAACTTGATGGCATAGCCGAGTTCGTAGCTGGGGTGTGTGTAGTTGGCTATAGCGACAAATGCCATGTACAGCATGATTTCTGCATTGAACCACCCGCTCTTGACAGAAAATTCGCCAAGTATCAATGCCGCCATGACACTCAGAGGAGTCGACAGCATATTGGGGGTGTTAACTGCCGCGAGCCGCAGACCGTCAATTGCAAGCTCCAAGATTAAAAACTGCCATATGAGCGGTACATTGATATCTTCCTTCACCACGATAAACTGAAATGCGGGTGGAATCCAGTCTGGATTCTGCATCATGAGCAGGAAGGTTGGTGTAATAAAATAAGTCAGTATTAAAATTAGGAAGCGTGAAAGACGCAGATACGAACCCGTGACTGGCGGGAAATAGTAGTCGTCTGCCTCCTGTATCATGTCCAGAACACTGATTGGCAGAATCATTGCGGAGGGAGAATTATCAACCAAAATGATAATATTCCCTTCCAGTATCTGCGCCGCGGCTGTGTCCGGACGTTCAGTATACTTGAATTTCGGAAAAGGATTGTACCATTTTGAGGTATAGAGACACTCCGCGAGACTTTCCTGATTCAGCGTCAGAGCATCGACTTTGATGTCTTTGATACGGTCGCGTATTTTTCCCAAAAATTCCTTGTCAACCCTGCTGTCCATATAGCAGAGGACAATGTCTGTGTTGGATGCTTCTCCGGCGTTGAGCATTTCCATGCGCAGGTCGGTGCTTCGGATGCGTCGGCGTATCAGTGCTGTGTTGAACACAACGGTTTCCACAAATCCGTCCTTGGAGCCGCGCAGAACCTTGTCCTTTTCCGGTTCGGACACGCCGCGGGCAGGGTAGGTGCGCGAGTCAATCAAAATACACTCGTCAAAACCATCTATGATAATGGCAAATACACCACAGAGGATGTTTTTGGCGATTTCATTAAAGTCTTTTGTGAGATCTACCTCGACATAAGGCATGAGCTGGTTGAGTTCCTTTGCATTTTGGGGGAGATTGTCAGCTTTTAACCCCATCAGGAACTGTAGAAGTTTTTGCATCAGAACATCTTTGCAGAATCCGTCAACAAAGTAAAACACAGCATTTTTGTCCCCGATCAGCACATCGCGGCTCACAATATCAAAGGACACTTCCGTATGAAGCAAATCTGCCATATATTGTTTGTTTTGTTCAAAATTTTGATACATTTAGATAACCATGCCTTTCTAAGCTATTTGATACTTGGCATCAGTATGTGTCAAAATAAGTTTTTTCATACATTTTTTTCAACATACATTCAATTAAAAATTATGTTCGATTAAATGATATACTTATTTTATCGTTTGCTCCATGAAAACATATTGTTTTCATAGTAGCAATCCCCCCAATCTGACATATTATGATAATAACTATGAAAAAAGAACAAGGAGCGGTACAGATATGCAGGAATGGAAACCACAGATGCCATATGTAGAACAGTTTCCCGTGGCAATGGCTTATGTACCATGGCAGAGAAATTGTACAATGTATGAAAATCTCGATGAGGCGTTTAAGACAGGTACGATATTCCCAGAACTCAACAAACCATTTTTAGGGAGGAGAGTGAAAGGATGAATGCAGGATGTAAACCATGTATGGACTCAGAGCGGCAGAAACTTTTACAGGAAATCAGCAAGGTAGATTTTGTGCTGAAGGAACTGAACCTTTACCTTGACACCCACCCATATGACCAGCAGGCGATGGAGCGGTTCGGACAATTCAATGCACTGAAGAACAAACTGGTAAAGGACTACACGGAAAAGTACGGACCACTTGTACTGAGCATTGTTGACATGGACAGCAGGGAATGGAAATGGGCCACACAGGATTGGCCATGGGAAGGAGGCTATAACTAATGTGGAATTATGAAAAGAGATTACAGTATCCCGTTAAGATTACCCAGACCAATCCGCAGATTGCACAAGTGATTATCAGCCAGTACGGCGGTCCGGACGGCGAGCTTGCGGCGTCAATGCGGTATCTTGCACAGCGGTATACGATGCCTTATAATACGGTTGCAGGTGTGTTGACGGATATTGGTACAGAAGAATATGCACCTTGATGTTGGATATCATCAAAGGCGCAGTTTCACCTCAAGATTGATGGAAGTGTCGCTCCATGCTCCATGCATGCCGGGGCCGGTCAGCCTTGTAGGCCTTTCACGGCTGTATATGATTTTTTCAATACATCTTTTCAAAAGTACATTTTTCTGTTCGGCATCAATTGCATTGTTGTTTAATGCTTCAAGCGCATCCGTGAAGCGGTCTATGCGCTCCTGATAGTCAATGGGTGACGGTGCGGAAGAGTATGCTTTTGCAAGGGCAGCTTTGACATCCGACTGCTCTTTGATAACCTTTTCATTCAGTTTGTCAAAGATTTCCTTTGGCATGCCTTCCTCAGAATATTTTTCCCACTGCCTAATTTCCTTTTGCTTCAGGGCTTCCAGTTTTGCCTCCAGCTGGGCTGTCATTTTTTTGTGTAAGTGAACAGAGAGTGTGTCTTCGTTTTTTAGCTGTATTTCAAAATCAGCTATGCTGCATTTCAGGATGTCATCTATCCGGGCGAGGATTTCACTGTACAGGCAGGATCCGGTATTGCAGTGAAATTGTCCGTCGCAAAGGAGCCGCGGGGCAGAGCGCTGTGATCCATCGGAGCGTTTGTAATACCTTAAAGACATGGCTCTGCCACAGGAACAATACACAAGCCCGGCGAGCGGATTGCGTACCTTGGTCGTTGCCTTGGCTCTATGGTTCCTGCCTTTTTTAGCCTGTGCAGCCTGAAAAAGTTCGTTTGATATAATGGCTTCATGCTTTCCGTCGTATATCATAAAATCACCATCTTTTGATTTGGGACGTGTTTTGACAGCTTCCTGATTATCTATCACAGTAACAGTTTTTCGCCAGTTCCATTTGACTTTTCCAATGTAATGTACATTTGACAGCATGTCAACAATGCCTTCTGGAGACCAGTGGGCACCTTTGGGAGGTTTGATGTTCAGGGAATCCAGATGGTTACAGATTTTCTGTCTGCCCATGTCGTGATTGACATACAGATCAAAAATCATACGCACAACAGCAGCCTGTTCTTCATTTATTTTAAGAGTAGGACACTTACGTTTGCCATCCATCACAACAGTTCGGTCATAACCGTATGGGGGAATGGAGCCGATATAGTTGCCCTGGCTGACGGATAAAAGTCGCCCGCGGTTCATAATCTTTTTCTGGTATTCGAGGAATTCATTTCCGCGCTTCAGCTCACGCTCAAACATGTCGCGGTCATATTCATCCTGAAGATTATAGATTTTCATGGGGGTAATAATCATGGTATTGGTATAGCGGAAAATTTTGATGATGCGTCCGGCATCCTCCAAATCACCACGGCTAAGTCTCTGGACTTCGACGACAAGGACGCCCCGGATACGCGGGTTTTCAATCAGCTTCAGCAGCTTAATCATTTCAGGGCGGTCATCAATTGTTTCCCCGGACACGACTTCACGGAGAATATGTTCTTCTGGCACATTTGAATCCATGTTTCGAATTGACCATTCGGACAGGATTGCCTCGTGTCTTGACAATACTTCCTCAACTGACAGGGAAGGATCATCAGAGCGCGACTTGCGAAGGTATTCTAATACTTCATTCGGCCTGAAAGTATAGTTTTCGTACATAATAGAACCTCCTAAAATACGTTTGAAAAAAATGTGTCAGAATCTGACACATTTTTATGTGATTGCGATGTCGCAATTAACCTTGCTTGACATGCAGATATTCCATAAGTGCATTCTGGAATATCTTGGAGCAGTTTACGCCATCCTCGTCAGCCTTGGCGGCAAGCCATGCAGGCAGTGAGAGCGTCTTTTTTACAAATTTACTGTTGATGCGTTCACGGATGGGCGGCATAAATACATCAATAAGCACAGGAATCTGGTTGGATTCCAGATCCATGTCTGTAATAGGGGTTGGCGCGGGGAGCTCTTCATTGTCCTGCTCCATGCCCCAGATATGAAGTCCCATGGCTTCCTTCGCGTTTTTCAGAGCCATATCAGTATCTCCGGCATCCGCACAAGGATAGCAGCCTGGCAGATCAGGAAATTCGATGCATATACCATCTTCGTCATAAGAAAACACTGCTACGTAAGAATATCTGTCCTTTAACATATAGATTCCTCCTGTAATATAATATAAATGAGGAGCATATAGGGATTATGGAAATATAACCCCTGATTGCTTTGAAATGCTTTTTAAAGTGCCTGTTGGGATGTCTTTCCTTGGGTGGGTAATAGTGACCTTGCCTTTTTTGGTGGGATGCTTGTATTGATGGTGGTCACCATCACAGCCGACTTCGTACCAGCCGTCTTTCTTGAGTATTTCAATTACTTCTCTTGATGAGTAACTTTTCATTTGTGAAATCCTCCTTATAGATACATGATAATACATAATAAATTATGTGTCAATGTAAAAGTAAATAAATTGTTAAGTGTTAAGGATGTTGGGGAATAAAAAATTTTTATAAATAATTTGAAAAATGTATGTTTTCATTGGCATATTTTTTTAGTAATAGCATAAAATATAATTGTAAAAATATGACTTTCAAAATTGTATAAATTACATAGTGATTTCCACAATCACATGTTATATAATATTACATATAGGACATAATGTTGCTAATAAAGTTTTTAGAAGGTTAGTGGAGTATGGGGAAGATTTTATCTTCAATATTACAAAAGAGGATCAAAATAGGTACAAGAAAACACAACAAAGGGAAATGAAAAGTGTAGCTGTTGTGTTGATGCATTTAGTTTTCTCAATAATTTTGAATGTTTCATGTGGTGTTATAGCATCAATTATGTTTTCCAAATTATGAGAAGCCTAAAAGATAAGGGGTGAGACTATGTTAAAGAAATTATTTAGATTAATTATGTTGATTATAACCGTAGATGAAGGTGATAGGAATTATTGCAAATTTTCAAAGGGGTATATGAATTATAAAAAGTCTGTTTAAATAGTGGGACAGTATGACTATGAGCTCAAAAGCAAATGGCTCAATGAAGTCCACGATTAACGTAAGTTAATTGCGGACTTTTTTGCCGACATCACTGTCCTGCTGAAACTAAAAAATGAACATAAAAAATAACCGCTCCCCTGACAAGTTGCGGTTATTTTTATAATCCATAACTTTTAACAGGCTAACCGTCTATTGGTATTGCCTTTTCACATATAATATAACACAGAATCATACAGAAATCAATTTCGGAAATATCCATTTACAGAAATATTTCTTAAATTCACTGTTTGGCGTGGTGCCGGTTAGGGGGATTATTTCGTGAAAAGAAGGACTTTGCCTTGGAAATCGGCTGTTTTGAAAGAGGAATAGGACTACCCCGATTTCATGTGAAGATCGGGGTAGCTGATAGGTGTTAAGCCTGTATTTTGGAGAGAAGAGCTTCTTGTAATGCCTGGGAGAAGTTAAT
>CAJTTO010000066.1 GCA_910579275.1 uncultured Lachnospiraceae bacterium
GGAAATTTCTGAAGCCTTATAAAACAAGGGGTTCGAGTTTCCGAGAGCACACGGATAGAGAAGGAGGTGAGGGAGTATGGGATTTTATCCGGACAATAAAATTATCTTAAATGTTAATGTGGATACGAATGGAATGCTTGGAAAAATAGCAAAAATAAAGAAACTCGAAGAAGAGCTGTCCAACGAAATAAGCACATTGCAAAATATGTTAAGTGTTGATGAAAAGAGCAGCAACAGAAATGAGCAGACGGTATTTGATTTATTAACTGCTATAACAGATACTGGTAAATTTGCGGAGATAATTTATGATCTTTTACGAGGATGCGCAAAGCCAGAGGAGATAAAGGTATTTTTAGACCAGAGAAGGGATAACTTGGATGAAGCAATTGATTACTTAAAATCACGTGGTTATCCCATAGAACATAAAAAGGGCTGACTATCCGTTGTCGTTTGCTGGATTGCAATAATGGCAGCCGTTCGGATTTCCGTTAATCATTTTTCCCCTGAGCCATGCATCTTCATAGCTCATACAATTGATGACATTATCAGGGTTCATTTTAGAAATCTGACATTGTGCAAGTTCATTATCTAAATCATGGATTTCACCAGTAGACTTGTTTAATAGATAACGGTTCCCATTATAGGGTTTTTCATATCTGCGCATATACAAGCTCCTTTCTTTCATTGGCACTTGGCTGCTGCAACAGCCTGTAAGTACAGTATAAGGCAGGAGACAAGAAACGGCAAGAGCAAATGTGTAGGACAAAGCAGACACCCATAATGGAATATGCAGGTGAAAAAAATGTAAAAAAGAGAGAGGTGAGAAAATGAGAAGTCCATATGTTTTAACCAATAAAAAACTTACTGATGAAGAATTTAAAGAAAAATATTATGTATATGAGACAGGAAAACAACAGTTTCATACGATGGATTTGAGCGACGGCGATAATGAGAAAATGCAGCTGCTTATTAACAATGACAGGGCAAATCGTGATTACGTAAAATGGGCAATAGACCTAATGCATGAGATGTCAGAGAGTTCACAAAATGACAGAGCAAAAATTAGGAGCAGGCTCGATGTTATGTCTTATATAGCAGAAGCGGCACTTGCTCTTGGTGTTATTAATTGTATAGCAATGGGGGTGATTGAATTTGTTGTTAGAAGACGATCGTGAAACTTGGCAGTAGCACGATCGCCTGTGCCATTAATTACAGCTGTGATACATAATCAATAGCTTTTTGATTTACACCAATATCAATTATTTGATTATCGCCATCTAAAAGGGACACAAAACCAAGATTTTGCAGTGAATAAAGTTCATCCTTATATGCATCCATCGGAAAACGATTAAAAAATGCATTTGTGTCAATTGCGACAACCTTGCCACCTGATAATTCAACTAAATATTTGAGCATTGTTGTATTCATGTTTATATAATTCCTTTCTTAAGTACTCGGCTACGGCAATAGCCTGTAAGTACAGTATAAGGCAGGGGCAGCAAATGGAAAGAACAAACATGTAGGATAAAGCAGACATCCCTAATGGAATATGCTGGTGAACAGGTAATGTGATGCAGGAGGAGGTGAGAAGAATTAACGAAAAGGAAATGGGCAAGATGGTGAATAAAATTGATGCGGCAATACTTGAAGCGTATGGGGAAATTAAACTACAAGGAAGCATACTTGCAGGAATTGAGGATTTATATCGTCAGTTGAGATTTCACAATCCCGAACTTGCGCTGCATATAAGAAAAAAATGATGGAGCTTGCCAGGGATAATGGCGATTTACCATAAGAGCATGGAGGTGAGGAAGATGGTAAAAATAGGTGAATTTGTTAGAGAGATAATGAAAGAAATGGAAAAACGCGGCTTTTCAGAGGGAGAGGCACGACACTGTGCAAAAATGCTTGACAAAGAAATAACAGAAAACAGTAAAAGGAATGAATATCATAAACCTTTCACTGTTTTCGAGCACCCTGCCAAGTGTAGTGATTAATAATTTCTTTAAACTGCATGGATATATTTTCGTATTCCTGATAGAAATCTTCATAGGAAAGCTCTGGCTTATCGGGACATAGGTTTGCATATAACAGATACGCTAGAGATATATCATGTAGTAATTGGTCTTTATTCATAAAGCATTCTCCTTCTTTCTTTGGTACTCGGCTCTGGCGGGAGCCTGTAAGTACAGTATAAGGTAGAAGACAGGAAACGGCAAGAACAAATATGTAGGTCAAGGCAGATGAGCATAACGGAGTATGCTGGTGAGAAAATAATGTGATTCAGGAGGAGGTGAGGAAAACGAAAATATCATATATTGTTGCTAACTTGAAACAAAAGGTTGAAACGTTAGAAGAAAGTAAGAAAGTTGCGAGAGTAAAAATCGTGCTTGAGGGAGCTGATGAATACAGGAAAAATATACATGAAATCAGGACGGACATGCAAGGTCTTAATGAATGCATACAGGAACTGAACAATAGCATGGAACAGCTTGATAAAAGTGTAAAAAGATTTAACAAGCTGTTCAAGGCAGCAGAAAATTACCCTGATGAAAGCTCGATTTCTGCATTGCAATGAGGACAGGTTATTTTTAAGCCTATGTCATCTAACGAAAATGAAATTTCCTTTCCGCATATAGGGCATTCGGTTTCAAGTGTATCGGCACCTGATAACAGATCATCATTGTCAAAAAGTTCAAATATTGCCATAAAAGAAATGCTCCTTTCTTAAGTACTCGGCTGCTGCAACAGCCTGAAAGTACAGTATAAAGGGAATGCCGGAAAAAGACAAGGGTGTAAAAGGCTGGGCGACAAAGCAAAGGCTCCTAAGTCACTGATGTAACCAAGAGCCTTTGCAGAATCAATATTCAGTTGTTTTGCGGATTCATTTTGACCTTAGTTTTAAATAATCCTCATAATCTTCAGGTCTGATTGCACCGTGTTTTTGTTCGAACATTGCAATATGTTCCCGAATAAGCATATCGAGTTCCCTATTGGCAGATCGTCCGTTATGTTTTGCAATATACTTAAATTTTGCAAAAACAGATTCTGAAGTACGTAGTGTAAATTTTACATCCATAATATCATCCCTTTGTGACATCATTATAATGTCATAATAACGGATTTTTATGAAAAAGAAAAGACCTAAAATGAAATTTTATAATTTAGACAACTAATTAATTCATAAGATTAATAAACAAGAAAGGATGTGGGAACGTGAAAGAGAAAGAGTATGGAATCAAGGAAGTGAAGGTGTTCCATCACGGCAATGGTACGTCGGTGGTTATAAGGCCTGACCTTCCGGAGGAAGAGTACCAGAGGAGACACAAGGAACTTGAAAGGGCAGCAGCAAACATACTCAAATGCGTGGAACGCAACAGGCAGCAGGGAATTTCCACGTAACATATGGCACTATCTGCGCAGTGCACAGTAAAGTGCACTGTATGGATAGCGCCGGTGGACAGGCTGGTGTGTTTTGTACGTGGTGCATAAGCGTCACAACTTCTAATCCAATTAAATTCCGGAGCGCACAGGAATCATGCTGCCTGTGCGCCACGTAGAAGGCATAAAATGGATCTGGATGATTTCCTGTCAGAAGGAGCTTGCATCCGCCCGGAGGCATTCAACGATCCGGAAAATGTCCATATGCAGGCAAAAAATGAATTTATTGAGTTATGGAATTCTACAATTTCAAAAGGGCAGCAGGAAGACTGGAGGCAGCAGAATGACAACGGATACATTAAGTAAAGCAAATCATTTGCAACAAAAGATTACAGAATTAGATAGTTTTATCAGAGCCATAACAGGAAACCGGATTCTTCGTGTATTTAATATGCCTGTCAAAAAGGCTGAAAAAATGACACTGTGCGCAACTGAATATATGCGCCCATATGTTTACTATGAGGTAAGCCAAGATACAAGACAAAGGATACTGCAGATATTGAAAGAAGAAAGAGAAAGTCTGCAAAATAAATTTGATGCCTTAAAATAGTCCGGAATTAAGTCCAAAATATTAAATTTTAAAGAAAGGAGCCAAGCCTCCGGCCGGGGTGACATGTACATGGGCTTCTTTGAGATTATGCAGGATTTTACAAGTAGCGAAAAGAACCAGGCAGCGGTGATGGCGTCACGGAAAAAGATGCTGTATTGGGAAAGGAAAAACAGCCATCTTTGCACGCGGTGCGGTAAGCCGAGCGAGGATGGAAAAATACTCTGCCCGGAATGCAGGGCAGGGTATAATGAGGACGCAAGACAGGCAAGACTTTTCTATAAATCACTGGGGCTGTGTTCCGAATGCGGAAAAAACAGGGTATTCAGGCATGAAAAAACATGTCCGGAATGCAGGGCAAAAAATACAAGAAATTATCACAGGACAGAAGAACAGAGAGAAAGGTATTATGCATCGAACCGCAAGTGGTACTGGAAAAATTCAGAACAGGGGATTTGCGTCAAGTGTGGCAGGCGTAAGGCTGTGGAGGGAAAGAAAATGTGCGGCATATGCGCATCAAGGGTAGCAAACAGAATAAAGATATCCAGAATGGAAAAACGTTACAATACTACAGATTTAAAAGCAAGGATACCAAGGTCAGAATGGCCTGAAAATGGTTTATGTTTTATGTGTGGCAGCCCCATGGATATGGACGGCGTGAAAGTATGTAGCAAGTGTTATGAAAAACTCAGGTATGCAAGGTCGAAAAGACAACGCCATAAGCATGACTATATAATATTTGGTTCAAAAAAAGAAGCCTGTCAGGAGTTGCGACGTCGCAATGGAAAATGCAAAAAAACAGAAGGAGATAATGGGGCAGATTGTAACATACCATGAAGAAATTGTAATGATGTATAAGGGCGAAATAACAGCACTGCGGGACAAAGGCAGCAGTATTGACATTGTAGTCAGTGTGGCGGATGGGCGTCTGGCAGCAGCGGTAAAAAATAAAAGGGTAAAGGATGTATTGCTTTGCTTGACGGATGGGCGCAGGATTACACCTGACCAGCGTAAAAAAATATATGCAACATTAAGGGACATATCCAATCACACTGGCTATCCTCCGGAAGAAGCCAAACAGATAATGAAGTTTGTCTATGTGGAAAAGACCGCGGGCGAATATTTTTCGTTATCGGACTGCTCCGTAGACACGGCAAGGGTATTTTTGAATGTACTGACGGATTTTTGCCTGGAGCATGGCGTAATAACCACCGATATGCTTACAGACCGCACGGATGACATTGATACATACCTGACCCAGTGCATCAGGCACCGCAAATGTGCCATATGTGGCAGGAACGGAGAAATACACCACTGGGATGCGATCGGAATGGGCAATGACAGGAAGCGTTATGACGATTCGGCAAACAGGAAGATATGCCTGTGCCGGATGCACCATACAATCGCCCATCAGAAGGGGGTAAAAGATTTCCAGAGGGATTATCACGTGTACGGCATTATATACAGAGGAAAGACGGATGAATCAGGAAGATAAAAAGTACAAATGTGAGGACTGTAATGATATGGGATTTGTATGGACAAGGCGCGCTGATGGTACAAGGGAGATGGTGCTCTGCCACTTCCATCCGCTTGTACGGAGCGGGAAAGCAAAAGCCTGGGAGGGTGACTCCGCATTAAGACGGTTAAAAAGAAAGAAAAAGGGCGCATATGAGATAGGGGACTAACAACACGAGAAGAGAGGGGAACCAATTGGCAATAATAAGAGTCGAAAAGACAAAAGACTATACAACCATGAGCAATTATCATTTCCGGGAGAAGGACATGTCCCTGAAAGCCAAGGGACTGTTGTCACTCATCCTGAGCCTGCCGGAGGACTGGGATTATACGCTTGATGGTCTGGCAACGTTGTGCAGGGACGGCAAGGACAGCGTAAGGACAGCGCTTAATGAGCTTGAAGAATTCGGATACATGGAAACTGCACGTGTCCGTGATGAAAAGGGACGGCTAAGGGGAACGGAATATGTGGTGCGTGAAAAACCCACGTCAAATCCGCCGGAAAAAGAAAACCTGAATCTGGGGGAAGCCGACACGGATGATGGGATGCCGGAGGAACCAGTTGCGGAGAAACCAACATTGGAAAAACCAGTGTTGGAAAAACCTATGTTGGAAAATCCAACGTTGGAGAAACCAGCATTGGAAAAACCTACGTTGGAAAATCCCACACAATTAAATACTAATATATCAAATACTGATTTATCAAATACTGATTTATCAAACCACTGCTTGGAAAACACAAACCCGAAAAAAAAGCCGGATGGCAGCAGGGCATACTATCCGGAGGATGCGCGCCTGAACGAAGCGTTTAAGGCTTTTGTTTATATGCGCAAAAGGATAAACAAGCCACTGACGGACAAGGCGATTCAGCTTACCAGGGAGTCCCTTGCCGGTATGGCAAAAGGCGAAAACGGAAAAATGGACACCGAAAAGGCGGTGGCAATACTAAACCAGTCGACGATGAACAGCTGGTCGGGACTTTATGCCCTTAAACAGCCGGCACCGGACAATAACCGCGGACAACCGCCGCAGGGCATGGATGACATGGACTGGGAGAACCTTGAAAAACAGGTACTGGCAAATTAGGGCAGTACGGAGAAAAAGGAGCCCGGGTTCAGGGGAGGCTATGAGCCGATACTGGTTGATGACCTGATAAACCAGTATGGCAGTTATCTGGAAATTGCCATCCCTGAAAAAGTGCAGAACCTGATATGCAAGTACAGCTGCCTGCTGGATGCATTGGAGTTACTAAAAACAGAATTAAGCAAAGTTGACTAAAAAGGGCATGTAGATGGACAAAAAGGGGAATGAGGCAAAAAAGGCGTACCTTGGCAGATACCGAGAGAACAAGGAAGCGGCACAGAGAATCGAGGAGCAGATAAGGGAATTTGAACGTTATGAGACAACGCCGAGGATCATCAGTCTGGATGGCATGCGCCATGGCAGCAGGGCAAAAAAAGACCTGTCTGATTATGCCGCCAAAAAGGATGCATTAATGACGGAAATGATTCAGGCTAGATACAGGAGAATAAGCACATACACCGACATATTTCGGGCAATTGAGGAACTGCCTGACGAGAGGGAACGGCAGATACTGACATACAGGTACATCCAGTGTCTCAAGTGGGAGGAAATAGCCATAAAAATGCATATGGAGTGGGCACAGGTGCACAGGATCCACGCAAGGGCATTAGAGCATTTTAAGATGCCGGAATAAAAATACACATTAATGCGCATAAAATTGTTGACATAATGCGCATTAATGTGTATAATATAATTGTAAGGAGGACAAAGGATGAAGCAAAGGATGAAGCAAAGGGAGCTGATTAAAAGACTAGAAAAAGCGGGATTTAAGTTTAGCCGACATGGGGGCGACCATGACATATATACAAGAGGTGAAGACGCAGAACAGATTCCGCGGCACAAGGAAATAAAAGAAAACCTTGCAAAGTCGATCATAAGGAAATGGGGATTGTAAAATCCCCATGGGTTTAAATAAGGAGGCACGGTATGGAAAGGGTATATCCGGTAATATTTACAAGGACAAAGGATGAAAAGGATACAGTACTCATAGAGGTTCCTGACCTGGGAATCTTAACAGAGGGCTATGGCATGGCAGACGCCATATATATGGCAAGGGATGCGATAGGGCTGCACGGAATAACCAAGGAAGATATGGGGGTAAGCATAGCGGAGGCAAGTGACATCAAGGAGATTGATTTGTCAAAGGCAGAATTTGCTGATAGCGGCGAGAGCTGTATATCACTGGTTGACATTGACTTTGACGAGTACAGGAAAAAGGTTGACAATAAGATGGTTCGCAAAAACGTG
This sequence comes from uncultured Lachnospiraceae bacterium, assembly GCA_910579275.1. GTDB lineage: Bacteria > Bacillota > Clostridia > Lachnospirales > Lachnospiraceae > COE1. The sequence continues at coordinate 7,835 of CAJTTO010000066.1, forward strand.
ACAATTCCAAGCTGGCTCAATAAGGCAGCAGAACGGGAAAAAATCAATGTATCCAAGGTATTGCAGGAAGCACTGATGGAAAAGGTGGGAATGGTTCACTAAATCCTGCCTTGGCAGCAGTCGTAAAAAATCCCTTAGCTATTCTTCAGCCAAGGGATTTTTTCGTTGCGCTGGATCAAAGATTATGCTATACTGCTGTCTGGGCAATACCATAACGGTAGGCGGTTGCCTTCGCTGGAATGTAGTTCCAAAAACTCCCGGAAGGAGGTCTGTATATGGGAAATACACAAAGGAGAAAGGTTTCTATGTTGACGATAGAAAGCTTGATCGCGATAGTCAGTCTAAGCGCAACAATGTTTGGACTTGGTTATACAATCGGCTGTAATTCAAAACATAAAAAATAATCGCCGAGCCTGAGAAACTAGGGCGATTATTTTTTAATTTGCTTCTGTTAACCAGGCAGCCGTCTATCGGTATTGCCTTTTCACGTTTACTATAGCATACAATGGCATAAAAATCAAATGGATATTGATAGAATTGAGCAAATCCGCCTTGCAATCGAAAATGGCATGTGCTATATTAGACATAGAAAAGGAACAACCGCCCACAAAGTGGTTGATCTCCTACATAGACAATAAGCCTACCTGAATCGGCCAAGAAACAAGGTAGGCTTATTTATTTTCGCTTATTATTCCTATCAATGTAGGTAAGCAATGCAATCAGGAAGTTACCGCCAAAAAATAAAAGGCTCAAAATTTCGTAAATACTCATTGCACCACCTCCATCTTTCGTATTTCCCATGATGGGATATGCCGACTGGCATAGCTGCGACTGCAGTTTTCAGAAAGTCTGGAGGCTACCACCTTGTAACACGATTGTTCCTAATGCGTATTCTATCACACATTGCAGGAACGAACAATATTATTTATTTTATAAATAAATATGACATATCTGTTTTTGTGTGTTACAATGAGGTATGACTAATACGAAAGGAGATTTTTATGAAACAAATGATTAAATTTATTGGAGCTGCCTTATTGGTAACGTTCTGCCTGACTGGATGCGGAGGTGGAAACGGCATCACACAGGAGGAATATGATGCCGTAGTTGCGGAAAGGGATGAATTGCAGGAAAAACATAAAAATGTGATGCAGGATAGGGACAACTGGAAGAAAAGATACGAAAAATTGTCGGAGGAAGCGGAAAGCTCAAGTGCAAGTTTAGATATGGCAAAAGAGAAGTTTTCGGTTTTTGAAGATATGACGTTTTCAGAATTGGAGGGAGGAAAACAAAAAGTTTTAGTTATTTCTATATATGTAAAATCAATGGAGGATTTAACTGATAATTATAATGAATTTGCACTTAAGACGCTGATGGAAGAAGGGGAAGATTGGTGTGACTATGATTATTTTTTTATAGAAATATGGAATGATACGATGGGACCATTAATATCAATGGTCACAGATACAAGTGACCATTCTACTAAAACGCATCAATGGTTGGAAGCAGAATAGAAACGATAAAATGGAGAGTCCAATAGTGACTTTCCATTTTTATATTTATGACTTGACTAAATGTGTCACCGTATAGTATATTAAATGTATCACCAAAAAAGAAAGGAGCTAAGTAATGTCGCCAAGAATGGGTAGACCACCTTCAAAAGATCCCAAAAGTCATGAGACGAGAATCAGGATGTCAAACAGAGAAGTTGAAATGTTGGAAATATGTTGCCAAAGAACAGGAATGACAAGGGCTGATGTTATTAGGAAAGGGATTGAACTGGTCTACAAAGATTTAGAGAAACAATAAAAGAAACGGCGCAACACCGACCAAAGCGAACGCCGTTTCCGAATACCAAGAAGCCAAAGCTACTTGATAAGTTTATATTATCAGAACTTAGGGCTTCTTTCAAGAATAATATTTGAAAGGAGATTTATATGAACAATCAAATTGAAAAAACATTGGATAGTAGGGAAGTTGCTGAAATGGTGGAAAAGGAACATAATAAGTTATTGAGAGATATACGTAAATATGAGGAACAATTTACTGAAGCCAAAATTGGATTGAGTGACTTTTTCTTGAAATCTGAATATAAAGATGGGACAGGAAGAACACTTCCTTGTTATCGTATTACAAAGAAAGGTTGTGAATTTATATCCCACAAATTGACAGGTATAAAGGGAACAATATTTACAGCACGCTACATCAACCGTTTCCATGAGATGCAGGACATGATTACACAGGTAGCAGAGTCAAAGGAGGCAGCAGAACCAGAACTTCCATGTTTTGTCAGAAAGTTTATGGGAGACTACATAGTACTTGAACGTGACTTTATCCGGATTACAGGAGTGGATATCAGGAAGCACAAGGCATTTTATAGGGAGGAATACTTTACAATTGGGGAAGACTGGAATGGATGGAGCTGGCATACGGTTGTTGACCGGGAGAATTTCAAGGAAGAATATGGTTTTGATTATGGGGAAGATGAGATACTGCGCTATTTTTACCTGAGTGGTGTAAAGAAAGCACTGGGCATTCTGGCAAGGGACAGGACAATCCATATGAATGAGGAAGCTGAAAAGTTACTCATAGGGGGAATCAGCGCGCCATACAGTCTGTCAGTTAAAACACATGAAACACATGAAGAGAATGTCCCGATGGCAGCAGTCGTAAAAACAAAGAAACTGCCAGCTCAAATCAACATCAGTATAACATTGGGCGATGCACCTAAAATTACACTGGAATAACACTGCTCCGGCAGCAGCTGCGAAATAATAATTGTTGCATGTATCTTGCAATTGGAATCTGCATATGCTATAATGCCAGTAGGCAAAAAGAGAGTATGCTAGTTCCATGTGAACGAAAGAACGAATCCCTCAACTGTATTCCCGTACAGTCGAGGGATTCTTCTTTACTTTTATAGTGGCAAAGCACCCACTAGACTATTTGTTGTCCTTATCTTCGCTGTCTAGCCATTTACAGATGCAATGACAGACCACGCCTGCTGTGACAGTTACTAAAAAAGAGAGTATAGCTTCCATGTGAACACCTCCTCCCGTTGTCGGGTATCGGTTGGACAACAGAGACAGTATAACATATACCTGATTGGAGTTCCATAGAAAATTTAATGCCCTCGGCAGCAGTTATAAAAAAAATAAAAGATGATACACAATGATACACTTTTATGTGCTAATATAGTATCATCAAAGAAAGAGGAAATCAGTTGACGCTGGTTTCCTCTTTTGTGTTGGAGGGAATCAGGATGTTAAAATCATGCCAGTACTGCCAGAAGATACACGACAGCAAATACGATTGTGGAAAGAAGCCGCCAAAGATAAATAATCGTTCGGCGAATGACCGTTTCCGTTATACGTCGGCATGGCAGCAGAAGCGCAGGGATATCAGGGAGCGTGACAGATACCTGTGTCAGGTGTGCATACGCAAGCTGTACGGCACAACCAGACAGTTCAACAGCGAAAGCCTTAGCGTGCACCATGCCAATAAGCTGAATGACGCATACGACCGGCGTCTTGATGACAGTAATCTGCTGACGCTCTGCGAACAGCATCACAGGATGGCTGATGATGGGACAATACCAAAGGAACAGATACTTGCAATCATTGCGGAACAACAGGCACACCCCCCGGGGGTGTAGTCCGGGGATTTGGTGCCCCATCCCACACCTACGGGGCACATTCATAGACAATTTATTCCCAAAATAGGTTTTTTATTAAAAAAAGGAAGGGGGCATCAGGATGAGCAGACCGCCAAAACCATTTTCGGTGATCCAGTCGGAAGGCAGGTCACACCGCACAAAAGCGGAACTTGAGCTGAGACGCAGGGGAGAGGAAGCGCTCCTGACAGGTGTACCGATCCGGGAACGTCCTGAAGTAAAAAGCAGCCAGAGGGCGCATGCGGAGTTCCAGAAAATAAATAAATTGCTCAAGAAAATTGAAAAAAATGACGCGCTTTTTGAGGGTGTGATTAACCGCTACTGCATTCTTGTGTCAGAATGCGAGGAGTTCGAGGAGAAGCGGGAGCGGTTCTATGACCGGATGAAAAAACTGGAGGCAATGGAACACCGGCTGATAGAAGACAGGGAAATGACTTACAGTGAATTTTACAAGACGCTTGGAAATTTCCAGGGCCAGATACTGAGTATTGATAAGCAGATACAGGTGAAACGGAGGATGCTTATGGACATAGAGAAAGAAAACCTCATGACAATCCAGAGCGGTCTGAGGAGTATTCCGAAGAAGGAGGATAAGGGCGAAAGCGACCCTTTGACGGCAGCGTTGAATGGCGGTTAAGGACAGCGTGGCTTATCAATACGCGAAGTGGTGCCTTGAGGATGGGAATTTCTATGTGGGGAAGTACGTCCGGCTGCAGGCCGCAGCGTGGGCAAGGATTGTCGACGGTGCCGATGAGGAAGCATACATCGATGAAAGGATGTATGAGAAGATGCAGAAAATACTGGGGCTGATGGTCCATCCGGATCTGCAGCAGCCCATGACGGAAGGGCTGGAACCCTATGCGCAGCTCCTCATCACGGCAGTATTCTGTACGAAACTGAAAAATGACGAAGGGAAGGACATCCGGTATTACGAAAATGCGCTGCTGGAAATCGGGCGGAAGAACTTCAAGACCTTTGCCTGTGCGGTCATCTTCATCCTGCTGATGCTGACAGAGCCAAACTTTTCAAGATTTTTTTCAGTGGCGCCTGATCTGCGTCTGTCATCCGAATTAAAGGGCGCTTTCCGCAAGATTGTAAAGAGCAGTCCGGCTCTTACAAGGCATTTTAAGATTCTCGGCAAGCAGATAAACTGCCACCTGACGGACAGCGAGTACATACCGCTTGCATACAGCAATGACGGCATGGACGGAAAACTTGCCAATGCGTTCCTGGCAGATGAGGCGGGGGCGCTTGACGATTATCCTGTGGAGGCAATGCGTTCCTCGCAGATTACCCTGTTCAACAAGCTGGGCATCATCATAAGCACGCAGTATCCCAATGATGACAATGTATTCATCGACGAGGTTGACAACATCAAGAAGATGCTGGACGGGCTGCATGATGACAGGCGCAGCTTCGGGCTGCTCTATGAGCCGGATGAGGAACTGATACAGGGTGATGCATGGAAGACGGAGGACAGGATCCTTTACCAGGCGAATCCTGTGGCAGTTTCCTATGAATACATTTTTGAGAACCTGAAAAAGAAACGCCGGCAGGCGGTACTGTATCCGAACAAGCGGGAGAATTTTCTCTGCAAGCACTGCAACATCCGTTACAAGGGGCTTGGCGTCGAGTCCTATATTGAGATTACGAGCGTCATGAAATGCAGGATCCCGGTAAATAAGCTTTTCTGGAAAGGGAAAAAGGTCTATATAGGGATTGACCTGTCCATGACGGAGGACAATACGGCAGTTGCAATGTCCGCCATTGTTGACGGCTGCATTTACACAAAGGTCTGGGGATTCATTCCGGGAGACAAAAAAGACGAGAAAAGGGAGAAAGAACATGTTGACTATGACAGGCTGATCGAACAGGGCGTATGTTTCGAGAGTGACGGGGAGGTCATTGACTATGGCGACGTGGAGCGTCTTGTGCTGGGACTTGAGGAAGAGTACGGAGTAGAGATTGTCCAGGTTGGATATGACAAGTACAATGCCATCAGTACCGTCCAGAAGCTGGAGGCGGCAGGTTATGAATGTGTGGAGATTAAGCAGCACTCAAGCGTGCTGCACATGCCGACAAAACTGTTAAAGGAGGCAGTCCTTGGCAGTACGTTTTTTTACGAGGAAAACCGCCTGCTTGAGATTAACTTTGAGAATGCAAGATGCGAATACGACCGGAACATGAACCGGTATGTCTGTAAAAAGAAAAGCGCGGGCAAGGTGGACATGGTTGTGGCAGTCATTAATTCCGTATACCTCTGCCAGCAGTACATCCTGTACGGCAGCTCATTTGTTGTACAGATAATCTAAGGAGGAGCTAATGATTTGGTTTAAAAAGAAAAAAATTTATGAGGAACGAGCAGATACAAAGGTGGCAGAATCTGTCATCCCCGAAGTGTCGGCAGACCTGCTAAGGGCGCTGCTGGGCAGTGAGGATGTCACAAGGGAGCAGGCGATTGAGATACCAAGCATCAGCGGATCCATCAGTCTGATTGCGGGGGTGGTGTCGTGTCTCCCGGTAAAATTGTATATACAGGATGGGGACAATGTGCGCGAACTCAGGGATGACGACAGGCTGCCGTTACTGAACCGCGACACACAGGACACGCTGACCGCGACGCAGTTCTGGCGAGCGATGCTGGAAGATTATTATGTGGGTAAGGGGGCATATGCATATATCAACCGTGATTTTACCGGAATCCGAAGCCTGCATTATGTTGAAAACAGTTATATTGGATACCTGAAGGGGACAGACCCGATTTTTAAGGATTATAAGATTACAGTCGGCGGAACAGCAAGATATCCGTTTGAATTTTTCAAAATCCTGCGCAATACCAAGGATGGAATGACTGGAACACCGATACAGGAGGAGAAAAAGACCCTGTTTTCAGTTGCATATCATACCATTATATACGAAAACACACTGGTCAGAAAGGGTGGAAACAAGAAGGGATTCCTGACATCAGAAACCCAGTTGACAACCGAAGCGGCTGCATTACTGAAGCAAGCGTTCCGGAATCTTTACAGCAACAACACGGAAAATGTGGTTGTTTTAAATAAGGGGATGGACTTCAGGGAGTCCTCAAACAGCTGTGTGGAGATGCAGCTCAACGAGAACAAGGAGACGAATTCGGTTGAACTGTCCATGCTGCTGAACGTACCCAATGCCATGCTGCGTGGCAATGCCACACAACAGGATAAAAACAACTTTGTGGATTACTGCATCGTGCCGCTGTTAAATGACATTGAGGCAAGCCTTGACAGGGATCTGCTGACAGAAGAGGAGAAGTCCAGGGGGATGTTCTTCGCATTTGACACCAAGGAGCTGACGCGTGGAAACATCCTTGACCGCTACAGGGCGTATGAACTGGCATATAAAAACAATTTCATGCAGGTGGATGAGATCAGGGAAAAAGAGGATCTGCCTGCGCTTGGGTTTAACTTTATAAAGCTTGGCCTTGACAGCGTGCTCTACAATCCGGAGACAAAGGAGATGTACGTTGCCAATACGGATAAAACAGCAAAGATGGATGATTTGAAGAGGGGAGGGGAAAAAGAGGATGAAAGCGGAACTAAGAGCTGACGGTGTGCTGCATCTGTCCGGATACGTGAACGTGACAGGCAAGATGAGCAGACCTGTGATTACAGGAAAAGGCCAGAAGGTCATCGAGGTCATAGAAGAGCGGGTGTTTGCCAAGGCGCTTGCGCGTGCAAAAAACATTGCCATGACAAAAGACCATGATGCAGGAACCGTACTGTGCGAAACAAGGGCAGGCACGCTGAAGCTGAAGGAGGATGCAATCGGCCTGCACGTGGATTCCGATATCCGGGATGAACAGACCATCGCGGAGGCAAGGGCAGGAAAGCTGAAGGGATGGAGCTTCGGCATGTGCAATATTGTGGACAACATTGAGGAACGCGCGGACAGGCTGCCGCTCCGGACAGTAAAGGATTTTGACCTTGACCATATCACGCTGGTCGTAAACAAGACACCCGTCTATGCCGCAACAAGCATTGAAATACGTGCGGATGACAAGACGAATGAACTGGAAATCCGTGCCGCGGCAGATGACGTGATAGAGTTTATCGGCATGAATAATACGGACAAACATAACAATGCGTACCATGAACGGTATGAGAAGCTGAAACAGGGAGAGTAGTCTCGGAAACTCACTGAAGATGCAACAGAAAAACAGGCCATATAA
>CAJTTO010000067.1 GCA_910579275.1 uncultured Lachnospiraceae bacterium
AGGAGAAGATTGAGGCACTTGGTGGAACAGCAGAGGTGATTTAATGTTTTCTACGCTAAAGAACGCGTTTAAAATCAAGGAAATCAGAGTAAAATTATTGTTCACTTTCTTGATGTTAGTGGTCATTCGTTTTGGTTCTCAGCTTCCTATTCCGGGTGTGAACAGAGATTATTTTTCATCATGGTTTGAAGCACAGACTGGTGGTGCTTTCAGCTTTTTTGATGCATTTACAGGCGGTTCTTTTTCAAGAATGTCTGTATTTGCATTAAGTATCACACCTTATATTACGTCTTCCATCATTATGCAGCTTCTTACAATTGCAATTCCCAAGCTCGAGGAAATGCAGAAGGATGGAGAAGATGGAAGAAAGAAAATAGCTTCTATTACACGTTATGTCACTGTAGCGCTTGCTTTGATTGAAAGTGCGGCTATGGCGATTGGATTTGGAAATCAGGGATTACTTCAGAAGTATGGTCCTTTAGAAGTCATAACGGTAATTGCGGTTCTTACAGCCGGCAGTGCGTTTCTTATGTGGATTGGAGAACGCATAACGGAGAAGGGTGTTGGCAACGGTATTTCAATAGTACTCATTATTAACATTATCTCTCGACTGCCGGATGATTTTGCTAAGCTGTACGAGCAGTTCTGTAAGGGGAAGTCCATTCCGCTTGCAGTTGTTGCGGCTGTTATCATCATTGCAATTATTTTGGCGATGACGGTATTCGTTGTTGTCTTAAACAGTGCAGTTCGTAAGATTCCTGTACAGTATGCAAAAAAGATTCAGGGAAACAAAATGGTTGGAGGTCAGATGACATTTCTTCCATTAAAGGTTAATACAGCAGGTGTTATTCCGATTATCTTTGCATCTTCATTAATGCAGTTTCCAATTGTTATTTCCACACTGGCTGGTTATAGCGGGAACGGTATATGGAGACAGATACTCAATGGTTTGAATCAGGACAGCTGGTGTAATCCGGATCAACTTGTCTATTCAATTGGTCTTGTTGTTTACATCGTTTTGACAGTATTGTTTGCGTATTTCTACACATCGTTAACTTTTAACCCGCTGGAGATTGCAAATAATATGAAAAAGCAGGGTGGATTTATTCCGGGTATCAGACCAGGTAAGCCTACCAGTGATTATCTGAACAAAGTACTCAATGCAATTATTTTTATCGGTGCGATAGGACTTGTCGTTGTGGCAGTTGTGCCATTTTTCTTCAATGGTGTATTTAAGGCGTCTGTTTCGTTTGGAGGAACAAGCTTAATCATTATTGTCAGCGTAGTGCTTGAAACGATAAAGCAGATTGAGTCCCAGATGCTGGTACGTAATTACAAAGGTTTTTTGAATGATTAATCATGGACAATCGGATAGAAGCAAAGCATCTGCTTTGCTTCTATCCGATTGGTAGTTTGAATTGAGTGTATTTTTGTCATCAGAAATAAATTGAATTGAAACTATTATGTATATAATATTTTTAAAGGAGGAACTAGGATGAAGATTATTATGTTAGGGGCACCGGGCGCAGGAAAAGGTACACAGGCGAAAATGATTGCAGACAAGTTCGCAATTCCGCATATCTCCACAGGAGACATTTTCCGCGCAAACATTAAGAACGGCACAGAACTTGGCATGGAAGCAAAGAAATACATGGATCAGGGATTGCTGGTACCGGATGAACTTACAGTAAAGATCCTGCTTGACAGAGTGGCGCAGGACGACTGCAAGAATGGATATGTACTGGACGGATTTCCAAGAACAATTCCACAGGCAGAGGTTCTTGACAAGGCGCTTACAGAGCTTGGAGACAAGATTGATTATGCAATTAATGTCGATGTGCCGGACGAGAATATCATAAACAGAATGTCGGGAAGACGTGCCTGCGTGAATTGTGGTGCAACATATCATGTTGTGCATATTCCGCCTAAGAATGAGGGAATATGTGATACCTGCAATTCGGAATTAATCTTAAGGGATGATGATAAGCCGGAAACAGTTAAGAACCGTCTTAACGTTTACCACGAGCAGACACAGCCGCTGATTGATTTCTATTCTGCAAAAGGTGTTTTAAAGTCAGTGGACGGAACGGTTGACATGAAAGATGTATTTGAGGCAATTGTAAATATTCTGTCTTAATGCGGAATAGATACGCAGAAGAATATCGTTTTTTAAATGTTTTATGTTCTGCCTGCCTTATAAGATACCAAAGGATACTTTCTGAGAGTGCCGCTTCACGGATGCAGGAGGCATGGTGATGGCTGTGCCAGAGCTTGTGAGCAGCGCTGTCAGGAAAGTAGGCAGGCAGGATTACCTGAATAGGAACACAGTGGTATAGAAAATAAAATATGTGTAATGTTGCTGCAGTGCGCACTGGTGGAAAGGGAAAGTAACATGAAATCGGCTGCGTGTTGTAATTGGAGGAGTAAGAAATGGCCGTTACAATAAAAACGCATCGCGAGATTGACTTGATGCGCGAATCATGTAAAATACTGGCTAAGGTACATGAGGAGTTAGGGCAGGCAATTAAACCTGGAATTTCAACACTTTATATTGACCAGCTTGGTGAGAAACTAATCAGGGATATGGGGTGTGTACCAAATTTTTTACATTATAACGGTTATCCGGCATCAATCTGTGTGTCGGTAAATGATGAAGTTGTTCATGGGATACCAAGGGCGGACAGGATATTGCAGGAAGGCGATATAGTCAGTCTGGACTGCGGACTTATTTATAAAGGATATCATTCTGACGCTGCCAGAACGCATGGCGTAGGGCAGATAAGTCCGGAGGCGCAAAAGCTTATTGATGAGACAAAGAAATCATTTTATGAAGGAATAAAGTGGGCGAAAGCGGGGAACCACCTTCATGATATATCCAATTCCATAGATCGTTATATTTCGCAGTTCGGATATGGAATCGTTCATGATTTAGTAGGGCATGGAATCGGTACTTCGCTTCATGAGGATCCGGAAGTGCCAAATTTCAGACAGAAAAAGAGAGGGATAAAGCTTCGTGCCGGAATGACACTTGCAATAGAGCCCATGATTAATATGGGACATGGCGATGTGGAATGGCTGGACGATGACTGGACGGTTGTTACAGAGGACGGTTCATTATCTGCACATTATGAGAATACAATTCTAATAACTGACGGTGAACCTGAAATTCTTACTCTTATATAGGAGAGGAAAAGAATGATTGGTTTTTTGGCATATTCATTAGCGGGACATGACAAGGGTAAAATATATCTTGTGATAGGCGAGACAGAAAATTATGTATATGTGGCAGACGGACAGATACGGCCGCTTGACACACCAAAGAAAAAGAATAAGAAACATATACAGTTAATTAAAATAAATGACAGGTGCACAGATATCCCGTCTATGACAAATGAGAGAATAAAATATATAATTAAGCAATATTGTAGAGACATTAAGGTTACTGTTTAGACAGGACTTGGTCTGCTAAGTCCGTGAGAAAGCATACAGGCAGCGGGCAAAAGTTTATATGCGGAGCAAAGTTCGCATTGATTTTATGCGTTATTGGAACAGAGCGAACAGTAACATATTAAGGAGGTAAAATAATGTCAAAGTCCGATGTAATAGAAATTGAAGGAACAGTAGTGGAGAAGCTTCCAAATACAATGTTTCAGGTAGAACTTGAAAATGGCCACAGGGTACTTGCGCACATCAGTGGAAAGTTAAGACAGAACTTTATCCGTATTCTTCCGGGCGACAAAGTAACGTTAGAATTATCACCATATGATTTATCCAAGGGAAGAATTATATGGAGAGATAAATAAATTAGAGATAAATTTTGTTGTAGGGCTTGCATTTATTATATTTGCATGCTATAATGTAAAACGGTCTTTTTGAAAGGAGGGTTTAACATGAAGGTTAGATCATCAGTAAAACCTATTTGCGAAAAGTGCAAAGTTATCAAGAGAAAAGGAAGAATCAGAATTATCTGTGAGAATCCGAAACACAAGCAGAGACAGGGTTAATAAATCCCACAATCTGTATGTAATGTGCGGCTGAGGCATACGCCCGAACCGTCAAAGGGTGTATGCTATAAATATATGACAGACAGTTGGTTTGTTGTGTGTTTACTTCTTGATACCGAGAAAAAGTTTCGCGTGAAAAAACTTTGACAGATGTCAAAGCGGCAGAAAAAACAAGACAAATCTGCCACCGATTAGTATCGGACAAACCGGATAGATATCCGGTCGGGTAAAAATACCCCAATCAATTAGTTTACTATTAATACGTGATAAGACAGTGTATCGTTTTATCACAAAACAAAATGGAGGAATTTAACATGGCTCGTATTGCTGGTGTTGACTTACCAAGAGAAAAACGTGTAGAAATCGGATTGACTTACATCTACGGTATTGGCAGAGTAAGTTCAAACAAAATCCTTGAGAAGGCAGGAGTAAATCCTGATGTCCGTGTCAGGGATTTGACAGATGATGACGTTAAGAAGATTAGCGCTGTCATTGATGAGGATTACATGGTTGAGGGTGACCTTAGACGTGAAATCGCTTTAAATATTAAGAGACTGCAGGAGATTGGATGCTATCGTGGTATCCGTCACAGAAAGGGACTTCCAGTTCGTGGTCAGAAGACAAAGACCAACGCAAGAACAAGAAAGGGACCTAAGCGGACAGTAGCAAACAAGAAGAAATAGTTTCAGCCTGAGCTGAATGGGTTGCAGATGTGATATCCATAATTTCATATTTGCGTGGTGAACAATAGTTTGAATGAGAAAGTAGGTTAGTTTAAAATGGCTAAAAAAGTTGCAAAAAAAGTAACAAAAAAGCGTGTAAAGAAAAACGTTGAACGCGGACAGGCACATATCCAGTCATCATTTAACAACACAATTGTTACATTGACAGACAATGAGGGTAATGCTCTTTCATGGGCAAGTGCAGGTGGTCTGGGATTTAGAGGTTCAAAGAAATCTACTCCATATGCTGCTCAGATGGCAGCTGAAACAGCTACGAAAGCGGCTTTAGTACATGGCTTGAAATCTGTAGATGTTATGGTTAAAGGTCCTGGTTCAGGCAGAGAGGCTGCTATTCGTGCACTTCAGGCATGCGGTCTTGAAGTGACGAGCATTAAAGACGTGACTCCTGTTCCACATAACGGATGCCGCCCGCCAAAGCGTCGTAGAGTCTAGTGTTGATACACTGGTGTATATTATATTCATGACAGATGAAATCTGTCGTGAGTATCGCGCCAGCCGCAGCTACGAAGTGGCATATTTCCTTATGCGGCTGTATGCATGATATTATACTGAGGCGTCAGTCTTTTCGACCGCCGGTATAAAAGTATTAGATTGAAAAGTGGCACGTATGCACTAAAACCAAACTGTTTTGTGTGCATAAATTTAGGAGGATAAAAAATATGGCAGTGAATAGAGTTCCTGTACTTAAAAGATGCAGATCTCTTGATTTGGATCCTGTATTCTTAGGATATGATAAGAAGTCTAAAAGAAAGTCTCCGAGAGCAGGCAAGAAGATGAGTGAGTATGGTCTGCAGCTCAGAGAGAAGCAGAAAGCAAAATTCATTTACGGTGTGCTTGAGAAACCTTTCCGCAACTACTACGAGAAAGCAGACAGGATGAAAGGCATGACAGGTGAGAACCTGATGGTTCTTCTTGAGAGAAGACTGGACAATGTCATTTTCAGAATGGGATTTGCAAGAACGAGAAAAGAGGCAAGGCAGATCGTTGGTCATAAGCACGTACTTGTAAATGGAAAAAGTGTTAATGTACCATCATATTTAATCAGCGTTGGTGATGTCATTGAAATCAAAGAGAAGTCCAAGGGACTGCAGAGATACAAGGATGTCGCAGAGGTAACAAACGGCCGACTCGTTCCGGAATGGATGGATGTTGATCAGGAGAACTTCAAAGGTACAATCAAAGAGATTCCTTCAAGAGAAGTAATTGATGTTCCTGTAGATGAGATGCTTATTGTCGAGTTATATTCTAAATAATAATATAATAAGGATTTGTAAGCAGAAAAATAAGAATTTGACAGTAGGAAGTGCGCGTGTGTGTACTTTCTATTGTTGCACTTATTAACACATTCATTAAAAGGAGGGTATTTACAGTGTTGGCATTTGATTTTGATAGTCCAAATATTGAAGTGGCAGAAATCTCTGAAGACAAAAGGTACGGTAAATTTATAGTAGAGCCTTTGGAGAGAGGTTATGGAATTACACTGGGTAATTCTCTTAGAAGAATTATGCTTGCTTCCCTACCTGGTGCAGCTGTAAGTCAGGTTAAAATAGACGGTGTCCTTCATGAATTTAGTTCGATTCCGGGAGTAAAGGAAGATGTGACTGAAATCATCATGAACCTGAAAAGTCTGGCGATTAAGAATAGCTGCGAAACTGATGAAGTGAAAAAGGCAATCATAGACTTTGAGGGTGAGGGTGTCGTAAGGGCATCTGATATTCAGGTTGATCAGGATATTGAAATTATGAATCCGGATCAGGTTATCGCTACATTAAACGGTGGAAAAGACAGCAAGCTTTATATGGAAATAATTATTACTAAGGGCAGAGGCTATATCAGTGCGGATAAGAATAAAAGCGAAGATTTGCCGATCGGTGTCATAGCAGTGGATTCCATCTATACTCCTGTGGAAAGAGTAAATGTCACGGTAGAGAATACCCGTGTAGGTCAGATTACAGACTATGATAAATTGTCACTGGATGTTTACACAGACGCTACGCTGGCGCCGGATGAAGCAGTCAGCCTTGCAGCAAAAGTGTTGAGCGAACATCTGAAGCTTTTCATCAATCTTTCTGAGAATGCGAAGAATGCGGAAGTTATGATTGAGAAAGAAGACGATGAGAAGGAGAAAGTGCTTGAGATGAGCATTGACGAACTTGAATTGTCAGTTCGTTCTTACAACTGCTTAAAGAGAGCAGGAATCAATACCGTCGAAGAATTGACGAACAGAACATCAGAAGACATGATGAAGGTTCGGAATTTAGGACGCAAGTCTCTGGACGAGGTATTGGCAAAGTTAAAGGAATTAGGCTTGCAGCTCAATCCGATAGAAGATTAATCCTGTCATGGATTGCTATTGTGTCAGAGCGATAAGTTTAATAAATCACAGATATGGTAATTCCAAAGCGTTCATGTCTGTGCTCAAAGATGGAAAATATTAATTAACATTTGATAAGTAAGTCCAAAGGGCGTTGTCATTTGTTCCACCAATGAGGGTAGCCTACATATTAATCTGTATATATGGTAGGTGATGCGTCCTCACAATGAAAGGAGCCGGTTATGGCAGGATATAGAAAACTCGGAAGAACATCAAGTCAGAGAAAGGCATTGCTGAGAGGTCAGGTTACGTCATTGATTGCAAGCAAGAATGGCAGAATCATTACGACAGAAGCAAGGGCTAAAGAAGTTCAGAAAATCGTAGAGGGACTTATTGCATTGGCTGTAAAAGAAAAAGATAACTTTGAGATGGTTAAGGTTACAGCTAAGGTTGCCAGAAAAGATAAGGATGGCAAGAGAGTAAAAGAGGAGAAGGACGGCAAGAGAGTTACTGTCTATGATGAAGTGGAGAAGGAGATCAAAAAAGATATGCCGTCGAGACTTCATGCGAGAAGACAGATTCTTAAAGTGTTATACACAGTTACAGAAGTTCCGGAAAAGAATGCCGGTAAAAAGAGAAATACAAAGGAAATTGACCTTGTTGCAAAATTATTTGACGAAATTGCACCGAAATATGTTGGACGCAATGGCGGTTATACAAGAATCGTCAAAATCGGACAGCGTAAAGGCGATGGTGCTATGCAGGTAGTGCTTGAGCTGGTTTAATATTAAAAACGCATTGTACACGTCCTGGATGCGCTCCCAAAATCTGGGAGCGTTTTTGGCGTAAATTGGCAATTGTTCAGAAGGATAGGAATAAAGAGCCTATGTTTCTGAATGGCTGTCAGAACGAAAGGGCTGAAACGGATAGTCTGCACGGAAACTGTTATCGGTTTATTGAGAGGAATTTTTTGTAAGATGGATAAATACGAAAACATGACAAGAAAGGAAGCATGTTATTTTCTGGGGATTAAGGAGAATGCTTCCGAGGAACAGATTAAGAGGGCATATCGATATAAGGTCAAACTGTACCATCCTGACGCCAATCCCGACTCGGATACAAGGGAATATTATATCAGGATACAAAAGGCATATGAATATCTGATAAATAATCCGTATATACCAAACACAGCCGCAGCATCGAATATAAATGTTGCGGCAGGCAGACCGATGAATATGGGGACGGATGTAAAAAGGAACATGTATATGGGGAATCCGTTTGGGAATGTCATGAACAATCCCATGTATAATATGAATTTCCAGCAGCACAGTAATGCGGCGGCAAGACCGGCAAAAGTATATTCCAGCACAGCGGCAACGAGAGCCAGCTACCAGAAGCAGAAGGATAAAGAAAAGGAAGTAGTAAAAATCCAGAAATGGGATGCGGAATATAAAAACAATAAAAAATACCAACAGCAGACACAGTTATATGGGAAAGAGTATGCAGACAGGGCAACAGGTGCGGATAAGAGCGAGGAAGAGCGCATTCTGGAGAAGATTCGTGCAATATGGCTTGCAGAGACAATAAAAAGACAGATTGCACTGGACAAGGAACATAAAGAGACCCTGCAGAGAAGAAAGCTATATCAGGCATTTATGCAGCAGGAGATTCAGGATGAGGATGCAGGGAAAAGAACGAAACCTACAAAGGATTAATACGTGCTGCTAAATACCTCAGGAATTTAAGATTGTGTAGTGTCTTCCAAGGCATTAAAGGGGCATTCATTTGAAAAATACTTCTGGAATAGGAAACATTGCACATTCCTGCTTGTGCAAGGGCGGCGTGGAGGATAAAATGGGAATCGTTAAAATTAAGGATTTAATTTATGAGTATATAAGGCGTGATGAGGAAGGCAATGTAGAGGGAATAACCACCGCTGTTGATGATGTGAGTCTGGATATTGAACAGGGGAGCTTTGTAGCGATACTAGGGCATAATGGTTCGGGAAAGTCTACACTTGCAAAGCATTTGAATGCAATCTTATATCCGACAGAGGGAACGGTCTGGGTTGACGGAAAGGACACACAGAAAGAGGAATATGTGTGGGATATACGCCAGACGGCGGGGATGGTGTTTCAAAATCCTGACAACCAGATTATTGGTCAGGTTGTTGAGGAGGATGTAGGATTCGGACCGGAAAATATGGGTGTGCCGACAAAGGAGATTTGGGAGCGCGTGGAGGAAAGTCTCAAGGCGGTCGGTATGTACCAGTTTCGGAAGTTTTCACCAAACAAACTCTCGGGAGGCCAGAAACAAAGAGTTTCCATAGCCGGAGTGATTGCCATGCATCCCAAATGTATTATACTTGACGAGCCGACGGCGATGCTGGATCCAAAAGGCCGTAAGGAAGTGATACGTGCAGTGCGTGCACTAAATGACGTTGAGCGTATTACGGTCATACTTATCACGCACTATATGGAGGAGGTCATATATGCAGACAAGGTCTATGTAATGGACAAAGGAAAGATAACACTGCAAGGAACGCCAAAAGAAGTTTTTTCGGAGGTGGATCGGCTCAAGGAGTTAAGGCTTGACGTGCCGCAGGTGACTTTGTTGGCGCATGAACTGCGCAAAGACGGCTTTCCTATCCCCAAAGGAATTCTTACAAATAAAGAATTTATAGAAGCGTTGGATCAATGTGTAAAAAGGAACGGTTCATAAGGAAAAATTCTGTGAACTTATTTTAGGAACTGTTTTTGCGTTAAATTGACAGGGAGAACAAGGATGCCTATTATTTTAGATAAGGTAAGTCATATATATGGAGAGGGAACCGCCATGGCGGTTAAGGCGCTGGATGATATCAGCATTGTGATACCGGATGGGCAGTTTATCGGGTTAATCGGGCATACAGGCTCTGGAAAGTCAACACTGGTCCAGCATCTGAATGGTCTGATGAAAGCGACATCAGGGAATATTTATTTCAACGGTGAGGATATAGATGACGAGGGCTTTGACAAAAAAGCGCTGCGCAGCAAGGTAGGGCTTGTGTTTCAATATCCGGAACATCAACTCTTTGAGACAGATGTGTTTGCGGACGTCTGTTTTGGACCGAAGAATCTCGGACTGACAAAAAAAGAGGTTGAGTTGAGGGCATATGAGGCATTAAAGCATGTGGGGCTGGAGGATGAATATTTTTACCAGTCTCCGTTTGACCTGTCAGGAGGACAGAAAAGACGTGTTGCCATAGCTGGTGTCCTTGCCATGAAGCCGGATGTGCTGGTGCTTGACGAACCCACGGCGGGGCTTGACCCAAAGGGACGTGACGAGATCCTTGAACAGATATCAAGGCTGAAAAAGGAGACTGGAATTACCGTAATCCTTGTCTCACACAGTATGGATGACGTGGCTAAGTACGTGGACAGGATTATTGTCATGAACCAAGGACGCGTCATGTATGATGACGAGCCAAGGGAAGTGTTTCGACATTACCATGCACTTGAGGAGGTAGGACTGTCAGCACCACAGATAACCTATATAATGAAGGATTTACAGGAAAATGGTTATGATGTCGGAGATGACATCATGACAATAGAGGAAGCACGAAATGCGATTAAAGACTGTCTTGGAAAACTCGTTCCACGGTACAGGGAAAGATAGGTGACGGAGTATGCTTAGAGATATCACATTAGGACAATATTATCAGGCTGATTCCGTTATACACAGACTTGACCCAAGGGTGAAACTCGGAACAACGATTCTCTTTATTATTTCGCTATTTGTTCTTGATGACTTTTGGGGATATGCGGTAGCTGCACTTTTTCTTGTGCTTGTGGTGAAGTTGTCCAAAGTACCGTTCCGCTTTATGGTCAAAGGGATGAAATCCATTGTATTTCTGCTGTCGATAACGGTTTTGTTCAACTTGTTTCTGACACCCGGAGAGCCGGTTGTCAACATATGGAAACTGTCCATTACGAAAGAGGGCGTGCGTCTGGCTGTGCTGTTGGCAGTCCGGCTGGGGTTCCTGATTATGGGGTCATCGGTGATGACACTGACAACAACGCCGAACCAGCTAACAGACGGTCTGGAGAAAATGTTAAAGCCATTGCGTAAAGTCAAAGTTCCGGTACATGAAATTGCGATGATGATGTCGATAGCGCTTCGGTTTATACCGATTTTAATGGAAGAAACAGATAAAATCATGAAAGCGCAGCTGGCGCGGTGCGCGGATTTTGAGAGTGGAAATCTGATAAAAAAGGCGAAAAGCCTTGTTCCGCTGTTGGTACCGCTTTTTATATCCGCATTCCGGCGTGCGAACGACCTTGCGATGGCAATGGAGGCTCGATGCTACAGGGGGGGCGAACATCGCACAAAAATGAAACCGCTTCACTATGAAAAGAGGGATTACATCGCCTATATAATTGTCGTGTGCTATCTTGTGGTGGGTTTTGCAGCAGGGCGGTTGATTCGGGGACTTTGATTTGGGGGATGACTGTATCATGAAAAGAGTAATGCTTACTGTCGCTTATGATGGCACAAACTATCACGGGTGGCAGCTTCAGCCGAATGTCATAACAATTGAATCCGTCCTCAATGAAAATTTGAGTGCATTGTTAAAGGATGACATTCGGGTGATTGGTGCATCAAGGACGGATACAGGCGTGCATGCGCTTGGAAACATAGCGGTGTTTGATACGCATGCGAGAATGCCGGCAGAGAAGTTTTCCTATGCATTGAACCAGAGGCTTCCGGAAGACATACGCATCCAGTCATCCAAGGAGGTACCGCTGAATTTCCATCCCCGTAAGCAGGACAGCAGGAAAACATACGAATACAAGATACAAAACAGTGATTTTCCTATGCCCGTCCTCAGGCTTTATGCACACTTTACATATGTACCGCTCGACATAGGACTGATGCGCAGGGCGGCAGCGTATTTAAAGGGGACGCATGATTTTAAAAGTTTTTGCAGCATCCACTCCGCAGCGGAAACAACTGTGAGGACGATATTTGATGCGGATGTGGAAAAAGTGGGGGACATGATAACCATACGGGTGACCGGATCGGGATTTTTGTACAATATGGTGCGTATCATCGCAGGGACATTGATGGAGGTCGGCAGGGGAAATCTGCTGCCTGAGGACATCACGGGCATATTAGAAGCTTGTGACCGCGCAAAAGCGGGACCGACAGCGCCTGCGTGCGGATTGACATTGGCTAAATATGAGTTTACAAACTTGTCGCTGCTTCGTCTGGAGGATGCTTGAAAAATGCTTTCTGCCAGATGTGTGCCACAATTTGTGGGAGATTTTGCCGGGTGGAGGAGACAGAAGCGTAAAGGGCAATGTCTCACGCCGACTGAATTTGACACAAATACAGAAAGCGCACGGATTTTGTACTTTATGAAAAGTCCGTGAAACAGCGTAATGACTGACAAACGCAAGCCATAGTATAAGGCACCGCAAAGTGGTTTTGGATGGCTTAATGCTTGTAATTAGGAAATGAAAGGCTGAACGGATATATTTCAGTCTAAATTTGGCAATTTGGGTATTGACACACTCGGAACCGTATAATATAATAATTCAATGTGGCGACATGTGATTGAACAATATCAAAGCCCCGATATTTATAACGGTGTCAGCCCGAGTATCTAGGTGACCTGCGAATTTATGAAATACGGCCGGACATTCCGTATGAAAGGATTCAGGCAGGAATATCCATCAAAGGAGAGCCGACAGGCTAAGTATATGGAGGTAACATAATGAAAACATTTATGGCTAGCCCAGCTACAATTGATAGAAAATGGTATGTAGTAGATGCTACTGGCATGACATTAGGACGTTTGGCATCAGAAGTTGCAAGCGTATTAAGAGGAAAGAAAAAGCCAATTTTCACTCCTCATATTGATACAGGTGATTATGTAATTGTTATCAATGCAGAGAAGGTTGCCGTGACAGGCAAGAAGCTGGATCAGAAGATATATTATCATCACTCAGACTATGTTGGCGGCATGAAGTCAGCAACACTGAGAGAGAAATTAAATAAAAAGCCGGAAGAGGTTATCGAGCATGCAGTTAAGGGAATGCTTCCAAAAGGACCTCTGGGACGTGAGATGTATAAGAAACTCTTTGTATATGCAGGACCTGAGCACAAACATGCGGCTCAGAAGCCCGAGACATTGACATTTTAGTCAGCGTGATAAATAAAGGAGGAAATGAAAAATGGCAAAGGCAGCAAATGCTTCAAGATATTATGGAACTGGCAGAAGAAAAAAATCTATTGCCAGAGTATATTTGACACCGGGTACAGGCAATATTACAATCAACAAGAGAGGGATTGATGAGTACTTCGGTCTGGAAACCTTAAAGGTTATTGTTCGTCAGCCCCTTGTAGCAACCGATACAGTTGACAAGTTTGATATACTTGTAAACGTAAAAGGCGGCGGTTACACAGGACAGGCAGGAGCTATCAGACATGGTATTTCCAGAGCCCTTTTACAGGCAGATGCAGATTACAGACCCGTACTCAAGAAGGAAGGATTCCTGACGCGTGATCCTCGTATGAAGGAGAGAAAGAAGTACGGCCTCAAGGCGGCCCGTCGCGCTCCGCAGTTCAGCAAGCGATAATCGGCTGTTCAAACCGTATCAAAATTGCTCAAAAACCCCGGAAAATCAAGGTTTTCCGGGGTTTTCTTATACCCAAACAAGCTGATATAGTTTGACCTGATTTGACACAACGAGAGCCATTTTCACCCAATTTTTAGTGGTTTGAATATTCTAACGCTTCGGAGCCACCGTTTTATCGCTTGAGAGCCACCTCGGATTTTAACACTTGAGAGCCATCACAAACACAAGATATAGTAATGGAGCCATGAGCATGAGCTCACAGCTCCAACTTTTTTTACAGGTCTTACAAGTGTCTATTTCTCAATCTCGGCCTTAAGATTAGCAAGCTTTTTGGAATCGTATATCTTCCTGAGATTCGTTTCGCTGCTCGGAATCTCATATGCGTTATGAACAATCCTGTCCATTATGGAATCAGCCTGTGTTCCGCCTCCCAGCCTGTCATGCCATTCTGCCACAGGAAATTGTCCGACAAAGACGGTAGAATTGTTTCCGCTTCTCTGCTCAAACAATTCATAGAGCATCTTTGCATCCCTCTCGTTAAGCTTGTAGTTCAGCCACTCGTCGATTATGAGGATGTTGTAGTTACCCAATCTCTTCCTGTACCGGGTCAACTCTTTAAGGTCATCCCTCCTGTCCTCAAAATTGCGCATTAAATCAGGCATTCGGATGTAGAAAACCCTGTAAGTTTTTTTGCATGCCTCAATTCCCAACGCACATGAAAGATAGGTTTTGCCAGCACCGGTCGGACCTGTGATTATAAGGTTTGTTGCCGTAGTCACAAATCCCATTGCGGCAAGATTGATTATCGTGTTCTTCTTGACTTGTCTTGCGTCAAAATCCAGAGACTCAATGCTTGCCATTGGATACTTGAATGAGGCGGCCTTTATCAGCCTGTTAATAAGCTTGTTTTCTCTTTCGCAAATCAATTCCTCAAGCAGTTGTTCCAATCTTGCATCAAAGCCCAAATCTGCCAATGCGATATCGCCTTCCTGGTTTTCCACCAGTCTGGCCAAATCACCCAGCTCGTGTTTTGTAAGGTTTTTCTTTAACTCGAATTTCATAATGGTATTTCCTCCTATCCGTAGTAATCGGCACCTCTTACGATGCCAGTTGTTTTATTTGTTTCTTTGAATTTTTCAAACTCTTTTTGATTATTTAG
>CAJTTO010000068.1 GCA_910579275.1 uncultured Lachnospiraceae bacterium
CGGAAATTTCTGAAGCCTTATAAAACAAGGGGTTCGAGTTTCCGAGAGCACACTAGATATAAGAAAGGTGGAACATATCATAAAGATTATGGAATGAAATATGACAAAGATAAGAAAACCAAACATGTATATGGACATTCAGGGAATAACCCACATGGTAAATATCCACATATAAACATAAAAAGAATAGATGGTAAACAAGTTCTAATTAATATAGTTGGGGTGAAAAACAATGATTAAAGAAATAATGATAAAAAAATTAGAGTCAGGAAAGCAATTGGGTATTAGCAAAGAAATAGAGAAGAATGGCAAATTGTTTTGGTACGAATATGCTGTTCAAAAAGTAAATAATATTTATTACGTATATGAATGTGAAATTGCGGAGGATAAAATGGCAATGGATGAATACGAATACGAATATGAATATAAATATTTTTCTTTTGATGAGGTAGAGAGTAATTTCAATAGTAAATATGATATTGGATTTTTGGATATTAAGCCATTAAAAGGGCAGTACATTTTTAAGCCTAATTTATGCTAATCAGATAGGTGGTTTCTTTGCCATATAGAGTCCCTTTATGCGTACTGTAGCAGTAATCCGGTGATATACTGTGATCCTAGTGGGTTTGAAAAATCCAGTGCTTGTGTTCGTAAGACTGGCGGTAAGTGTGTTAGTGGGATTCCCAATAATCCTAAAAAAGTACGTAGATTTATGTCTAAGCAGGAGTACAAGCAATTTAAAAAGAAAGGATTTGTTTATAATCCAAATGATCCAAGAGGAGGAATTAGCACTACATCTACCAAAATTGCACCTATAAATCCAGATAAAATTAAAAAAAGAACAGGTGCACTGGGAGCAGATAAAGGACATTTTGATGAATTTTAATATTAAAGAACAGGAATTTGAATATGCAGGTACAAAAGGTGTTGCAGAATTATTGGGTTGACAGATTATATTTTTTTAAACGTAATGATTTAGACAATACATCAGTTATGTGTTTTAATGAAATAGACACCACGGAATTAATTAATACTGCGAATTCTATTCTTGAGTTTATAGATATGGGTATAAGATTTGGCGATAATATTGATACAATTAATGGGGCTTACGGAAATGCTGATTTTATTGATAGTTTGTATGAAGATATAATTATATTATTTCATATAATCTATTTATAGCATTTGGACTAAAACACAATATGCTATCATGCCTAGAAATCGTTACTGATGAAGGAATAATTAAGGAAATTGTTGGTGTTAGAAAGCCTGACAGATTGTAATGTAGGAAAAGTTATTTAGCGCACATTCATTTGCGACAGGAAGCCTGTACATACCAGCGGTTGACATGCGCCTGCCGGGGCTGGACGGCGACTTTACGGTAAGCCGCAGGTACGAGTCGGTCAACCCGCGCGCGGGGCTGCTGGGGCAGGGCTGGACATGCAGCGCGGAGAGCTTCCTGCAGTACAAGGGGGACGCGTGCAGCGTGCTCTGCGTGGACGGACACGTGGAGGGCTTCCACAAAAAGGACGGCGCATGGCGCAACGACAAGGGCGGGAGCGGAAAGCTGAGCCTTGCCTACGATGCGGGACAGAACCTGTTCGTGATGCATGACATTGTGACACACATGTCATATTTTTACGGCGAAAGGGGCAGGCTCGTCCGCGTGGAGGACGGCACGGGACACCGCTCGCAGTACCTGTACGAGGACGGCATATTATGCGGGATTACCACCTTTACCGGACTCCGCATCGGCGTCACCGTCTCGGACGGGCGCCTCAGGGAGCTCGTGGACGTGCTCGGACGCACCGTCCGCTACGAATATGATGACAAAAAAAGGCTTGTGCGCGTCAACCAGAACGGCAGGGGCATCACGCGGTACGAGTACGACGGGAAGGGGCGCATCACCGGCATCACCGACCAGAACAACAAGCGGTACACCGAGAACACCTATGACAGCCGCGGCAGGGTCACGCGGCAGGACTACCCGGACGGGACATGCTGCGAGATCAGCTATGACGACAGGGCGAACAGCGCGTCATTCTACTATCCGGAGACAGGCGGCAGGCAGACGGCGTTCCACAATGCGGACGGGCTTGTCACACGCATGGAGTATCAGGACGGCACCCGCGAGGAGTATGAATACGACGCGTGGCAGAACCGAACAGCGCACAGGGACAGGAACGGAAACCTCACACGGTGGGAGTACGCGCGGGAGGGCTTCCTGCGCAAGGAGACGGATGCAGGGGGGCTTGAGACCGTCCGCGAATATGACGGCGGCGGCCATGTGGTCAGCGAAACCGACAATGCGGGAGGATGCATACGGTATGCCTACGACAAATGCCACAGGCTCGTGCGGAAGGACACCCTGCTGTCCTCCGACCCACAGGAGTGGGGCACGGAGGAGTACGAATACGACCGCCACGGGAGATGCACCAAAAAGACGGACGCGCGCGGCAATGACACACGGTACAGGTACGCGGACGAGACCATGCAGGAGCCGGGGGGCGCGGGATACTTTCCCACACGGGAAATAAGCCCGTCGGGAAATGAGTACGCGTATGCCTATGACGCGGCGGGGCGGAAGACCCATGCGAAAACCGCGGACGGCAGCGTGCACCTTGCCTACAACAGCCTGAACCACGTAACCTGCACGACGGACGGCGAGGGGAACGGGACGCATGACGACTACGACAACCTCGGGAGCCCCATCCGCCACCATAATGCAAGGCAGTGGGAAAAAGGCCGCAGCGGCGGTCATGCCTACGAGTATGATTACCTTGACCGCCTGATAAAAGTGAGGGACGCAGCCGGGCGGGTAAAGACCTTCAGAAGAAACGGACAGGGCAGCATCGTGTATGAAAGCCTGTCCGCGCTGCCCGCGCAGATACCGGAAAACCGGACGGAGCAGGGAATCACGAGCACCTATGATGCAAATGAGAACCTCATATGCATGACATGCCCCGACGGCGGGGAGTGGCACACGGAATATGACGGCGAGGGAAACCTGACGCATGACAGGAGGCCCGGGGGAATGGCGGAGCGGCGCTACACCTACGACGCCATGAACCGCCTGACGGGGGTGACCGCGGACGGCAGGACGGAGCACACCTACGCCTACGACAAAAAGGGGCACATTGTAAAGGAGACCGACGCGTCCGGGAACGACACGCTGTATGCCTACGACAACGCGGGGCGCATGACCGGGAAGTGGGAACAGGCATTTTCGGGGGACGGCGCCGGAAGCGGCGGGGAAAGGCGCAGGTACCGCGTGACGCAGTATTTGTACGACCCAGCTGGTAACATGGTGGAGGAGCGCAGGGGCAGCGACGCGGCAGACGCATACGAATACCCGCACGCATTCTTCGCCATCCGGAAGGAATACGACGGGGAGAACAGGCTCGTGGCAGTGGGGGACGACACCGGGGCGCGGGTGACCTACACCTATGACGCAATGAACAACCGTACAGGGGAGACAAGGCGCATCAACGAACAGGGTGCGGAATACAGGGCTGCCTACACGTATGACCGGGCAGGGCGGCTCGTGCGGAAGACCGTGACCACCGACAGGGACATCCTGTCCGGAGGGAATGCCGCTAAAACCGTGTCCATTACAGGCTACGGCTACGATGCCGCCGGAAACCTCACCGAAGTGCGGCTCCCCGGGGGCGGGCGGCTGCGCATTGTCTATGACCAGGCGGACAGACCTATATATTTCCTTGAGGAGGACAAAAGGAACGGAATCCTCAGGGGACAGGCATACCGCTATGCGGACACATGTGCACTGCCATGGGAGAACCTGCATGCGAGGGAAGGCTTCGCAAGGCGGCTGAACCAGAGACTTATGACATGCGTGTCACTTTCCGACTACAGGGACGCGGAGACCGGGAACCTCATCTGTGCGGAAAGACCGTGTGAAATACGGCATTATGCAGGGAAAAAGGCGAAGGGGCTGTACAGGGAGCTGTACCGGGTCTACGAGGAGGCCGACAGGTGGAACCCGGAGGAAATGGCGGCAGTTGACTACGGCGAGCCGGGGACGGACTACCACGCGGAGCATTACGCCTACAACCACCGCGGGCAGCCGACCCATACCGAGGACACCCGCGGCGGAAAATACAGTGCGGAGTATGACGGTTTTGGGAACCTCACCATGGTCACCAGCCCATACGGCTACCAGACCCGTTACGGACATGACAGGGACGGGAACACCGTCTCAAAGACCAACGCCCTCGGAATCCGCAAGTACCTGCTGGAATACGACGCCACAGGAAACGTGGCATCCCACACGGATGGAAACGGAAACGTCACGAGATATGCCCGGGACGCATCCGGAAACGTGGTGCGCGTGACCGGACCCGACGGGAAAACTGACAGGAGTGTCACATACGATGTCTGGGGAAGGCAACTGGCCGCCACGGACGGAAACGGGAAAACGACGACATACATGAGGGACAGGGCGGGGCGTGTGACCACCGTGACGAATCCCGACGGAAGCAGGGAACACTATGGCTATGACTACGCCGGAAACATCACGAGCGGCACGGACGGAAACGGCAATAAGACCCAGTTCCTTTACAATGGCGCAAACCGGCTAGAGAGGATAATAAAGGCGGACGGCACGGAGCGGCTTTTCGGCTATGACAGTGAGGAGAGATGCACCTTCCGGCGCGACGAGGACGGGAACACCGTCCGCATGGGCTACAACCTCGACGGGAACATGGTGCTGGCGTCAGGGACACAGGGGGGACTCGGCGCACCCTCGATAAGCAGCGTCTACAGATACGACGCGCGCGGGTTCCTGACATCGGCGATGGAGGGAAACACGGCATACCACTATAAGCGCGACAGCGAGGGCAGGGTGACCGAGAAGGCAGACAGCAGGGGAAGACTGTTCGAGGTGGTTTACAACCCAGACGGGACGATAGGCAGGCTCGGCGGGACACGCTACTACTATAACTTTGCCGGACAGATGACCTGCGTCATGTCGGACTGCGGACTCGGCGCAAACTACGAGTACGATAACAATGGGGCGCTCATAAAAACGGAGTGCGACAACGGACTCACCACCACATACACCCGAGACAGCCGCGGCAGGCTGGAAAGCCTGCGGGCAGGGTTCGCGGGAGAGACGGCACTGCTGGACGCAAAATATACATATGACGGAAACGGAAACCGCACCGGAAAGGAAGAACTGTTCTTCATGGAAAAAGGCAGTGTTCCCACAAGCGCAGTGACACAGTATGCCTATGACAGCATGAACCGCCTGACCATGGAAAACAGGAACGGACTGGCGACCACATATACCTACGACATGGCAGGGAACAGAACCAGCCGCCTGAAAGGAGATGACAGGGAAGAATACCGCTACAACAGCAGGAACCAGCTCACGGAACGGACTGGCATGGGAAGGAGAACCAGCTGCCAGTATGACCCCGCGGGCAACCTGACACAGGAACAGCAGTTTATACAGGGATGCGCAGAGACAAGGAGATATGCATATGATGCCTACAACCGCAATACCGAGGTAAGGGGAGAGGACTTCCTGCATAAGAACTTCTATGATGCGGAAGGATTAAGGAACCGCATTGAGGAAAACGGAAAGGTGACAGACTTCGTTTACAGCGGGGACATGCTTTACAGCGAGAGGGAAGAAAGCGGTGCAATGGAACGCCGTTATATTCTCGGGAATGAGTACCTCGGGCATGAGGATTTAGTGCAGGATGTGACTTTTTCTGGGGAGAATCAGAAACAGGAATACAGTTACATCACGGATGAACAGGGAAGTCTCCGCTACATCCTCAATACTGACAGGCAGATGGAAACCTATCAGGAATACAGTGCATTTGGCGAGACAATATCCCGAGAGGGAGCGCACAGCCGCCTTGGATATAACAGCCAGATGGGGGATGAACTGACTGGGCTGACATATCTTCGGGCACGGTATTATAACCCAGCAATAGGTAGGTTTACGCAGGAAGATGTCATCTATGATGATGGGTTTAACCTTTATACGTACTGTGGCAGTAATCCGGTGATATACTGTGATCCGAGTGGGTTTACGAGTAATTTGGCGTGTGAAGGAAAAATAACCGCAGGCAAAAACTTTAAGGATCATTATATAAGGCATAAGAAATTGCTTGAATCCATAACGGGAAATAAGTATGGAAAATTTAAGGAGGACGCAGATAAATTTTTAAATGATATTTTCAACGTCATAAAAGATGGAAAAGTAAAATTTGTTGGAAATGGAACTTTGAATATAACAATGACTGAACCGTGCAAAATTTTTAGAGGTAGTGGTATAACAATTGTTTTAAAGAAAAATAACGAATTTGTAACATTATTGGAAAGCGGTGTGGGTATGGATTTAAAAATACAATTTATTAAGTAAATAATATTTATTGTACGATGTTGGGACAAAATGGTATTTGTGAAAAACCTTTGAAAGATGATTGGAATATGCTTTCAACTTATTTGTTATGTAATTTCACTATAATTATTCTATGAATTGACCTTTTGACCCCAGCATCATTGTATAATTACATGTTGCTTAGAATTGTAAAATTGTGACTAATAATTCGTAGTCTGATGTATAGAGCTTCAAATGAATGGGAGGAGAAAAATGCTAATTAACAAATTGAGTAATAATAATCAAATTATTCACTTTTGGCGTGTTGGAGTTATTGTAGATGATGATGATAAGGAGTTTGTTATAGATAGAGACTATCTTTATATAGAGTTAGACAATGGTTATATAAAAATAAAAAGTGAACAAGGAGATTCAAAATTAAAGGTGACAACCTGCTTAAAAAGAGATTATAAAAATGAAGATGAGATTTGTTGCTGTAAATTGGATTATTTAATATTTAATATGCCTGAAATGGACTATAAGTTATGTAGTATATTTGCTAAAAATTATTTTATTACTGAAAATGAAATATGTTCAGATAGTCTATTGCTAGAATTAAAAGTAGATGATTTTTATGAGAAAATTTATATTTGTACAGGAATATCCGGTATATTAGTTAAAAATGTATCTTTAGATACCAAGGTAGGGGCAATGGAAAAAATTATCTAAAAAGGACGGAACATGTCGCAACGACAAGGGCGGGAGCGAAAAGCTGAGCCTTGCCTACGATGCGGGGCTAAACCTGTTCGTGATGCGCGACATTGTTATACATATGTCATATTCACGGAGCTGGCTGGCATGGGAAGGAGAACCAGCTACCAGTATGACCCTGCGGGTAACCTGACACAGGAACAGCGGTTCATACAGGAGCACGCAGAGACAAGGAGATATGCATATGATGCCTACAACTGCAATACTGAGGTAAGGGGAGAGGACTTCCAGCACAAGAATTTCTATGATGCGGAAGGATTAAGGAACCGCATCGAGGAAAACGGAAAGGCGACAGATTTCGTATATAGCGGGGACATGCTCTATAGCGAGAAAGAGGGAAGCGGCACAACGGAACGGCGTTATATCCTTGGGAATGAATATCTCGGGCATGAGGACTTTGTGCAGGATGTGACTTTTTCCGGTGAAAATCAGAAACAGAAATACAGCTATATCACGGATGAATAGGGAAGTCTCCGCTACATCCTCAATACTGACAGGCAGATGGAAACCTATCAGGAATACAGTGCATTTGGCGAGACAATATCCCGAGAGGGAGCGCACAGCCGCCTTGGATATAACAGCCAGATGGGGGATGAACTGACTGGGCTGACATATCTTCGGGCACGGTATTATAACCCAGCAATAGGTAGGTTTACGCAGGAAGATGTCATCTATGATGATGGATTTAA
Source organism: uncultured Lachnospiraceae bacterium (assembly GCA_910579275.1). Lineage (GTDB taxonomy): Bacteria > Bacillota > Clostridia > Lachnospirales > Lachnospiraceae > COE1. The sequence continues at coordinate 7,810 of CAJTTO010000068.1, forward strand.
CCTTTATGCGTACTGTGACAGTAATCCGGTGATATACTGTGATCCGAGTGGGTTTATTAAAAGAAATGAAATTGACAATATGGCACAATGTCATAAGGAAGGTGGAGAACGCGATAATGATCCTGTATACAAACCAAGTCCGAAACACGACCCGACCTCAGGGTGGGGAAGTCCAAATCCAATACCTGATGTAAGTACAGGACAAGAATTGTTGGATGGTGCATATTCGTCATCAAAAAATAAACAATTGTATAGTATTTATGATGGACAATTGGTAAAATTTCAGCCCGACACAGTTGAAGGTTGGCATTCATATTTAGTAAGTAATCCAGCGAAAGAAGTGCCAACGGATGTTTTACGAAAGATGTTAAATGATGGTAAAATTACAAAAGCAGAGTATAAAAATTTTATAAAAAACAAATAAGAGGTTACGGTGCATGAAATGTTTTGGTATACGAAAAGTATTTGCAGTGGAATACGAAATGATTGATGCAATAAGTGGATATTTTGAGATGTGGGTTGATAATAAAGCCGTCTGTCAATACGAAAAAAACAGCACGGAGTGGAAGTATGAGTGGAATCTATTGTATATTGTTGAATGGCTAAGCAAAAATTTAACTAGTATATTATGTGAAGTAGAATTTCCATTACCAGTGAGTGCAAATAGTTCAATTGACTTCCTTAACAAAAGCAATGAATTTGATTCAGATGATATTGATGAATTCGAAAGATGGTTTGAAAAAAGACAAGATTGGTATTTTAGACATTCGTGGTATTCCAGCCGTGGAGGCTCATACTTGGCAGACGTTATTTTTAGGAGAGTTGCCGATACAATTGAGATTGAATGGGATAACTTAGATTTATATAAGGAAATTACCTTTATTAATCCTAAAGGTCTATATTATATAAATAGCAATCTATTTGAACAGGTAATTCATGATTTTATTGAGGATTTCATGGCTGAAAATATAAACGAATAACAGTTTATGTTGAAGGTGTCAAATGATTATGCTTTTTTGATTAATTCAATACTGCGAATATATTTATTTAATTTAATAAAAGGACAATACATTTTTAACTCCAATTTATACTAATCAGATAGTCTGTTTCTTTGCTTTAAAGAGTTTTTATAGGTAAATTTATAGTATTTATAAGGAAACCGACAGGTAGAACCCGGAGGAGATGGCGACAGTCCGCTACGGACTACCACATGGAGCATTATACCCACAACCACTGCGGGCAGCTGACCTTTACCGAAGACATATGTGGCGGAATATACAATGTGGTATATGACGCTTTTGGGAATCTCGCAATGGTCACCAATCCATACGGCTACCGGATTCATTATGGACATGACAGCGGGGGCAGGGTGACCGAGAAGGCAGACAGCAGGGGAAGACTGTTCGAGGTGGTTTACAACCCAGACGGGACGATAGGCAGGCTCGGCGGGACACGCTACTACTATAACTTTGCCGGACAGATGACCTGCGTCATGTCGGACTGCGGACTCGGCGCAAACTACGAGTACGATAACAATGGGGCGCTCATAAAAACGGAGTGCGACAACGGACTCACCACCACATACACCCGAGACAGCCGCGGCAGGCTGGAAAGCCTGCGGGCAGGGTTCGCGGGAGAGACGGCACTGCTGGACGCAAAATATACATATGACGGAAACGGAAACCGCACCGGAAAGGAAGAACTGTTCTTCATGGAAAAAGGCAGTGTTCCCACAAGCGCAGTGACACAGTATGCCTATGACAGCATGAACCGCCTGACCATGGAAAACAGGAACGGACTGGCGACCACATATACCTACGACATGGCAGGGAACAGAACCAGCCGCCTGAAAGGAGATGACAGGGAAGAATACCGCTACAACAGCAGGAACCAGCTCACGGAACGGACTGGCATGGGAAGGAGAACCAGCTGCCAGTATGACCCCGCGGGCAACCTGACACAGGAACAGCAGTTTATACAGGGATGCGCAGAGACAAGGAGATATGCATATGATGCCTACAACCGCAATACCGAGGTAAGGGGAGAGGACTTCCTGCATAAGAACTTCTATGATGCGGAAGGATTAAGGAACCGCATTGAGGAAAACGGAAAGGTGACAGACTTCGTTTACAGCGGGGACATGCTTTACAGCGAGAGGGAAGAAAGCGGTGCAATGGAACGCCGTTATATTCTCGGGAATGAGTACCTCGGGCATGAGGATTTAGTGCAGGATGTGACTTTTTCTGGGGAGAATCAGAAACAGGAATACAGTTACATCACGGATGAACAGGGAAGTCTCCGCTACATCCTCAATACTGACAGGCAGATGGAAACCTGTCAGGAATACAGTGCATTTGGAGAGAGAATATGGCAGGAAGGAGCGTCCAGCCGCCTTGGATATAACAGCCAGATGGGGGATGAACTGAGCGGGCTGACATATCTTCGGGCACGGTATTATAACCCAGCAATAGGTAGGTTTACGCAGGAAGACGTCATCTATGACGATGGGTTTAATCTTTATGCGTACTGTGGCAGTAATCCGGTGATATACTGTGATCCAAGTGGGCTTATACAATCTGACAAAACAAGTTGTATAATTAAATCAGGTGATGGCAACGATTCTTTATGGACTCCTGTTACAAAGGAAAACGATTTATGGAGTAAAGGAAAGTTAAAGAAGCACTATGAAAAACATGGCATCACAGAATTTGGGGCAAAATCATCTAAAGAATATTCAAATATGGCATATGAATTTGGAACTAGACAATCGAATAGTATAATTCAGGCAATAAATGGGGCATATGTATATAGATATGAACCCTCAACAAATATTATTTTTGTCGGAACGAAAGGGGGAAAAATTAAGTCTTTTTATAAATGGGATGGTAGAGAAAATGATGCGGTAATCGCTACTTTAAAAGGACTTGGTAAATTATAATGCAAAATAAAATTTTTAGAGAAAAAGCAATTGAGCTAATTAGTAAAATACGGGATGTCATAAAAAAGGACATAGATTTATCAGATTACTTTGGAAGTGATTTTTTGGCGTGCAATGAGGAAGAAGTAGAATTAGAAACAGACATGCAAGGTGTTAGTAATGGATTTTTGGCAGAAATAATATGTGCTGTTACGGGCTATGATTTTGAAGTTTATGGAGAAGGAGAAAAAATGTATCCTTGTCCTTGTTGCGGATTCAAAACATTAGCAGAAACTTATAATCTAACAGAAGGAACTGGATATGAAATTTGTCCTTATTGTGGCTGGGAAGACGATGGAACTATTGATCCAAAAGTGTATAGATCTATCAACAAAGGTAGCATGAATGACTATCGTAAAAATATGCAAACAGAATCAAATAAGTATTATATTAATAAGTGGTATAAAGAATAAATCTGTTTGATTAAATTATTACCTTAAGATTATTTAATATAATATTGTTTGATGGTACTTTAAAATATTGCTTGAAAAATTGTTTTATTTCCGCTTTTGGGAGATCATTACAGTTATGCCTAGCAAATCTCTTTTAAGTCTGAAATTAACAGGCTTGAAAGAGATTTAGACGGCGAACCCAGTAACAAACTACAAGTACGATAATATTGGTGTGTTCATAACGGTGGAGTGCAACAACGGACTCGTCACCACATGCGCCTATTATAGCCGTAGGAGGATATGCTTTATAGTAAGGAAGAAGAAAGTGACACAATAGAATGTCGTTATATCCTTAGGAATGAGTATCTTGGGCATGAGACTATAAGGAAAAACCATCAGATACTAATGTGCTTCAAAAACAGGTATACAGTTATTTTTCGGATGAAATCACTGCTGTATCCACAATGCCGACAGGCAGAAACCTATCAGGAATACATTGCTTCGGGCGAGGTAATATGGCAGGGAGGAGCATTCAGCCGCCTTAGATATAACAGCCAGATGGGGGATGAACTGACCGGGCTGACATATCTCCGCGCACAGTTCTACAACAAAGAAATAAGGAAGTTTACGCAGGAAGATGTCATTTATGATGATGGGTTCAACCTTTATGCGTACTGTAGCAGTAATCCGGTGATATACTGTGATCCGAGTGGGTTTACGCAAAAACAACCTTGTATATGGAAAGATGGAAGTGGTGTTTCATTAGATTCTCTAATAGGTCAAATACCAAATAAGTTTAAAGTTTTGGGAAAATGTGATGATTTTGCTCAAAGCTTAGTTGATCTTTTGGAAAAAAGGGTGTGCGATACAAGATTATACGAATTGATAGTATAGCTGGAATATACTCGGAAAAAGCTAAAAAATCTATTGGCTCTTTTCATTATGGAATCCAAGTTGGTGATATTGTATATGACAATCTAACAACAAAAGGAATGAAAATAAATGATTGGTTATCAGATTTGGGTGTAGGTTGTTTTGGTATTGAGTGGGATTATTCCAAAATAATAGTAAACCGATAGGAGGTAAAATGCAAATAGAGCAGTTAATACTTACAATGAAAAAAAGACCAGGAATGTTTGTAAAAGAAGAAAAAATCGAATATATCTATTATTTTCTTTTGGAATTTTGTGGTGCAAATAAGAATTATATAGCTGATGGCATGGATCACAAATTTTCTTTATGGTTTGGTAGGTGGCTATTAATGTGGATTGTAAGGAACTGTCCAAAAATAACTTTTAATATTACTTGTCTTTTTCTCCGATAGCACCGCTCAAAAATCAGTTACATAGCTCGCTATGCGCCTGATTTTTGAGCGGCACTCTCGAAGAAAAATCCTACGCACTATTTAAAAGTTATTTTTTTACAGTTCCTAAATAATATTGATAGTGAATATGTACCGAAAACAGCGTATTGGTATGATGATATTAAAACATTAGCTAAGAACGAAAATAATGAAGTCAGATTATTTTATGAATTATGTGAAAATTTTTTTTAGAGTATAGAAATAAAATGGGTTATTTTTCTTCTAGAAATGATGACATCGAAAAGGGGAAATAATAAACAATAATGGCGCGCTCATAAAAACGGAGTGCGACAACGGACTCACCACCACATACACCCGAGACAGCCGCGGCAGGCTGGAAAGCCTGCGGGCAGGGTTCGCGGGAGAGACGGCACTGCTGGACGCAAAATATACATATGACGGAAACGGAAACCGCACCGGAAAGGAAGAACTGTTCTTCATGGAAAAAGGCAGTGTTCCCACAAGCGCAGTGACACAGTATGCCTATGACAGCATGAACCGCCTGACCATGGAAAACAGGAACGGACTGGCGACCACATATACCTACGACATGGCAGGGAACAGAACCAGCCGCCTGAAAGGAGATGACAGGGAAGAATACCGCTACAACAGCAGGAACCAGCTCACGGAACGGACTGGCATGGGAAGGAGAACCAGCTGCCAGTATGACCCCGCGGGCAACCTGACACAGGAACAGCAGTTTATACAGGGATGCGCAGAGACAAGGAGATATGCATATGATGCCTACAACCGCAATACCGAGGTAAGGGGAGAGGACTTCCTGCATAAGAACTTCTATGATGCGGAAGGATTAAGGAACCGCATTGAGGAAAACGGAAAGGTGACAGACTTCGTTTACAGCGGGGACATGCTTTACAGCGAGAAAGATGTAAACAGCAGGAGGGAGTGCCGTTATATCCTTGGGAATGAATATCTCGGGCATGAGAGTGCAAGAGAGGAACCATCAGATACCAATGCGTGCCAAAAACAGGCATACAGCTATATTACGGATGAACAGGGAAGTCTCCGCTACATCCTCAATGCCGACAGGCAGACGGAAACCTATCAGGAATACAGTGCCTTTGGCGAAAGAATATTCCAAGAGGGAGCGTCCAGCCGCCTTGGATATAACAGCCAGATGGGGGATGAACTGACCGGGCTGACGTATCTTCGGGCAAGGTACTATAACCCTGCAACAGGAAGGTTTACGCAGGAAGATGTCATTTATGATGATGGGTTTAACCTTTATGCGTACTGTGGCAGTAATCCGGTGATATACTGTGATCCAAGTGGGTTTGTGGGAATAACGAATAATTGTGAAGGTAAAGAAGGTGGAGAAAGAAAACAGCCAGATTTATACCATTATACTGATGCAGATGGAGCTAAAGCTATTCAAGAAACTGGAATAATTCAGACTGATAGTAGGGGGAGGGTATTTGTAACTACAGATGAAATCAGCCCCGGAGATGCTAATAATGCATTATTTATGGTAGGCGATTGCGAAACAAGTTCGCAATATTAATTCCAACAGGGAAAAATTCGG
>CAJTTO010000069.1 GCA_910579275.1 uncultured Lachnospiraceae bacterium
GATAATACGGGATTATCAGTTAGTTTTAAAGCGTGTTTGAAATTTGCTTTTTGGCAGATGTGCGGCATAAATATCACACAAAGTGATGAATATGAAGCTATGACGCCGTTATACAGATATCCTACCATTAAAATGGCAGGAATAAATTATTAAAAATGCTCTAATCTTCATATAAGATGAAAATGCAAAATTGTTTGAAAGAAAATTTAAAAAATTATTAGTATATGGAAGAAAACTATAGAATTTTGTAGTAAAATGTATTATATAAACATTTTATTTGAAAAGGAGTAACACAGGTCAGATGAAGAAGAATCAGGATTTACAAAAGGCACCGTTGGAATCCGATCAGGATTTTGCGAATTTTTTGCAGAGGGTGCGCAAGGAGCGTGATATTCATTACGAGCAGTTGGCGGAGGGGTTGATGTCGATAAGTCAGCTCTCGAGAATCGTGAAGGGGAAGCGTCCGGTTCATAAAAATATGAGGGATCGGCTGTTGGGGCGACTGGGGATTGCCAGTGATTTGTATGAAAATTTGCTGGATGTGGATGACTATAGGGCGTGGGAATGCCAGAGGAATATAATGTTTGCGGTGGAACAAGGGGAAACGGAAAATGCTGAGCGGCTGATTGCGGAGTACGATAGGCAGACAGGTCCGAATAGTAAATTAAAACAGCAATTTTGCCTTGTGATGAGAGCAGAGGTTTTAAAACAGAAAAATGCAGATATGGCGGAGATTTGCGCGTGCTATGAAAAGGCGGTAAAGCTGACTGTCCCAAATGTTGAGCAGTTGTGTCTCGAAACAAGTCTTTTGTCCATACAGGAAATCAATATGATTTTGGAATATGCATATTATGCGAAGGGTGAGGGCAGGGACTTTCCGGAAGCGTGCAGGAGATTAATGGCGTTCGTGGAAAATGCGGTTTACGACGAACTGTCAAAGGTAAAAATATATCCTAAGATTGCGTACTATTATTTAAGGGAAAAGTTCGATGGGCAGAGCGTGCAGGGAGTGGAGCAGCCATCAGAAAGTCTGCGTATCTGCAATCGGGCGATTGAGATGCTGCGGGACACTGGAAGGGCATTTTACTTGCTTGAACTACTGGAGATAAAGTGTGGCATACTGGAGATAGTCGGAAAAGATTCGGACGAACTTAAGGAGAGCGTGGAACTGGCAAATTTGTTTAGAAAGCTTTATGCGGAGTATGATATTCCTGCATACATGCGGGATTGTGTTTACTTGTATCGACAAAGATGGATATTTTATATCGGCGACGTCCTGCGCATTCGCAGGAATATGTATGGTTTGACGCAGGAGGAACTGTGTGAGGGAATTTGTGTTACAAAGACGCTGCGCAGGGCGGAGAAAATGATGAGTGACATGCATCAGGATTTGCTGACTGCTGTGATGCGTAGGCTCGGTTTATCCAAAGAGTATCAGAGGGCGAGGCTTGTGACGAATGATAGGGAAGTTTTAATATTAAGGGACGAATTGTTAGTTTGCCGTAATAATCATAATATTTCAAGATGCAGAGAAATATTAAATTTAATGCAAAAGAAACTATCCCTTAAGATTCCAGAGAATCAACAATATATTATTGAATTAGAAACATCTTTGGATTGGATGGAGAATAAAATTACCAAGGAAGAGCTTGTCTTAAGAGAAGAAATGGCACTTAAAATTACATTGAATATGGATAAATTGTTTTTGTCAGACGAAATTTACCTAACGGAGATGGAAATGACATGTATACGTAAAATGATACAAGGACTTGATGGAAAAATGAAACGAGTGTATATTGACTTGCTTAGACGTTTTTTTGATTGTTATGAAAAAAACTATATGCTGTCAGATTATATTGCTATGTACGAGTTTGTCATGATACGGATGGCAAGTGAACTAGCAAATATGGGAGATCTTAATGTATCAACTGACATATATAAAAAGATACTAAAAGAATCACTAAAGTGTAATAGGATCTGGGCAATTGGTAATATCTTGTATGATTTGCTCTGGAATGAGAAAGAGCGGAAAGCACAATATGGGAAAACCTTAGATAAAGAAAAAATGACTGAACGGTTGAAACAGTGCATTTTACTCAGTCATTTTTGTAAACAATCATATGAAGAAAAATTTTATTATGATAAGTTATGTGAAGGGTGAATTTCTTACAGTATCTAATAAATTTTTGGTAAGAGCGAAAATCAGTTGTAGCTTTCATCATGCCCCGGAAAATCGCTACAAGGCGCAACGCCATCTTCCGCTCCGGTTTCAGCACCATTTCCTGTATTTTCCACGATGATGGCTCCGTTCTGTATAAAAATAATAATTGCAAAGAGTACCAATAGTTTTTTAAATTTAAAATTTTTCATTTGAATTAAACCTCCGTTTCTGAAATCTATAGTTAATGTTATCAGATATCCAATAAAATACAAGGGACAGAATTGACCAACAGCGGAACTGGTCAATTTTGCTCCCTGTCTGTTCTTAAAATATAAAAGGATACGTAAATAATGCTCTAAGATTTTAGAGTGTCTAAGATTTGCCATGTCATCAATACTCTTTTTAGTAGGCTTGATTTTGGAAACTAGCTAATGCGCGAGAGTAGCCTGCCGGATGGGAAAATTATGATAAGGCTGTTTGAATATGACGCACAGATAGCACTTGATGAGAGCGAGATTACAGAGGAGACATTGACAGTGACATTCCCCAATACGGCGGTTCTGTATCTTCGGACTTATAAAAAGACACCAGATAAAATGAAATGCGTTATCATTACGCCGGGAGGAACGGTTCGGTATGATGTGCCGATTATGAAAGTGCAGACATATTCACTGGATGATATTTTTGAAAAAGGTCTTCTCATGCTGATTCCATTCTACATTTTTTCAGATGAGAAAAGTTTTCCGGAGTATAATAGTAATGAGCAGAAGCTGACCGAATTAAAGGCAGAGTATCAGAAAATTTTAGAGAGACTTGATGAATTGGAGCGGCAGGGAGTGATAGGGGCGTTTGATAAGCGGACAATCATAGAACTTTCCTGTGATGTAATTAAAGAAATTGCACAGAAATATGAGAAGATGCAGAACGGTGTAGGTGATATGATGAGCGGAGCATTGATTGAAACAGAGGCAAGAACTATTTTAAATCAGGGAATAAAGCAAGGAAACGGTTTCCTGTTATGGGCATCAAGCCATGCAAAACCACTTCGTAGTGGCTTGATGCATCCCATCCATTACACTATTTCACGGACTTTGTAGCAAGTGCAAAGTCCTGGTATGAATTGTTAGCGAAAATCTAGGCTGCTGAATAGAAATAAATTCCTATTCAGCAGTTTTTGTGCTATGATGAAACCAAAAGCATGCAGGGAGGACTACAGTATGCTAAGAACAGTCAGTATCGGAAGACAAGACTTTGCGTCAATCATTACAAACGGATATTTTTATGTGGACAAAACCAATTTAATAAAAGAATGGTGGGAAAATGGTGACAGTGTTACACTGATTACCCGCCCGCGCCGATTCGGCAAAACGCTCAACATAAGCATGCTGGAGCAGTTCTTTTCGGTCGACTATGCAGACCGCAGTGATTTGTTTGAAGGCCTGAATATATGGAAAGAAGAAAAATACCAAAGACTACAGGGGACAATTCCCGTAATCAGTCTAAGCTTTGCAAATGTAAAGGAAAACACTTATGAAAAGACGAAAATACGTCTCTGCCAGACGCTTACGGATTTGTATATCAAATATGAATTTCTGAGGGACAGCGATGTGCTTACGCAAAGGGACAGGGAATATTTTGACAGAGTATCCGACAGGATGGCAGACACGGACGCAGTGATAGCGCTGCATAAGCTAAGCGACTTTATGCAGCGTTATTATGGGAAGAAGCCGATTATTCTGCTGGACGAGTACGACACGCCAATGCAGGAGGCATACGTATATGGTTACTGGAGTGAAATGGTTTCTTTAACAAGAAGCCTGTTCAACGCGACGTTCAAGACAAATCCCTACTTTGACCGGGCGATTATGACGGGTATCACAAGGGTCAGCAAGGAGTCAATATTTTCTGACTTAAATAATTTGACGGTTGTGACGACAACATCAGACAAATATGCGGAGGCATTTGGCTTTACACAGGAGGAAGTATCAGACGCCTTGTGTGAATATGGGTTAACAGAAATGAATGACTGTGTAAAGGACTGGTATGACGGATTCACATTCGGAAAACGGACAGACATTTATAATCCATGGTCCATTATTAATTATTTGGATTCCCGAAAACTATACACATACTGGGCAAACACAAGCTCCAACAGTCTTGTTGGAAAGATAATCCGTCAGGGCAGCAAGGACATAAAGCTAACTATGGAGAACCTGTTAAACGGGGGGACACTTCATACAAAAATTGACGAGCAGATTATCTTTAACCAGATTGAACACAATGAGTACGCGATATGGAGCCTGCTGCTTGCAGGCGGATATTTAAAAGTAGAACGGTACTCGATGGATCCTGACACTGGTAAGGAAGAATATGACCTTAAGCTAACAAATAAAGAGGTTCGCCTGATGTTCCAGAACATGATAGAAAGCTGGTTCAAGACATATGTACCAGCGTACAACGATTTCATCAAGGCGCTTCTTGAAGGCGACGTCGAGGCGATGAACTATTATATGAACAAGGTCGCGTTTGCCACTTTCAGCAATTTTGATGTCGGAAACAAGCCGTCCGAACAGGCGGAACCGGAACGTTTTTACCATGGCTTTGTTCTGGGGCTGATGGTGGAACTGGATGACAGATATACGATTACCTCAAACCGCGAAAGCGGGTTCGGGCGCTATGACGTGATGCTGGAACCGAAGACATTGAATGATGATGCGATTATCATGGAGTTTAAAGTACATCGCGCCAACAAGGAGAGAGACCTAGAAGACACGGTGAAAGCAGCGCTTTTACAGATTGAGGAAAAGCAATACGCCGCCGCGCTGGAAGCAAAAGGGATTGCACCAGAGCGGATTAGGAAGTATGGATTTGCTTTTGAGGGGAAAAGTGTGATGATAGGGTGAAAAAGAACATTTCACCATCCTGATTTGTACGCCCGCTAAAGCGGGCAGATGGGAGTTAGTGTGAGAAGAACTTCTAATCACTCGCAGCAAAGGCTGCTTCGTGAAGAAGTTCTAAGTCTCACACAAGAGAATGCCCAAAGTACGGGCATTCTCCGCATTGATTTGAGATTCCGCAGCGCGGAATCATGGAGGTTAGGGTGAAATTATGATAAGGTTATAATGTATCAAGTATAATAAAGGACATAAATGTGATTACGAGTGAGGTGGGGTATGGATAAGGGAAAGCCAGCCATCGGATATCAGAATTTTCTCTGCTTTTTGTGTATCATTTTAAAGAGAAAGAAATGTCTGGCACGATGATAATGCGTTACCGTCCAAGAGTGAACGGTGGCAAAATTGCCGAAATTGCGGGTAACAGTTCGGCCCAGGACTTTGCATTTACTGCAAAGTCCGTGAAATAGCGTAGTGGCATAGATGCATCAAGCCACCACGAAGTGGTTTTGCATGGCTTGATGCCCGTAACAGGAAGCCGAAGGCTGAACTGTTACAATTGCGGAGCCTGCCATATTTTACTGCCTTGACACATCGCGTGTTCCGATATAGAATGAGTCATATCGACATAGTGAATTGACAAGTGATGTCGGAGGGCAGAAGAGAAATGAAATTAATCATACAAATCCCCTGTTACAATGAGGCGGAGACACTCGAAATCGCATTAAATGACCTGCCGCGCCAGATTGACGGCATAGATGAGATTGAATACCTGATTATCAATGACGGAAGTGACGACGACACCGAGCGCATCGCCAAAGAGTGGGGTGTTCAGCACATTGTTCACTTCAAGAGAAATTTGGGTCTGGCAAAAGGCTTTCTTGCAGGGATCGACCTTGCGCTGCGAAACGGTGCGGACATTATTGTAAATACAGATGCGGACAATCAGTACAGCGGCGCGGACATTGAAAAGCTCGTGCGTCCCATATTAGAAAAGAAAGCGGATATCGTAATTGGCGAGCGTCCGATTGACGAAATCGAAGAATTTTCGTGGATAAAAAAGAAATTACAGCGTTTCGGCAGCTGGGTCGTGCGTGCGGCGTCCAAGACGAACATACCCGACGCGCCGAGTGGATTCCGCGCATACAGCAGAAAGGCTGCAATGCGAGTGAATGTACACAATGAATATACATATACGCTAGAGACAATCGTTCAGGCAGGCAGGAACAAGATGGCGATTACGTCAGTGCCGGTGCACACGAATCCGGAGCTGCGCAAGTCGCGGCTGATGAATTCCATGGGGGCGTATATCAAGAAATCCATGCTCACAATACTCCGTGCAGTCCTGATGTACAAGCCGATGAAAATTTTTACGCTGATAGGAAGCGTTTTTATCTTGGCGGGAACAGCAATCGGCGTGCGGTTTTTATTCTTTTTTTTCGGCGGAAACGGTTCAGGGCATACACAGTCCCTGATTCTCGCAGCGATGACTATTATTATCGGATTTCAGACACTTGTCTCCGGCATGCAGGCGGACATCATTTCAGCAAACCGCAAGCTGCTTGAGGATATTCAGTTCCGCATGAAAAAGCTGGAATTCGGACTGCTCGACCCCGAAGGGGAAAAAAGGAAAGATGACGATGAACTATGACAAAGAATATTGCAAAGATTATCAGTAAGGAACGCATAATTGCACGGATACGTAATTGTAATCGGGAGTTCTGGCTTACGTGCGTGCTGGCGGTTATATTGTTCTGGTTCTACAGTTACAAACTGGATGAGTCGGTGATGCCGATCTTGTTGGATGACGAGTACGGATACTGGGCAAACAGCTCATATTTCATGGGGCTGGACTGGTCTTCTATTACGAAAAATATTGCATATTATTCCTATGGATATAGTCTGATTCTTCTGGCGCTGCGCCTCATTGCACCATGGCTGGATACAGGGGGATGGGATGGCATGTACCAGCTTGCGACAACGTTTAACTTGGTTATGCTTGTGGCAAGTTTCTTTATTGCGGTTAAGCTGTGCAGGAGATACATGAAGAACATGAACTGGCTTGTCCGGTGTTTTGCGTGTTTTGTGGTCATGCTGTATCCGGCATGCAAAATATATTCGCACACAACCCTTTCGGAGTGTGCGCTTACCTTTTTCTTTTGGGTATTTCTTTATACAATGCACCGCGTGACGGACAGGCCAAGCATCCTGAATCACGCGGCGTTTGCGGTGGTTTCGGTATATCTGTATATCATACACCAGCGGACACTTGCGCAGTTTATAACAGCCTTCATCATTGTGCTCCTTGTCAGGCTGCGGCGGATAAGCAGGATGAAGGATGCGGCGGCATTCGGGTCAGTGATGTGCGCATGTCTCATAATTCATTCTGTAATAAAACAGAATTTGCAGAATACGCTGTATATGGGAAATCCTCCTGTGGGGGCTGGGGAGCTGCTTTCCTATGCCTGCACGAAGAAAACAGCGCTGATGATAGTGCTTCTGCTCGTCACGCTTTTGATGCTGTACCTTGTTGAGCAGGGAAAAGTACGTCTTGTGTTTGGTCTGGCTATGGCTGGAGCGGTAATGGCGGTCATTTATGTGGCGCGCAAGACCGGACTGGGGAATACAGCTGTTGAGGCGCTTCCGGACAGGCTTGCCATGAATGACTTCGCAGGACAATGGGAGAAAGTCCGGAACATATTTACGCTGCCTGGTTTGATACGCCTAGGAACCAGTGTTGTAGGAAAATGGTTTTATCTGGCGGCCGGAAGCGGTCTGGTTATCTGCTGGGGGATGCGGAACCTCATTGTAAACGCGTTCTGGGTTGCTGTGGACAGCATCCGGAGGGGGGCGCATGCACTTCTGGGAAAAAGGGATGACGGACTGAAGCGCCTTGGCGGAGATCCTGCACGGCATTTGTGGCTTTTTGGTGTGTTTCTGGCGTGGGCAGGCACTTTTATGATTTGTGCCATATATAAGGAAGGTTTGTTTAAGGTAGACGACCTTGTTCACGGACGCTATATTGAATATACAATCGGAATTCTTCTTATATATAGTGTGGATATTCTGCTAGCAGAAAGGCACTGGGGAATCATGCTTGGTATCTGCGCGGTGCTGTACGGCGCTGCGGGAATATACTGCCAGTATGTGTATGACGAACTGCAGCGCACACACTTTGAGCTTGCGCATGCGGTCATGTTCGGGCGTGTATTCTGGAACTATGAGTCCCCCACTGGCAAGATACAGCAGCTGACGGGTTACATTCTGCCGCTGGCAGCACTGTTTTTTATGACATTCAAGCTGTTTGCCAATTCCATTGCAAAAATACCGGGACAGGTGCGGCTGAATGCGGCAATTGTCACTTTGCGGTGTGTCCTTGCACTGATGATTCCGCTTGCGGCTTGGACACACTTGTCCGATGCCATTATAAATAATTATGTGTGTTCCAGAAACATGAAACAGTCAGGCGCACTGCCCTATGTCACTTCGTGGATAAACGTCCTGAGCAGGGAATGTGATGTGTATTTTGTCCATGATGCACTCAACTACAAACAGGCGTCACTGCTTCAGTTTATGCTGATGGATCGCGAGGTCGCACTGGTGCCGATGGCGGAAGTAAATTTTGATCAGGACGATATATTCATTATCAATAACAGATTTTTGGAAGAACCGATGATTAAGGAGAAATGCGAGGTTGTGATAACAGCAGGCAGCTATGCGCTGGTCATCAACAACAGTCAGGAATTGGCGGAAGTATGGGATATATATAAGGGGGTGTTGCCGGAATAAAGAAAATGAATATAAATACTAATGAAGAAACACTGCTGAACCGATATAATATTTGCTGATAATATCTGGGGAAGTAATGTGCAACTTCACGGAACCGAACCGCATGTAAAAGCCTATAAATAGTTGGTGACGACAGGTTGACAGGAAAATGCGTGGAAGCGGGCAGAAAAATGCATCAGATTGCACAAAGGACAGAAAGATAACAAGACTGGAAAAATGATGAAAATGAAAAAAAGGCTTGCACAAATACAATATTAGGTGTATGCTGAATTAGTAAATCTATAACGGAGGAGAAGGTGCTATGAAAGTTAAAGTTATTAAAAAATTAATGGCATACTTGTTGGTGGGTGCCATGGTTATCTCTACACCAATGACCGCTTCGGCAACAGAAGCATCGATTGCGGATGTATATACCTCGACAGATGACGCCGATAAGAGCAGCGGCACAGGTACACTGTCCAGCACAATGACAGGTACACACAAATTTGAGGATGCATTAAATCCTGAGGATCCTAACAGAGAGGCACAGGTTATCGGGCTTGCACTGGATAAGACCAGCCTTTCACTTGAGGTAAATGGTGCAATTAGCAGCGACAGACTGCAGGCAAGGGTTCTTTACAGCGGATATGATCCGAAAGATGAGCAGATGGTTCTTGCGGCAGATGCACAGACAAAAGAGATTATTGACAAATACCTGAGATGGGATGTTCTTGGCAATGAGAAACAGACTGTTGGTATTTCATACTATGAAAATACGGATGGCGTTACAGATCCCAGCATGGTTAATGTAAGGGCGAAAAAAGGTGGTCAGGTGACTGTTCGCGCTTATATTGACTACAATGCAGACGGTCATCGGAATAATGGTGAGTTTTACGCAGATGCAGTGGTATCTGTAAAAGAGCTTGCAAGCAAAATTGAGTTTGGTACTCTGCCTAATCCATTCTATCTGAACCACACATATAATTTGAATAATTATATTAAGATTGAGCCGGTTACAGCTGAGTGTGAAATAGGATTTTCGATCGCACCTAAGAGTAATAGTGATGCGGATAAGAAGGCTTTCAAAAATGTAACTGTAGTCATTAACGAAAAAGGCGAGATGACAGTTAAGAAAGTAAAAGAGAAAACTACTGTTTTACTCAAGGCAGTAACAGAGAACGGCATCTCTGCAGAGGCAGTAGAAGTTACTTTTGACCCTGGTGTAAAAGCTGATGGAGTTGAAATCACCGGTAAGAATGTTCTTGACTTTGGCAAGCTGACGGAAAAGGACGATAATAAGCTTAATGGCAGAGCTACAATATTGACAGCAGATTTGACATCAAAGAAAGAATCGAAAGATAAGATAACAGATATTGTGGAATGGTCTGTTAAACAGGGAAAGACACCAATGGTAAAGCTTGTTCCGGTATTGGATTCTACGGGAAAGGTTACTGACAGAAAAATTAAAGTTGAACTGCTTGATAACAATACAGTAGGTACAGCAACAGTTACTGCTAAGGCATCAAGTGGTAAGAAAAAGACATACAAAATTACAGTTAATTCAACACCATCTGGAGTTGTGGTTTTAGACCTTGAGGAGGCATGGACAGGTGCAAAGCCTTCCCTGACAGCTGTTCTTTATGCAGATGACTGTGTAACAGATAAGGATGGCAAAGTTACTACTGCAGGCACGGTAATTCCAGTAGGAAAGACGAAATTGACTTATAGAGCACTTAAAGGCAATGCGACAGAACCAGATGAAAAAGCGACAAATATTAAGAATATTAAGGTTAGTGGAAAGGGTGTTATAACATCTTCGAATCTTTTGCTTGACACAGACAATAAAACTCCGCATAAAGATGGAAAGGATTCTCGAACAATTGAAGTTAAGGCTGCTTTTAAAGACGGAAATAAACCAATAAATATGACTGCAAAATGTGTAGTTACTGTAAAGCAGTCAAATATCAAGGATATTACTGTAAATGATGTTACGCATGGTGGCGAAGGCACGCCAATTACGTTTGATGCTGGCAAGAAAAAAGTAGATGGTACAGATGTATTTTATTCTCTTAAAACTCCGCTGAACGCTGTATCAGGTGGTACATATAAGTTTTATGCACGTGCATATGATGATTTAGCGCATACAAAGCATAATTCAAAACTTGATGAAGCAATTACATGGGCAACATCAAGTGCCAAGGTGGGCGTAGTGAATGCTGATGGTCAGCTTTCCGTATTAAAGGGTGGTTCGACAAATCTTACAGCTAGTTATGTTACACTGAGCACAAATGCGAAAACAGGTAAAGTAACAGCAAAATTAAATAAAAAGACAATTAAAGTCAAAGCAGTTCAGAAAGCGACATCGCTTACACTGAATAAGAATGTATTTACAGCGGTTGCATCAACAGACCCCAGGGTTGCAAAACCAGTTTCTATCAATGTTAAAAAACAGCTTCCGAGTGGTTCGAAAGATACAATTACATGGAAAATGATAACAAATCAGAAGGATGCTACAACTAAAACTCTTTCACCGGTTAGTGCTAAGAATACTACCAAGGTATCAGTTCCGGTAGTAGGTTATCCGGCAGGAACGGTAATAAAGGTTGGCGCTTATGCTGATGGTGGTGCAGTTGCATATGCATATATTTATGTAGTTGATGCGAAGGTTAATTCTGTACGGATTATGCATGACGGAACGAAGGTTTCAAATGTTGGTAAGAGTGGTATACAAGTAGGAACAAAATATACAATTACACCAGAAATAGTAGTTGGATCTGGAAAGAACGCAGTATCTTCATCTGCGGTTGACTACACCAAGAATAATATTGGATATGAGACCGATCCTGTAACATATTCATTTAACAAAGCTGGTATTGCTTCTGTAAAACGAAATGAAAAAGGTGAGCTTGAAATTTGGGCTTTGAAGCCAGGTACAACAAAGCTTACGGTTCAGACATTGTCAGGAAAGAAGGCTGCTTTGACAATCAAGGTTGTTGAATAATCTGATAATTAATATGGAAGTAAAAAAGGAATTCCTTAGGGGATTCCTTTTTTCTTCTGCATAATTTTATAAAAAAGGAGCAAATCTGCAAGAATGAGCGGCCTTTGCCCCTTTTTTGTTTTAAAAATGTTAATTTGCCTTTGAAATAATATCGTTAGAACATTATAGTCTTTACTATTCATGGAGCAAAAATGCACAGAACTGTAAGTTCCGTGAACACGATTCAAGCGTGAGGTGCGAAATCTGTTTTCCTGCTTTTTCAACCTTGAAATATTTATGGAAATTGATATAATTACATCTGTTCCTATGCCAATCCCACAAGGAAAGGGATTGCATGCCTGACGATTACAGGAGTTGGTAGCTACTCAGGAACGAGATATATTTACTATAACATTATTTGGCATCGTTGGAAAAGGCGTATAAGATGATGTTAGAAAAAGCCAGAAATCCTTATAAATGCAAGGTTTGCAACAGTTTGGCCAGAACTTTGCACTTGCTGCAAAGTCCGTGAAACAGCATAGTGGCTAAGGTGCATCAAGCCACGGTACGTGGCTTTGACACCACGAAGTGGTTTTGCATGGCTTGATGCTTGTAACAGGAAGCCGAAGGCTGAACTGTTACTAAGGTTTCTGGCTTTTTAAGCAGTTAATAGTATTTTTGGACATCCTCTCTTGTGACATTGCAATATTCTTCATTCTTAATTACTGTCTGGAAGACGGATTCGAAGTCAGGCAGGAAATTTTTTAAGCTGTAAATAAGAGCCTTAAGTCCCTCCTCGCGCCCTTCTTCGCGTCCTTCTTCGCGTCCTTCTTCGCGTCCTTGTTCGCGTCCTTCTTCGCGTCCTTCCTCTCGAATACTTTCAGTATATATTTTTTCATCAAACTCTGTAATGCACACGTTCATCACCTCCGCTTTGTGTCTGACCAAAAAATTCTTCATAATACCATCCGCAATGCAGCTGTCAACAGCTGTGTTTACCGCGTTTACTGTGTTCATGCCGCAATTTTGGTTTCGGCGAATCCTGTTAATTAGTTCCATATATTCTGACAATGGTTTGCACTTCAGGAGCAGCGCATCATTTTTGCCCTTGTTTAAGTTATAGACTGTGGCAGTCCATTCAAAATCACCGCTGTCGTTTCTATTGATAAAGGAATCCGATAGTTTCAATTTGGTAACAGGCGCATAGTCATCTGCCCCGTTGTAGAATACGATGTACTGCGGCGTTGGAATTTGTAACAGTTTCCTGCCGTATATGTTCATCCTGTTGACATTGATATACTGGCTGTAGAGATTGCCAAAATACATCAGCCCCCGTACCGGCATGTTCGGGTTTATGGAACTCTGCTGTTCCCAGAGAGGCATATTTCCATCCAAGAGAAGTGATACATCATTTTTCATTTTAATATATATTACGTCATCTATGGTTGTAATGGAAAGGTCATTTGCATCATGGTATGATGTGTCGTTCAGGGCATTGTAGAGTGACAGGATGTCATCCTTATATTCAGTCGAACCAAACCGAAGCCGGAAAAGGCGGTCTTTATATTTTGTGTTTATCGTTGTGTTTGCCATGTGCTGTCTCCTTTTTAATATTATAACAATTTTATGTGATATATTCAATTCTGATTTAAGAGATTTAGGTTGTATACTGTAGCAGTCCACTCGAATTCATTATTGTCAGCCATTTATTGTCTCCTTTTTAATATTATAACATTAGGCGTTTGCGAAACGCCCGAACCCGCATGAATACGGGATTCTTTTTGTTAC
>CAJTTO010000070.1 GCA_910579275.1 uncultured Lachnospiraceae bacterium
GCTGACAACAGTGCGCCATATTTTCGGCAGGATTATGCATTCAGAGACGGCACTGTGCAGTCAATGGGACAAAGGCTGGAAAAATAATCTGCTGTTTGCGTCTCCCTCAATTCGCCGTCCAACACCTGTCGAGCAGTACCGGTGTCTGCCTTAATAAATCTTTCACCGCGGAGTCGTCAGACAGCCAGTCTTTTATCTGTCCTTTTTCCAGTATGAGCGGCATACGGTCATGCACCTTTATCATGGATGCATTGGCCTGTGTCGTTATTATGGCAAAACGCTCCCCGACATCCGTCAAGTCATAAAACCCCGCCATACAGACGGTATCCCTGTCTTTCCGGCGGAATGTATTTTTTTCTTTGTTGCGGCTCCACTCATAAAAATACCTGGCCGGAATGACTGCCCTGCGGCGCCTGATGCCGTCCTGGAACATCTTCTTCTCCAGTACGGATTCTGCCCTGGCATTGATGATTACGCCGGAGCCGTTGATTCCGGGATAGCCCCACTTGATCCCTGTCAGTTTTATGCCATCTGTACTCCTTATCACCACGGCTGCATCATCTGTCGGATATACGTCCCTGTTTACCCGCATACCGCGCAGGCTGGCGTCTGTTTCCTCTACAATATTCAGGATATCATTCATTGTGTCATTGTCAAAATAGTATCTGCTGCACATAAAAAATTTTTTACTCCATACTGTTGATCAGGCTGCCAATATGGTAACTGACATGCATTTCATGTTCCCTTATTTTATCAGTTACTAAAGCACAAAGCTCACGACTGTCATAAAGCAGGCAGACGTCCCTGCCGCTGTTCAGGAATGATACCGCTTTCCCTGCAGTGTCATCTATGCTGTCACAGTTCCTTAAATATTTGCCGTTCATACCAGACTGCCTGAATAGATCTTTTACCGTCCTATGCCATATGTCCTTATATTTCCCATAAAAGTAAAAAGTATTGCATCCCTTATCCATGAGATTCAGTGCGGTTTTCATTATAAAACCCGTATCTGATATTTCATCTGTAATGAAAAAATAAACACTGTCCCTGTATGTCGTGTCACTGGCGGTTCCTCCTATCAGATCCAGTATATGCAGATGATCATTCCTGCCCACTCGTATCTCCTCCCCCCTGTTTTCATATGTATGTATTGACTTTGTTTAATGCTAATTATAACAGATTAAAACAGTGAACAGAATTGCATTCTCAAATTTAATAATTTGTTCGATTCCCTTACTTCATTGAAAAACAAAACAGCCTGGATTTTACGCCAGACTGTCCTTATGTTATAATTCAGGTTCCCCTGTTAATAAAAATTTTCTGCGGTCAGGATATCCGCTATCCTGGGCAGTTATTCCGATTTACTCAGCAACATTTTCACCGCCAGCGACAAGTTCCGGATGTTTCCAGCTGCTCATATTTTGATGTCCTGCGCTCAGTGCACCATCAACAGGAATCGCCGCACCAGTAATGTAGCGGGCCATATCGCTGGCAAGAAACAATGCCAGATAGGCACACTCATTTGGCTCACCCATTCTTCCCGCTGGGCAGTCCGCTGCGAAAAATGCCATGGCCTGTTCCGGCGCGTCGCCAAAAATACTGGTCTTGGTATATCCGGGGCAGATGGCATTGACCGTAATACCGTACTTCGCATAGTCCAATGCAGCAGCGCGTGTCATACCCACCACACCAAATTTCGTTGCGGTATACAACGCCTGTCCCCTTTGAGGCACCAGTCCGGCAATGGAAGCGACATTAATAAGGAACCCTCCCTTGCTATGGGTTTTGAAGATAGCCTCCGCACCATACTTCATCCCGGCAAATACGCCCTTGCTGTTGATATCAAAAATCTTCTCATATTCGTCCACATCGTATTCATGCAGCGGCGTGCCGCCCATGCCTATCCCCGCGTTGCTGACTACGCCGTCCAGACGGCCATACTGGCTGACTGCGGCATCCACCAGCGCCTTAATATCTTCTGCACTGCTGCAGTCAGTGCGGACAAAAACAGCCTCCCCTCCATTTGCCCGGATCTCATCAACCACAGCCTGTCCCTGATCCTGGCTGCGGGCTGCACAGACCACCTTCATCCCGTGCTCCCCAAATATTGTTGCAATCGACCTGCCAATTCCTCGGCTTGCGCCGGTAACAATTGCAACCTTTCCCTGTACGCTGCTAAAATCCATCATTCATATCCTCCTTATCGTTTATGCACAGATGATTAAGTAATATACATCTGTTGATTTCTGATATCATTATTATACTGAAAAACACAGCGGCAAATCAATGAACAATATTTCTCTATCTGTACATGTAATAAACAATTTAGTCCAATCTGTCGAAAAAATAGACAGAATCATAAAAACTAATGTCTATATGCACGATACTCACGAATTATACCTTTCCGATTTTATGCAGCCATTTAATTTCATCGTGAATTGTCTCCCGGTAAGGACGCGATGTATACCCGAGTTCGCGTCTTGCTTTTGACGAGTCAAAATTGTTATTGCGCGAAAGATTATAAATTTCATACCTGGTCAATGCTGGAGTTGTCCCCTTTTTCTTTGCAAGCACTTCTAAAATCTTTGCGGCAATCATTGCAATCCGGCGCGATAAATAAATCAAAGGCTTCTTGCAGTTCCCCTCCTGTGCAGACAATGCTGCAAACTCGGGATAACTTACCACCTCGTTTGCAAGGATATAACTTTCGCCGGCTTTTCCTTTCTCCGCAGCGAGAAACAGACCGTTTGCCAGGTCACGGACATCACAGAGATTAAATGTCCCGGCGACTCCAATCCGTGTTTCCCCATGCAGCTGCATCAGCATTCCTTTTGTTACAGGCCCTATTGCATAATCCCCTGGTCCAAGAATACCGCTTGGCATTACAATGCAGGCATTCAATCCCCGCTCCCGCACCGCGTCCAGCACACACTGGCTGGCAATTGCCTTGGACTGTCCATATACGCCGACAACCTTTGTCTCGTCAAAATGTTCCGGTTCCGTCATTTTCTGCCCATGCGGCAGTTCAGGAATCGTGCCGGTACTACCCACGTAGACAAGTTTCTTACATTCCGGATGCTGCAAACAGCAGTCAATAATATTCATGGTTCCCGTGACATTGACATTCATAACCAGTTCCCGGCGTTCTTCCCCCAGTGCCACCATGCTTGCACAGTGCATAACGATCGTTTCTGTCTGCGGTGGAACCTCAAAAAAATTTTCCAATGAATTTTTGTCGCAGAGGTCACCTTCGTAACACTCAATTTTATCAGGAATATAACATTTCATTTTATCGTTCGGCAAAACCAATGCCCTGGCATTCATCCCGCGCTCCACCATCTGACGGCAGACCTCTCCGCCAAGATAACCAGCCGCACCAGTAATCAGATACAAAGTATTCATCTGTTTAGTCCTCCCTAATTTCATTCCATATTTTAAAATTGCACAATTAATGTTACAGTTCAGCTCAGAACTTTGCATTTACTGCAAAGTCCGTAAGAAAACGTAGTGGCTGAGATACATCAAGCCACCGCGACGCGGTTTTGCATGGCTTGATGCTTGTAACAGGAAGCCGAAGGCTGAACTGTTACCAATTAATGTACAGATGATTAAATATTGTACATCTGTTGTTTTTTTCTGATATTTGTATTATACTTGGAACCACAGCGGCAAATCAAGAAACAATCTTACAACATCTGCTAGATAAAGGACAGATTATCCCAGTCTGTTGAAGAAAGGAACAAAGACATGAAAACTGATGCCCGCGTGCGATATACACGCAAGATCATTCAGGAAACTTTCCTGAATTTATTGAAGGACAAGCCCATATCGAAAATCACAGTGAAAGAAATCTGCGACAAGGCAGAGATTAATCGCGGAACTTTTTATAAGCATTATCAGGACTGTTACGATCTGTTAGAAAAAATTGAGGCAGAAGGTATCCAGGAATTTGAAAAAATGCTGGCTGCCATCGAGGCTACTGGCGCACATGCCGCAGTGATTGCCATACTGAACACGCTGCGCAGCAAGAGCCAGCTAATCCAATCAATAATGACTCCCCTGAGGGGACAACAATTTATCCAAAAGCTATCAGAGTGTTGTTTACTCTATATAGGACAATGGCTTGGCTCAACGCCGGAAAGCGGCTGTCCTGCCACGAAACAGAACGCTGGTTTTATGTTTCTGGCAGGCGGATGCAGCAGTGTTATACAATGGTGGCTGCAAAACGGAATGCAGGAACCCCCGGAGGAAATTGCAGATTACATCATTACATTTTCCGAACAGATAACAAAAGGCTTGTCAAACTGACAAGCCTCCATGTTATCTGTTGGCTGCTCATACGCCAGAGTACGCCGAAAACCCTGCATCAATCGGAAGGACTACGCCTGTAATTGCGCTTGCCGCCTTGTCATCGCATAAGAAGAATACGCCGCCGAGAAGCTCATCGCTGTCAACAAAACGCCCGGTCGGCGTGCCACTTAAAATCTTATTTGAACGCGCCGTCGGTGTGCCATCTTCATTAAAGAGGAGCCTTCGGTTTTGGTTGGAGACTAAAAATCCGGGCGCAATTGCATTGCAGCGGATTCCCGTGCCAGCAAAATGTGTCGCAAGCCACTGGGTAAAATTAGAAACAGCAGCCTTTGCACCGGAATATGCCGGTATTTTGGTAAGTGGTATATAGGCATTCATGGACGAAATATTCAGGATACAGCCTGATTTTTTCTCCACCATGTCCTTTGCAAATATCTGTGTCGGCAGAAGCGTTCCCTGGAAGTTCAACTTAAATACAAAATCTACCCCGTCAGGCTCCAGATCAAAGAAAGTCTTCTGTCCCTCCGCCGCCTCATGCTGATATTCGTTGTCCGTCGTCGCACGCGGATTGTTGCCGCCGGCACCATTTACAAGAATGTCGCAGGAACCGAAATCGGCCAGCACCTGTTTGTGCACCTGCGCTAGCGCCTCAGGATCCAGCACATTTGCCTTATATCCCTCGCATATGAAGCCTTCTGCCTTACAGTCCCCGGCAATCGCCTTAACCGCATCCTCATTTAAATCCAGCGCCGCCACCTTTGCTCCCGCCTGTGCAAAAGCCTTTGCCATCGTACCGCACAGGACGCCTCCGGCGCCTGTCACAACAACTACCTTTCCGGTAAAATCTATATTTAACGGCAGATCAATCATACAAATCCATCCTTTCCATATATCATTTTTTTCCGTCGAGCCGCTCTAACATATCCCAGCAGCCCCACATATACATGATTCCAAGCGCCCTGTCATACAGTCCGTATCCCGGCCTGCACTGCTCTCCCCAGATATGCCTGCCGTGGTCAGGACGGATATAGCCGTCATAACCACAGTCGTGATAGGCGCGCATAATTTCCAGAATCCCTACATCCCCGTCACAGTCGCGGTGGGAAGCCTCCGTAAAGTCACCGTTCGGAAAGTGTTTTACATTACGGATATGTGCAAAGGCAATCCGGTCACAGTAGGTCCGGATGATATCGGGAACATCATTTTGGGGGTTTGCGCCGAGCGAACCGGAACAGAGGCACAGACAGTTGTACTCGTCGTCCACCATGGACAGGAATCGTCCAATAGCCTCCTTGTCTACAAGCAGACGCGGAATCCCGAAGATATCCCACGGGGGATCGTCCGGATGGATTGCCATTTTAATGCCCGTCTCATGGCATGTCGGCATGACAGCCTCAAGAAAATATTTCAGATTGTCCCACAGCTTTTCCTTTGTTACGGGGCGATATGCCTCAAAGAGCTCGTCAAGCTTTACCATGCGCTCCGGCTCCCACCCCGGGAATGTCATTCCATGGAGGTTTTTAAGGATATAGTCTGCCATCTCCTTATAATCTCCCTGAATCTTTGCCTTTTCGTAAAACAGTGCGGTAGATCCATCCTCCATCGGGTGAAAAAGGTCTGTCCTCGTCCAGTCAAAAATCGGCATAAAATTATAAGTCACCACTTTCACTCCGAATTTTGCAAGGTTACGGAGCGTCTGTTTGTAATTCTCAATGTACTGGTCGCGTGTCGGCAGACCAATCTTGATATCGTCATGGACATTTGCGCTCTCCACAACGTCCATGATAAAGCCATGATCCTCGATCTGATGGCGCATCTTTTCTATCTCGTCAATTTCCCATACTTCGCCTGCCGCCTTGTCATGGAGCGCCCAGACAAGACCCGTCACGCCTGGAATCTGCTTAATCTGCTCCTGCGTGATGCTGTCGTTGCCTTCGCCATACCAGCGAAAAGTCATCTGCATAAAAAAACCTCCCTTCAACAATAATCGAGTAGAGAAAATTTATTTTCTCTACTCGTGCGCCAGACGCTGGCAGCTTTAGCTGCATATTTCCTTTCCGCGTCTGTGTGCATCAAAAACAATGCCTCCCGGCTGAAACGTGCTCTTTGCGTCCATCCGGAAGAATAATGTCCGCACTGGTATTTGCCGGAATGACAAACTCATATGAAAACTTTCCACCCTCGCAGCGCCAGCCGCTCTCGATATCCCCCACCGGCGAATGGTACACAGCTTTCGCATCATCCAGCATATTACAGGGCTGCGGCTTTATCTCGATCCTGCCATCAACGAGATGGATACCGCACACGCCCTCAAACAGCCAGCCTGTGACCGCCCCCTTGGAATAGTGGTTTAAGGATGCGGAGGGCACGCCTTTCTCGTTGATTCCGTCCCATGTCTCCCAGATGGTCGTGGCGCCCTTCTTCACCTGGTAGAGCCAGCCCGGCATTGTGTCCTGCAGGAGCAGCTTATACGCTGTTTCCACATACCCATAGTCCGCGAGTACCGCGCACAGCTGCGGTGTCGAGAGAAATCCTGTATTGAGATGGTAATCGTTCTGCTGCACCAGACGATTGAGGTCGTCCGCCGCCTGCCGTTTCTCTTCCTCTGTCAGCAGTTCAAAAGTGATCGCCCGCACGTACTCCGCCTGCCGGTCGGAGTGAATCCTGCCGTCCTGCACCGCAATATAACGGAAGGCTTTCCCCGCATTTTCCGCCATTGTGCGGTAATGCTCTGCATCCTCT
The DNA here is from genome assembly GCA_910579275.1 of uncultured Lachnospiraceae bacterium. Taxonomy (GTDB): domain Bacteria; phylum Bacillota; class Clostridia; order Lachnospirales; family Lachnospiraceae; genus COE1. The sequence goes on from CAJTTO010000070.1 coordinate 7,054, forward strand.
GTTTTTTCCAGAATCTGCGCAATCTCCGCAAGCATCTGCCCGGAGCGCGCAAAATATGCGGTGGCAACTTTTTGCTGCGGCGTCCGCATCGCTGATGTGCTGTCAACATCCGGCTCGCACCACTCGCCGTAATCAACCCCTGTCTCGATGGTATGATCGCGGTATGGATTCTGCTTCATCAATTCCGCAGCGTCCTCCGGGTTGTCCTTCGCACGCCCTTCCAGAAAGGCATACCACTTCTGCATCATCGCGTAATTTTCTTCCAGAATCCGCACGTCCCCGTACCGCTGGTAAAGCACATACGGCACAATGATGCATGCGTCGCCCCAGCCCACAGAACCGGCAAGCAGTCCTGAGAAAAAGCTCGGGTTATTATTTTTCGGGGAGATATTGCTCAGCTTCCCGTCCTCATGCTGCGTCAGGCGGCATTCTGCCAGCCATTTGCGGATGACCGGATAACAGTCCTCCAGGTACAGCCCCGCAGCCGCAAAGACACCCATATCGCCAGTCCACGCCGCGCGCTCCCTCGTGGGACAGTCTGTCGGCACATCGCAGAAATTGGATTTCTGGCTCCAGATGCTGTTGTGCACCAGCTGATTCACATCGGCGTTGGAGCACTTGAACGTTCCCAACTCCTGCATTTGTGAATATACTGCAATCGCAGTGAACTCTGCATCATGGAGGTCAATGTCCGTCTCCACTTTCGCGTAACGGAATCCCCAGATTGTAAATTTCGCCTTGTACTCATTGAAACCTTCCCTGCAGGTATAAACCACCTGCTGCCTGGTGCCGCCCTCCTTGTGACGTTTACGGTCCTGGAAGTTCTCCTGCGTAAAATTGCCGTTCTCGTCCAGGGTCTCGCCATGGGTCAGCACGATCGTCTGTCCTGCGTGCGCCTTTAAGCGGAATGAGATATATCCCGCCATATTCTGCCCATAATCAATGACTGTTTCCCCGTTTGGTGTCGTGATGCATTTCCCTGTGAAATGCTCCATCTCCGCAACAGGCATGCAGTTGGAACAGGCCAGGGTTTCCACCCCGAAATCCTCAACCCTGGCTTCATGATAATCCTCAATCTCCTCCATCCGGGCATCAACCACCTCGCCCTGCTGCATATCGTTCTCGCGGATCGGCCCTGACTGTGACGCAGTCCAGCTCCCGTCGGAAACACACACGACATTTTTGTCGATTTCCAGCTGGAAGAACAGCGCCACTCCCGTCCCGTAGAGATTGCGATCCCCGTCAACCCCCGACACGCTCCGATACCAGCCGTCCCCGAGAATGACCTCTGCCACATTTTCCCCGTCCTGAATCAGATCCGTGACATCATACGTCTGATATGCCACTTTCTTATCATAATTGTAGCAGCCGGGGGCAAGGACAAATTCACCGACGCGCTTTCCATTGATGTATGCCTCGTACAGTCCGTGGCAGGTGATGTAAAGCCTTACCGATTTTCCTTTCGCGGCCTGAAAACTCTTTTTCAGATAGCTTGCGGGCTTGTGAACTTCCGGGTCGCAGACAAGCTCCGGATTAATCCACACTGCCTGAAACAGCGCCTTGTCCATAATACCTGTCTCAAAGAGGGCAGGCGCACTCCATGCGCCCTCACGCCCCTCCTCGTCCCAAAGGCGTACCCGCCAGCTGACGCGCTGTCTGCTCTGCAGCTCTTTTTCCAAAACGGCATGCATCTGCGAACCGGAAACTTTGCCGCTGCCCCACAATAAGTTCTCGTTCTCCCAAGCCTCGATCTCATAAGCCGTCTGTGTAACTCCGTCCTCACACGTCCACGACAGATACGGCTTTGCGATATCGATCCCGATAGGATCTGTCAGATGCTCTGTCTTTAAATTGATGGCTCTCATAATCTTGTCACCTTTCCATGGGTAATCCCATTCTCATTAAATGCATCGACACGCACAAAATAATCCTGCGCTTTCACCAGTGCGCCAATCCTTTTGCGTGTCTGCGCACCATCGTCCTGATAAACCTGATAACTGTGGTACAGCTTATCTGCCGCATGTCCCCATAAAATGTTATAACCTGTGGCATCGGCTGTATTCTCAATGTCCACCAGCAGATCGAGCCGGTCGTCGCTTCTGTGCATGCTGTATCCGGGCGCCTGCGGCTTCCCGCCGTCACCAATGCCGAATACCCGCAGCCCGGAAATACACGGCGTGACATCATAAGGAATCTGTAAGATTGTGAGCTTCACATAGCGTACCCTGATACCTTCCTCCCTGACAATAAAATCGTGCGGCAGGTCTGTCGTGGCTTCCGACTTATCCTCGATCACAAAATATTCCTTCCCATCCAGCGATCCTTCCAGAATCCACCGGGTAAGCAAATCACGTTCCTCGATATACCTTGGCTGTGTAGCCGAACCCTGTATTTTCCCCGGAGACGCGATCGGAAGCCGGTCATCCGCAAAATTGATCTGAATAGCCCGGACGTCCATCACTTTCTCCAGATCGACAGCAAGCCATTGTCCGCGCTCCGCGGAAGCCGCCCGCCACCACGTCTTTGCATCCTCATTTACCGCCATGCCCGGTTCGCAGCCCTCCGCACAGGAGGACGCTGTCACAGGCTTTTTGTAATTCAGCAGATACCACTGCGGCTCGCGCCATGGGTCACTGCCGTTCTCATCCACCGCCACCGGCCAGTCGCCGTAATTCTGATTGCAGAAAAGCTCACCGTCCCTGTCGAAACCCGCAGGCCAGATTCCCACGCGCCGCTCAAACTGGTGGTTGACGCTGATACGCATGGTTGATGTGTGCCAGAGATTTCCGTTTCTGTCCCGCATCGTGGAGCCATGTCCCGCGCCCGGCATAAAACCGCCCGGGTGATACGAGTACGGGTTGTTCGCTGCCAGTGTGAACGGCCCGAGCGGCGAATCGCTCACATAGACACCATCCGCGTAGACATTGTATTCCGCGCCGGGACACGCGTACTGCAGATAATACTTTCCATCATGCTTGTCCATCCACGGACCCTCGATAAAGGGCCTGCGTGTGAACATGCCCCTGATCTGCGGAATATACTGATTGGGAAGCTGCTCCACAGGCGTACCGCTCTGTTTCAGAAAACCCTGAAACATCTGCTCCACTTCCTCCTCGCCGCGCGGGAACTCGCAGTTATCCACGCCCATGCGCTCATAGCCTCTCTCGTAACCGTCCCCTTCGATCAGTACGATCCGCTCTGTCTTCGGCCGCATGGTTTCCGGTTCCAGCTCCACGCCCCACAGCGGCGTGATGTTTGAACAGCCCCAGTAAAAATAGATTCTGCCATCGTCGTCACAGAACAGGTTCGGGTCCCAGAAGTCAAACGTCCCCGGAATCTCCTCATATGGTCCGTTGATAATGTCCTTTGTACGGTAAAAATTGCAGACTTCTCCCTTTTTGGACGCTGAAAAATACACGTACTCCCCGACCACGCGCACATCCGGGGCATAGTCATACAATGGCAGGTTTTCAGGCAGCCGGTGCGCCTCCCAGTGCGCCATATCCTCGGACACCCACACACTCAGGTTCATGGATACGAACATATAATACTTTCCCTGAAACAGGATCATGGACGGATCCGCCGCCTCCCTGTCAATCTGCAGTTTGCCGTTTGATCTTGGATCCATATTAAACTGATAGCGATAAGGAACATTGACTGGATTGCAATAATATTTCATAACCTTCCTCCCATACCTTTTTTATTTGATATCTGTCATAAAACGATTTAAAAATTCCGCACTCAGCTGTAGTGACTTAATTGGTGATTTGTCCACCCAGTTTTTGTGGCTCTCGAGAATCACGGCATCGACATTGACCGACAACGCCCGCCTGATCAGGCTCTCCAAATCCATGTTTCCATAGCCAAGCTCCATGCTGTCGGATTTGAGGATCGGTGTCATGGACGGACCTGACACGCGCGTCCCCCTGTCATTGATATGATAGAGTTTCATGCGTGTGCCGAGCTTTTTCATCAGCGCCAGCGCAGACACCCCTGCCTCCGTCGGCCAGTAAGAATCCAGCTCAAAACTGACACAAGTGTCATCTGTGTTTTCTATGATATAATCATATGCCGTCATTTTTTTATCCACTTTCCGAAATTCACAGTTATGGTTGTGGTAGAGAAGCTGTATTCCCGCTTTTTTCAGAATTTCGCCAGATGTATTCAAGTCACTGGCAAGCGCCTTGACCGCCTCGCGGTCAGAATAGTCAAACCGGTACATACCAGTGATCACGACCTTATCCGTACCAAATTTCTGCGCTTCCGCAATCACTGCATCCGGATCGCGTTTGATGCTTCCAAGGTCCTCATGGACACTTACCACTGTAAGGCCCGCATCGCGCACAAGACTACACCAGTCATAGTTGCCGCCCTTTCCGACCGGCATTCCGGCCGCCTTTGTCATTGCCCGCACCAGAAAAGAGGTCGGCCTGATCATAAACCCGTTCAGCTCGATCCCGTCATAGCCGGCAGCCCTGATCGCTTTCAGGGTTTCCTTTGTCTGCGCTTCATTTTTTGTGACCGTTCCCAGCATAATCTGCTGTACCGCCTTTTTTGCCATACTCCCACACTCCCAGATATTTTTCCTACAATTCTATCCACTACACGAAGAATGCCCGTCCTTTGGGCCACTCTTAGGCTGCGTCCTTTGCTGCCTCAGTGTTTCTTAATGGTTTTGTTTCCCAAGGAATGTCAGACTCGGCTTTGGCATGCGCTCCTGCGTCGCGCGGTCAACCGCAATCAATCCGAATTTCATGGAAAAGCCTTTCTGCCACTCAAAGTTATCCATCAGCGACCAGTACATATATCCAATTACAGGAATCCCAGACTGAATGCAGGAAGCAACGCCGTCCGTCGCCTGACCGATAAATGCCACGCGCCTTGTGTCGTCCTCCGCCGCGATGCCGTTCTCCGTGACCATAATTGGCATTTCCTTTCCATTTGCGCTAAATTCCTTAGACACACGCCTGATAACATGCTCCAGCGCCTCCGGGTAAAACTCATAATCCATCTGTGTCGTTTCTGCCCCCTGCGGCACTGGCTGAATACCGTCCGCGCCAATGATGGATCTCGTATAATTCTGCAGGCCGAAGAAATCATCGTCCAGAATATAGGGAACATAATGGGAAAACTCCTCATCCCACTCATGCAGTGCATTTTCCTCACCGCCCTCTGCCGCCTGAATATCGTGCAGGGAAAGCGACAGTCCGATCTGAAGCTCCGGCTTTGCTGCCTTCATTGCCTTTTTCGCCGCCTGGTGCGCCCGCATGACGAGGATGTCCCCCTCAGCGGTTCTCCCCGAAACGAAATTCTGCGGTTCCTCCGTTCCGAATACGTCTTTGTTCTCCTGTTTCTGCAGCTGCATGTTCTCCATCATGGTATTGAAATTCATACCAATCTGTGCTGTGCCTTCCAGCCCCTGCGCCTGCATCTGGCTCATCTTCGCCATCATCTGCCTCTTGTAACGCTCCGCGATCGCCGCCACCTGGAGACCCATGTTTGCCTCGTTGATCGTGACCACATAACTCATCAGGTCACCCAGACGTTCTGCTACATATCCGCAATAACGCGCAAACGCATCAACCGTGCACTCACTCTCCCAGCCACCGTTTTGAATTACCCAGACTGGCGATGTGAAATGCATCATTGTCACAACCGGGGTGATATGGTTTGCGTGACAGCACGCAAGCACTCTCCTGTAATGTGCAATCGCTGTCTCATCAAACTTTCCCTCCTCCGGCTCAATGCGCGCCCACTCGATTGAAAAACGGTATGCAGAAAGCCCCGCCTGCGCCATCAGTTGAATGTCTTCCTCATATCTGTTATAATGATCCACTGCGTCCAGCGACGGCTCGTTGAACGTGCTGTGCGCCATGTGCTCCATCGCCCAGTAATCGCTGTGGATGTTATTTCCTTCCACCTGGTGCGCCGCCGTGGCAGCGCCTATCAGAAAATCGCTTGAAAATTTGCCCATACTGATCCTCCTAGTATAATAATGATATAGCCACAAGAGCTATATAGTTAATAAGTTACAAAGTCATATCTGATGAATAACAGAAGGAGAATTCCATCTCCATCAGAAGTTATAAATATTTATCATGTCTGAGGTTTCCTTAATGCACCAGACAAAATATAGAGGTATAATCACTGAAGGCAGGATCATTGACGTATCCTCCTAGTATAATAATGATATAGCCACAAGAGCTATATAGTTAATAAGTTACA
>CAJTTO010000071.1 GCA_910579275.1 uncultured Lachnospiraceae bacterium
TACATAATCAGGAGTATTGTGACTTACCCCAGCCATAACCGAAAACTGTCTGTTCGCCATTTCAAGCATCTGTGAATCATTGACTCTCCATGTTCGTTGGGGATTTAGTAGTTCATCCCCATATTTCTCAAAGAGTTCAGCAGCTTTTATCATGTTCTGCTTGATAATCAGGTTTACATCCTCTGTATCACTCTTATTTGTAATGGGAGTCTCATTACTGCTTACTGTCGGAGTAATATTAACCGAGGGGGCAGTATTGCCCGTTTTGCTGTCTTCAGTTCCCTTTGGTGTCAAGTCTATATCCGCGCTGCCAGTTAATGTGCCTGTGCCACCGTAGAGGTCTTTAATCTTATCCAGTGTGTCATTCACGCTGCCACCGACCGTCTCGTAAAGGTCTTTGGCATCGCCCATCAGCTTACTGTGTTCCTCAAGAATTTCCGCAAGGGACTTCGTGGAATTGTCGAGTGTTTCTTCAAGGGATGCCGCAAATTCGTCAAGCGCATCTATCTGTAATGTATAGGTATGTTCGTCCTTTGTCTCCTGCAGTGATTCTTCCTTTTCTGCAAGCTCGGCTTTCAGCTGCGCAAGTTTTGCCTTTGTTGCTGCGTCTGTTCATTATCTTTACATAGTTCGCTACACTATGTGAGTTTTAAGCTCCTCATACTTTCATATGAGATGAGACTATATCTTCTATTTATTGATTTTTTATATTATTTTTGATTTGGGAATTATTTTGGGATATGTTTTAATATTAAGCTTTAGTAATTCTCTATTTAAAATTTCTTCAATATTGTTACCATAAAAATATGGAATACGAATTAATTTTATGTTGTTTGTTTTACAATATTTGTTTTTTATTTCATCATGATATTGTGTTTTATTAAGATTTTCGATACCAAAATAAGGCTCATAATGTTGTTGTCCATCAAATTCTATACAACAATTATAGTCTGGTAAATAAAAATCAAATGGTAAAGTACGTTTATCTTTGCAATCTTTAAATCTTTTTTGTGATATATATTTAATATTTTGGTTGTTTAAATAATTTTGAATTTTTACTTCACCAATACTTATGTTCTGACATTTGGGACATTTGCCAGTTATGTTTTTCTTATAATTATTCACACTAACTTTAAATATGTTTTTACATTTTCCGCACTGTACAATTAAATTTGGATTAATTGCATTAATATAACTTTTATTATTTATCCATTTATTATTATTTTTACTTTCAATAATATCCTTAACTTCTTGATTAGAAAGTTTTATTTGTTCTTTAAATATTTCTCTACCACAATTTCTACAACCTTCACCATTTTTTAGATTATGTATGCTTATTTGCTTTTTACCATGATAAGAACAAATATAAGGCAATGGAGTATCACCATCAACATAATCGTCTACAGAAGCCAAAGATGTATAGCCTTTTATTTCACATAATTTTTCAAATTCTTTAATTTTTTCAAGTCTAAAAATTTTAATCTTTGAATTTTTACAACATTCTTTACATCCGGATTTATCAATATATTCCAATCTTGATTTTATGATACCATGTATATTGCATTTAAATTCATAATTTTTATTATAACCAATAAAACTTTGTGTAATTGGTTCAAGATTATGTTTGTTACACCCATTTAAAAACTTATTATAATATTGTATATGTGAATTTTCTTGTTTATTTTTAGCGTTACTTGAAATATTATTTATAGAACATTTTTTACATGCAATATTTGATGTGCCATTTCTTAATACTTGTAATGTATAATTATCATAAGATTTTTTAACTATATCACCACAAAAATCACATTGAACATCAACAATAGTTTTACTGTATTTCATTAGGTCTTCTGCTTTTACCATAAATGTGTCGTTATTTTTGGTATAATTATAACCTTTAGAAATATAATGTCCTTTTGTTTTATTAGCCCACTTTACTTTTACATATTGATTTGGTACTAATATTTTTATCATCTCCATTTATATTTTTAATTAATCCCAAATAAAAAAACACCTAGTATATAACTAGATGTTATAAAAAATAATAAATAGTCTATTGTTTCGAATCACCAACCGCTTGTGATTCTACACCGCTACACTCATCACGGTTAGTCGTTGAACCTTCCCCTATTCGGGACTTGGCTGCTGATTTCCCAATCCTTATAATTTTCAAACATTCACGTTTGATCTTATTTCATATCTGCGTTGTAGTCCATAAGGCTCTAAGGGGGTTCCAGCAATTAAATAGAAGGGGCAAAATTTACCCCAGTTAAAGATTCAATAGCTTTAATTTGTGCTTTAAGTGAATCTACATCTTGTGTTTGCTTCCTAATATTTTTATCATAGTCGTAGTATTCCTTCTTTTTCTGCAATGCCTTCTTGCGCGCCTCAATGATTTTATTCAGGCTGTCAAGCTCTTCCTGTGCACTGCGTTTCATCAGTTCAATAATGCTGTTTTCAAGAGATGCGGATTCTCCCAGCGTGTTATAGTAATTCTGGATGGCATTGTTGAGATCTTCCATGTAAGCCTTGTCAGAAGCATAGGTATCTTTGTTGTTCTGTATTTCATTGTACAAGTCCAGATAAGCATCTGCCTTTTTGTGTGCGTCCTCAAGCTGTGATACAAGGAGTGCAACTTTTGCCTGTCCGTATTCTGAAAGTTCTCCGTTGTCATACAGCCATTCGTCCTGTATCAGATCTGTGATGGAGGAGAGTATTCCCTTTGCAGTTTCTAGTTCACTGATGGCATTCGTGATGTTCTCAAACTTTGCATTCCTAAGTGCGTCATTGACATTCTGTATCTCTGTCGCAGTCCCGATAAGCTCCTGTTTTGCGGATGCAAGCTCCTTTTCCCATTCCTCTGCCCACTTGTCTGCATATTCCCCCCAGTTGTCGGCATCAACGGCACGTTCATTGAGCAGGTCAAGCACGGACTGTAATTTTTCAGCCATTGCTGTGTCGCCACTCTGGCGGTAGCTTTCAAGTGCCTTGTTGAACACGTCCATGGAAGATTCAAAATCATTTGTGTCAAGCGCGTCAAGGAGCTGTCCGTATTCGCCCATTTCAGAGAGGGTGGTGTCATACTTTTCCTGCAATGTCTCAAGGTATGCGCCATATGTCTCAACCTTTGTCCTTACTGCATTTTCATCCAAATCTGTCAGCAGTTTTGTAAGCTTGTCACCGCTGAAAGTATCATACAGTGAAACAAGCTCCTTGTAATAGCCGATAAAGCTGTCAAGGTATTCAAGCTGTGCCTTCAGGGTCGTAAGGTTGTATTCCGCGATCTGTTTTGCAAGCTGGTAGAGGTTCGCATAGTAGTCATTTACTTCGGACTCTGCCTCGGACACGTTTTCCGTATAGGTTTTCTGGAGCTGTTCAAGGTCGTCCTCCATCTGGCTTAACAGGTCGCTGATCTGTGTCTGCTTTTCCCTGTTCCATGCTTCAAGCTGTGCCTTGTAGGTGTCATATTTCTTTGCTTCATTTGCAGACAGTCTTCCCCCATTGTCAAGTTTCTGTTGCAACTTATACCATGACTCCCATGTCTTCATGTACTCGGAGATGTTGTTTCCGGTTGCACCCTTCTGTAACGCTTCAAGTTCGGCGTTGTATTTGTCAAGCTGTGCCTGCTCCGATTTGGAAAGTCCTTTTGTGTCCTTTTTCTGTTCAAGCTTCTGTTTCTTTGCAAGGAGGTTCTGGTACTGCTGTGTGTTTATTGCTTCATTGTTGATGCTGTCTATCTGGCTGTGGTAGCTCTCATATATTCCCTCAGCGGATTCCTCATAGGTCTTTTCAATCTGTTCCAGCTTGTCACTGGGGTCAAGGGCTTCCCCAAGGTCATCGTGGAGCTTTTCGAGCATGTCAGCCTTGTCTTTTGCATAATATTCGAGCTGTTCCGTGTAGGCATTGTATTTCTTCCATTCGCTGACTGACAGGTTCCCGCCCTTGTCAAGCTTGTCCTGCAGTTTCTTCCACGCAAGGTAGATTTTGTTGTATTCGGCAATGTTAGACGCAGTGGCATTCCCATCAAGGGATTCCTTCTGTGCATAATAAGCTTCAAGCTGTGCCCTTAATTTGTCGTATGTCTTTTTCTGGCTCTTTGACAGGTTGTCGTAGCCTTTTTCGTCCAGTACGGCAAGCCTGTTCCTGATAGTCTCAATACTGCTTATGAGATTTTTATAGGTGGCAGTGTTTTCAAGGTCTTTCTGTACATCTGATATCTCATCCTTCAGTCTGTCGGCTTCGGTCTGTTTTTCTGCCGTGCCTTTGGCTTCCGCAAGTTGCGCATAAAGCCTGTCAAGCGATGCCTGTCCGCTGTTTTTCAGTGCTTCAAGCTGTTTTTCATAGGAATCATACTTTTTCTGTTCTGATTTTGAGAGGGTTTTGCCACTGTCTATCTTATTCTGTAATTTCTGCCATGCGGTATAAATCCTGCTGTAGTTTGCAATGGTGTCGGACGTGGCATGTTCGTCAAGCTCCGCCTGGAGTGCATAATAGTCCGCAAGCTTCTGTGTGAGTTTCTCGAACTGTTTCGCCTTTCTGACATCCCATCCCTTGTCCCTATACTTTTCAATCTGTGCCTCGGTCTTGGCAATGTCCTTCAGCAGTTTTGTGTATGTGCCGGACTGGTCGGGGCTGAAGTTGTCAATTTTGTCCTGTATGCTGTCGACAAGTTCCTGCCTGTCCCGGTTAACTGCATCAGCAACCTTCTTTGAATCACCAAGGGAACCCTCTGTAATGGTGATGCCTGCCGTGACTTCCTTCTGTGTCGTGGAATTAACCTGATCTGAAAGAGCCGCAAACTGTTCCACAAGTTCCGTGAGGGAACTGCGTTTGCCCATCTCGTCATTAAGCGAAATAAGTGATTCCATCTTTGAAGTGATGGAAGAGAGGTAGGAATCCATGTCGGAATAATAGTCCAGTACGTTGTCAAGTTTCTGCCTGATGAGGTCTCGCTGCTGGTCATAAAGGCTGTTTATTGTTTCAAGGCATTCCTGCGCCTTCTCGTACCATTCGGTGTATTTCTCGATTTTCTTTATTATCCCGGAATTGACATCGCCGTCAGTATATTTGAGGGTTTCGATGTTGAGTTTCCCCTCCTGTATCTTCTTCACGTAATCCGCACGGAGTTTAACGGCATTTGCCGCCTTCATGTATGACTGGTATGCAATCTGGTTCTGCATGATTTCCCCGTTTGTCGCCCTTACCGCACGGTTTATCATCAGGTTCTTTTTCTGCCAGTTATAGAACTTTTCTATCTTGTCGATTATCTTTCCGGTCTTGGCGGATATCTTTTCAAGGAGCGTTTCAATCCAGTCAAATGTCTTTTCCTGCTGTTTTTCCTCCTTGTCCTCCTTTGGTTTTTCATATCCCCCGCCTGACTGCATCTTAATGTCGACTACGCCTGCTGCAAGCTTGGAATTTTCATAACCCTTTACGATGGTATTTGCTGCCTGTGCCTGCATACTGTCAGCACCGTACATGAGCTGTGCATTTGCCTGCGCTGCGTAAAGCATCTGTTCTGCCGCACTCAAAGCATTTGCTGCAAGGTTTTCATAAGATGCGGCAAGATACTGGACAGCCTGTTCTTCTGTCTGGATATTCTTGATTAAATCTGTAGCCTGTAAAGCCATGTCAACTTGAATCTGCTGTATCTTCGCATCTGTAAGACGCTGGAATGCATCTTCGTCAAGGGAGAGGGCACCGCTTTCATCTGAAAGGAGTGCAAGGTATTCAAAGCCCATGTCACACAGGGACTGGTACTGGTCAACGCTGATTTTGCCGTGTTCATTGTAGGTATCGCGGATTCCGATAAGGTCGTCGTAGGCTGATTTGATGTCGCCTAACTCACTGGTCAACTGACTCTTATGTTTTTCAATTTCTTCCGTAAGTTTTTCGATTGCTTCCAGCTGTTCCTCCGTGAAATCACCATAGGGGCTTTCAGAGAATGTCTTTTTAAGATTCTGGTATTCTGACTGCATCTTCTCAAGACCACTGATATATTCGGCAGTCTGCTTTACGGCATCCTTTCCCTCGAACATGGAAAGCTGTATGTCTGCGTCAATCTTTTCACCATTTAGGATTCTGGCAGCATAGGACTGTAATGCTTCAGGTGAGAGGATTGTGCCATCCGGAAGGATTGGTGTAAGAATTACCTGTTTGGTTTCATCACCAAAAGACTGTGCATAGACAGAAGAAGTGGGTAATTCTGTCGTATATCCGGCTGACTGGATTTCGGCTGCGTCAACAGAAGGTCTTGTGAGGGTTACATGGCTCATTCGTCCATACTGGGCTTCCATTGTGTCAGCGAGATTCTTGAGCTTTAATGCCTCGCTGTTGTAGTATTCATCCTGCAAGCCTATCATGGACTGGTAGTATTCTGTCATGTTGAGATAGTTGCCATTTTGCAGACGTAATAACTCATCAGCTTCATACTGGTATGCGTTCATTCTGTCGCTGTGGAGCGTCTTTTCTGCGTCGGATATTTCCTCCGCATATTTGGTCATGTGTTCCTCGGAATCTTTGAGGTAGGTGTTTAGGAGTATTTCTGACTGTGAGAAAAACTCGCGTTCGTTGATAATCAATCTGTTACTTTCCCTATATATTTATAGGTACTGACTATGTAATATATTTACATAGCGGTTAGTCATTTCTGGCTAACTCTCGCATTTCGTTAATTTGGGATTATTGTGCGATGTTCGGACTGGATCTTCACCCTTCCCTAAACAGGGTAGGAGAGTAACGGAACCTTGTATGTTGCCATACAAGGTATTACAGTCTCTACGGATTCTGATTTTAGATTGTTTTATTATTAAAAATACTAAGTGCACTAAAAAAGCGTATACAAAAAATGTATACGCCCACGATTTGTTGTCTTGTGTAAACCACGCAACTTCGCCTCGTGTATATTGTCTTTATCTAAATTGACAATATAATAACATTAAAGTCACTATTTGTCAAGTACCTTACTTATTATTTATCATTTATTTAATTTTTATCCTTGGGTTTATAATTATCATAACATTCTAATACACTTTTATTAAAATCAAAGTTTGAACAAATATCACTTTGCCGAATAATTCCCAAATCTATAAATTTTTCCTTAAATTCTATAGGAATAATTGCGGGCAAGCCACTATTTTTAATAGGAGAAACATAAGCAATAATCTTCTTTTCAGAATATAAAATTGATACTATATTCAACATCTCATATTTTAATACATTATAATAATCCATTTGAGTTGTAAGAAAATAATCTAAATTGTAATGCTTTTTATATCCCTTATTATTACCTTCAATTGAATACTCAAGTAAAGATTTTTCTATATGCTTTTTAATGTCGTCATAAAATCTGTCTTTAACTTCATCAATCAATAATGTTCCTTTATATTCAATTTTAACTATTTTATCAAATTCTATTTGTTCATCAGCAAATTCACATAGTGTATGATTATAGGTATTTCCTGTTGTTAAAATAGAAGCTTTTCTTTTATTTAATCGAACAGTATTTAATAAAGGTGTCATATCCTTGTCATTAGACATAATTATAAACTCGTCAATGTTATCATTAGTATACATTGAATTTAATACATCAATTGCCAGTTTTAAATCTGCATAATTCTTTCCTTGATTTGATGTATGTATCGTTTCCACTCCATATGATTGCAAAAACGATTGATGATGAGACTCATATAAGTCTTTATTATCAAAATTACAATACACAGCGATTTTTACTATTCTTCGATTATTATCTTTGCACCATTTTTTAAGTTTCTCAAAAAAACCTAATCTAATTGCATTTTCATTCCTGTTAATTAATGTTTTATGTACATTTTCATAATCAATAAAAATAGCTACATTAAAAAATCATTTATATTTGTTTCCATTAATATTTTCTCCAATCATCAGTATTATAATATACCATTATATACCAACAATCGACAGAATACTACCAAAACATAAATTTTATTAATAATTTGTATTTCTCAATCTAAAATCAGTCTTTCCTCGGTCTTGGGCGTCCCATCGCCTTTTAACCGATATAGTTACTTTTATACATCCTGTATTACTACAGGAGAGGGCATTAGTCTACCCTTTGCTAATAAATTCTGCAATTCTGCGAGTTTTCTTTTGTATTCCTCTAGCCATAGGTCTTTTTCTTTTTTGGATGAGCCGGATTTTTTGGATGCTTTTGGTGTGGAAGAACCATCAAAACTGAACTTATAATCAGACTTCCCATTTGCAAGCTCCGAAATTTTGTCCTGGTAATGTTTGATTGACTCGTCAAGTCCTGCTGATACGGCTCCCCTTTCCTTGGCATCGAAGGCATCCTTTAACGCTATGACGTTCTGGTAAAGCTCGCCTGTTATGCCCAGTGCATTGCACAGGTTTTCAAGTGCCTGTATGTCAGCAATGGTGTCCAGCGGATTCTGCGAGAGTTCTTTTTGGACAAGGTACTGGTTAAGGTATTCCGCAGTTTCAGCAGAAACCATGCCAAGTTCAACCAGTTTTGCGGCTTCATCTGCGGTAATGTCCGAAAGGTTATGTCCTGCATTGACAAGCTCCTCCTGAATATCCTTTAGGTTGGACAGGATTTCCTCTGCATTTGTTACGCCTAAGTTTTTAAGTGATTTTACAAGTAAATCATAGGTTTCAGCCGACATGTCCGTACAGTCTGTTGTGTATATGATGTTCGTTGCAAGCCTGTCAAACTGTGCCTGTACCTCATCAGCGGTGGATGATGTATCGGATAAGACAGCCACAAAATCCTCAAATGCGGAATAATCTACTGTTATGCCGTCAATCTCGCCCAATTTGTCCAGTTCCGACTTGACTGACTCAAATGTTTCGATGCCTACATTCTCAAGGGAGAATAGTTTTTCTCCTGTGTCGTTGTCAAATGTGAAGATGTCCTGATATGCTGATTTTAATGAATCAAATGCCGGCTTGAGCTGGGTGTTGAGCTGGTCTATTGTGTCGGAGATGGTGAGGGTAGGTGTTGTGCTGTTGATAGCACTGACTGCATCCTCTGTCCCATCAGCCATTGCCACAATCTCATTGAAAAATTCCTTAAAAGCATCAGAGCCTTCACTAGCTATAATCTCACTGTCCTTAATAGCCTGATTGAGTTTGGGGAACTGTTCAAGCATTTCAGCTGATGATAATTCACCGGATTTGTACATTGAAATCAGTTCGTCTTTTGTCTTTTCAATGCCTTCTGTGTTAAAAATGCTGGATATCTCCATGTTGTTCCAGTCATTCTTATTAGTGTACTCATAGATCAGCTTGATAGCATCATAGATGGATTCATATGTGTTAACTGCATCTGTTTCATAAGAAGTTAAATCCTCTCCATTTTCACGCTTTGCAACGGCTTTATTATACTCGTCTTCCAGTGCAAGACGCTTTTCCTGTAAATCTGAAATGTTTTGGTTCAGTACGTCAGAGTAATCGTCTATTGCATCAATATAATCCTGTACATCCTCAATAAGGAATTCTGTATCTTCGCCATTATTCAGAGCTGCCTCATATTCCTGCTGTACCTTCTGTAACCCTTCGGTCACATTAATGTAAGCCGCAATATTCCCAACAATGTCATTTTCACTATCAGCAATTGGGGAAATACCTGTAGACTTTGTATAGTCAAGTGTCTCCTTCAGGCGGTCTTTTGATATGTCATGTCTGCCATACTGTTTGTTATAGGCATCTACTGTCTTTGATGCTACATCCTTTGATGCCTTGTCTGCGCGTCGCTGTTCAATGTCCTGTTGCAGCATTAATTCCTTAGTAATAGCCTGTAATTCTTCAAGCTGTCCCTTTTCAGCATAAGTAAGCTTATCTTTTGCTAAAAGTTCATCCATTTTCTTGTTCTGGTCTGCTAATTCTGAATTTATGCTTTCGAGACTGGATTTGGCAGAATCATATTCTGAGATGGCTTCGTCCATTGCCTCGTTTGCTTTTTCTATTCTATGAATCCAGTCGTCAATAACCGTAACACCTGCCTGTATTAACTGGAACACTGCCTGTAAAGCGAAACTGAATCCTATTGACATTGCAGAAGTCATTAATACAGTCTTTAACCGTAATGCGTCCGTAGACTGACCTGTGGCATTCAGATATGACCTGTACCCATTTAATGAAGCGGGTGCATCTACTGATGTTGTTTGGAGATATGCCCGTAACTGTTCGTTGTTTTGTACGACTGCACCGCCAAATGTATTTATATCTGCTGTTCCATCATTCAATTTTTCATTCCATAATTGCATAGCTTCTGATGCTTCGCGAAAATGATTTGCTTGTGTTTTATAGGCTGTAATATCAATCCCCATAAAACTACCCTGTAGATCAATCTTATGGGTACTCTTATTATATATCTGTGTTATTCCATAATTCTTATTGAGTGCTGACATCGAAGCATTAATTGTCGTTAACAAAACAGGTAATGCACCAACTGTTTCCGTCAATTTCTCGAAAGCCTGAATTGTATTATCAAGGAAAGATACGCCACCTTTAACAGCGGTTTTATTTGTTAAAGTATTAACAAAGCTATCCCAACTGTTCTGTAACTGTGCAAGCCGTCCCTCCCACGAATCCGCTGTTTTATTTGCTTCTTCAAGTGCTGAACCAGCCCCTTGCGAAAACTCTCCAAGCATCTTTTCGTACATATCCCAGCGGCTGAGAAGGGCACTCAGCGCGTTAGCATGATATTTACCCCCGATATCTGCAATTAACCCTTGCTTTTCTGCACTATTATCTGGTAATGAATTATATACTTCTGCTAATTCTCTAAGAACATCCATTGTGTTCCTAAGAGTGGGAACACCATCTTTCATATATTCAAGTTCTACACCTAAACTATGACATCTAGCTTCCACTTTTTTTAGCTGTTCTTCATCTATCACTTCACCATCAAATTCACCTGACACTTGTTGCAAGTTGAGAACAATACTTCTAAATGCACGTCCAATTTCGGAACCGCTTCTTTTTGTTACTGCAATCATTGTTGCTTCTGCCGCTGTCAGTTCATCAATAGCAACTCCGGCATTTGCAACAAATGAAGCTGATACGCGAGTTGCATCGGCGATATCTGTCAGATTTGCAGAATTTTTGTTCGAAATATAATTTGCCCCATCAAGAGCAGCATTCAATTTCTCAACACTTCCACCGTATTTATATGCTGCATCAGTTGCTAACAGATAATTATTCGCGCTGTCTGCTGTCATATCGCCTGCGGATTGTGCGAGCAGGGATAATTCTGCAAGTTCTGTTGACATCATTTCATAACCAGATCTCGCCATCTCTTGAACTGCTAATAGATAATTTCCTGAAACTTGTCCATATTTGCTTGCAACCTTAAAAGCCTCGTCCCCTAATTCTTTAAGCTGCTGTTTCGTCATTTCACTAGTCTTAGATACTTCAACAAGTATACTATCATTAGTTTTCAGCGTATTTAAAGACTGTCGGAATTTATTGACCGCAACAAACGCCAAGCCAAAATAATTTGAAATTTTAATGACATTTCCAAGCATACCCTTGATTCTGTCAGTTGTAGAAACTGCTGCATATCCTGTTGCTCTTACACCTGATGTAAACACTTGCAACTGGTCTGTTGCATTTCTTAATTCATCCCTGTTCGTGACAGAACTGATCACTGTACGCAGTCTTTCAGCCTCACCAAGCCAATATGACGATTCGTTGATTTTTGTGTGCTTATTGGTAAACGCTGTAAGCTGGTTTAACAGCTTTTCCCTTTTCAGATCAATATTTACACTGATTGGGTTTCTTTCTACAAATTCCCTCGCCTGTGAAACAGCCCTTCTTACCTGTGCAGTCAGCCTTTCACCATTACTGTTGATATTGAGGTTGATATCTCTTGCAGACACATTTCTCAATGCATTATTTATTTCCCTGTTCAATTGACGATTATCAATTTTCGCCTGTAATTTAATCTGTCGCAACTGAGATTCAATCTGTTTTATTGTCTGGTTTAATTCAGTTTTTGTAGTTCCTTTTGCAAGCGTAGCTGTCAGTTTTAATTTTCTGACCACTTTTTCTAAATCCTTAATATTGGTGTTTATCTGCGTCTTGCTTTTCTGTTCATCCAACAAAGCCAACAATTTTATCACAAATTCATTATTGCTATTACTCAATATTCCGTTTCCTCCTCGGTTTTGGACATAATAAAAGAGAGATTATATAAACCTCTCTCATGAATCAATTATTCAATTCTAATTAAAATTTCTTTTGACATCTGACACACATTCTGTCAAATTTATTAGTGGCAAATCCTGTTAATAAACTAAATTTTCTGGGAACAAGCTGTATTTCTGTGCTATGGCACCTTGGACATCTTGTTTGTGATGATGGATTTGAGCCAAACAATGGACTATTAGGTAATACTTCTTTTAATTGTCTTTCTGCCTCTTTCATATCTACTGCCTGAAATGTATATAATGGAGTAAATTTACTGGATAAAGTATTATCTAACATTCCTCCACCTTCTTTATAATAATAAAATGTCTGCATTTCTTTTTCTTTATCTATCGTCTCATCACTAAAGGAAGCACCACACACAGGGCAGCACTCAAAATTTTTTGCCACCTCGAACTTATATTCAGTACCGCATTTCTCACAAACAATCTTTCCCATGCCCTACACCTCCCACACAACAAGTGTGCTCTCGGAAACTCGAACCCCTTGTTTTATAAGGCTTCAGAAATTTC
>CAJTTO010000072.1 GCA_910579275.1 uncultured Lachnospiraceae bacterium
CGTAGAAAACATTAAATCACCTCTGCTGTTCCACCAAGTGCCTCAATCTTCTCCTTTGCAGATGCACTATATGCATTCACCTGAACATTGAGCTTCTTAGTTAATTCTCCCCTGCCTAAAATCTTTACTCCATCTTTCGGATTTTTTACGATTCCGGTCTCAATTAATGTGTCCACTGATACTGTAGCACCATCCTCAAATCTCTCTAAAACTTCAAGGTTGATTCCAACAATTTCCTTTGTATTTCTATTATGGAAACCTCTCTTGGGAATACGTCTGTATAAAGGCATCTGACCACCTTCAAAGCCTGGTCTCGGAGCTCCTGAACGAGCTTTCTGTCCCTTATGACCCTTGCCGGCTGTCTTGCCGTTTCCTGAACCATGTCCACGGCCTTTTCTAAAATTATTACTATGTTTAGAGCCTTCGGCAGGGCTTAAATTAGATAATTCTAAACTCATTTTCTGACACCTCCCTTGTATTATGCTTCTTCAACTTTAACTAAATGATTTACTTTGCGAATCATGCCTCTGGTTGCATCGTTGTCCGGAAGCTCTACTGTTTTGTGAAGCTTTGTCAGCCCCATTGCCTCAACAGTTGCCTTGTTCTTGGGAACAGCACCGATTGTTGATTTTACTAAAGTAACTTTTAATGTCTTTGCCATCTTCGTCTACCTCCTTAAGCCATAATCTCGTCGATAGATTTTCCACGATTTGCAGCTACCTGCTCAGGTGTCTTTAACTGTGAAAGACCGGCAATTGTAGAAAGCACTACATTCTGCTTATTGTTTGAGCCTAAAGACTTTGTACGAATATTCTTAATACCTGCAAGCTCACAAACGACACGCGCAGGACCACCAGCGATGATACCTGTACCTTCAGGAGCTTTCTTTAACAAAACGCTTGAAGAACCGTAATTTCCAATAAAATCATGCGTAATAGACTTGTTCTCATCCATGGCAATGCTTACGAGATTCTTGATTGCGTCTTCTTTTCCCTTACGAATCGCTTCAGGGATTTCTACGGCCTTACCAAGTCCGGCACCTACGTGACCGTTTCCGTCACCTACAACTACCAAAGCGGTAAAACGCATGTTACGTCCACCTTTAACAGTCTTGGTTACTCTCTTGATAGTAACAACCTTATCTGTTAATTCAAGCTGACTAGCATCAATGATTGTACGTTTCATGTGATTTTCTCCCTTCCTAGAATACCAAGCCAGCTTCTCTTGCTGCCTCAGCTAAAGCTTTGATTTTACCATGGTATAAAAAGCCGCCTCTGTCAAAAACTACTTCCGTGATACCTTTATCTACTGCTCTTTTTGCAATTACCTTGCCCAAGTATGCCGCTGCCTCAATGTCATTGGTCTTCTTCAGTTCAGCCTTTACTTCCTTTTCTGTTGTAGAAGCTGCAACCAATGTGTTTCCAACTGTGTCGTCAATAATTTGAGCATACATATGATTATTGCTTCTGAATACTGCCAGACGTGGTCTTTGTGTTGTACCACTTAAACGGTTACGTATTCTCATGTGTTTCTTTGCACGCAATTCTGCTCTTGATCTCTTACTAACCATTTTTTACGCCCTCCTTATTTACTTTTTACCAGTCTTACCAACTTTACGTCTGATTGTCTCATCAGCATACTTGATACCCTTGCCCTTATAAGGCTCCGGTCTTCTCTTGTCTCTGATTTCAGCTGCGTATTGGCCAACTTTTTCTTTATCGATACCCTTTACAATGATGATGTTTGTACCATCAAGCACTGACTCAATCCCCTCCGGGTCAGTCATTTCAACCGGATGAGAATATCCCAAAGACAATGTCAGTTTCTTTCCTGCCTTAGCTGCCCTGTAACCTACACCGTTTACCTCAAGCTTCTTCTCATATCCGTCTGTCACACCGACAACCATGTTATTGATCAGTGTTCTCGTCAAACCATGTAAAGACTTCATTTTCTTCAAATCGTTCGGTCTTGTAACAGTAACCTCTGCACCTTCCACTTTGATTTCCATCTCAGCCGGCAGCACTCTCTCAAGTGTTCCCTTTGGACCTTTTACAGTCACTTTGTTATTTTCTGCAACTTCTACAGTTACGCCTGCAGGAATCGCGATTGGCATTCTTCCTATACGTGACATGCCCGTACCTCCTAATTTTATTTGAATCTATTTTCAAGTTTAAAGAACTGTCTGCAGCCCTTCAAAACGAAACTTTGTTTTTTCCAAGACAATGTCGCTGATTATCCCAGAAAGCATCTTTATCATAGTTACCAGACAAAAGCCAGTACTTCGCCGCCAACCTGAAGTCTTCTTGCTTCTTTATCGGTTACGACACCCTGATTGGTAGAGATAATGGCAATACCAAGTCCGCCGAGAACCTTTGGCAGTTCATCCTTGCCTGCGTAGATACGAAGACCCGGCTTGGAAATTCTCTTTAAGCCTGTAATAATCTTCTCACTCTTATCTGCGCCATACTTCAAAGTAATATGAATTGTTTTGAAAGCGCCATCTTCTACAACGTCAAAAGCCCTTATATAACCTTCATCCAAAAGAATCTGTGCTATAGCAAGTTTCATCTTTGATGAAGGAACATCTACTGTATCATGCTTTGCAGTGTTCGCATTACGAATTCTTGTAAGCATATCTGCAATAGGATCATTCATTGTCATTTCAGTTTCCTCCTTAATTATCTATCTCGAAGAATGCGTCAGCATTCTTCCAAAATGGAATTTCGTTTTTCTTAGGCAATGTCTTTTATTGCCTTAGAAAATCTTTCCATTTTTACCAGCTTGCCTTCTTCACACCGGGAATCTGACCTTTATATGCCAACTCGCGGAAGCAGATTCTGCAAATTCCATATTTTCTTAAGTATGCATGTGGACGGCCACAGATTCTGCAACGACTGTATTCCTGTGTAGAAAACTTAGGATTGCGCTGCTGTTTGATTTTCATTGCTGTTTTAGCCATGAGAATTTACCTCCTTATTATTTCGCGAAAGGCATGTTGAACTGTGCTAACAGCTCACGTGCTTCCTCATCAGTCCTGGCAGTTGTTACGAATACAATATCCATACCTCTTACCTTGTCAACCTTGTCATATTCTATCTCGGGGAAGATAATCTGCTCTTTGATACCGAGTGCATAATTACCTCTGCCGTCAAATCCATTAGGATTCACACCTCTAAAGTCGCGCACACGAGGAAGTGCAAGGTTTACAAGACGATCAAGGAACTCATACATCTTCTCACCGCGAAGGGTAACCTTACATCCGATAGCCATTCCCTCACGAATTTTGAAGTTGGCAATCGCCTTCTTAGCCTTTGTGGTAACTGCCTTCTGTCCAGCAATAATCTCAAGATCCTTAACAGCTGACTCCAGCGCCTTTGCGTTGTCCTTTGCCTCTCCAACACCCATGTTGATAACAATTTTATCAAGCTTTGGAACTTCCATGACATTTTTATATCCGAACTTTTTTGTCAAAGCATCTACAATTTCGTCTTTATATATATCTTTCAGTCTACTCACCAGTCTAGTCCTCCTTCCTTAATTAATCAATGACTTCGCCTGTTGTCTTTGCGAAACGTACTTTCTTATCTCCGTCCATCTTAAACCCGACTCTTGTCGCTTTTCCCTTATGGAGATACATTACGTTTGAAATATCAATAGGAGCTTCTTTCTGGATAATGCCGCCATTCTGATTTGCAGCAGAAGGCTTTGCATGTTTTGTAACCATGTTGATGCCCTCTACCAATACTTTGGCGTTCTTTGTGTCAACAGATAAAACCTTGCCCTCTTTATCTTTATCTTTACCAGCGATAACTTTAACTGTATCGCCCTTCTTTATCTTTAACATTCTGGCACCTCCTTATAATACTTCAGGAGCTAAGGAAACAATCTTCATAAACTGTTTCTCACGAAGCTCTCTTGCCACTGGTCCAAAAATACGTGTTCCCCTCGGAGTCTTGTCATCCTTGATGATCACAGCAGCATTTTCATCAAATTTAATATAAGAACCGTCCTTACGACGAGCGCCCTTTACGGTACGTACAACTACAGCTTTCACTACATCGCCTTTTTTTACAACGCCGCCTGGTGTTGCATCTTTAACGCTGGCAACAATCACATCACCAATGTTTGCATATCTTCTTGTAGATCCACCCATAACCCTGATGCAGAGCAATTCTTTTGCACCAGTATTATCAGCGACTTTCAGTCTGCTTTCCTGTTGTATCATGCTTAATCTCCTTCCAAAACCATGTCATGCAATGCGTCGCATTGCATTGCATTGCTTTTAAAATCTATTTTACTCTTTCAATAATCTCAACAAGTCTCCATCTCTTATCCTTAGACAAGGGTCTTGTCTCCATTACCTTAACGGTATCGCCAATGTTGCACTCATTGTTCTCGTCATGTGCTTTCAGCTTATAAGTTCTCTTAACGATTTTTCCGTAAAGAGGATGCTTAACATGATCTTCTACAGCAACTACGATAGTTTTCTGCATTTTGTTGCTCACAACCTTGCCTGTACGTGTTTTTCTCAAATTTCTTTCCACGACCACTTTCCTCCTACTCTACGTTTTTAAGATTTCCAGCAATAACAGTCTGAATTCTGGCGATATTTCTTCTTACCTCTTTGATTCTTGCTGTATTGTCTAACTGGTTTGTTGCGTTCTGAAATCTCAAATTGAAAAGTTCTTTCTTTGCAGCTACTAATTCCTGTGATAATTCTGCAGCTGATTTGGTCCTTAAATCTTCTACATACTTATTAGTTTTCATTTACTGCACCGCCTTCCAAATCTGCTTTAGAAACGATCTTGCACTTGCAAGGAAGCTTGTGTGTTGCAAGACGTAACGCTTCTTTTGCCACATCCTCAGCTACTCCGCTGATTTCAAACATTACACGACCGGGTTTCACTACTGCTACCCAGTACTCAAGTGTTCCCTTACCTGAACCCATTCGTGTTTCAGCAGGTTTTGCTGTTACAGGCTTATCCGGGAAAATTTTAATCCATACCTTACCACCACGCTTAATGTGACGTGTCATGGCAATACGGGCTGCTTCTATCTGATTTGATTTAATCCAGCATGGTTCAGTTGCCACGATACCGTACTCACCATAAGTAATTGTATTACCTCTCTGTGCCTTACCAGCCATTGTGCCGCGGAACTGTTTACGACGCTTTACTCTTTTTGGCATTAACATTATTTATCGCTCCCTTCCTTATTTCCCTTTGTAGGAAGTACTTCGCCCTTGTAGATCCAAACCTTTACGCCAAGCTTGCCGTAAGTTGTATCTGCCTCTGCGAAACCATAATCAATATCTGCTCTAAGTGTCTGAAGAGGAATTGTACCCTCGCTGTAAAACTCTGTACGAGCCATGTCTGCCCCGCCAAGACGTCCTGAAACGGCAGTCTTGATACCCAGAGCCTGTGCCTTCATTGTTCTGCCCATGCAGGACTTCATCGCACGTCTGAAAGAAACACGGTTCTCAAGCTGCTGTGCAATGTTCTCTGCTACCAGCTGTGCATCTCTGTCCGGTCTCTTAATTTCCTTAATGTCAACAAGTACATTCTTGCCTGTCAGTTTCTGAAGCTCTTTCTTTGTCACTTCGATTTCCGCGCCGCCCTTGCCGATTACCACGCCGGGCTTAGCTGTGAAAACAATCACCTTTACTCTGTCAGATGCTCTCTCAATCTCAATCTTAGAAATACCTGCACTGAACAATTTCTTCTTTAAAAACTTTCTAATATTATAATCTTCTACTAAATAGTCAGCAAAATCAGCATCAGCATACCATTTTGAATCCCAATCCTTAATAACGCCGACTCTCAGTCCATGAGGATTAACTTTCTGTCCCATTTTCTTCCTCCTATCTCTCGTCAAGCACGATTGTTATGTGGCTCATTCTCTTCTCGATTCTATAAGCTCTGCCCTGTGCCCTTGGTCTAACTCTCTTCATTGTAGGTCCCTTATTTGCATAACACTCTGCAATATAAAGGTTCTCAGCGTTCATACCGTTGTTATTTTCAGCGTTTGCAATTGCTGACTCCAAAAGCTTCTTGATGACGCTGGAAGCATATCTTGGGCTGTATTCCAGAATACCTAAAGCTGCCTCAACGTTCTTGCCTCTGATGGCATCCAATACGAAACATGCCTTCTGAACAGACACTCTGGCATAAGAAAGCTTTGCTGATGGTCTTGTCTCTCTGTTCTCTGCGTTTCTTTTTCTCTTATAACTTGTTCTGCTATACTTTTCAGCCATGGTTGAACCTCCTTTCAACTAATTATCTAACCTTTGATTTCTTTTCGTCCTTGCCATGTCCTCTATAGGTTCTGGTTGCAACGAATTCTCCAAGCTTATGTCCAACCATATCTTCTGTTACATATACAGGCACATGTTTTCTTCCGTCGTGAACTGCAATCGTGTGACCTACAAAAGAGGGGAAAATTGTAGAACGACGTGACCATGTCTTAATTACTGATTTATTTCCTGACGCATTCAATGCATCAACCTTCTTTAAAAGGCTTGCGTCTGCGAAAGGACCCTTTTTTAATGACCTTGCCATTAGGTAATTCCTCCTTGTTTTTAAAATCGAAAAACGTTTGTCTGACGACAAAGCGATTATTTAATCGCCCTGCCATCTCTTCTTCTTA
The DNA here is from genome assembly GCA_910579275.1 of uncultured Lachnospiraceae bacterium. GTDB lineage: Bacteria > Bacillota > Clostridia > Lachnospirales > Lachnospiraceae > COE1. The sequence continues at coordinate 6,646 of CAJTTO010000072.1, forward strand.
CGATAAGCTTGTTAGAAGCCTTCTTGCTCTTTCTTGTCTTCAGACCAAGTGCCGGCTTGCCCCAAGGTGTTGACGGACCTGGTCTTCCGATACCAGTCTTGCCCTCACCACCACCATGTGGATGATCATTCGGGTTCATGACAGAACCGCGGACTGTAGGTCTGATGCCCATATGGCGCTTACGTCCTGCTTTACCGATTTTAATAAGGTTATGGTCACCGTTACCTACTACACCGATAGATGCGCGGCAGACGATGGGAACCATTCTCATCTCACCTGAAGGAAGTCTTAATGTGGCATACTTGCCTTCCTTAGCCATCAGCTGTGCACTGTTTCCTGCCGAGCGCACAAGCTGTCCGCCCTTTCCGGGATAAAGCTCAACGTTGTGTACATTTGTACCAACAGGAATCTCCGAAAGCGGCAGGCAGTTTCCGACTCTGATTTCTGCCTGTGGTCCATTCATGACTTTCATTCCGTCTGTAAGTCCCTCCGGCGCAATAATGTATGCTTTATGACCATCTTCGTAGCAAATCAGCGCGATGTTTGCCGATCTGTTCGGATCATATTCAACACCGATAACTTTCGCTGCAATACCGTCTTTGTTTCTCTTAAAATCAACGAGTCTGTATTTCTGTCTATTTCCGCCACCGTGATGTCTCACGGTAATCTTACCCTGATTATTACGTCCGGCATGTTTTTTCTTTGATACACAAAGAGACTTTTCAGGAGTTTTCTTTGTAATCTCAGAGAAATCAGAACCGGTCATGTTTCTTCTTGAAGGTGTATATGGGTTATATTTCTTAATTCCCATGTTCGTTTCTCCTTTTCTTTTTATTATCACACTTGATTGTGTATAGTTTTTATCGTTTCAGTGATATTGTCCGGCATTTTACAGTCCGGAGAATATCTCGATATCCTTGCTGTCCTCTGTCAGCTGCACGATTGCCTTCTTTGTCTTGGCTGTCTTGCCATATACCATTCCGCGTCTCTTTTTCTTTCCGTCAAGATTCATGGTATTTACTCTTGCAACCTTTGTTCCCTCAAACATCTTCTCGACAGCTTCTTTAATCTGAGACTTGTTTGCCTGTGTGTGAACCAAGAATGTATATTTCTTCTCACCCATGCCAGCCATACTTTTCTCAGTGATAACCGGCTTAAGGATAACGTCATAATATTTAATGTCTGCCATTATGCGTACACCTCCTCAATTGTCTTTGCTGCATCCTTTGTCAGGATTATTGTGCCGCCCTTCATAACATCATACACATTGATTGTATTTGTCAATGCTGTCTGTACGTTCGGAAGGTTTCTTGCCGACATAACTACTTTCTCATCATTGTCCTTCAGAACCACATAAGCCTTTGCAACCTTCAGGTTATCCATGACAGCCTTGAAGTTCTTTGTCTTAATCTCATCAAACTTAAGCTCGTCAATAACAATCAGCTTATTGTCCTGAACCCTGCTTGTAAGTGCAGACTTAAGCGCTGCCCTCTTTTCCTTCTTATTCATCTTAAACGAATAATCTCTCGGAACCGGCGCGAACACTACGCCGCCGCCTGTCCACTGCGGAGCTCTTGTAGAACCCTGTCTTGCATGACCGGTTCCTTTCTGTCTCCAAGGTTTTCTTCCGCCGCCTGATACTTCAGCACGCGTCTTTGCTTTCTGCGTACCCTGACGCTTATTCGCAAGGTATTGAACTACTGCCATGTGTACCAAGTGTTCATTTACTTCTACACCAAAGACAGCGTCGCTCAAGTCGATTGTCTCAACTTCCTTGCCTTCCATATTATAAACAGATACTTTTGCCATCTGTATGGTCCTCCTTTCGTCCGCTCAACCCGCGAACCACTTTTACACATCTACTCTGGTAGTTTCTTTCAGTGTCACTAACGCCTTCTTCGGCCCAGGTACGGATCCCTTAACCAACAGCAGGTTCTTGTCAGCATCCACTCTCACGATTTCGAGATTCTGGACAGTCACCTTAACGCATCCCATATGTCCCGGCATGCCTTTGCCCTTAAATACACGGCTCGGTGATGAACAAGCGCCGTTTGAACCCTGATGACGATGGAACTTAGAACCATGTGTCATAGGTCCTCTATGCTGACCATGTCTCTTGATTGCACCCTGAAATCCTTTTCCCTTGGAAATAGCAGATGCATCAATCTTATCGCCCACTGCGAAGATGTCAGCCTTAATTTCATTTCCCAATGCATACTCTTCTGCATTTTCAAACTTGAACTCTCTTAAAAATCTCTTGGAAGAAACACCAGCCTTCTCAAAGTGACCCTTGAGCGCCTTGTTAACACCATGTCTGTGGATGACTTCTTTCTTTCCACCTTTGTCCTTGTTAACAATTTTGTCCTTCTTATCCACAAAGCCAACCTGAACTGCTTTGTAGCCATCATTTTCCTCTGTCTTGACCTGTGTCACCACACATGGTCCAGCCTGAAGTACGGTTACAGGAATTAACGAACCGTCTTCGTTGAAGATTTGAGTCATTCCGACTTTTGTAGCCAATATAGCTTTCTTCATTTCCTTACCTCCATTTGTTCTACAGCGGAGCGAATAAATCGCTCATACTAGTAGAAGGCTTACTTGTTTTTCATTTTGATATCAATATAAACACCCGCCGGCATCTCTAATCTCTGCAATGCATCCACAGTCTTAGGTGTCGGTGTGATGATATCGATCAGTCTCTTGTGCGTTCTCTGTTCGAACTGCTCTCTGGAATCCTTGTATTTGTGAACCGCCCTGAGAATTGTCACTACCTCTTTCTTGGTAGGAAGGGGAACCGGTCCGCTCACCTGTGATCCGTTTTTCTTTACTGTTTCGATTATTTTTTTGGCAGATGCATCAACCAACTGATGATCATAAGCTTTTAATGTAATTCTCATTACCTGACTTGCCATAAAAAAAGTCGCCTCCTTTTCGCACTTTTTATGAATAAGTACGACAAGCGGTGACTGTACACTCCTCCGGGTGTGTCATCGTGTTTTACCATCGGCATGTCTCGCCGATCACGATCTGACACATCGTTTATTGGGCAGACCTCGCGGTCTGACCTTTGTACAGTGACTTGTCGCCAGTTTCCTAACTTGACATTCGCTCCGCGGAAAACCTGCCCTGCATCCTTTTCCATGTAGGCAGCAACCTCACGTTTCATCGCTATCATGTCACAGCAATTAGTAGTATATCGTAGCATAATCGCTTTTGCAAGCATTTTTTAATATTTTATTGTATTTTTTTACGAACAATCTTGTTTCTCTTTGCTGTTCCATAGTATACTTGTTGTACTTCACAATTTCGAACAAGAAAGACACGTGTTTGCGCGTGCATTTAGAAAGGATAAATGATTATGTGGATTGCAGATAACTGGAACGACTACGAGGTGGTTGACACTTCCTCCGGCGAAAAGCTGGAACGCTGGGGAGACTATATGCTGGTAAGACCCGACCCGCAGGTACTGTGGAATACCCCGAAAGAACACCATGCATGGAAAAAGCCAAACGGACACTATCACAGGAGTTCTAAAGGCGGCGGGGAATGGGAATTTTTCAAGCTTCCACAGGAATGGGACATCACATATAACGGTCAAAACACCAAGAACCTGACATTTCATCTGAAGCCTTTTAGCTTCAAACACACGGGACTTTTTCCCGAACAGGCAGTCAACTGGGACTGGTTTTCTTCTATTATAATAGAAGCTGTCAGAAAAAAACCTTCGCGCGAGGTCAAAGTCCTAAATCTTTTTGCTTACACAGGCGGCGCCACTTTGAGCGCTGCTGCCGCGGGCGCCCATGTAACACATGTGGATGCCTCTAAAGGCATGGTCGGATGGGCAAAAGAAAACGCTGCGGCATCAGGTCTTGCCGGTGCACCTGTCCGCTGGCTGGTGGACGACTGTGTAAAATTCGTAGAACGTGAAATTCGGCGCGGAAACACTTATGATGCGGTTATTATGGATCCGCCCTCCTACGGGAGAGGCCCCAAAGGTGAAATCTGGAAAATCGAGGACTCCATTTTTCCATTTATAGAACTTACATCCAAAGTTCTAAGCAGCGATCCGCTTTTCTTTCTGATTAATTCTTACACAACGGGGCTTCAGCCCGCCGTTCTGACCTATATGCTTGAAACCGTCCTTGTTCCCAAATGCGGAGGGCATGTCTGCTCTTCCGAAATCGGACTTCCCGTCTCGTCAAACGGTCTTGTCCTGCCCTGTGGCGCCAGCGGGCGCTGGACTGCCAGCCCTGCACCGACAGCAGTCCGATAAGGCAAAATAAAAACCGGCAGATGAAATCCCTGCCGGTTTTTGACTGCAAAATATATGATTTTGCCACTATGCACTTTAATAATAGCTCGCAGAACCAAGCATGGAAAAGAATACGGCACCATATGTAGCAACAAATACGATCATCAGCACAATGCTAATCAGCCCCCACACGAGCATCGCCTTAAAGTAATTGGACTTACTTTTCTTTGTGCCGGATCCAAATGCCCACACAAACATCATGATAATGTTCAGGCACGGAATGCAAAGAATCAGTGTCGTCACCATCCAGTCTGCAAAGCTTACAGGCTCCTCGAGCTCACTGTTGCCGGACTGATAGGGCTGCTGCTGATAGGGCTGCTGGTACGGCTGTTGATAGGGCTGCTGCTGGTATGGCTGCTGCTGCTGCTGATACTGTCCCTGTTCTCCATTCTGGTTTCCTTGGTTAAATAAATTGTTGTTGTCCATCAATATCTCCCTTCGATAGATCATTGAAAATAGTAATACGTCTCACGCCTAATCTTACCACAAAGAAACACAATTGTGCAACACATATCGACAATTTTTCAAACACGCTCTAGAGCGTGTTACAAATCCTGCGCAAAATATTATTTCTGAAATAAACCATCGGCGGATTACCCGGGAAACAGTTAATCATGCGGTACAGATACACTGCAAGCGTGACGGCACACACAATCCCCAGCCACAGGTATGTGTTTTTTTGATGCGTGCCGCGTATATATCTGTTCCAGAAAAACCAGCACAAAAATATGACCCATACAGGCGCCGCCGGATTGAGCCGCATCCCTCTGGCAAACTGCCCCGTCAGAACACAGAACACCGCCCGCGTCATCCCGCACCCTGCACATGGAAAACCTGTGAGAATCAGCTGGGGGCAGAACGCACCAAACAGCGTCCTTGCAGCCACATTGTAAACTGCAAAGAAAAAAATCGCAGCGCGGAATGCTTTTATGTCTTTCCATATTCTTCCTAAAACTGTCTGTATTTTTGTCAATATCATTTCTGTCATCATTTCACTTTTCCTGTAGCAGTTCAGCTGTCGGCTTCCTGTTGTAAGCATCAAGCCCTGCAAAACTGCATGCCGTTGCCTGATGCATCTCTACCTCTACATTATTTCACGAACTTTGCAGCCAGTGCAAAGTCCTAGTGTACTGTCCGGATTATATTCAGGCAAACCTCCTTGCCTAAATGTGTGCTCTCGGAAACTCGAACCCCTTGTTTTATAAGGCTTCAGAAATTTCCG
>CAJTTO010000073.1 GCA_910579275.1 uncultured Lachnospiraceae bacterium
CTATGATACAGGATGGTTCGGATTTTGTATAGGTACATGCTATCCACCGTTTACCAACTTTCAATTTGTCATCGCTTTTTCAACATCTTATTGTTGAATTAAACAAAAAAAGCATCCCTTAAACTAAAGGATACTTTTTCTGTGAACTCTCATTATTTAATTCCAAAAATAAGACACTTTTACTGCACCATTAAACAGACTAATCCCTTATCAAATAGGCTGTTATCTGAATACATAGAATTATTCTTCTTATGATATCGTTCTGTATATTGCTGCAGTTTTGTCTTTACTCTAGCTTTATTGGATGTCTCAGAATAATATTCTCTTAACAAATCCCTTACATCCTCTTTTTCTCGCTCGTAAAAATTCCGTTGGCTGGAGAGCAGTTCACCCTTATTTCTAAGGAATTGTGTACTTTTTCCAATATCTTCATATACATAATTCGGAGTCATTTTCTCCATAATACTATTTCTTGATTCCTCATTAAAGCGGACATATTCATTAATTAACTGTCCAAAATCCGAACGCAGGCTTTCCGAAACTATTGTGTTCTTTACATTTTCCAGTGCAAACCTGCCGGATTCCAGCAATGCAACTGATTCAAATGATGTTCCCCGATAACCTTCCATGGAATTCAACCTGTCCATTGCCGACGTAGCATTTTTTACTGCTTCCTGAATCTTTGCATTAGTTTCTTCAGAAAGTTCATCCACATTTTCTTTCATCCACCTGTCAAACACTTCATACTGACGTTCTGAATCGTCCTGAAATAAGTTTTCACCTCCGAAAACAGAATACGCACGCAATTCCATTTTGAAAGGATTTTCTACCCTGTACATTTCAAGTGATTTGGGATTTGCAAACTGTTCCGTAAAATGTTGCAAAAGCACTTCCAATTTTTTATCCAGAGACATATTTTCATTTTGCTGCCTGACAGCCTCATCACTTATTTCCACACTATCCCGTTGTTCTTTGCTTAAGTTCTCTGGCACTAAATTATTTAATCGTAAACTATATTTTCCGTATACAATCAAATGATTTTGCACCGAACCAGAAACCACATAATTTATCTCGGTCATTCTTCTCCCCCTTTAGTATAACGAATAATAAATAACTAGTACTTTTAATCTGAAAATAGCAGCGTAAAATTGAAATTTCATATATTGTGTATATACCAAAAATTTAATTTATGCTGTACTAGTTTTTAATATTGATGCCAATCGCTCACAAGATGGAGATATTGTGAAAGATGTTTTATTATTATTTATTGAATAATATATTTTTACTATAATCAATTTGCCAATAAGAGTATTTTCTTCATAATTTAATTTTTCTAGTCTTGTTTTCAATCGTTTTCTATTATAACTTTGTCTTTCTTTTTCTTGAGTATTAAAAAGTTTTTCCAATATCATAAAATCATCTATATAGACAACACTTTCCTCTCTAGTTTGTTTAATCAGCTTTCCAGCATATTCTTGAAGTAAAATATTAACCATGCTGCTACTTCTATTACTCATTTTTATAATCTGCCTTTCCGCGGAAGGCATCAATGGGATTGTGAAACTCTGCCACCGATAGACTTTCGCCTTTTGTGTGTCTTTGTCATATTACCTTGCAGGCAACTGGTTTATTACAGAACTCGTGAATGTAACCAATCATCTTGTTTCCAACATTTGCTGCTGCCCTCACAATGAATAGAGCATACAGAGAGCGACATCTAGACATATTTCCCACGCCAGTAGTTTTTGAAACCTATTTTCATTCAAGTATCAATGCCCTTATCATATCTAAAAAACATCCTGAATTTTAATAGCGAGACTAATATCACCAGGCAAAATTACATATTAGTACTATATATTTGGTGATTAAAAATCGCCAAATATATAGTACCTTTGGGGATGCGCACTCGCACGAATATAAAGATGTCGTATGCGATCGTGCTCGACGCAGATGGCAATAATTAATCGCCATCTATATAAGAAAATTTTACCAAATGTCTATAAATATTATCCCGAAAAATATAGTTAAATAATATAAACACAGTATTATAGGGAAAAATAGTATTTTCTGTCCTATAATTAATCCCGAAAATGTGGGAGTTACCGTTTAACGATAGGCATCACAGAATTAAATCGCACTGCGGACATAAAATAGCAATCATCGCCGTTTGCAAAGTACCAAAAACCGTTATAATGAAACTCCTCACAGCAGAGCAGTGGGGTATCAGCCCGAGACTCGCTTCGCTCGTCATTAGTTTGTTGCGCAGCAGAGTTGCGAGGTATTAGACCCTGAGAGATTAAATACGTTAAGCAAACTTGCGCTCTATAAATCAAATAAATTTTTCGAGTACAGACCCATCAATGAATCAAACGTCCTACAAAAGCACAGGCACTAAAACTTATTTAGAAAAGAGATTTTTACTATCTAACTACCACATTTAAGTATTGCAATTTTATTAATAAAGTTGTTACAATACTTGAAATATTACAACAACTTTTCTTTGCTTTTTTATGGTCTAGTACTAATTACAATCAATCAAAGGGATTTCCTGCTGAAAGCTGACTATCATGTATCTTTACATTATTATCATCTTTTACAGTAAATTGACAATGTACCCCAAATTGACTCTCCTTGCTTCCTGATACATACTTAGTTACAACGTAAGCATGATTTGTATCATATGCCGTTTCATCATTTCCTGTATAGTAAGAACCATCTTTATAAAATTCACAATTTATGGTAATGTCCCATGTCACATCGCCAACAATAGTCACCTCTCCACTTCCACGCCATTCTTTTGCTAAAAATTTTTTTTCAATATCTGCACCAGTAAAGCAAGTGCCTACAGCATAACCTCGTGTCAATTTATCACTTTCATATCCACTAATCTCTTCTTGACTTTCTTTATGAAATGCTTGTAAAGTACCTGAACCTGAATCATCTAAAGTTTCTGACGCAAATATTGTACTAGGCATTACAAAACTTAATGACAAAGCTAATAACAGTGCTGTAATTTTTCTTTTCATCTTATTTTTCCTCCTTAAAAATCGTATATGTTGTAATTGGATTTGACCATAAAAAAGCCTTAAATGTTTTTAAAAAATTGTCATCATATTCGTTGGCAAATGGAAAAATTAAAAAACGTATACCATATACATCACTAATACTATTTATTCTAGCTTCAAATCCAAATGCTTCATAATCTGTTTTTACAGAAAAGGGTTCCCAAAATTCAACTTCACCACTATAACTATATGCAATTGGAACAATAGCATAGGATATCTCGTTTCTATTGCAATTTTCAAATTCATTTTGCAACTGCAAGCCTTCAAAACATTTATTTATATTGATAGCACAACATAACGTTCCTTTTTCAATAACTTCATTTAAAAAAAATTGTTCATTTTCTGAATCTACTAACGTCATTCTATCCTTCATATATTGTACTTTCCTTTCCAGTGTTTGATTAACAAAAAAACAATTTCCGCTTTTCACATTATTTTTCTTGTCCGATGATACATTTATTACCTGAAAGCGTTTCGTCACAATAATATTATCAATAGTCAAAATTAAACACATATCATTCTTATTCAAATCTAGTCCTTTAATCTCAATACAATTATCTGTAGAATATAAGTTTTCTTTTGACGAAGGTATTTCTATATTATGTCGCTCAAAATATTCACTGCCATTTAAAGAAAAAGGACAGGGCTTAAAATTCTTTAAAAGTATTAACGTTCCTTCTTTATTTTCTGAAGATTTGAAGATAAAATCTCCCCAAAGTTGAATTTCATCTTTTTCACTTTCAACTTCTATGATTTTTTTTCCATCATAATCATATAAATGTATTTCGGAGTCTAATAAATAAATAGAACCTATATTATCCCTTGATGATATAAATAGACTGAATACTCCGATTATCATTACTAAGCTAATCATCAAACAAATTATTATCTTTCTATATTTCATTTTTTTAATATCTACCCATATTTTCTGTGAATGTAATTCATTACTAAAATGTATCGCCTCCTAGACGATTCTATCTCATTTAAATACTAATTCAACTTAGCTAATTGTTATCCAGTCATCATCTACCCACACGCCTTTTGTTTGATTCCATCTGCGATACTGTAACACACCATATATAGTTCTATATTTTCTAACAATTTCATCAGCCCTCGGCTCTACAGATTTATTTGTACTCATAGTTTGATACGAACCAGTACATTCTGCTGCTCGAACATTTACAACAGGACTAAAGCACATTATTGAAAAAACGAATAAAATAAAGACTTTGTATTTCATACTAATTTTCCCTCCAATTATCTTACATAACAGTTTTGCAGTTTCAGTCGAAACTCAATATTACTATCATTTACTTTTCACTTTTTTCTACTATGATAAAACCATCTCCTATCATCATTTTAGCTACTTCTTCATCTATAGGAATATCTACATTATTACTATGAAAAAAATAAGTGCCATCTTTCATTTTTATCAAATATGAATTATGGATATCAACCTCATGGGCATCCTGTATTGTTTCAATATCTGATTTCGGCGCATCATATCTGGTCTGAAAAATGAAAGAGTAGGATATGAAAAGCAGACAACCTGAGATAACCCATGCAAGAATATCTCCTTTCTTTACTAAAATATGCCCTTCATTTGCAACCAATTGAAACCGTTCAAGGAGCATTTTCGGATTATCATAATGGAGTCCTGCAGAATTTCCGGTTTTAAGACTGTCCTTGTATTCACTTAGAACAACCGCCAGATAATCACTTTTTAATTGATTATCCAGTTCCTTTACTGCTGTCAGGTCGCACCGGATTTCCAGACTTTGACTCAAATCCTTTTTTAATAAATATACACAGGGATTCCACCAATAGAGTGCACATAATATATTAATCAGATTCTTCACCAGAATATCATTATTTTTCAAATGAGAACACTCGTGAAGAAGTATAAACCGCAATTGTTCCTCTGTATACATTTTATCAGGTATTATAATCTTTTTTCGCAGTATACCAAAACAACAGGGTGTTTTGATCGCCGCGGTCTGAAGGATATCCGGCTTTTTACTGCCATTCCATATTGTATCTGCAATTTGTGTTGCTTTACTATTTCTTTCTACCAGTATTTCACCAAAATATCGGGCAGCCTTCACATACTGAATCACATAATACAATAAAATCAAAAGTGTTCCTGAATACCAGAGCAAACGCAGCATATCAAACACAGAAATATAATTTCCTATATTTCGTTCGATACAGGAAAAATAGTATATTCTATTATATAGTGTTCCACCTGCTATTACCTTTGTCCATGAAAATTCAACAGGAATGACCATTCGTATCATACAAAACAAGTATAAAACAATCACACCTGACACACTGTATATATCAATTAATTGATATTTTGTTCTTAACACATAGAAAATCAAAATAAGAATACTGCTCCACAATACTGTCATCCAGACAGAAAAAAATGTAATATCCATGAGTTTCCCTTATTGATTTTTGAGTTGCTCTGACTTAAGGGAAGCAATGACTTCTTCCAGCTTAGCAATGACTTCTGCATCCTTTTCTCTCGGATTTTTTCTGCTTACGCCAATCAATGCGGCAGTAATATCTGCCAAAGAGTTTGCATTGATCCCCCTATTCATAAGAACAGACGAATAGTATTCCTCTTTGGTGAGAGAAGGCGTAAGTTTCCTCGCATATGTTTTTACAGTCTTTTCAAGTCCTGCCACTTCAAGATAACCATTATCAGAAAAAGACTGTACTGTTCTGCATAAAGTGATATTCGTCCAGCCCTCGGATTCTAATTGTTTTGCCATCTCACTTGCAGTCAAAGGTTTCTTGATTTCCCAAAGGTAGTTCATTAGTTCTTCTTCTCTTTTGTTTAAGATATCTTTCTTTTTCAACATCGTCCTCCTCGCTTTTCAACATTAATTAGCAACGTATATCATTATATGATATTTTATATATTATATCGTCTGATTATTAATTTTCTTAATAGCAAAATAATTTTTTTATTACAGGTTGAAAAAAGAAAATGCCATGACAAATCATTTCATAGCATTTTCTTTTTAACTAGCGGCATCGTTCCGTACTTTTTTTAAGCGGCTGATGTTTTGAATTATAATGCTTGCTTTGTTCTCTGGCATATTCTAAACGTTGCTTTATGGCATATTCACGTTCCGCTTCATCAAGGGAGCTGGAAATATAGGACTTGGCTTCAGAGAACTGGTTATAATTAAATCTATCTTTATATACAGCCTGTAAATGTTCCTTTGCCTCTGAAACTATATCTGGACGGAGAACTTCCCTCTGCAATTTTAATTCAGCTTCTTCATCAAGTGTAACGTCATCCTTGAGGGAAAGGAATTCTTTTGTCTGCTCGGTTATTCTTGTCTCTAACATATTTTGTAAATCTTCCTGTTTTTTACGCTTTTCCTCATATTCAGGAATCTTTGAACACACTTCTTTAAAGGCTATTTCGTTCGTATAGTATAAAAGCAGATTTGAAAGCTCTGATTTTAATTCTTCCATATCCTCGGTTAATTCAGCAATCTCTTTTGAAAGATTCTTTAGTTTTAAAAGATTCATCTTTGATGTCGTTTTACGTTCTGCATTCAAATCGCGCAGGAAACATTTTTTAGAATGAATATCTCTTTTAATGTCGTTATATTTCTGATAATCGGGCTTAATGTCATTAATCCATTCGCCGTATTGTGCGGCGGCTTTCTGTGCCTGTCTCTGATTATAACGGTTAATAATCAGGTTCATAAAAATAAGTTCCATAGCCTTTGCTATTTTTGGAATAGAAGTTTTTACTGCTTCAGCAATTTTTTGAAGTTCCATTTTTAGTCTGCGTAAAAGTCTGTTATCTGCCCTGATTTGACGGTTTAATTCACAGCGTTCTGATACATTCCACTGTTTTTCCATGATTCGTGCTGTCACTCCCTCATGTATGGTCGGCTGTTCCGTGATGCCACGCTCTTTAAAGCTTCGATGGTCAATCCGTTCACCAATGTTCTTTTCTGAAAATATGCGGTTCGCGGCATCAGCCCATGCTTCACGCCATTTTATCAACTGTTCGTCACTGTTCCAGCGTTCGGTTATGGGGTTCTGCCTTCCGTATTTGGTACTCTTAGGATATTTTGATACGCGTTCATATCCTATTGTATCTGCCTCGGATGGCGTCATGTATACTTTTTTCTTGCCAACTTTATACTGGTACTGTTTTTCCCAGCCGGATTTCTGTGCGGATTTAAACTCGGCAGCAGTAAAACCTTTTTCTTCCCCATTGCGTTTACAGAGGTATTCTTTTTCTGTTTTATACTGCCATTTCCCGTTTTCGTCCAGTGGACGCACCGTTAAAATTATATGTGCGTGAGGGTTATGTCTGTCTGTATCATGTATGGCAAAATCAGCACACATACCTTCTGATACAAAATTATCACTGATGTATCGGCGCAGCAGGTCAATCCATTCATCTTTGGACAGCTCGATGGGGAGCGCCGCGACAAATTCGCGTGCAAGCCTGCTGTCCTTGGTCTTTTCTGCTTCTTCAACAGCGTTCCATAATTTCTCTCTGTCTGACCATTCCGTCGGTGCATTTGTCGGAAGCATGATTTCCTGATGAACTAATCCATGTTTCCGTGTGTAGTCGTGTTCTATGCCATCGTAATCGTTATACAGCTTGGAACAGCTCATGTAGGCGGAAGCGGCTACGACAGAACGCCCTGCTCCGCGGCTGATAACTTTTGCTTCAAGGTGGTAAATTGCCATATAATTATATACCTTTCTTAAAATGCTATTCTATTGATTGGAAAAATCAGAAGTGCATTTTGCATATCTGGTTTTTTGCAGATTTTTCTGTTTTGGAAATGCAGCATTAGATGAAACTTGGTCTGACACAACCTTGTGTGTATCCATAAAAGTGATGGCTGCATATCGTCCGTTCCGCCTGCGGAACAGGACAAGCCCTCGGCAGAGCGCACGTGCCCGACCAGCGGGAGGGATACCACCGCCCGATTTATCGGGTGGTGAGTAAGTGCGCCCTTATCAGGGAAGGGACTACGAAAGTCCCTGTAAGCATATCATCAGTTCACGCTTTAACTGCTCCATGCTCATATCCCTGACTGACGGAGCGATACTTTCGAGAAGCGCTCCCTCCTGAATCAGCCTGTGTGTCCTTGCTTTCTGCTCCTTAACGCGGTTTCTCGCCTTCGCTTCCTCTACACGGTGCTTTGCTTGCAAAACCTTCTTTTCTTCCTCTGACATATTACTTTGGCTCATAAAAGCCCCCCTTTCTGCCGTTTCTGGCTTATTACGGTATTTGTTTTTACGTTATTGATACTGATAATGGAATAAATAGTAACAAATGATTTAATCAGGTATTTAATGCCTTTTATTGATACTGACAGAACTAAATCTGTAGCCCTACCAGCACTAATTCTATGTGACATTAGTGTCATTTTCTGGGTGCGACAGAATGTTTCCTGCTTCTTTAAAATTGGCTTCACAATTGATTGCCCGTATATTCTGGCTGCTGATTTTTAGCGGTACGCATACTTCAAGAATTCTGTCATAAATTCTGCTTCGGACTAAATCGCATGGATTTTTGAGTTCGTTTAGTGTTAAATTTGTAGTGACTATCAGCGGCTTTTTGCTCCTGTATCTTGTGTCAATCACATTAAACACCTGCTCCAGTGCAAACTCCGTACTGCGCTCCATACCAAGGTCGTCAATGATTAAAAGGCTGTACTGGTTAAGGCTGTCTATATAGCCGTTTCTGTCTTCCTGAAACATACCCGTAAGGGTGTTTAATATCCGCCCAAACGTTGTCATCATAACAGGTATGCACTGGTCTAAAAGGGCGTTCGCTATGCACCCGGCTAGAAATGTTTTGCCTGTACCAATATCTCCCCACAACAACAGTCCAATACCTTTTTCAAGCATCTCGGGAAAGTGGAGCGTATACTCATACGCCTTTTCTGACTGCCGGCTGTTATAGCCCCTGTCTTTATCAAAGGTACATTCATACAAAGCCCTGTCATGCAGGCCTGCGGAGCGTTTGGCTGCTATGTCGTTCAGAAATTCACGCCTGATACGCTCGGCTTCTTCTTTTTCGTATACCTCTCTTTGACATTGGCACATAATATCAGGCATATATGTTTTCCCTAATGCAGATACACGCTTTTGTCTTGGAGTATTGCATTTTTTACAGTAGATAAGACCGTCAGATGTGTTGATATATTCATCATCATTTGGTACGGCTGATTTTGTGGTTTTGGTAAATATATTTATTTTGTTATTGTCATTCATAGGCTTTCATTCTCCCGACAGGAATAATCCCTGTATTCTTTTTCTTGATATTTCGTTTTATATCCATTGTTTTTAATAGTGGACAGTTTTTTGTCCCTCCGACAGACAGTTTCCTGTCCCTCTGTGTGATAATATTCTGTCCCTCCGACAGACAGTTCTCTTTCTCTCTCCGCTGGTATTTTTACATAGATACGGCTTGGCATACCCGCGCCCTGTTTTATCCGTCTTATTAAATCTGCCTTTTCCAGTGCGGCTAGAGAGGTTTTTATGGTCATTTCGCTTTTATGGAGTGTTTCTGCAAGGGATTTGACAGGGTAGTATAAAAAAGTATGCCCCGACTCGTCCGTCCATTTATCTGATTTAAGGGAGAGCCTTGCCCTGTCCAGCAGGAGTGTATATAAAATCATGGCAGTTTCATTTATTCCTGCGTTCAGCAAAAATCGCGGAAAGACCATATACGGGGCAAGGCTGTTTTCATTTTTAAGGTACTCATTCATAAACGTATCTCCCTTTTATCCAGGGACTGCCAAAAAATAAATCATAACTTTTGCTTTGGACAGTTCCTATGATATTATTCACCGAGAAAGTCCCAGTCCACATCTTCATCACTGTTTTGATTATCTGTTAAGGCTGTATTGACCGCTGACGGCGCTGGTACATGGGCTTTGGTCTGTCCAATGCCCGACATCAGACCTGTAATGAATAACGGGAGTGTTTTCTCCATAGTTCTTTCAACTGCGCCTACATATCTGCAAATCGAATTGTTTTGACAATTCGATTTATAAACATGTTCCTCGCGCTGCCTTGTTTCAAAATAGGGATCGTCCTTCCTGTGGTAGTAGCGTTCAAAATAATCACATACCGATAAGGCGATGGCATTACTGTATGATTTAAAAGTGCCCTTGTCCATTGTCTGTAGGTACTGCCACGCCTTACGCTGCAAATCCTTGTCGAGATTAAACCGTAAATTAGTGCTGCGTATATTGCTCCTCATGACTGCTCCTTTCTACGGAGCGCATGGTACGCCAAAAATTCGTACCCCTTTGCTGTCGCGCAAATATCATCAATGATTGTCACACGCTCTTTTTCATAGTTTCCAAAATGTTTCAGCAGACAGCCGCCACCGCCGACTACATATAATCGCATAAGGTCGGGATTGTATTCATAACGGCGCAGGGTAGCGAAAATATTGCTTACATATTCTGTAGCGGTTCTTTTAATACATTCGAGATAAGTGCTGCCGATATCCGCTGTGCCGGAACGTAAAATCTGTTCAATAATGGAATCCTCAATTTTAACGCCAAAACTGTCAAGAACTGCATTTCTTGCCGCAATCATGCACTGGTTGACACCGTATTTTTCTGTATAACTGCGGTTCTCAACAGGCTTTTTGTTGTTGATATACAGAATATTCATAGTCCCGTTGCCTATGTCTGCAAGTAAGTTTGTGCCTTTAAAATCCACAAGATGTTCTACAACCGCCGGATAACCCTGTGGGTAGATGCTGCACCCGACAACGTTAATATGGTAATCTGTTCCATTGAAACGAAAATCCATGCATGGGTTTTTCATAAGATATGCCCTGAAATCCTCCCTCTGCCTGCGCACCCATGTGAGGGGAAGCCCTGCGGCAAGGTGTATGTCTGCCTGCGTAAGCTGTTCCCTGTGAAGCTCCCTTGCAATACCCATCATGGTCAGTAGATAATAATCCTCGTCCATGCATTTGTCTGACGCAAACTCTTTGTGTCCGTCACCGATCCGGTAATATCTGCCGTTGTACTCTAAAATATTACCTGTGAAAATCGGTTCGGTGTCATAGGTTGTAATGCCTGTGGGCGTGACCGTGTTTGTCGTCTTGATGTTGCCGTAGCCGTGGTCTATGGCAATGATTTTGATGCTGTTAAGTTCTTTCATACGTTTAGTCCTCCCGATAATGTTATTTTCACGATATTAGTACCTGACTTTTCAATCTGGTACTGTTTTCGTGTAAAATTAGTCTAACGGAAACTGGGAGATGATACATTGAGCATGGATTGACTGTGGATTGACTAAAAATGAAGATTGGTTATAGACAGAGCAAAAAAGAACAGCAAAATCAAGTGTGCATTCTGCACGTATGATTTTGCTGTCATAATAGAGAATCCAAAACGACGTTTTGTCGCGCTGGAAAAACGTATATTCTGAAAGTAATTCAATATGTATTTTGTATCGAAACTGAGGTAGACGACATTTTGTCGCTCACCTTAAATATAATTGTTTTGTGCGCCTGCGTCTTTTTATACTGTTGGTCAGTCTTTTCGACCGCCAGTATAATATTTATTTTATCAAAAGACTGCTTCCGATGCTTAATCCTGCGGCGGCGTACTGCTGTAATATTTCCTCCTGTTTTGCTTCTATAAGCTGTGGAGCGTCAGACCACAACTGTTCATAAATTGACAATGCTCTTTGAAAATGTTCCCTTGCCTTGCCCAGTCTGCCGCAGGCAAGGTTAATGCTTCCCATCGCTTCCCGTATGGCGGCATAGTCACTCGATAATTCAGAGTTATGCTCTTTCACAGTCTTTGC
>CAJTTO010000074.1 GCA_910579275.1 uncultured Lachnospiraceae bacterium
AATATGAAAGTCCCGGTCCCCTCCTCGTTATAATTCAATGCGGAATTTAGGTTATTATTACAAGTGGATGAATAATAATGTAGAATTTTCAAATCAACTGATTAGCCGTATTATCAATTTTCTGAATGAAGTATATGCAAAGTAATTAAAAGTAACATGTCAACCAATCATATATAAATTTCAAATTATAATCTTAAAATCAATGCAGCATAAAAGTCAAAGCTGTAAAAATCAAAAAATTTGTTACAACTAAATATTGAATGTGGAAAAAATTATTGTAAAAACTGAATATGGAACTGTAAATGTAGAATGTATTATTGAAAATTGAATATGGAACTGAAAAATATGTACAAAGAAGAAAAGGAGACATAATTATTGAACGAGTTTTTAATTGAGTTACAAGCGATATTAAACACAGAAATCTCAAAGGGAAATATCAACAAGTCCATCACAAGATTACAGAATCAGATAGACAAGTTAAAATTACAGGCTGAAATTGATCCGAAAACAATCTTTAATTTAAAGCGGCAGATAGAAAAAGCTACTAATCAGAGTATTACTTTTTCAAATATCAACCTCAACAGCGGGCAGATTGAAAAGACTGGACAGCAGATCGGTTCAGGCATCAATAAAGGTCTGATGGCTAGTTTAGGCGGTATCAGAAACAGTATTTATAATGTAATAAAGCAATTCAATAGTAATAAGCTTTCATTCCCTGAGCTGTCAAAAGCATTTAATCTGAATCGTGCAGATATTGATAGTTCTGTTTTGCAGCAGGTACGTGATCTGACCAAAGAAATCAATGCACTGTCAAAGGAAGTGATGAAAACAGGTTCGGATAGCTCATGGGAAAGCATTACGAATAAGATAAACTCTCTTTACAGTGTGCTAAACCAGTTTGGTAAAACCAGAGATTTGACACCATTCAAAGAATCACTGGACATACTGAAACAATTTGAGGGTAAAAAGATATTTGTCAATAGCAAATCAGAGCTTTTCCAGAATACAGGGATGAGTATGCGAGAACTCAATAATCAGTTTCGTGGTCTCAATGGTCTTAATGCATTATTTACAACGACAAAGAAGAATGCTGTAGATTTAGATACTGTATGGAGTGAACTGTGTAATACATCACCTAATCTGGAGAAGTTCATCACATTTGGAGATCAAATTAATGCAATTGTCGAACATCTTAAGGTAGCTAAGCAAGCATTACATAGTGATGGAAGTTTACAGCCTATGCAGGGAAATGAAGTTTCCAAAGTACTAATAGGGTACATGGACAGGCTTGCAGAAGCATCAAATAAATTGAATCTGTTGAGGGAACAGGAGACAGAGATCAAACAAAATGCTGCTTCAACTGCTGATACGGTTGTTCAGAATGAGGGAAGAAAGCAGCAGGCATATAAACAGACCGCAGATATTCAGCAACAGATTATAGCAAATGAGTCCATTATCAAGTCTGGTGCAAATATGACAATGTTTGATAATTCCAATAATGCAGCCAGGCAGGCATCACAGTATTTTAAAGAATTATTACAAGATGAACAGGCTTTGATTTCTGTGTCAGAAAGGTTTGATAAGTCAAATCAGCTCACATCCTTTACTGTAAATGTAAAAAGAGCTTCTGGAGAGGTTGAAACTTTACGGTATGCATTAGAGAATATCGGTACAAAATGTGCTCCGACTTATGTGTTCAAAAATATTGGCGCAGAACTCAATAATGCACAGGCGATAAAACAGATGCAGCAGATGGAGAAAGTCATTACAGATTATGAGACAAAACTGAATGATTTTAAGACACGATATTCCAAAACTGCAATTGATTTCTCTGGTTTTGAATCTGTATTCAATAACTTCAAGAATGGTATTGGCACTGTAAATGATCTGAAACTTGCCTTTAATCAGCTTGAAAATGCGGCAAAGATGGGAACACAGAGTTTGAAATCGCAGTCAGCGTCACTTGATCCGATACAACAGGCATTAAATAATATGAGAGATATGCCGACCATGCTCAAGACGTTAGAAACAAATATGTCTGGACTGCAAAACAAGACAGGTTTGGTAGTTGTTTCTGTAGATGATTTAACATCAAGATACATGAAATTGAAATCTGAAATGGATGCCGCTGGTGGGAAGGTTCCTTTAGATGGAAGTTGGGCAAAAGAATACCAAAAGTTAATGTCTGATGTAGTTGCGTCAACTAAACGTGTTGCTGCTGAACAAAAGAAAGCGGAGAAATCTAATCAATCATTCTTTGCATCATTAAAGAAGAATTTCTCTTTCCTTAGTTATTGGACTAGCGCGAACTATATTTTTATGACTTCAATCCGTAAAATCAAAGAGATGGTTGGCAGTGTGCGTGAGCTTCAAGAAGCACTGGTTAACATCAATTATACAATGGAGCTATCAGGCAGACAGTTGAAAGAAATTGGCGAGTCATCTCTTCAGATGGCAAAAGATTTGTATACATCAGCAAGTAATATCTTGGGTGCTGTCAAATTGTACGCGAATGCCAAAGAAAGTACTGAATCAATTCTTCAAAAAGCGCGGCCTGCAATTATGTTGTCTAATGTTACAGGATTTAGCGGTGAGGAATCTGCTAAGTATTTGCAGACAATCATGAATCAGTTCGATCTGACACAGGATGATCTTATGGGTATCTCTGATACAATTCAGGCAATATCACAGAGTATAGCGCATGACTTTGCAGATGGTATCGTACAGATTAATGAAGGCATTGCTACATCTGGTGAGGTTGCACGTGCTGCTGGTATGGATTTGTCTGAATATGCAAGTATGATTGGTTTGCTTGTAGAAAAGACTGGATTACAGGGAAGCCAGTTGGGCAACAGTCTGAAAACAATCATAACACGTACTACAAAAGCCGGAAAAATCATGGGTATTGATGAGGGCGAAATCTCTGACGCAGAAAAGTCCCTCCGCAGTGTTGGAATAGAAGTCAGGAAAACGGATGGTGAATTTAAGGATTTCAATATTACCATGGGAGAACTTTCAAAACAATGGGAGTCTTTGTCTGATGTTGAAAAATCAAATATTTCATTCAATTTAGCAGGAACACGCCAGATTAACGTAATCCAGACTTTATTAAGGAATTGGAGTGACTATGAGGATTTAGTAAATAAAGCAAACGATTCCACAGGAGTCACCCTTGAAAACCAAGAAAAATATGCAGCGTCATTAGAAGGTAAGCTGGGCGAATTATCCGCAATATGGAGTAATATTTCAAACGATACTATTAATTCGTCATTCTTAAAAGGACTTGCAGACGCAGGTATTGGCGTATCATCTCTTATTGAAAAGATAGGATTATTAAAATCCGTAATGGCAAGTGTGGGTATTGCCGCATTTGTAAAGAACTTTGCTTGACCCTGAAATAAGGGTACATTATAAAATCTCTCCTACAGTTTTATAATTGGGCTAACAGAGATAAGGAACATGATAAAATGGTTCATTAGTACAAATCTGTGCATTGGGAGTTCTAAAATAAACCAACGAGGAGTAATTGTCTGGAAGGGCTTATGAATATCCTACTAAAGCGGAGCCGGTAACGGCAGACGTAAATGCAGCGAAAGCAGAAAAAACAGGATATTCGGTATATGGTAATCCGTGTGCAAACATGGAGTACGCCTAAGTACCATTAACAAGGCTTAATCAGCAGCACACATTCCTAAGATTATGATATGTAATCTAAACCAATAACCCCGTAAAAGGGAATAAAAGGTTGAATGGGAATGGATGTTCATCGACTACCGATCCTCAGAGTAATTTCTACCTTATTGAAATTGCTTTTAAGGTATAGTGTTATACGGAGTTTTATAACTTTCTCACGTATAACGGTGCAAGCAAAAAGTTAAAAAATTACCATTCGTAACCACAGTTGTTACAATGGAACTGTTTAAAACGTTTTGTTCCAAACAGACCGAATACAGCAGTATTTACAACCTTAGAAGTTGCGGAAATCTTCTTTAAGTTGGTGCTGTTACAGGTGGGACATTTGGGTTTGTTAAGTAGGTCTTGCGCTTCCTGCCTGTTGTGGGCTATTTCCGCTGGTGAAAGGGTTGATGGTAATGGTGTTCCGTCAATAAAGTAATTACATACAATTGATGCCGAATCAAAATCACAATTAAATTTATCAACCAGTTTATTAATAAATCCTAATTTATCCTTACTTTCCGCAAAAACATTTAACTCCATATAAAATGGGGTTTGTGAAATTGCTTCATCTTGAATTAATTTCATAACATTTTCAAAATTCATATATTATTTCCTTTATTAATTAATATGGGAACATTATACCATATTGCAATTTTGTATGCAATTGAAAACTCTAGGAGAGAGTCTGGTCATTACAAAAACAATAAATGAAGTTTTAACTTCTACAGCGCATATAGGGAATACATATATGGATAATGCTGTTAGAGCAAACGCTTTAGCAGTTGCATTAAAAGGATACTCGACAGAAGCAATTAAGGCAGCAATCGCACAGTCATCATTAAATGCAGAACAGATCAGGGCAATTCTGATAGAAAAAGGATTAACAGGACAACTTCTTGAAACCACAACAGCAGAACTGGCGCAGGCAACAACTACAAATGCCCTTGCTGTATCAGAAGGGGTTGCTACCACGGCAACAGTAGGATTGGGAAATGCATTCAAAGGACTTGGAGCTTCAATGAAAACATTCGCGTTATCGCATCCTGTCCTGTTAGCAATTGCGGCAGTAGGTGTTACTGTTTATGGTGTTGTAAAAGCATATGACGCTTTAACGGTATCTGTCGAGGAAGCAAACGAGGCAATGCAAGATGCTGTTGGCGAATACGATTCAGCAAAATCCAGCCTTGAAAGTGTAAACACAGAGTTAGAAGAACAAAACAAGAAGCTAGATGAACTTCTGGCAAAGGATAAGCTCACCTACGCTGAAAAAGGACAGCTCGAAGAATTACAGGCAATCACCAAAGAGTTAATACTTCAACAGGATATCGAACAAAGACGCGTAGACAAAGCTTCAAAAGATGTGGCATCAAAGACAGTAGACGCTTATAACAAGCAGTACGGTAAACATGATGTATCAAGAGAACACTTAAAAGAAACGCTTGATTACACAAAGTCAACAGGCATTTCACCGATTGCCGAGAATGAAAATGACATTGTGGGTAATATTGCGGCTTATTTAAATGTCACCGAAGGTTTGAAGAAAGCACAGCAGGAATACGAAACAGCCCTAAATAATGGCGAGGATACAGAATTTCTTATTGAAGATGTGCAGGACTATATTGATGCCATAGATGATTATTCGGATGTGTTAGACCAGAATATCTCTGATTTACAGGAAAAGCGTCTGGCACTGGAAGACGAATACAATAAAGCTGTTGCAAAACGTGATAATGGACAGGATTTAACTTCTTATGAAACAGACGCAATCAGTACATATGAATCCATTTATGATGCGATAAAGCTGATATATGAGTATACCAACAAGAATGACTGGAACAACATGGAGATATCCAGCATCTTCAATACTGAAGGCATTGAGAAAACAAAAGAAGAACTAATTTCCATGTACAAATCTGGCGAATTATCATCAGCAGAGATGCTTGGACAGTTTCCAAAACTGAATCAGGCTATCAAGGACAGTGAGATTATAGCTAGTGAAGGCTCTGATGCTTTTAAGGAATTTTTCAATGAGATTGTGGCAATGGCTGATGGGACAGAGGATGCAGTCAGTGCTATCAACAGCACAACACCTACCCTCACCATCTCCGACACAATAGACCAGCTCAACACACAGTTAAAACCAACTTTCGATTCGCTTAAATCTGCATATCAGGATATCTTTACAACAGACGATAATGGCAAGCCATTGTTTACCCTTGAAAACGTAGACTTATCAATGCTTGACTCCATTAAATCTGCCATAGATGAACTAAATGAAAATGACGAATTGGGAATCAGTATTGACTACTCTTCATTTGAAAATCTAGCAAGAACACTTACTGATACTGCTTCTACTGAATCTGATGTCAGGAATGGTTTTAATAAGTTTATTACAGATGTTGTTTATGGGACAGCCGCACTAGAAAACTTGAATGCTTCTGATGCAAAATTGATTGAAACCATGTTGGAATCTCTTGGTGTAACAAACGCACACGAGATTGTATATGACTCTTTAATTGCTAAAACAGAAGCTCTCGCTCTGCAGGAACAACTATTGGCATCTGTGGGTGGTGATTTGGCAAATGCTACTGCTGATAAAGTACTGGCATTTCTGAATCAGGCTGGGGCAAGCGAAGTTGCAAGGAACTATCTTATCAAATTAATTGCAGAAGAACAGGTATTCAGCAATCAGGACTTAGATGTATCAGGAAAGATATCTAAATTACAGGAGTTGGCACAAGCATATGGGCAGACTGCTTTAGCTGCAAAAATTGCATCACAAGAAAAAGCAAATGAACAATCTCACACTGTAGGAAGTTGGAGTGAGGCAGATTTACAACAATTCCAAAAAGAATGGAATGACGGATTAAGTAGTGTTAGTATTGACTTTTCACCCAAAAATTCTTCAAAATCAAAAAAATCCGGCTCATCCAAAAAAGAAAAAGACCTATGGCTAGAGGAATACAAAAGAAAACTTGCAGAATTTATTAGCAAAGGGTATTATCAACGAACGCGAGTTCTTCTCACAGTCAGAAATACTCCTAAACACCTACCTCAAAGATTCCGAGGAACACATGACCAAATATGCGGAGGAAATATCCGACGCAGAAAAGACGCTCCACAGCGACAGAATGAACGCATACCAGTATGAAGCTGATGAGTTATTACGTCTGCAAAATGGCAACTATCTCAACATGACAGAATACTACCAGTCCATGATAGGCTTGCAGGATGAATACTATAACAGTGAAGCATTAAAGCTCAAGAATCTCGCTGACACAATGGAAACCCAGTATGGACGAATGAGCCACGTAACCCTCACAAGACCTTCTGTTGACGCATCTGAAATCCAGTCAGCAGGCTACACGACAGAATTAACTTCCTCTTCTGTCTATGCACAGTCATTTGGTGATGAAACCAAACAAGTCGTTCTTACACCAATCCTTCCAGATGGTACAGTTCTATCACCCGAAGCACTTACAGCTTATGCAGATAAACTTCTCAAAGGTGAAAAGATTGACGCAGACATACAGCTTTCCATGTTCGAGGGAAAGGATGCCGTAAAGCAGACTGCCGAATATATCAGTGGTCTTGAGAAGATGCAGTCAGAATACCAGAATCTTAAAAAGACATTCTCTGAAAGCCCCTATGGTGATTTCACGGAGGAACAGCTGGAAGCAATCGAAAAACTTACGGAAGAAATTGAAAAACATAAGAGTCAGTTGACCAGTGAGTTAGGCGACATCAAATCAGCCTACGACGACCTTATCGGAATCCGCGATACCTACAATGAACACGGCAAAATCAGCGTTGACCAGTACCAGTCCCTGTGTGACATGGGCTTTGAATACCTTGCGCTCCTGTCAGATGAAAGCGGTGCCCTCTCCCTTGACGAAGATGCATTCCAGCGGCTTACGGATGCAAAGATACAGCAGATTCAGGTTGACATGGCACTCCAGGCTGTTGACCTCATCAATAACATCCAGACCGAACAGCAGGCAGTACAGTACCTTGCATCATCTTATGAGAACCTTGCGGCAAATGCCCTGGGTGCGGCTGAACAGATGCTGTATGCGGCACAGGCAAATGCACAGCTCATGTACGGTGCTGACAGTATGCAGGCGCAGGCGGCAAATACCATCGTAAAGGGTTATGAAAATTCCAAGCTTGCAGCAGGCGTAGTCGACATTAAGATGCAGTCAGGCGGGGGATATGAAAAACCAAAGGAGGACAAGGAGGAAAAACAGCAGGAAAAGACATTTGACTGGATTGAAACGCTCCTTGAAAAGATATCCGCCAAGACCGGAAAGATAATCGACAAGATAGAAAAGTTCTATAACTGGCAGAAAAAGAACCTGATGATAAACCGTGCGGTAAGGGCGACAAACGGGGAAATCATGCAGAACCAGATTGCATACCAGTCATACATGAAGGCGGCAAATGCCGTTAAACTCCGTGCGGATTACGTGAAGAAGATACAGGAGGGGAAACTCAACATCGAAACCCTCAAATATACTGACGGCGATGTCAATTCCGGGATAATAAAGAAAATCGAGAAATACACCGAATGGTACGAGAAGGCGCAGGAATGCCTTGAAACAATAAACAGCCTTTATGACCAGCAGCGTGACCTCATCAGGCAGAAGCTTGACAACGTACTGAACTATTATTCCGACATGGACTCCTACCTTTCTTCCATCACGTCAAAGATGGAATCACTCATTTCGCTTAATGACGAGATGGGAAAACGCAGTTCCCTTACAGAGCTTGTGGAACAGTTTGCAGTCCTTTCAGACCAGATTAATTCCACAACACAGAAAGAAATCGCACCCGGCATGACCGTCACGGAAGGCTCCCTTGGGGATTCAAAGAAGGTGGCTGATGCCGTAAACCGCGACAGGCAGGAACTTGCCGACAGCATACAGGACAAAATTGACAACCTCAGCCCCGACCAGTCCGGCACATACACAAAACTGCTGAAGGACATTGCCAAGACCGAGGCACAGATTGAAAAGTATAGGGACAAGGGATGGGATGTCAGAAAGGCGAAACAGTTCGAGAAACTCACACAGAAGCTTGCGGACTATTATGCACTCCAGGCGGAGCTTGACGAACATGCCACGTCCGACACCATTGCAAACTACAGCAGGATTTATACCGCATGGCAGAAATTACAGAATAAGATAGACAGTGGCAAAACCCTCTCAAAATCAGAACAGAAAAAGTATGATTCCTATGAAAAACAGCTTGAAGCACTGAAAAACAGCGGACAGGCATCGCTTGACAGGCTTTATGCGCAACTTGCGGAAGCCAAAGGCACGGCAGAAAAACAGACCGAAGCCGACAGACTGAAGGATGAGATATCAGATGTACAGAAAGACCTTGAAAACACTGCCACCTATAAAAATCTCATAAGCAGTATTGAGACTATCAGGAACAGGCTTGCCGTACTGGACGAAAAAGGCTACGACAACCTGTCAAAGAGCCAGAAAAAGACATACGACAAATTAAGGGCACAGCTTGAAGCTTATTATGCACAGAAGGAATCCCTTGATGGGAATGCCACTGCGTCTAACATTGCCGAATACAACAAAATCTACCTTGCGTGGAAGAAACTGCAGGACAAGCTTGACAAGGGCGGGAACCTGTCAGTCAGCGAATGGAAGAAATACAATGCCTACACGGAACAGCTCGAATATTATGCAAAAGACAAGGCTGACATGCTCGAAAAGCTCCACGATGACCTTGGGGAAGCCCTTGACCCCAGTGACAAGCTGGAACAGATTGAAAAGACCTATGAGGAATCCGCTGAGGGAATATATGAGAGCTACCACAGCCAGATAGACAGCATCAACAATGAAGCAATAAACACACAGCAGTACCAGAACCTCCTTGCAAAGAAACAGAAGCTTGAACAGAAAAAGGACACAAAAGGACTTTCCAAATCGGAGCAGGCACAGCTTGACAAATACAACGCCGAACTTGAAGCGTTACAGAAGGGTGCAACCGGAAACAACATCTCCGAGTACATGAAGACATGGGAGTCATGGTATAAGTTGCAACAGAAACTTGACAATGGGGGAAGACTGTCTGCAAATGAAGCAAAGAAATATGACACCTACAAGGCACAGCTTGAAGCATGGAACAGGGAAAAGCAGACACAGATCAGCGACCTGTTAAGCCAGATGGAGGACGACCTTGAACAGCTCCAGAAAACCTATACGGAAAACGTGTCCGAGGCAGAGTCCGAAGTAAATGACTACTATGCGAACCTCTACCAGCTTGCAAAACAGATCGCGGAATACAACCTTACGACCCTGAAGGCACAGCTTGAATACCTTGACAGCTTTATCGGCTATTACAAGGAGCTTGTTTCACTGTATGATACTTTCAGCGGTGACAAGCTTACAAAACTGCTGACAGATTTGGATGAAAATGCAGTAAGGACAAAGGTTGAGACATATGGCGCATACCTTGAGACATTGCAGGAAAAGTATGACACCACCCTCTCTGAAATGGGCGAATACGGACAGCTCCTTGACGCGCTTGACACAAATGATTTTGAATCTTCCATGGACGTGTTCAACAAGGCACTTGAAAGCTACCGCCAGAGTGGCGACACAGCAATGGCTGAAAAATTACAGTCCGTGCTTGACCTGCTCAATGAACGTGCCGTTGATGCCGACAACTGGGGGGAATATGCAGACAAGTGGGCAGAGGAATGGGAAAAGGAGCTTGCATCCGCAAAACAGGAGCTTATCGGGACTGCGACAGAGATACAGAATGTCAATGACGCACTTAGGAATGCAAAGTTTGAGAACATCACGAATGCCATCAGTGAACTAGAAACTGCAAAGGGAATACTCTCCTCCATCACAGATCTGATACAGGACGAATGGCTGTATGACAACGGAGAACTTTCAGAATACGGACAGGCAAAAGTTGCACTCCTTGTATCACAGCTTGAGGACGCACACAAAAAGGCAGATGCTTATCTGGACTTGTACAATGAAATACAGAACAACAAAGATACCTATGCTTCTGACAAGGCTTACATGGAAGATCTCAACAATGCCATCCAGAATTACTATAACACGCTGGGAGAATCCGCATCTCTTGAAAACAGCATTATTGAACTGATGAAACGCAGTGCACAGGAAGAGCTTGACAGCCTGAATAAAATCATTGATGCGCGCAAGAAGGCATTGCAGAAAAAGAAGGAATACTACGATTACAATAAGACCATAAAGAACAGTCAGAAGGAAATCGACAGTATCAAAGCCCAGATCGCCGCGATTGAAAATCTTTCAGGTGCAATGGACGCAGCAACAAAAGCAAAGCTCGCACAATTAAAAGCTGACCTTGCAGAAAAAGAAGATGCTTTGAAAGAAACCAAGGACGAACATACCTATACATTACAGATAGATGCGCTTGACGAATTTGCGGCATCCCTTGAAGAAACACTCGACAATTCCACGAAGTCCCTTGCGGAAATTCTTGAGGAACACAGTAAGCTGATGGGCGATGCCAAAGACCTTTACGAGACGGTCGGTGGCAGCGTGAATGACACACTGGATAAGATTAAAGACCTCTACGGTGGCACAGGCACATTAACTGGCAGCGCGGATATAGACTTGACACCAAAGGGAACTGAAGACAGCAAAACGGGCAATACCACTCCCCCGGCACCGGCAAGCAGTAATGAGACCACCAATAGCACCAAAGACGATCCGGAGGATGTCAACCTGATAATCAAACAGAACATGGTTAAGGCTGCGGAGTTCTTTGCGAAATACAGGGATGAACTGATGGATCCCCAGCGGGTATTCAAGGTGAATGATTCGCAGATGCTTGAAATGATGAACAGACAGTTTTCGGTTATGGCTGGGGTAAGTCACAATACTCCTGATTATGTA
>CAJTTO010000075.1 GCA_910579275.1 uncultured Lachnospiraceae bacterium
GGAAATTTCTGAAGCCTTATAAAACAAGGGGTTCGAGTTTCCGAGAGCACACAGGGAAAATAGGAGGGGAATCCATGAAATTTAAGAAACTGAAAGAGAAAAGATTATTATTGCAGTCGGAAATGGAAAAACTGATTGCCAGTGCCGACAGCGAGGACAGGGCATTGTCCGAGGAGGAGTCAAAGCGATTTGACGAGATCGAGAAAGAAATTCAGTGCATTGACAGGACGGTTGAGACGGAGGAGCGTGCGCGGAAGCTGAAGCCTGTGGAAGACAGGAGTACGGCGGATGACGGCAGGAATACAGAGCAGAGGGCAGAAGAAAAAGCCAGGGCAGAAGAGCGTGCATTTGCAAATTACATCAGGGGTATCGTGGAGGACAGGGCTGAGGGTGATGCGCCAGCTGATACAGGCGCCGCGATGAAGCTGACGGACAATGGCGCTGTGATACCGCAGTCCATTGCAAATAAGATTATTGAGAAGGTTGTGGATGTCTCGCCGATTTTTAAGGATTCGGAGCATTACAACGTGAGCGGCATGCTTAGCATTCCTTATTATGATGACTCGACAGGTGACATCAAGATGGAGTACTGTGACGAGTTTGAGGATGGGAAATCCAGCTCCGGGACGTTCAAGAGCATCTCGTTAAACGGATACCTGGCAAGGGCGATTACGGAGGTGTCCAAAAGCCTGATTAACAACAGTCAGTTCAACATCACGAATTATGTGGTGTCCAAAATGGCACAGAATATCGCCCGCTTCATCGAGAGAGAGCTGCTCTTTGGCACCAATGGTAAGGTGGACGGTTTAAGCGGCGTGAAGCAGGTCATTACGGCAGCCAGCGCGACGGTCGTGACGGCAGATGAGATAATAGACCTTCAGGAATCGATTCCGGATATCTATCAGGCAAATGCATATTTTATCATGAACAAAAAGACAAGGACATCCCTGCGCAAATTAAAGGATGGTGACGGAAATTATCTGTTGAACAAGGATGCGACAAGCCGCTGGGGCTATACGCTGTTTGGCAAGGATGTATACTGCTCCGACAATATGCCAGTTATGGGGGCGGGAAATACGGCAGTTTACTATGGGGACATGAAGGGGCTTGCGGTCAAGGTATCGGAGGACATTAACATCGAGATCCTGCGCGAGACAGGTGCCAGAAGGCATATTGTGGAGGTGCTGGGCTTTGTGGAGTTCGATGCAAAGTTACAGAATGCACAGATGATTGCTGCGCTGAAGATGAAGGCATCCTGATGGGGGTGCCTATGAAGGTAAGTGAAATAACAGCAGGACATGTGGCGGAATATCTGCGGATTGATTCGGAAGACGGGACGGATGGGATCGAGCCCATTCTGGCAGCGGCAAAATCCTATATCTGCAATTATACAGGAATACCGCTGGAGGAGATTGACAACTATGAGGAATTTTATACGGCTGTTATGGTGCTGTGTCAGGACATGTATGATAATCGTTCCTATTATGTGGAAAGAAACTACGTAAACAGGACTGTGTCGACGATTCTTGACATGCACCGCCGCAATCTGGTTTAGGAGACTTGCAATGTTTGTAAATCCTGGGGAACTGAATAAAAGAATATCAATACTGAAGATGAGTAATGAGAAGGACGGCGATGGCTTCTTGACGGGGAATCTGGTTCTTGTCAGGCGCTGTCATGCCAAGTATTCCAGAAAGGTAGCTGACAAGGAAGTAGATGGGGCGGGCATGGAACCAGACATGAAGGCAGTGACGCGTTTTCTGATCCGTTATACGACTGATATTATCAAAACAAATATGAAAGTGCGTTATAACGGCAGATATTATGACATTGAGGATGTAAATGACATCGGTGACAGGCATGAATGGATTGAGCTGTATTGTAAGGAAGGGGCATTATGATGGCAGAATTTGAAGTGGATTTTCCGGATGATTTCCTGAGCCGGCTTTTGCAGGCTGACAGTGAGGAAATATGTATGAAGGCACTGGAGGAGGCCGCGCCGGTTCTGGAAGAGGAAATGAAAAACGCGATACGCGCGGACGGACACGAGCGGTCCGGGGAACTGATTGATTCCATCAAGGCATCAAAACCCAAGAAAGCAAGCAATGGTGCGTATATCGTGAGCATCAGGCCGACAGGATATTCCAAAATAAACTCGTATACTGCAAAAAACAAGGGCGGCAAAAAGACCCTGCGCAAATATCATGTGTCCAATGCCCTGAAGGCAATCTGGATTGAATACGGCGTAAACGGCAGGCAGCCGGCAAGACCCTTCATGGCAAGGGCGGTGAACAGGGCAAGGGCTGCATCCATGCGGCGTATGCAGGAGGTTTATGACAGAATGGCAGGTGCGGAATGAACCTGAACCCATTATTTGAATCGCTGGAAAACGAACTTGGCTATCCCGTGGTGCAGGATCTGTATTCGGGGGAGCAGGAAATTTACGGCGTGTATACATATGAGGACGAGATCGGCGTCCTGTACGGCGACAACAGGGTATTGGAGGACAAGGCGTACATGCGCATACAGATATACACGCCAAAGAATTACAATTACATGGAGCTGAAGCACCAGACCAGAAATTTTCTGGAAGACAGGGGATTTACCATCACCGGGATAAAAAGCTGGCTGGAAGCGAGGCTGGACGGAAGGGCAGACAAAATCAGGTGTACCGCAATCGAGATGACGTATACGGACACCCACTAATTTTAGGAGGACAGGAAAGATGGCATTTTATGGATTAAGCAAACCATTTATAGCAAAACTTGATGTTACGACAGGAAAATACAGTGACGGATTCCAGTGCGGACATGCTGTGGGGACGTCAATAAGTCCGCAGTACAACGAAGCAAACCTGTTTGGAGACAACCAGATGCAGGAGTCAGCAAAGGAATTTAAATATGCTGATGTAACAGCTGAAACAACACATATGCCCATTCAGGCAGCACAGACTATATTCGGGCATCAGATCGACAAGGCAACAAACAAAATAATCTACAATACCAGTGACACTGCCAATTATGTCGGTTACGGCTTCTTTGTCAATGAGAAGGTTGACGGCGTCATAAAGTGCGTTGCGGCAATACTGCCAAAGGTAATGTTTGCGGAGGCAGAGGAGAGCTACACGACAAAGGGTGATAACCTTGAATTCAAGACACCGTCTATATCGGGAAAAGGCATGGCGCTGGAAGATGGTATTTGGAAAGTGAAACAGAGCTTTGATGAAGAGACGGATGCCGTGGCATTTATCAAGGAATATCTGAATATTACGGATATTACCGTGGATATAAATAAACCGTCAGGCGGAGGTACGGAAGGGGATAACCCGTCAGGCGAGTGATGGAGGGATAGCATATGGAAATATCAAGGATACAGCTGTCCAAAACCCTTGAGGTTCCTTTCCGCTGCGACCTGTATGTGCTGAATGCAATCCAGAACCAGTATGGAACAATTGAGACGTTTGAGCGGGAGCTTGTGGGAATGTATCCGAAAGAGGGAAGTGACAGCATGGAGGAGGGTGCCTACGAGATGCGCGAACCATCCATCAAGGCGCTGCTGTTTGCACTGCCAATGATGGTGCGCGAGGGCTTCCGTGCCGAGAAGGAGGAAAACGGAAGGGACATTCCGGACATGAACGACATGCAGCTTGTCCTGAATATCCGGCGTGACTACCGCCTGATTGCGGATGACATCCATGAGGAGATGCGGCGCTGCTTCGGTGTAAAAAAAAAGAAGAGTCCAGAAGCTCGGAAGACGATTCTGGGGAAGATAAGAAAATTGATTTCGGGCACATACAGGTCATCTGCGTAACCCGCATGGGATACACTCCGCGGAGTGCGGGGCTGCTGTACTTCGGGGAGTACGTGGCGCTGTTTGAGGGGTACAGGAAGCTTTATAATTTTGAGACCCAGAGGATGATATACAGACTGGAAGAACGCGAGCGCGAAGTGGCGCGTCTGTCAGATTTATAGGGGCAGGGATATGGGAAAAAATAAGATTGGCGCAAACATTGTACTGGAAGGGGAAGCAGAGTACAGGAAAGCCCTGAAAAATATTAATTCAGAGCAGCGGGAGCTGCGTTCCGAAATGAAACTGTGTTCTTCTGCTTTTAACGGACAGCAGAATTCAACTGCCGCATTGACGAAAAAAGGGGAAATCCTGTCAAGGCAGTATGAAGCGCAGGCAAGAAAGGTGGAAATTTACTCGCAGGCTGTGGAGGAGGCCGGGAAGAATGAGCAGAAAGCCGGAGAAAAGGTCGACAGCCTGAAGGCGGAACTGGAAGCGGCAAACCGGAAGATGGAGGAGATGTCCGCATCGGCAGACACGTCCAACGAGGCGCTTGAAGAACAGCAGAAAATCATCGAGGAACTGAAAAACAAGCTGGCTCTGGCAGAGGATGGTTATAACAGGGCACAGATAGTTACAAACAACTGGCAGACTTCAATGAACGAGGCAGAGGCAGGGCTCAACGATTTGTCACGCGAAATCCAGAATAATGACAGGTACCTTGACGAGGCACGGAATTCCATGGACGGCTGTGCAGATTCCATAGATGAGTATGGGAATGAGGTGGAGGAGGCACAGGAACAGACCTCCACGTTTGCGGACGTCCTGAAGGCGGAGCTTGTCGGGGAGGCGGTCAAAAAGGGAATCGGCATGGTTGTGGACGGTCTGAAGAACATAACAATGACAGCGATTTCCATGGGTGCAAACTTTGAGTCCGCAATGTCCAACGTGGCGGCGACCATGGGCATCACCTCCGATGAGATACACAGCGGTTCGGCGGCGTATGAGACGCTTGAAAATGCGGCGAAGGAGTGTGGAAAGAGCACCAAGTACAGCGCATCGGAGGCGGCAGACGCACTGAACTATCTGGCGCTTGCCGGGTATGATGCCGAGAAGGCGGCGCAGACATTGCCGAAGGTACTCGACCTCGCGGCGGCCGGCGGCATGGAGCTTGCCGAAGCATCCGACCTTGTGACGGATTCCATGGCGGCGCTTGGCATGGAGACGGATGAACTGGACAATTATATTGACGAGATGGCAAGGACGGCGCAGAAGTCCAATACCAGTGTGGCACAGCTTGGTGCGGCGACACTGGTATGTGCCGGCACGGCATCTCTTACCGGACAGAGTCTTGAGACAATGAATGCGGAGCTTGGCGTGCTTGCAAACAACGGCATCAAGTCCGCGGAGGGCGGCACACACCTGAGAAACATCCTGCTTTCACTGTCTGCCCCGACGGACACGGCAGCCGGGTTTATACAGGAACTAGGGTTACAGGTTTTTGACAGTACCGGAAATATGCGGGACCTGAATGACATCATGGTTGACCTGAATGGCGCAATGGAAGGAATGTCCGGTGATGCAAAGACAAATTATATCAGCAGGATATTTAACAAGACGGACATTGCGGCTGTCAATGCGCTGCTGAAAGGAACCGGTATTGAATTTGACAACCTGAAGGGCGAACTGCTCAACTGCGAGGGTGCAGCCAAGGACATGGCAGAAACCATGGGGGACAACCTGAACGGCAAGGTAACCATCTTAAACAGTGCGCTGGAAGGACTCGGCATAACCGGATATGAGAAAATCGAGGGCGTGCTGAAGAAATCTGTCGAGGCGGCAACGGACAGTGTGGGCAGGCTGCAGGATTCCATGGAAAACGGGCGTCTCGGGGATGCGATGGATGACATGGCGGAGGCGCTTGGGGAAGCAGCGGAGAAAGCCATCGGTTTCGGGGAGGATGCACTGCCGGTTCTGGTTGACGGACTTTCATGGATCATTGAAAATTCAGACCTGATTATATCAGGGATAGCAGGCATCACAGCCGCAAATATCGCCCATGGGAAAGTGATTCCCCTGATAACGGAAGTGACCAAAGCGTGGGATGCGTATAAAACAGCAAATCAGGGGGCAACGGTCGCACAGTGGGCACTGAATGCTGCCAAGAATGCATTTTCTCCGGCAGGGCTTGTAACTGCAATAGCAGCCGTGACGGCGGCACTTGCTACATATATCGTCCTTATGGACAGTGCCTACAAGGACACAAAACGCTTTATAGACAGCGCCAACAGCTCGATAGACACGCTGAACCAGAATGCGCAGGCAAGAAAGGACAGTACAGCCGATGCCAAAATGGAAACGGAGATTGTGAAGAAGCTGACTAATGAAATGAAGCAGCTGAATGCACAGGAGAAATTGTCCGTGGAAGAAAAGTCACGCATGAAGGTGATTGTTGACCAACTGAACACTGCCATGCCGGAGCTGAACCTATCCATAGACGAGCAGACGGGAAAACTTCAGCAGTCGAATGAGGAAATAGAGAAGTACATTGAAAACCTAAAGCGCAGGAATGAGCAGGCGGCATACGAGGACAGGCTGCAGCAGATCATAAACGGCCAGCAGGAGGCAGAAAAGCTGCTGGAACAGTCGGAGGAAAAATACAACAGTTTCGTGGCTAATCTGGAAGAATCCGACCCATGGTGGACACGGATGAATGTATTTGACGCGTTTGGAACCATGCTTGACGCCTCGCAGCTGAACCAGCTCAATGATGTCCGGGCTGAGTCGACCCAGATTGTGAGTGACCTGAGCGCCGAATACGAAAGCCTGAGCGCTGAATATGAAGAATTCCTGAAAGTGGAAAATGACGTGGCGGACGGAACGGAAGACCTGAACCAGGTAATGGTAGAATACAAGGGAACTGCTTACGCCGTTTCCGCACAGGTGGCGGACAGCATGGCGCAGCTTGATTCTTCCTATGCCGAGGCGTATGAGAAGGCAAAGGAAAGCATCGAGGGACAGGTTGGGCTGTTTGACAAGCTGGAAGTAAAATGTGATGAGACCGTGGAGCAGATGGCTGACAATATGCAGAAGCAGGCAGAGACAATGTCCACGTATAATGAAGACCTGAAGAAAGCGATGGAACTGGCCGAGGAAGGGACGTTCAGCAGGGAGTTCCTCCGGGAAATCGAGCAGATGGGAATTGATGGCGCAGGATATCTGCACAAGATTGTTGAAGCGGCAGAATCGAACAGCGCGGACTTCGATGAGATAATGGAGGCGTGGGCTGCAAGGGCAAAGTCAATAGACATGCTGTCGGATACCAAGGCTGAAATAGAAACCGGCTGCAGCGAAATAAAGGAAGACCTTATAAGTGCGACAGGCGAGTCTGTTGCAGGGATGAAAAGTGAACTGGAACATGGGCTTGGTGGTGTGGCGGACACGGCAGAGAGGGAAGGGGAAAAAATAGGCACCAATACGGGCGCGGGGCTTAAGCGCGGGCTGACGCGTAAAATGCGCGAGACCGAGACGGTTGCAGCCGGCGGAATGAAATCCGTTTATAACGCCATGAAACAGGCAATGGACATCCATTCACCGTCAAAAAAGACGGAATATCTCGGAGAGCAGACAGGAGAAGGCTATAACATCGGGCTGATGGAAACCCTTGAGGAAGGCGCGGAACAGATCCATGAGACCATGGATGAAATCCTTGACTATGATTATGATAACGTCGTAGACGGACAGACCGAAGTGGCAGAGTCTGTTGACAGGCTTACTGCGGTATTTACGGATCAGAGCGGCGTGCTGGCTGACGCAGGCAATGCCATGCTTGAGTATATGGTGCTGGGCGTGGAACTTGATGAATCTGTGGAAAAGACTGCCGAGAGGGTGGATCGTCTTAAGGAGACATACGAAAAAACAAGAGAGGAAGCAGAGCAGTCAATCGACTCACAGGTCAAGCTGTTTGACAAGCTGGAAATGAAGTCGGATGTGACGCTGAAGGACATGATTGAGAGCCTGCGTTCACAGACCGCATATTTTATGACATACGGTGCAGACCTGAACAAGGCTTCCGAGCTCGCACAGCAGGGACTGCTTGACAAGGGGCTCCTCGGCGCGATCCAGAAAATGGGGCTTGACGGGGCAGGATATCTGCATGAACTGGTCATTGCGGCGCAGCAGGACAGTACTACATTTACTGCCGTCATGAGCGAATGGGCAGCGATGGATCAGACAAAGACGAACCTGTCCGCGACAATGGCAGGCATAGAGATGCTGTATGGGGACAAGATGGACGAAGTCGCAGAGCTGCAGAAAGTAAAGGACAAGGAAATTGAGACCCAGACTGAGAAAACCACGACAAACGCAAAGACGACAGTGAACGATTCCCTTAGTGACATTGTATCGAGGACATCGGAGGGGATTGACAGCATAACGGAACTGGTGTCGGCGAAATCCCCCGAAGTGGAAAATGCAGTCACAGACCTTTGCGGCGTGGCTGTCGAGGGGTTCAAAAAGTCGCTTGGGATAGATGCACAGGGAAAATCAAAGGTATTTGCAACAATTGGGTACAGCATTCCGCAGGGCATTGCGGAAGGAATCCATGACGGACAGGCAATTGTCACTGATGCAGTCAGACAGGTGATTGAAAAGTCAATCAGTGAAATAGACTTCGGCGGTCTGTCCGATACCATAGTAAGCAAAATTAACAAGGAACTGGGAGGGCTGATGGACTGATGAGGACATTTTATTTGCAGAATGCTCTGGGACAGAAATGGAACCTGAATAACAGGAATTCCTTTTTGCATGATGTAAAGGGACTGGGAC
The DNA here is from genome assembly GCA_910579275.1 of uncultured Lachnospiraceae bacterium. Classification (GTDB taxonomy): domain Bacteria; phylum Bacillota; class Clostridia; order Lachnospirales; family Lachnospiraceae; genus COE1. The sequence goes on from CAJTTO010000075.1 coordinate 8,614, forward strand.
AGGCACATGCCACATCCTATACACAGATAGGAAACAGGTTCCTGGAGAAAAAGAACAGCCTTTCCCAGAAAAAGATAAGCGGAAAAATCCGTTTCAGGGACTATGGGGAATTCAACAGGTTTTCAGGTTTTGTACAGCATAAGCCGCTTACCCTGATATATGGCGGCATGCTGTCAAAGGAGGACTGGTATCCGCCCATGTATCCGGGAGACAGGAGTTACTTGCTGGATGTGGCAATGACATCCATGGAAAAGTCGGAACTGGAGACCGGGGGGTTGTACAGCAAAATCACGCTGGAGAGCATTGGGACATACTACCGGATGATCCATGTTGCCTCTGACGCGTCGGAAATAATCATTGAAAGCGATACCGTGCTGGAATGTGGCATCAGTATAAAAATACCGGGACCATGCATAAACCCATCATACACACACTGCCTGAATGGGATTTCCAAATGCAGCGGACTTTTTAAGTGCGTGATTGGAGAAGGAAATACAATGGTCATTGACACGACAAAACTTCCATTTGAGATTAAGGAGTATTCAGCGGAAGGGCAGATAATAAGGAATCTGTATGGTACATCTGACTTCTCGACAAAAAGATTTGTGATGCTCGGATATGGCACAAATAAAATTACATTTACACATGAAGGCGCGGGGGAAATTGCCGCATCAGTGGAGGCAAAGATGGAATATGAGTCTGTATAACGTTGAAATATTTAAGAAGGACTTTTCTTACCAGTCATCTTACCAGGTGGGTTCCCTGACATATGAATATGATTACCTGTCGCTGATAAGCAATAAGATACAGCTTCCGGACGTGGTTGAGGCACAGCAGGGTGACTATATACGGATAATGGGGGATGGTGACAGGGTATTTGGCATCATTGACAGGGTGACAGAGTCTGACACCCTTTTCACGATAACATATAAGCCATTCCTTTCCCTGTTTGATGCCAATATGTACATGGACAGAACCGCGCTTTTGGGGATGAGTCTTGAGGAATGGATAAGGCATATAATACAGGAGCACTATGTGGACAGCGGCGACGATATGCAAAATTTAAAGGATGCTGACATCACAACGACAAGCGAAACAATGAATGCGTGGCTGGACGTGGAATCCAATATAGAAAATCTGTATGAGCTGCTGAAAACGGCATTAAACAGATACGGTGTATCAGTGCGTGTGGATGTGAATGCTGCGTGCAGTGCCATAAGCATCAGGATAGGAAAGTCGGTGGCGGCAGAGAGAACCATCGAGGCAGACCTTCCCAACATCCTTTCAGGTGAATTTACCACAACAAACGGCAGTAAGTCGCCCATCAACAAACTATATGTTGTTAATGAAAAAAATGAAAGTGAACGTGCGGTGTACTACCTAACACCTTCGGACAAGGTAACAAGGTTTCCTTTGGAGAGGATATCGCCGGTACGATTTAATACGGTTTATGTCAGCGTCAGTGAAGGTGGGAAATTTGAGGATGCCGCATACGAGAAGGCACGCACGGAGCTGACGACAGGGTATGACAACCTGATTGAACTTACAGTATTTAAAAATGACAGGATGGTCAATCCGGACGGATGGAATATCGGGGATGCGGTGCTGGTATTAAAAGGCGGAAAGGAATACAGGTCAGTCCTGACAGCAAAGAAGGTTAACGGACAGACAACGACCCTTGTCTTTGGCTCGATCCGCAGGGAACTAACGAAGTTATTGGCAAGAAAAGACCAAAAAAAACTGGACACAAAGGTAAAGAACCTTGAGAGCAGGGTAAACGACATCAGCAGTTCCGAACATAATAAGTGCTGGGATCACCTGTCGGTTCCCGTTTTGCCCACAACGATAGCCGCAAAAACGGTTTACTACATAGAGTAGTCTCGGAAACTCACTGAAGATGCAACAGAAAAACAGGCCATATAAA
>CAJTTO010000076.1 GCA_910579275.1 uncultured Lachnospiraceae bacterium
TCGGAAATTTCTGAAGCCTTATAAAACAAGGGGTTCGAGTTTCCGAGAACACACTGTATACTTGAAAGGGAAGGAATATGTATCTATATCACTATTATGATAAAAAAGTCGGACCATTTCGTAATCTTTCTGATTTGAGTTTTGAAGAAGCTGAAATGGTTTTAGTGAAGATTAGGAAAGAAAAACCACAAACACAATGTGCATTTCGGCAGCAAAGCTATATTAAAGACAGGCTATTTTATGAAGATATTTTACGAACGGAATTTAAAAAGAAACATGGGAAAATAGAGCGTTTTGTTCCCCACTATATGGTTGTTGAACATAGTCCATGGTTAAATACTTGGTATGAGGATTGTGCCGTCATTAAAATACCGATTGAAGAATTTGATTTAGAAACGCTGTCTTTTACTTATGGCGATTCTCATCCAACTTTCAGTCCGCGTATAAAAGATGGAAAAGAATACCGCAAAAAGCTGTATACCTATCAAGATATATTGAAAGTAATAGAAAAATATGGATTGCCGCAAGATTGGAACAATGAAGGACAGTTTGGTCCTGAACGATATATTGAGGTACATGTTTGGAGTGATAAAACAATAAGCAAATATCTTTGAATTAATTTGTTAAATTCCAGTTTGTAGAATAAAAGCATAAACAAGAGGTTGTTAGAAAAAAACTGTCTAACAACCTCCATTACAATTATCTTTCTTGAATACTTGTAAACTGTTTGCTTCGCAAATTTTTTCTTTCAGAAAAAACGAGCGGTTGACAAGTTGGTTACACTTTGGGTTACGTGCGAGAGGGTGCGCCGAGGCATCCAATAAGAGTCGTATCGTTAAATAGGGGAGAGATGGGGATTCATGAGAATTAAAAAATTAAGTCTGGTTTTGGGGGCAGTATGTTTGCTATGTTTTGGATTCGGATGTGGAAACAAAGAAATTCCTGTAGCGGCAATGGAAAACATACAGACAGATGGGCGCATGATAAAGGCTGAGGAATCCGTTCAGCAGAGCGGCACTGCGGCGATTTCGGACGCAGCACAGCAAGATACCTTGGTAAGCACAGAGATTCCGGTATTCGAGCCAGTCGTGCTCTATACGACAACTAGGGTAAATTGCAGGATTTCCAACACGACGGATTCGGAGATTCTTGGGGTACTGCCAAGAAATACTGAGGTAATCGCGGTTGGCTATGATGCCGGCTGGTATCAAATCCAGTATCAAGACGGACGGGGTTACATAAGGGAGGACTACCTTACTGATGAGAAAACGGTTACAAACGGAAAACTCATCGTGATTGACGCAGGGCATCAGGCAAAGGCGGATACTTCAAAGGAGCCAATCGGTTTCGGCGCTGCGGAGACAAAGATAAAGGTATCTGGAGGAACCTCCGGTGTAAGTACGGGTCTGCATGAATACGAGTTGAATTTGTCTGTTGCGTTTAAGCTTCAGGAGGAGCTGATAAGCCGTGGATATGAGGTCATCATGTGCAGGGAGACGAACGATGTCAATATCAGCAATGCAGAACGGGCGCAGATTGCAAATGAAAACAATGCAGATGCGTTTATCCGTCTCCACGCAAACGGTTCGGAGAATTCCAATGCAAACGGTGTTATGACCATTTGTCAGACCGCGTCCAATCCGTATAACGGAGCATTCTATCAAAGCAGCAGGGCGCTTTCCACGTATGTCCTTGACGAAATGGCAGCGAGCACCGGGGCAAAAAAAGAGCGTGTCTGGGAAACGGACACGATGAGCGGTATAAACTGGTGTCAGGTTCCGGTCACAATCGTGGAGATGGGATACATGACGAACCCGCGTGAGGATAAGCTGCTCGCAACCGATGAATACCAGTATAAGATAGTTGACGGCATTGCGAATGGCATAGATTTGTTTTTGCTTGCGTCAATGTGAGGAAAGACATTCCGATAAGCGGATACAACTTCTCCCAGAACTGATATGGAACAGTTTTGGGAGAAGTTTTTATTATATATGGAATATTTTTTTAAGCATGACATCTTCGGTGAGGAGTTTCTTCGCCAGTCCGCGGTACTGTTCCTCATGGAGATAGGTGTGGCGGAACGGTTTGATGGACGGGGCGAGGTCAATTGCCTTGACGTAATCTTCCACACTGAGATTGAGGGTAGCGACATAGTCCCAGAAGCCTGTTTCCGTGAAGACAGTGTTCACACGCTGCCAGCGGTGGTCGTGCACGCGGCTCATAAGGTATGTTGCGACGCCGACCTGAATGCCGTGAAGCTGCGGTGTTTCCAGTATCTTATCCAAGGCATGTGAAATCAGGTGTTCGCTTCCGCTTGTGGGTGCACTGCTGCCGGCAATCTCGTTAGCGATGCCGCTCATGGCGAGGGAATCAAGCAGTTCCTTCAAGAACAGGTTGTCCTGAATGCTTTCAAACGGCGTGCGCACAAAGCTGTTCACGGCTTTTTTGGCAATCATAAGGGCAAAGTCGTTGACTTGTGTTACACCGTTTGCCTCCTCAAACCTCCAGTCGTACAGCGCAGTGATTTTTGACACCATGTCTCCGATGCCGGAGTACAGGAATTTCTGCGGTGCGCTTTTGATGACCGTAGTGTCCGCGATGATGCCAAATGCCAGACGCGCAGGGACGGAATTTCTTCGGCCGTTTACAATCAGGGATGCGCTTGCGCTGGAAAACCCGTCGCTGGACGCCGATGTGGGAACACTGATAAACGGCAGTTTGCGCAGAAAACCAATGTATTTGGCGGCATCAATAACCTTGCCGCCGCCAAGTCCGATTACAGCCTGCGTGGCGTTTGGCAGTCCGAACGCCAGATTGATGATATCGTCAATGTTGACGGTATCCAGCTCACAGTATTCCAAAACTTCAATGCCGGATTCCCGCAGTGCTTCCAGCACCTTGTACCCAAACATGTCAATTAGACCGTTTCCAAAATAAATGACTACTTTTTGGAAACTGCACCCGCTCAGATAGGCGCCAATGTTGTCCAGTGCGTTGGGTTCTACTTTTAAAATTGTGGGAATAGCGATGTGGCTTGCGTTAAATTTGCTCATATTCATCTTACCTTTCAAAATTAATATCCTTTATTATAGAGAGTTCATAGGAATTTGTCAAAATATTCAAGGGAACAGAAGAAAGTAAAATAATGATTTACATATGGGGCGCAAAATAGTATACTTATACTAATTATGCTGTCAATTCAATATATAGGAGTGGCAGACAAAATTGACAAAAGAAAATGGAGAAATCAGGATGGCCTGAGATATCCATGTGCGTTTGGGGAGGAGTAGGAGGCAACATGAAAAAAGAAAAAAGTAGAAATTCATTTTCAGGTTCGATTGGCTTTGTGCTGACGGCGGCGGGCAGTGCGGTCGGTCTGGGCAATATTTGGCGGTTTCCATATCTGGCGGCGAAGGACGGCGGGGGGCTGTTTCTGGTGATTTACCTGATACTGGCGCTCACGTTCGGATTTACGCTGCTCACGACAGAGATTGCAATTGGTCGGAAGACGAAACAGAGCCCGCTGACCGCATATGCGAAATTAAGTTCCAAGTGGGGCTTTCTCGGCGTGTTTGCCTGCCTTGTGCCAGTTATTATTATGCCGTATTACTGCGTGATTGGCGGCTGGGTGGTAAAGTATTTCCTTGCGTATCTGACTGGGGGCGGAGCCGCGGCGGCAGAGGACGGATATTTTACGGAATTTATCACCGGATCGTGGCAGCCCATTGTACTGCTGGTTGTTTTTCTGCTGATTGTTGCAGTTATTGTATTCCGCGGAATCAATAAGGGCATTGAATCATCCTCGAAAGTGCTGATGCCGATATTGCTGCTGCTGGTAGTCGGTATTGCATTTTTTTCGCTGACAATTCACTATGAGGATGAATCCGGTGTGGCTAGAACCGGCATGGAGGGCTTTCTGATTTATGTAATTCCGGATTTGAGCGGCATGACGGTAAAAGGATTTTTTACGGTGCTTCTCGACGCGATGGGGCAGCTGTTTTTCAGTCTCAGCGTGGCGATGGGAATTATGGTCGCGTATGGTTCTTATGTCAGGGATGACGCCAATCTGGTAAAATCGATTAACCAGATTGAAATTTTTGACACAGCTGTAGCGTTTCTGGCAGGTGTCATGATTATTCCTGCGGTGTATACGTTTATGGGCAGGGAGGGGATGGCAGCGTCGGGACCGAGTCTGATGTTCATATCCCTGCCAAAGGTTTTTGCGTCAATGGGAAGAATCGGAAATCTCGTGGGATGCCTGTTTTTTGCGATGGTGCTGTTTGCGGCGATTACGAGTGCCGTGTCCGTCATGGAAGCAGTTGTGTCAAGCTTTATGGACAAGTTCCACATGACACGCACCAAGGCGTCGACGGTCGAGACGGTCATCGCGCTTGTCGGCGGTGTGATTGTATGCCTTGGGTACAATGTCCTGTACTTTGAGTTCAAGCTGCCAAACGGGGCAGTCGCACAGATTTTGGATATTATGGACTATATCAGCAACAATCTGCTGATGCCGCTGGTTGCGATTGGAACATGTGTTCTAATCGGGTGGGTGCTGAAGCCCAAAGCGGTGATAGACGAGGTGGAGAAGTCGGGGAGCAGATTTGGCAGAAAGCAGCTATATGTTGTGATGATTCGCTATATTGCGCCGATATTGCTGGTCATTCTGCTGTTGAAATCAGTGGGAATTCTGACTGTAATATAAAGTGAAACTGTTTCTAAGGATGAAAAAGGAGGTACTGTGATGAAATGTTTGTTTGGTTATGCAGATAGGTATATACAGAAAAGCAGCTGGAAAGATATGGCTCTGTTGAAATTCTGTCTTTTTTCAATGGGTATTTTGATTGGAATGCAATTGCCGGAAAAAAGCAAGAGAAGGGCGGCGATAATCGCGGTGCTTGTCTTTATAGGCACGTATATTCCACTGATGACAAAATTCATTGGTGTTGTGACGGAAAAAGAGGAATAGTTGTTGATGTGCGCAGGATAAGGGAGTATGATTACTCCCTTATTTCTATTTTCCTGTCCTTATAATAGTATGCCCTGTCATGGTCATTGATTGGGCGCATAACCCGGCAGGGATTTCCCGCTGCGACAACATTGGCGGGGATGTCCTTTGTCACCACGCTTCCTGCGCCGATTACGGTGTTGTCCCCGATGGTTATTCCGGGCAAAATGATTGCCCCTGCACCGATCCAGCAGTTTCTCCCGATATGGACGGGCATGTTATACTGGTATACCTGCTCGCGTAGTTCCGGCATAATCGGGTGCCCTGCGGTTGCGATGGTCACGTTTGGACCAATCATGGTATAGTCCCCGACATAGATGTGTGTGTCATCTACGCAAGTCAGGTGGTAGTTGGCATAGACCATTTTTCCGAAATGACAGTGGTGTCCGCCAAAATTTGCGTAGAATGGCGCCTCAATATAGACACCTTCACCGCAGTCCCCGAGCATTTCTTTTAACATTTTGGCTCTCTTTTCTGATTCGGATGGCTTGGTCAGGTTGTATTCACATAGCTTATCCTGATATGCCACCTGCTCTTTTAGGATTTCTTCGTCCCAGGAAATGTAAAGCTCCCCCGTGTGTAACTTTTCTTTCATGTCATGCATTTCATGTACCTCCGTTGTAAAATTTGTCAAGTCAATCGTGATAATTAATCATATCATAAGGGGAAAAACTGTCAATATGTACATTGTTTTTCTTTCGTGTTCATAATTTGGATTTTGATACATATATTGAGGTATGGACTAGTTTACTGTGCGGTTCATATTCGGGCATGAGAAAGAGGGGGAATATACCATGGCAGCAGATAACCGGATTCTGCAGTTTTTTCCACAGGCGCTTAGAAGCGGATGGGAGAGCAGTGCAGTAGATTTTGAAAAAATACAGGAAATCAGACTGCGCGTCAACCAGCCAGTCCGTGTGATGTCCGACAGAGAGGAAAGACTTGCGATCGTTTATGGTGAGCGGGAGATGGACGAGATATTTCGCTATCTGTGTCATGATTCCGTATATGCGTATGAGGAGGAGCGCAAACAGGGGTATCTGATGGTTGAGGGTGGACACCGGATTGGAATTACAGGTGAGCTCACGGCTGCGGAAAATGGACGATTCATTGCAAAATACATCCGTTATATGAATATCAGGCTGGCGCACGAGCATAAAAAAATAGCGGACAGAATCATTAGGTATCTCTATTCCAGAGAAAGGACACCGTTAAATACGCTGATTATTTCGCCGCCGGGAGTCGGTAAGACAACTTTGCTAAGAGACACGGTCCGTCTGCTGTCAAATGGGGCAGATGGGTATGCAGGATGCAATGTCGGTGTCGTTGACGAAAGAGGCGAAATCGCAGGGGCTTACAGAGGAAGCGCCATGCTGGACTGTGGTGAGCGCACAGATGTGATTACAGGAGGCGATAAGCAGCAGGGAATTTCCATACTGGTTCGGACATTTGCGCCGAGAGTGATTGCGATAGATGAAATTGGCAAATGTACGGACGCGGAGGCAATTCTTCATGCAGGGGTAAGCGGGTGCAGCATTGTGTCGACAGTGCACGGACGCTCACTGGAGGATATAAGGCACAAGAGTGACATGGAGAGGATATTGAAATTAAAGCTAATTGATAGATTTGTCGTATTGTCGGCAGACGAGAATATGGACAGGTATTTTGAAATTTATGACAAGGAGGGAAACATGGTATGTGGCAGAAGCTTATTGCGGGCGCCTGCGTAATGACAGGTGCGCTTGGATTTGGATGGTCGCTTTGCGGTGAAATGAACAGGGATATACAGCATCTGAAGACGCAAAAACAGATACTTTTGTATATTATGGGAGAAATCACATACTTGCACAGACCAATGGAAGAAATCTTTGACATGGTATCACAAAAGGCGGAACCGCCGTATGGGGCTTTCTTTCAAAAGGTTTCGCAAAGAATGAAGGAGCGGGACGGAATGCCCCTGCTTCGGATATGGAACGAGGCTGTGCAGGAAATGAAGTGCAGAGCAAACACATCACAGACTGGGATGGGATATCTGGAAAGGATGGGAAACTGTTTTGCCTATGAGGGCGGGCAGCTGCAGGTGGAGGCGCTTGGACTTTTCGAGATGGAGCTTGATAATGAAATAGACAGGCTTAAGACAAAAAAGGATGAGAACAGCAGGCTGATAAAGGCGCTCAGCACGCTTACCGGAATATTATGTATCATATTATTTTTATAAGAATATGTGGAAATGGGGATGAAGATGGAAGTCAGTCTGATATTTAAGATAGCAGCAGTTGGTATATTGATAACGATTCTGGGACAGGTATTAAAACATAGCGGTAGGGAAGAACATGCATTTCTGATAAGTCTTGCCGGACTGGTGCTGGTGCTTTCGTGGATTGTTCCATACATATATCAGCTTTTTCAGATGATACAGGATTTGTTTGCACTGTAAACCAAAGCAAACAGGAATGGAAGGTGTAGGAGATGCTTGAAATCTGTGTACTTGCCTTGGCGGGACTTTTCGCGTCCATTATATTAAAAAAAGACAAGCCGGAATATGCTACATTGATTATTATACTTGTCAGCTTTTTTATCGCGATAAGGGTGCTTGGGGTACTCGGGAAGGCAGTGGAGGAGCTGAAAAACTGGGAATCCATACTCGGTGGAAATGCCACATACATATCCCTGCTTTTAAAACTTATTGGCATCACATACATCTGTGATTTTGCCGCCAATTTGTGCAAGGATTCGGGGTATTCGGCATTGAGCAGCCATATTGAGCTGTTCGGAAAAATTGCCATTATGGTTGCGGGATTTCCCATAATCAGAATCATGATAGACATGCTTGAGGGAATAATGAGATGAGTCAGGACATAAGTTTGTGGCAGGAGGTGGATATACTTCCTGATTTAAGCATACTCGATAAACTGTTACGCGAGCTGCTTCCGGGGCGGAATGCAAATTCCATGGATTTTATAGAGGATGTACTCAAAGGAAACTGGGTGCTGGAACCAGACTTGTTCTGGAGGTATATTGCGAGTTCAATAACAAGTGTTATTGATGGATGGAAACGGCTTTTTGTATCCGTGCTGGTATTATTTATTCTGGTGGCGCTGGTGAGCAGCCTGATGTCCGCCTTGAAAAATGAGGGGGCGGCGAAAGCGGCCAGAACGTTTTTTATTATATGCCAGCTGGTGGTGCTTATCGACGCGTTTCACAGTGTGCTCGAAATCGTGAATGATGCGATGGGGCAGATGATTGAATTTCTCAAATTGATGATACCGGCATATATGATTTGTATTGCCGCAGCAGGTTCCGGACTGACAGCGCTGATATTTTATAAGCTGCTTTTAGGGTTTTTGTGCCTGATAGAAGGAATTATGGCGGCATCGCTGACGACAGTGGTCGAGGGATATGTAATGCTGGGCGTAGTGGAGAGCATATGGGGGGAAGAACGGTTTAAGGGACTTATGGATCTGATTAAAAAAGGAATACAGTGGGTGCTGAAAATGATGGTGGTGCTGATATCAGGCAGCAGTATTCTGCAAGTTATAATAACACCTGTAATTGACAAGGCAAACAATACCGTCATCGAGAAAACGGCGGGAGCAATTCCGGGGATAGGCGATATTGTCGAGTCTGTATCAAGTGTGACGCTGGCATCCGCAATCGCGGTAAAAAACAGCCTTGGCGTGCTGATACTGGTAGTGATTGTACTGCTGATAGCGGCGCCGGTTCTGAAAGCGTTTATGATTCTTCTTATTATCAAGGTGAGCGGCGCTCTGGGAAGCATCTGTGGTGAAAAGCAGATGATGAAATGCATTGAGTACATATCGGAGGCAGGGTTTATGCTTCTCAGGATATTAATAACAGTCACTACTTTATTTTTTGTGACCATAGCCGCGGTCACGAATGCCACAAGTTAGGAAAAAAGGAGGCGTTATGGAACAACTGGCGATGGAGGTTCGGCGGCTGGTATATACAGTCATATGTTTTCAGTGTCTGATTCAGCTGACGGAAGGGAGCGCTTACCAAAAGTATTTAAAGCTCTTTTCCTATCTGCTGACAATGTGCATCTGCTGTAATGTGGTGTTTTCATTTGCGGGGCAGGTAGAAAACAGTTTCTGCGAGGCGGATGTGCTGTATGAGAAATGGGAGAAGGAGTGGAAAGAGATGACAAGAACAGATGGCATTCGGGAGGGGGAGGCATACTACGAGCAAAGAATCTGGGGGGATAAAATAATAGGGGAAGCACAAGAGGAGTACGATAGCAGAGGCGGAGGTGAGGAGAATGGCGGGGAAATTCGCGAACAGGCTTCGGATGTTCCTGAACGGGGGGAGTGAAGGGAACGGCAGACCGACAAAGGAGACCATGCTGATTGTTTTCCTGAGCGGGATTTTAATCTTTGTGATTATGCTGCCTATTGATAAAAATAACAATAGTTACTCAAAGAAAAAAAGTCAGGGAACAGAAAACACAATCAGCGCTGACAATATGGAAAGCCTGCAGCAGGAGAACGGCGGGAACGGTGGGACGGCCGCGGAACAATATCGCAAGGGGCTTGAAAAGGAACTCGAAGATTTCCTCTCAAGTGTCGCAGGAGTGGGGGACGTGAAGGTGCTGATATATATGAAGAATTCACAGGAATACGTTGTGGAGAAGGACAGTCCGACCTCGAGTTCGACAAGCGGAGAGAGCAGTGAGTTAAGGAAAGAGGAGGCGACGGTATATACCAGAAACGCTGACGGGAACGAGGTGCCGTTTATATCACAGACAAAAAGTCCGGAAATTGACGGTGTGGTTGTGGCGGCAAAGGGCGCTGCCGACGAAGGGATAAGACTTCAGATTGTAAAGCTTGTGATGGCGCTGTATGGAGTGGAGGCAAACAAGGTCGAAGTGCTGCGAATGGAATAATTGATAAATTTTTAAAGTAGTAAGTCTAAGAAAAGGGTGTGTGGAATATGATAGAAGTAGCAAAGAGAAACAATAGGAAGGATATGGTTTGGTGAAAAAAATATTAAGAAAGAACCAGATTATGA
>CAJTTO010000077.1:0-6519 GCA_910579275.1 uncultured Lachnospiraceae bacterium
GAGCACACATTTAGGCAAGGAGGTTTGCCTGAATATAATCCGGACAGTACACTAGTGGGTATCATGCACCAAAATACTTGCACGCTAATTCCATTTCACATCAATCCACAATTCTTCTGCGCTATCATTCCACACACGCACGCCCTCGATTTCTTCTGGCAGAATAGGTGCGGTAAAAAACCGGCGTGCATGAAAGGCGGTGGTTTCCTGCTCTGCTGCGGAGTGCGCGGTTTCATATCCCGCTCCCATGTCATCTACAACGCTGCCATCCTTCAAAACAACCTCCATATAAGTATGTGTGATATCCTTGTGCGTGCCGCTGCCATCATATTGGAGTGAAAGCGGGGAAATGGTCATGTTTTCTATGTCTAGTCCCAGCTCCCCCAACGCACTGCGGTCTGCCGCATCCAGCGCCACAGCACTCTGCGCTACGGGTTTTTCCAGCGTAAACTCTGTGAGTACTTTTATCTCTTCTTTTATCTCTTCTCCTGTCTGTTCCTCCTTTTTAGTATTCCGCGCATGTCTGACAACTTCAATAACATCCCCTTCGGTGAACAGTCTGTCTCCGTTTGTCGACAGCAGCACGCTCCCTGACAATACACCGTCCTCCGTAATTTCATGACGAAACTTTGTAAGGGATTCCGTCACTGCCTTGGCATCCTGCCGCATGCGATACCCCAGCCGCTCATTGTCCATGTACACAAGGTCTTCGTGAAATCCTGCCACGGTTCCGTCGTGCCAAAGACTTGTCTTTCGGATATCCGTTCCGGCTTTTAGCTCCGCATAACCTTCTGCGTCCTCATGGAATACATAGCGGAACGGAATAAACAGATACGCCCCATCATACAGGGCAGCGTCGAGTTTCAGGGTACCATGTGTCATTGCAATTTCATTGCCAAGCGCCATTCCGTACCGGGCAAAAACGTTTTTTTGTTCCTCCGTCAGTTCCTGCGTATTTTCCGTGAAAAATCCCATCGCCTCTGCAAGTCTGTCCATCACTGAAAATTCCCCTGCCGCAAGCACTGTCATACCGGACACCAGAAGCACGCCCGCACAGACTGCGGCACGCGCCGGAAGCTTTGCCCTGAACCGCACTGTATTGGCAAGACTTGTTTTCTCTGCCTGTATGCGCCGCCAAATGCTGTTTTTTTGTTCCTCCGTCATGCATATCTGCTGATACATATTCTTATATATTTCCTGTTTCATCCCGAAACGCCTCCTTTTCCTGTTTTTGATTGTGTTTAAAAAACGCCTGCCGCAGCAGCTTTTTTGCCCGTAGCAGTCTCGCCGAGACTAGATTGGGCGTAACGCCAAGTACACCGGCAATCTCCTTCACCTTGTACTCCTCGTAATAGCGCAGATACAGCACAATGCGGTACTTTGCCGGAAGGATGCACAACAGTTCATACAGTACACATGATTCCTCATCGCCAAACGGCACCGCAGTCTGTCCCGTCTCCTCGAGCGGACAGACATGCCGAAACCACGCGGACGACAATGTACTTTTACAGCAGTTTACCGCCACACGGATAAACCATGCCTTTTCATGTTCACGGTTTTCAAACGCGGGTCTTTTTTTCAAATACCGCACGAAAACCTCCTGAACCATGTCCTCTGCAAACTGCGCAGAATTTCCATATGACATGGCAATCCGGTAAATCATGTCCCCATAGCGTGTAAACAATTCCGCTGTATCCTGTTCCATTCCCAAACCACCTCCTTCCTTTTGTCATACAAGCTCAACGTTCGTTCCTACCTATAATACTTTTTATGCGGGCAAAATCTGACAGTATTGTTGACTTTTGCTGTTATTTCTTATATATTTAGAAAATGAAAAATTTTTATTCAGCTCCCCATATGCATAAATAAGAAGGCGTGTGACCGTGCATTTAAGGGAACCATCGATACAAGCAAAGGAGAGAAAGCCACATGGCAAGAAAAATAGCTTTTTTTGATATAGACGGGACACTGACCTCGGAACGCGACGGAAGTGTTCCGGCGGATGCTGTTTCCGCGATCGCAGCGGCGCGCGCAAACGGAAATCTCATGTTTATCAACACCGGCCGCTGTTTCCAGAATGTTGAGCGCCGCTTTCGGGAGGTGGGCTGGGACGGATATGTGTGCGGCTGCGGCACCAATATTTACTGCGGGGGACAGGATGTGCTCCATGTCGCGCAGACCCACTCCACGACAATGCAGCTTTTACAGGCGGCGCGCGCGGCAGATGTGGATATTTTGTTTGAATCCCGCAGCTTTGTGGCGTTTGATCTGTCACGCCCGCTGCACCACCCGGACGCAGTGCGCCAGTATGATTCCTTCGCCCGCCGTTATGATGACATGCCGGAGGATCTCGAAAGCCCCAATTTTTTTGCGGACAAGTTTGTCATCTGGTATCAGGAGGAAACACAGCTCGAGGCATTCCGCCGTGTCAGCGACAAATGGTTTGACTGCATCGACAGGGGCGGCACATTTCGGGAATTTGTGCCTTATGGATACTCGAAGGCAACCGGAATCCAGTATGTACTAAACTACTATCATCTCGGTTTATTCGATGCGTATGCCTTCGGGGACAGCAACAACGACCTGCCGATGCTCTCCTACGTACCCCACAGTATTGCAATGGGCAACGCATCGCCGGAGAGCCTTTTTACACAGGTGGAATATATTACCGCCAAATCAAGCTGCGGCGGAATCCGACAGGCATTAAAGCATTATGGCTTTTTATAAAAACACGCCCGCCCATCAAATTGACTATACCATGCGCAAAACCGGCAATTCTCATGCACAGAGTATGCGTGCAAAAATACGAAATTTTACGAAAATATATATTGTGCGATATGCGCAGATATGTTATTATTATATCGTAAAATCCATAAACATGAAATACAGAAGTACGCATTTCATAACTGTTACCATACATCGCAGTAAGGGACAGCTAGTGTTTCAAAACTGCGTTACACATAAGAAAAAGCGAATTTCCTCGCACTCCTCCTGTATATAACTTCACTTTTATGCGTTTAAAGAGTTCGCTGCAATGGCCTGCGTACTCTTTATTTTTGCATACGGGCATCCGGACATAAAGTATCGGCAGAATGGTGCATGGGCTGTGGAACAATGTTTCCCTACTCGATTGCACATGAACGTGCGTACATAATATGTCGGCAGAATGGTACACGCCCCGCGCACGGGCTGCGGAAGATTGCTTCCCTGCTCGATTCTGTTATAGGATTATCAGTTCATATGAGGAAGGGAGATTGCAATGAAAAAGAAAATTTCACTAAAAGCAAAGGTTACACTGACGGCAATAATCCTATTTATTGTCAGCTTTGCAGCGATGTCATTTGTTTCGCTCCACTTTATGGAAGATCTGATATCGGAGCACATGACTGCTCAATTTATCAATGAGGACACGCAACTTGCCAAACAGGTCAGCATCCTGCTGGAAAAAGGCGCAGATGTTCAGGAATTGCAGTCCTTTGTGGAAGACTGTGTCGCCCAGAATGAGCACTACGCATACGCAGTTGCTATTGACACCTCTGTCACAGCGGTCGCACATTCCGACACGGAAAAGATCGGCAAATCGTATCTGGACGATACTGCCTACACAGTGCCCGCCTCCCAGAACGGCGAAATAATGACAAGCCAGTTTTGGGCTGATGTCCAGAAAGCATGGACATATGACGTCATGTGCCCTATTTATGTCAATGGTACCTTGTGGGGGTCGATGGATGTCGGCATCTACAATTATACGGTCGATACCATCGTCGATAAAATCCGGACAATTGCAGTCGTCGTGGCGCTGATTATGCTGATCCTGAGCGGCGGCGTGATGGTTTTATATTGCAACTTCGAATTTAAGGCAATCAAAGAGATTGTAAAGATTTGTGACGCGATGGGAATGGGCGATTTTACCGCAAACATCAGCGCGCGGCTCCTTGGCAGGGGAGACGAGGTTGGCAATATGGCAAATGCCATGCAGCATATGAAAAAAAATCTGGGTAACCTGATTGCCGAGACAGGAAGCCATGCGAAAAATCTCATGCTCATCTCAGAAACACTGAGCAGCAATGTGGAAAGCACCAAAGAAAAGGCCATGGATATTGTCAATATGTCCGAAAACGCAGTTGTGAAAACAGGTGAACAGAGTGATTTGACAAAGTCCAATTACGAAATGACACAGGAGATTGCAAGGGGAATGGAAAGCATTGCCCAGAACATATCAAATATCAGCACAACATCTGTAGACACCGCGCACGAGGCACAGTTAGGCGCCGAAAAGTTAAATGTCGTGGTCGAGCAGATGGCAAAAATTGAGCAGAAGGTAACAGACACCTTCACTCAGATTCGAGAGCTGTCAAAGATGTCCAACACCATCCAGAATGTCGCGCAGCTGATTACCGACATTGCGGCGCAGACAAACCTTTTGGCACTGAATGCGTCCATCGAAGCTGCAAGGGCAGGGGAACAGGGAAGAGGTTTTGCCGTCGTCGCAGGGGAAGTCGGCAGTCTGGCGGAAGAATCCAGAAAAGCGACCGGAGAAATTTCAAAAATTATCATGGAAATTCAGAACTGCATTGAAGGATGTGTTACACTAATGGAGGATGGAAACCATTCCGTTCAGGAAGGTATCAGCCTTACATCCGAGACAAGGGAAAGCTTTGCAGGTATCATCCACAAAATATCACAGGTCTCCGAAGAAATGACAAGCGTGTCATCTGTCACGGAGGAGATAACCGGCAGCACCGGAACTTTGACCGATGCCATCAACACGATATCTTCCCTTGCGGAAAATGTGTTGGAAAGTACAGAAGGTGTATCGCACAATGCCAAAATACAGGAAGATATGATGGAAGATATGCGCCAGCGAATCAATGATTTGTCCGTATTGTCCCAGACACTGAAAAAGGACATGAATGTTTTTAAGATTACAGGTGATAACTAAGGCAGTCTGCCTATTCCAGAGCGTGTTTGAAAATTCATTCCTGACATCTGCCAGAAAGCATTTTTCAAACACGCTCTGGAGCATTTCTTCTTTTCACCAGTCTCTAACAGCACAATTAAATCAAGTGCAATTTCATATTTTATAAAAAAGTGACCTGCGCATCGGCATCGTATGTATGTGGTTCCTTGAAAACTGCTTTATGGCCAAATGCAATTGCAATTTCGTACTCATATTTTTCAGGAAATTTCAATGCCTGTGAAAAATATGCTTTCTTCTCCCCACGCATGGCGTCAAAGATGCAGCCGATGATTAAGTTGCCAAGCCCAAGCTCCTCCGCTGCCAGTGCCATATTTTCCACAGCAATTCCGGCGTCCAGTGCACTCCATCGGAATTCACTGTCGGCGCTGAGTATGATGACGATAGGTGCTTCATAGTAGAAATTGTGCGGGGGTTCTGTAATATCACGCAGGCGGTTCTTCTCCGCTTCCAGCTCCGCAAGGATGGGATTGTCACCCTTTAGCACCGTAAAATGAATCTCCTGTTTATTTGTGGCTGTCGGCGCCTGCAAACCGGCATGAATCAGCACATTCAGCTCCTCGGCTGTCAGCGGCTCGCCTGTGTAGCCCCTTGTCGAACTGCGTTTTTTTATCACTTCCATCACATTGCTCATTGTTTCAATCTCCTGATTATAACTTTTTACGCAAACCAAATTATTATACTTGCGCCGATATGATTTCATAACATTTCATGGTGTACTCTTTCAGCAAATTAACCTCTTTCAACAATCCGTTTTTCAGGTTATCGGCTGTAGTGACTGCGAGGTCAAACTGTGCCTGCGTAATATCTGACTGGCGCAGCGCCTCCTCCAGTTCATCCATGTCGTCCACCATGATTTCGCCGTCCGGATAGACAACCAAATCCAGATATAAATCATCAAAGTATGGAATCCCGTCCGCGCCCACCCCTTGTCCGGCAATCATGTCAATATACCATACCTGAATCTCATTTTCTTTATTCATCATGGCTGTAATGCAGTAAAAATTATCCTGCGGGAGAATCGACAGCCATTTCATTCCTTCATCGCATACCACAAACACTTCATCATGAAATTTCCACGTCTGTGCTTCGCTGACCTCCTGAATGTCCATTAATCCGATGTAGCCTGCGAAAAAATCAGTATGCACCTGCCTGCCCGACAGCACCTTTTTTGTAATACACTTCCATTCGTCATAAGATAGCCGACTTCTTTTCATTACATTCTCTCCTTTATGCCAGCATTTGAAGTTTTTCGCTATGTTGCGCCACTACGTTCTTAAGAACAGAGATATCCTGTTTCATCACCTCATAATCATCAACACTTACCCTGTACCTGTCGTAAGTCGAAGTGTAACATTCCTGTATCATGTTCAGCTGTGGCAAAATCTGATTTTCCTGCGTTAACTCTATCTTCTTTACTCTTATTTTGAGATCTGCGACATCTTCCTTTAAGACTGTCACGTCTTCTTTCAGAACTGCCACGTCCTCTTTCAGAACTGCCACGTCCTCTTTCAGAACTGCCACGTCCTCTTTCAGAACTG
>CAJTTO010000077.1:6619-8739 GCA_910579275.1 uncultured Lachnospiraceae bacterium
CCACGTCCTCCTTAATTTCCCTGATTTCCCCTCCGAGTCCCTGTATTTCCTTATTTAAGGTTTCAAGCTTCGTGTCCATCATATTTGAAATTGCTAACAATAATTCATTGTCTGTCATCGTATCACTCCTCATCTTGGTAATGGTATTGTCAGTTGGTATCTGCATTATATCACAAGCTGTACATGGAGTCTACCCGAACACCGGACTATTTTCAATTATGATTAAAGCATTGTCTGGGCGGGTATTCATATAATCCAAACTATAGTGCTGTCAGGAAAACAGGCAAGTGAAACATAAGGTTATTGCGTGCGGGTTATACCAGTGTTCGATATGGTATCAGCACCATCTGTTTCGTGTATTCTTACTGCTGCCCTCTCAGCCAACAGGAAAATTGCCTAAGCACGTTCATATACAGTTCGTTGTCATCTGCCCTTTCCAAGTCTTTCATCTTGGAAAATCCGGTGTTGTCACGCTTTCTGCCAGGCATATCATCAAGCTTCTCCAAATACCGGAATTGGTAATCTCCGATTCCGATAAACTGGATAAATACATTCATTTCCGATGATTTGAGGATAATTCTGTCTGTTTCATTCCTGTCGGCATTCTCTCCGTCTGTGATGAAAAGAATGAATGTCGGATCTGCATCATCTACGATTGCCTCTGTCTTTACCGCTTTTCTGCCGAATCCCAAAAATCCGCCCTGATAACTTACGCCCCCTCCTATAATTGCACTTAATACCGGCGCATAATTTGTCCCGCCCATGGTATAGCCGGACGCAGCTATTACAGTTCTTACATAGTTGTCGTAATTGCTCAATGATAAATCTGTCATCTTTCTATAGTCACTTTGGAACAGATATACGTCAATGGAGCCGTTATCATCAAAGGTGAGTCCAAGCGGGACAAGCCTGTCAATGGTATGCTGCACGGTTCCGTTCGCATAAAGTCTGCTCATCGACCCACTGTAATCGAGCACGACCACTACCTTTGCACTTGCGGATCCAAGGTTTACACCGCTTTCTTTGCTGAGACTGACAACACATTTGCTCAGGTTGACAACATGCTTTTCAAGATTTACCTTATCTTTTGACAGACTGATTTTTCCCATGATTTTCTGTGTCAGTTCCGCCTCGCTATTTTCCGGCGCAGAGGGTGTTGATACGTAAACCGGACGCGACGTGGATTCGGGAAACGTCTGCGGACTGGGAGATACTGTATTCACGGCACTCGGTACGATGGGTTCCGTATCGGGAGACTCGGAAAAAATCTCCGTACCACCATATGCCGACAATAATGCCGACAATCCGCCGTTAAAACCGTTGGCTACGGCAGCGATGCGCCACTCGCCTTTTCTGTAAATTTCAACAGAGATGATTGCTTTTTCCTGTTTGAAATCCGAACCGGACAGTTCCATTGCGATCCGCTGCGCGTTGTCTTGTGATATTGTAAAACGATGTGCGGAAATCTCTCCCATCGTACCGTTTCCGTCGATACTGGCTGTAAATACCAGTTTCTCAATACTGACCGGAAGCTTTGACAAGTTTACAAAAAATTTTGCGGTATTATTATGCAGCGTCAGCGTGATTTCCCCTGCCGGCGATGCAGTCTGGTTGTAAAATATCATATATCTGTCATCCGAAAGTCTGCCTGACTGGTCGATGCCGAAACAACTGAAATCATAGACTGCGGAACCAATGATGCCCATTTCAATACAAAATTCCGCGTCCGCATTGATGTAATTTGCGATTTTATCACGCATGCCGCGTTGTAAATTCATAGTTTACCTCCTTGTGCTCGTTCCCATTCGTACTCCGTCCGGTCTGAAAATCCGGAAAAAGGGAGCTGTTTATTGTATTGTCTGATTCATTCATTATATCTATTTTTGATGCACAATGCAATATCTGCGGCAGTTGAGGCTTTGACCTCCTGTTACAGGCATCAAGCCTTGCAAAGTCCTATTTTCATTATCCCTTATTGACATATCTCCCCTATGTGCGGTATAATGGTTTCACTTTATCACATAAAAGCGTTGAAGTCCTAAAGTGCTTGTGTGATATTTACTTTTGGAGTAGTCTCGGAAACTCACTGAAGATGCAACAGAAAAACAGGCCATATAAAC
>CAJTTO010000078.1 GCA_910579275.1 uncultured Lachnospiraceae bacterium
TCGTTTATATGACCTGTTTTTCTGTTGCATCTTCAGTGAGTTTCCGAGACTACTCCATCAAGGACATTCTCTGCTACGCCGTGGGATGTGCGCTTGTGTACTGTCTGGCTCATTTCAGGTAAAACCTTATTGTATACACGTTTTCCCGCGTGGCTCACAAAGCCATAATCAGGAATTGTCCTGTTATCTATGTAATCGTAATGTTACAATTCACACCCACGCCAGTTTTTATCGGTATACAAGCTATTGCGGTGTGAATTATAACAGATTTTGTACACAAAATGCTAAAGGGCAAGCATTTCGGCGCATGATTCCCACTACTTTGGTGGACGTCTGAACAGTAACATCGTAATGCCATCTGGAAAGCAACAAAATTATCCATATATTGACACATACGGCTGTGCATTTTATAATATATTTATACATTATTGTGCATAAATTGCAGTCTATTGATAAAATGTTATACATTTTTTGTGAAAGGATCGTGTAATCATGAGTATTATCAATGTAGATGTTGACAAATGCGTAGGATGCAATGCCTGTGTGCGCGCATGCCCTGTCGGGGATGCCAATATTGCCCGTATGGACGGGGAAGGCAAACTAAAAATTACCATAGACGACGAAAAGTGTATTAAATGCGGTGCATGCATACGGGCATGTTCCCATGGCGCAAGATCCTATATTGATGACACTTTGCGTTTTCTGGAAGACTTGAAACGCGGGCAGGAAATTGCCCTAATTGCGGCGCCGTCCATAAAAATTGCGTTTGACGGAAACTGGCGCCATGCCCTGCAGTGGCTGAACGACCACGGTATCAAAAAAATATACGACGTAAGCTTCGGAGCGGACATCTGTACCTGGGCACATCTGCGTTATCTGGAAAAAAATCCGGGTAAAAAGCTGATTTCACAGCCCTGCGCGGCAGTTGTAAATTATGTGCAGCGGCATAAGCCTGAACTTTTTTCCAATTTGTCACCGATACACAGCCCGATGCTGTGCCTTGCCGTATACATGAAAAAAGTTTTGGGCTACCGCGGAAAAATTGCGGCAATTTCTCCGTGCATTGCAAAAATTGAGGAATTTCGCGAGACTGGTCTTGTGGACTACAATGTAACGATGGAGCATCTGAAACGCTACTTTGACGAAAACGGCGTAAGGCTTCCCGAGGTTAAAATATACAGTGAATTTGAATTTGACGGCAAGCAGGGGCTTGAAGGTGCAATTTACCCGAAGCCGGGCGGTCTGATGAGCAATATCCTGACGCACGCGCCTAATCTGAATGTCATCACATCAGAAGGAACCGATTCTCTCTACTACGATATGGAAACGTACAGCAGACTCAAAGAGCAGGAAAAACCTGACCTTTTCGATGTGCTCAACTGCGGTGACGGCTGCAACGGCGGTCCGGCAACCGGCGTACACTATGAACGCTTTGCCATGAATAACATCATGCATGATGTGGAGCAGTACGCAAAGAAAGTGCGCAGGACGAACACGACCAAAAAAGGCGTTGACCAGCAGTTTGCCGAGTTCGACAGGACTCTTCGTTTAGATGACTTTATCCGTACATACAAGCAGTATACGGTTGACAAGTCCGGAATTTCGGACAGAGACATTGAAAGCGCATTTGCACTTATGGGCAAGTATACGGAACAAGAAAAGAGGTTTGACTGCCATTCCTGCGGTTACCGCTCATGCCATGATATGGCTGTCGCGATTGCCCGCGGCCTGAACACGCCGGAAAACTGCCACGAATTTATGATGAAGTCCATAAAGGAGGAACGCCAACGCGTAAATGAAGTCAACGAAAAGGTTCTGTCTATGAACAACGAGCTGATGCGCGTCTTTCGGGAGCTTTTTGAAAATATTGAAGTCGTCAAGCAGGAATCCGAACAGATACAGGAAGAAAGCGGAAAGAGTTCGCAGGAAATGACAAATGTATCCATGCGCATGGAAGAACTCAACCGGATGAACCAGAATATTACGCAGGCGATGGATGCAATTAACCAGAGCATCCTGAAATACAACGAAATGACGCAAAACGTTGAAAAGATTGCAGGAAAAATCAATCTCCTGTCGCTGAACGCTGCAATTGAAGCAGCCCGGGCAGGCGAGGCGGGACGCGGTTTTGCAGTCGTGGCGTCAAGCATCCGCGAGCTTTCTGATAATTCCAAGGCGTCCGTCGGCAGTGCGAAGGAAAGCGATGAGGAAATCCGCGGCGCAATAGAAAATATCAACCGCATTATCCAGAACTTTGAGACCACTGTGCAGAATCTTTTGACAGCGACTACCGGTGCGATCGAAAGTGTGCAGACAACTTCCGCCAACAGCCAGAGCATCAAAAAGTCAATGGAAGAACTAGGGCAGCTTGCCAAAAACGTGGAAGACATGATTTTTGAAACCAACCAAGTTTTAAAATAGGCATAAAAATCCCCCACTCGTTATCGGTGGGGGATTTTTGAACATTGTTATGCCAGCTCTGCTTTTTTGGCAAAATACTCCCGTTTCGCCATAATCTCTTTTTGCTTTTTTTCAGGCAGGCACTCATACATTTCGTCATAGTCAAGTTCCAGCAGATGTGAGTCTTTAAACAGTATCAGCAATTCTGACTCCAGCCATTCTTCCCATAAGGCATTAAACAATTCCTTTGCGCGTACATAGACGATGGCATCCTGTACTTCTACCGGAAAACTGCTGAATAGCAGTTTGTAAAAACCATACTTTCCTCCGTCCAGTACCAGAATCTCCATCTTCTCGAAGTCTTCCTTGTAGGCATTTATCACCTTTTGGCATTTCTCACGCTCCTCGTCCTGAATAAGCTCTACGCAGTATTCACAGTCTTCCAGTCCTGTCTCCTTTTCATACTCAAGTTTATCCAGATAGCCTTCCAGATACTCAATCCTCTTTTCGATATCCTTCTCGTAAAACTGGTCAAATGCGAACTGCAGCATTTCCTGCTCATCCCACCCGTTCATTTCTTTAAATCGTGCCGCCAGCTGAGAAAGCATTTTATTTTTCTCATTGGTAATCTTATAGGAAATATTATACAGTTTCATTGGTTTTTTCTCCTTTCCTCTTGCGTTTTATATCTTCCTTTGCAACATGTCCGCCAAAATTCCAATATTCTCCTTAATTATTTTTTTTATGGCAGTTATACTATATTATAATGTGCCGCTCAATTGCCGTCAATATAGTGACAAAGAATATTTTCAAGTATAATAAAATAGTATTACTGTTCACATTGCCGTCAGATTTACAGGTTAGATTCTCTTGGCACATGATTCTCACTACTTAAACGAGCAGGTGGGCAGTAATAAAACCGTTTGATTTGATGAATGAAAAGGAGTTGATTTCGTGGTAGCAAAAATATCAAAGTTTACAATCAGAGTGGAAGATGATACGCTCAAAAGATTCCGCTATGTTGCAGAATACAATGCCCGCTCTGCCAACAGGGAATTAGAGGTGCTTATGAAACGGCATATTGCCAAATTTGAAAAAGAACATGGCGCAATCGTTCTTGATTCCAACGATTAACCGCCGGCGGACAATCCGCTCAAACCTTTGTCAAAAAGGAGCTGTGCTGCACAGCTCCTTCTTTTATTCATGGCTTATTCACGGCTATTCTCGCCAAATTTTCCGCTTCCCCGTCAACTGCCCACGCAATCATATGTGCCACATCCCTTGGCGTCACAAAAATCAGCGGGCTTTCAAACGGGATTCGATACCGCTCGCATCTGCCTGAAGTCTTTCTGCCCTGAAAATACCTTCCCTTGCTCATCGCGTAAAAGCTGCCGTCGCCAACCCTGTACGCAAGCACAATGCTTTTATCTTCAGATACGATATTCAGATAAATCCTGTCACAGTCATCACTGTCAGGTGCAACCCACCATACAAAAGTACGGTCTCTATACTGAATCTTCCTTCGTCCCTTTGCTGATACACCCATCACTGCCTCCCGTCAAAACACATATCATTTATGTCTTCTGCTTCTCTTTTAACAATGTCTTCAATTTTTTGTAAATGGCACTGCTCTTCTGGCTGTCGCGGAATTCCTTGCTCAGTCCATTGTTGATGGCGACTCTCGTCTTGTAGCTGTTAAAAATCTCCAGTATTTTATCTGTATGCTCATCCTCAGTAAGATATTGCAGCAGCTCTTCCTTTGTAGCCTTGTTGGAATCCGAAACCTTGGACTTGCTCTTTGTCTGCGTCTTTTCCTTGGCTTTTGGTTCCTCCGCAGCAGCGGTCTTAGGGTCTTTCTCATCGCCGAGGAAATTGACAATCCGCTTGACTTCCGCGCCGCGTTCCGCCCAGAAGTCAACCAGATGGTTAAATCCTGTGTCTCGCGAAACGATATAAAAACAGTCGTCTGCCCCGCTGCTCTTAGCAATCATATACCCCAGATAAGATGCCAGCTGGAAATCAAGTGAATTTTTCGCCCCTGTGCCTGCCTTGTAAGACTCAAGCTTTACTTTCTGCCGCGCAATCTTTTCCACCAGTTCCAGTGAAAACGCCTTACTCTGCTCCGTATACATCACACAGATAATATCATTTTCCCCAAGCTTTTCTATCCCGATAAATCCGTCTGCATGCACATTTTCATAGTCTATAAAATAATAATTCATAATGGTGTCTGTCCCTTCCTGTTATCATGTCTTTTTATTATATCATGCCTGTACCACAACCTCAATCAAAATCTGCGAGCTATTCTCTTTTCGGGCAGTAGAGAGGATAATTTTTCAAAACCGTATCTTCTCTAATTCTGTCACGGGTCTTATTTCCGCAAACAGGACAGCGTATCCATTCTGTTTCTCGTTTCATAAACACTCCAATATAAATTTTTCAAGCATTGGATTAAGTTGCTTGGCGTTACGCATTGGAAAGTCGTGGTTTGCTCCTTGTAATGTCATTGTCTGACAGTTTGGATTTTGAGCAAGTAATGTAAGAGAAGTTTTCATATCTCTGACTTCCTTACTCCCACAAATCGCCAACATTGGTATTGTTACTGCTTGATATTCAGGTAACTTTGATAAATCTAATGTATTGGAAAAGAAGGAGTGATACACCAACGGAGTAATCTGTTTTGAATATTCTGCCATATTATCAGCTTGTTTCTTTGTGTAGTTCCAATATTTTCCTTGAAACTGCACCAACCATCTCCAATGCAGCATTTTTGCCGATAATCCTGCAAGAGAACAGTACATCCGAATTGTTTTTGGCTTCGGATTTACCCATGCACTTAAAAACACAGCAAAGTTAAACAATTCGGGATTCTTGCTGACAAGCATTATTGCAATCTGACCTCCAAGCGAATGACCGATTACACCGATTCGATTTTTATGTAGGGATTTAATGAGCATAAAGAGTTCCTCTACGGTCTTTTCTGGCTCATAAATCTCAGCCGCCGCCTTTCCCGCACCTGCTAAGTGAGGTGCAACAAGATGATATTTATCAGAAAAGCAATACTGCCTACAAAATGTATCAAGCGCACCCGCCCCATGCAGAAGCATGATAGTCGGATTTTCCTTGTTTCCATACTCGTCATAATACAGCATAATTTTTCCTTTCTTTGTGAACAGTTTCAATAATAAATTTTTCTATTTCCTTGTTTACTTGCTCTGGATTATCTCCATTGGCAAAATGCTTTGCCTGTTTTATAAAATGCAAAGGATAACCTTTTTGCTTTGCCCATTCTATGCAATATGCCTTTACCTTGCCTGTGCTGTCCTTCTCGCCCACCAATATCAATACGGGGAACGAAAACTCAACATCTTTATTTTCTACAATAAAATATTCATAGGCAATCCGCATTTGCTGGATAATTTCTGCTTTAGACAGTGGTTTTAACATAGACAACATTTTTTGATAGGAGTAGCGGCTCTCTGATACCGACCATGCCATGCTCTTTCGCAAAAGATTAGCTGTAAAGCATTTTGCCATAGGGGCTACCTGCTTCAGCCACCACAAGTCCGATTTTGAGTAATACTTAAATCCCAATGGCGTTGTATCTAACGCCACAAATCCTTTTACCATATCAGGATACATAGCAGCAAAATGTTGACTTGGATAGCCGCCCATAGACATTCCAACTAAAAATGTTTTTTCAATGTTTTCTTTCTGCAATATGCCATGTAATATTTCTGCTGTATCTTGATAGGTGAATTGCTGATATGGTCTCGACAATCCATGCATAGGAACATCCCATAAGATGATTGCGTAATTATCTGAAAAGTAGGGTATCTGCTTTTCAAACATGGTATGGTCTGCGGTTACTCCATGCGTAAAAACAATACATTCTGATACATTTTCATTTCTGGCAATCCAATAATGTACCGTTCCGCCTTGTGCCAAAATTGTTTTATGCTGCATTTTGTTCACACCTCCTGCGTATAAACCATTTTCCAAAAATCAATTAAAACGATAATTTCTTTCTCAATTTCGTCTGGTATAATACAATTTGAACGATATTTTTTCAGCATATATCCATCGACAGCGTAAAAGATTTCAGCATACAT
>CAJTTO010000079.1 GCA_910579275.1 uncultured Lachnospiraceae bacterium
TTTATATGGCCTGTTTTTCTGTTGCATCTTCAGTGAGTTTCCGAGACTACTCATCTATCCATCTTTGTCTTTTTCCTATATCCTTTTGGTTCTTGAGAACCCACGCCTCTAACTTTTTGATAATCCGGAAATGCCTCTTTTAATAATGCATCTGCATCTGCCTTAGTTCTCACTTCCACAGTTGTACCGTTGCCACCATTTTGCAATAATTGTGCATTTTTAGATGTAGACATTGGATCATTTACATCACATTTATTTAACCCACTCGGATCACAGTATATCACAGGATTACTGCCACAGTACGCATAAAGGTTAAACCCATCATCATAGATAACATCTTCCTGCGTAAACCTACCTATTGCTGGGTTATAATACCGTGCCCGAAGATATGTCAGCCCAGTCAGTTCATCCCCCATCTGGCTGTTATATCCAAGGCGGCTGTGCGCTCCCTCTCGGGATATTGTCTCGCCAAATGCACTGTATTCCTGATAGGTTTCCATCTGCCTGTCAGTATTGAGGATGTAGCGGAGACTTCCCTGTTCATCCGTGATGTAGCTGTATTCCTGTTTCTGATTCTCACCGGAAAAAGTCACATCCTGTACCGTATCCTCATGCCCGAGATACTCATTCCCAAGAATATAACGGCATTCCCTCCTGCTGTTTACATCTTTCTCGCTGTAAAGCATGTCCCCGCTGTAAACGAAGTCTGTCACCTTTCCGTTTTCCTCAATGCGGTTCCTTAATCCTTCCGCATCATAGAAGTTCTTATGCAGGAAGTCCTCTCCCCTTACCTCGGTATTGCGGTTGTAGGCATCATATGCATATCTCCTTGTCTCTGCGCATCCCTGTATAAACTGCTGTTCCTGTGTCAGGTTGCCCGCGGGGTCATACTGGCAGCTGGTTCTCCTTCCCATGCCAGTCCGTTCCGTGAGCTGGTTCCTGCTGTTGTAGCGGTATTCTTCCCTGTCATCTCCTTTCAGGCGGCTGGTTCTGTTCCCTGCCATGTCGTAGGTATATGTGGTCGCCAGTCCGTTCCTGTTTTCCATGGTCAGGCGGTTCATGCTGTCATAGGCATACTGTGTCACTGCGCTTGTGGGAACACTGCCTTTTTCCATGAAGAACAGTTCTTCCTTTCCGGTGCGGTTTCCGTTTCCGTCATATGTATATTTTGCGTCCAGCAGTGCCGTCTCTCCCGCGAACCCTGCCCGCAGGCTTTCCAGCCTGCCGCGGCTGTCTCGGGTGTATGTGGTGGTGAGTCCGTTGTCGCACTTCGTTTTTATGAGCGCCCCATTGTTATCATACTCGTAGTTTGCGCCGAGCCCGCAGTCCGGCATGACACAGGTCATCTGTCCGGCAAAATTATAGTAGTAGCGTATCCCGCCAAGCCTGCCTATCGTTCCGTCGGGGTTGTAGACCACCTCAAATAATTTCCCCCTGCTGTCTGCCTTCTCGGTCACCCTGCCCTCGCTGTCATGCCTGTAGTGGTATGCCGTGTTTCCTTCCTTATTGATAGCACATTGAGGCTATGTTATATCCCTAACATATTATTGCTTTTAAATAAAATTTCACAATTACTTTCAACTTATAAACATCTCTATTCTTATTCCTTCCATATCTTTATCAGCTGTAATATAACTATACTTTTTTTCAGATTGTAATTCTTCCCTAATATACAGATTTAAATATCTATATCCAATAAAGCTAACAAAGCTTTCCCAAAATTTTTTTTCCGACGTATCATTATAATTTTTAAGCTTGATTCTAATAATACATGTTTTTTTATTATCTGCCTCAATCTCATATTTTAATATATCTTCATCTCCTCTTAAAAAAGCATTTATATCGCTGCTCATTCCTATATCAATAATTGACAAAAACTCTTCTATAAATTTTTTAATATTCATTTGTCCCTCCTTATTTAATTTTAGGAATATAATTGCCTCCATTGGCTGTTTTCGGATATGAATACACCGTAACTATCTTATTGCCCCAATTGTTAGTAATTACAGTATTTCCTCGCTTATCTTGATACCGCCAAGTGATTTCCCCTGTTAATTTATTTATTTCCTTTACTCTACTTTTATAATTATTATCAATTATACTATCAATTATTTGTGAATCAAATCCCCTTTCATTTGCACGATCTGCTGCATGTTTAGAATATTCACGTCCTCTCGATGTCTTATCACCTGCTTTATACTCACATTTTAATTGTGCAAACCCACTCGGATCACAGTATATCACAGGATTACTACTACAATACGCATACAGATTAAACCCATCATCATAGATAACATCTTCCTGCGTAAACCGCCCTATTTCTGGTTTATAGTACCTTGCCCGAAGATATGTCAGCCCACTCAGTTCATCCCCCATCTGGCTGTTATATCCAAGACGGCTGGACGCTCCTTCCTGCCATATTCTCTCGCCAAACGCACTGTATTCCTGATAGGTTTCCATCTGCCTGTCAGTATTGAAGATGTAGCGGAGACTTCCCTGTTCATCCGTGATGTAGCTGTATTCCTGTTTCTGATTCTCACCGGAAAAAGTCACATCCTGTACCGTATCCTCATGCCCGAGATACTCATTCCCAAGAATATAACGGCATTCCCTCCTGCTGTTTACATCTTTCTCGCTGTAAAGCATGTCCCCGCTGTAAACGAAGTCTGTCACCTTTCCGTTTTCCTCAATGCGGTTCCTTAATCCTTCCGCATCATAGAAGTTCTTATGCAGGAAGTCCTCTCCCCTTACCTCGGTATTGCGGTTGTAGGCATCATATGCATATCTCCTTGTCTCTGCGCATCCCTGTATAAACTGCTGTTCCTGTGTCAGGTTGCCCGCGGGGTCATACTGGCAGCTGGTTCTCCTTCCCATGCCAGTCCGTTCCGTGAGCTGGTTCCTGCTGTTGTAGCGGTATTCTTCCCTGTCATCTCCTTTCAGGCGGCTGGTTCTGTTCCCTGCCATGTCGTAGGTATATGTGGTCGCCAGTCCGTTCCTGTTTTCCATGGTCAGGCGGTTCATGCTGTCATAGGCATACTGTGTCACTGCGCTTGTGGGAACACTGCCTTTTTCCATGAAGAACAGTTCTTCCTTTCCGGTGCGGTTTCCGTTTCCGTCATATGTATATTTTGCGTCCAGCAGTGCCGTCTCTCCCGCGAACCCTGCCCGCAGGCTTTCCAGCCTGCCGCGGCTGTCTCGGGTGTATGTGGTGGTGAGTCCGTTGTCGCACTCCGTTTTTATGAGCGCCCCATTGTTATCATACTCGTAGTTTGCACCAAGCCCACAGTCCGGCATGACACAGGTCATCTGCCCCGCATAGTTATAATAGTAGCGTGTCCCGCCGAGCCTTCCTATCGTTCCGTCCGGGTTGTAAACCACCTCGAACAGTTTCCCCCTGCTGTCTGCCTTCTCGGTCACCCTGCCCTTGCTGTCGCGTTTATAGTGGTATGCCGTGTTCCCTTCCATCGCCGATGTCAGGAATCCACGCGCATCGTATCTGTAGATGCTGCTTATCGCGGGTGCGCCGAGCCCCTCGGGCGTCCCTGATGCCAGCACCATGTTCCCGTCGAGGTTGTAGCCCATGCGGACGGTGTTTCCGTCCTCGTCGCGCCGGAAGGTGCATCTCCCCTCACTGTCATAGTCGAAAATCCGCTCCGTGCCGTCCGCCTTTATTATCCTTTCAAGCTGGTCTGCGCCATTATAGAGGAACTGCGTCTTATTGCCGTTTCCGTCCGTGCCGCCCGTGATGTTTCCGGCGTAGTCATAGCTGTAATGTTCCCTGCTTCCGTCGGGATTCGTCACGGTGGTCACGCGCCCCGCCCTGTCCCTCGTGTAGGCCGTCGTGTTTCCGTTTCCGTCGGTGGCGGTCAGCTGCCTTCCCCAGACATCGTATGTGACACTCCTGTCAGTTTTTCCGTCGGGTCCGGTCACGCGCACCACGTTTCCGGATGCGTCCCGGATATATTTCGTGACGTTTCCGTTTCCGTCCGTGTGGGATGCCACGTTCCCGGTGGCGTCATATTCGAGCAGGTACTCGCGGATTCCGAGGGCGTTGGTCTTTGAAACGGTGTTTCCGTCCCTGTCATGTCCGTAATGTGTCTGGTAGCCGTATGGGCTGGTGACCATGGTGAGGTTCCCAAAAGTATCATATTCCGCGTGGTATGTTCCGCCGCATGTGTCCCCGGTAAGGGTCAGCTGCCCGCGGTGGTTGTAGGCGTAATGCTCCGCGTGGTAGTCCGTCCCCGGCTCGCCGTAGTCGACTGCCGCCATCTCCTCCGGGTTCCACCTTGCGGCTTCCTCGTAGACCCTGTGAAGCTCCCTATACAGGCTTTTCGCCTTTTTCCCCGCATAATGCCGTATCTCGCACGGTCTCTCCGCGCAGATGAGGGCTGCGGTCTCCGCGTCCCTGTAGTCGGAAAGTGACACGCATGTCATAAGCCTCTGGTTCAGCAGCCTTGCGGCGTCCTCTTTTGCATATGGCTGCTCCCATGGCAGGGGGCACGTGTCCGCGTAGCGGTATGCCTGCCCACGGAGGATTCCGTTCCTTTTGTCCTCCTCGAGGAAATATATGGGCCTGTCCGCCTGGTCATAGACGATGCGCAGCCGCCCGCCCCCGGGAAGCCGTACCCCGGCCAGGTTTCCGTCGGCATCGTAGCCGTAGGCTGTACCGGACACCGTCTCCCCGGCATCCTTACCGGATGGGGAGGTGGTGGTCACGGTCTTGTGCACGAGCCGCCCTGCCCGGTCATACGTGTAGGCAGCCCTGCGCTCCGCGCCCTGCCCGTTGGTGCGCCTTGTCTCCCCGGTGCGGTTGTTCCTCGCGTCATAGGTGTAGGTCACCCGCGCCCCGGTGTCGTCCCCCACTGCCACGAGCCTGTTCTCCCCGTCGTATTCCTTCCGGATGGCGAAGAATGCGTGCGGGTATTCGTATGCGTCTGCCGCGTCGCTGCCCCTGCGCTCCTCCACCATGTTACCAGCTGGGTCGTACAAATACTGCGTCACGCGGTACCTGCGCCTTTCCCCGCCGCTTCCGGCGCCGTCCCCCGAAAATGCCTGTTCCCACTTCCCGGTCATGCGCCCCGCGTTGTCGTAGGCATACAGCGTGTCGTTCCCGGACGCGTCGGTCTCCTTTACAATGTGCCCCTTTTTGTCGTAGGCGTAGGTGTGCTCCGTCCTGCCGTCCGCGGTCACCCCCGTCAGGCGGTTCATGGCGTCGTAGGTGTAGCGCCGCTCCGCCATTCCCCCGGGCCTCCTGTCATGCGTCAGGTTTCCCTCGCCGTCATATTCCGTGTGCCACTCCCCGCCGTCGGGGCATGTCATGCATATGAGGTTCTCATTTGCATCATAGGTGCTCGTGATTCCCTGCTCCGTCCGGTTTTCCGGTATCTGCGCGGGCAGCGCGGACAGGCTTTCATACACGATGCTGCCCTGTCCGTTTCTTCTGAAGGTCTTTACCCGCCCGGCTGCGTCCCTCACTTTTATCAGGCGGTCAAGGTAATCATACTCGTAGGCATGACCGCCGCTGCGGCCTTTTTCCCACTGCCTTGCATTATGGTGGCGGATGGGGCTCCCGAGGTTGTCGTAGTCGTCATGCGTCCCGTTCCCCTCGCCGTCCGTCGTGCAGGTTACGTGGTTCAGGCTGTTGTAGGCAAGGTGCACGCTGCCGTCCGCGGTTTTCGCATGGGTCTTCCGCCCCGCCGCGTCATAGGCATACGCGTACTCATTTCCCGACGGGCTTATTTCCCGTGTGGGAAAGTATCCCGCGCCCCCCGGCTCCTGCATGGTCTCGTCCGCGTACCTGTACCGTGTGGCATTGCCGCGCGCGTCCGTCCTCCCTTTGGAACTTCATCGCGGTAGTCACTCTCCACGTTCTAGGTGTTGTCATAGTACATAATACATTAAACTTAATCTATTAATGTAAACTCCAGTCCTCGCACCTTTTCTTTTTCAAGTTCATTTTTTAATATATCAGAGCAGAACATAAATCCTCCTTCTAAGTGTTTCATTCTAAAAAGATGAGCCTCCCCAATATTCTCTTTGTTTAAATATAGTTTATCAAATCGCTGTATCCTGTCCTTATCACCCTTATACACTTTGTATTTTGACCTCTCCATGTCGATACAGTCTATATTTATTATCGGATATGCGATTATAAGGTTTTTTACATCACATTTAAAGTTTAAATACTCTAATCCTTCTTTGACATATGAATCAAATATTTTCATTACTTTTGCGTCTTTTTGAATAATGAAAAAATCTTCATTAAAAAGAAAAACATCAGAGTCGTCTATGCCGCCCTTTTTAAAATATAGCTCTACTGACGGATCCCATCTGTCAATTACACTTTCTCCCAGTAATAAAAAAGAATTCAATTTTTCGAATTCCTTTTCCTTTATATAGTAAACGGTGGATAGCATGTACCTATACAAAATCCGAACCATCCTGTATCATA
>CAJTTO010000080.1 GCA_910579275.1 uncultured Lachnospiraceae bacterium
GTACTATATGGAAAGTCAGAGAGTTTCTAAAAACTCTTTTGACCCCAACATCATATCATATATGTATCATATATGCTTTCAGCCCTGAACGGAACCCACATTAGCGCGACCATTATAAATGTTGCTGCCTTTCCGACTGCCTTGGGCAGCTTTAACCATGCCTTTCCTATTATTTTGTCAGCCACCATACATATACCATGCATGATTCCCCATAAAACATATGTAAGCGACGCGCCATGCCAGAAGCCGCTTACCAGAAATACGATAAAAATATTGGCATATTGGCGTATTTTTCCTTTTCTGCTGCCCCCAAGCGGTATATATACGTATTTTGTCAGAAAACCTGTCAGTGTCATATGCCACCTTTTCCAAAAATCGCCAATGGATACCGCCTTATATGGGGAATTAAAATTCATGGGCAGGCTGAATCCAAACATCGAGGAAATGCCCTCCACAATGTCGCAGTAACCCGAAAAATCAAAATAGAGCTGCAATGTATAAGCCAGTACACTCAGTATCATCGTCAGGGACTTTGCACTCTCCACATCATCAAATCCCAACGCGGCTATCTTCCCAAGCCAGGATGCGATAATTACTTTCTTGCCCATTCCCAGGCAAAAGCCAGTCAGCCCTTCCGCTGCTTTCTCCGCCGAAACACTCCGGCATCCTTTCTCTCTAAGCTGCATTATGAAGTCATCATGACGCAGGATCGGGCCAGATACAATCACCGGAAAATAGGCGCTGAACAATACATACTCGCGAAAGGAATACTTCATACTGCCGCTTTTGCAAGTATCGACAATAAAGCAGATCTGTTCCAACGTATAAAAGCTGATTCCAATCGGCACAAGCAGTTTCCATAGCACTGCGTCCGAATCATACAGCGTTCTGAACCAGTTACAGTATTTTAAAAATACCAGCATCCCGAGATTTACAAGCACCAAAAATGCCATGACAGCCTTGCGCCATCCCATTTCTTTTATCATGCCCATGTATCTGGCAGACCAATAATTGATGCACACTGCCGTCAGCACCATGAAGACAAATCTGTAGTCGTAACTTCCGATAAATACCAGCGACGCCGACGTAAGAAATGCGTCCGCCGCCCTGTATTTTTCTTTTTTGTTAAGGCACGTCCATCCAAGCAAGGTAACCGGCAGGAACGCCAGGACAAACGTATACGATGTAATTCCCATCAGGCTATGCCCTCCTGTTTCCCATAAAATCTGCAATAGCAGCCACTACAAATAAAACTGCCCCTGCAAGCACATATTTCCAAAAAACGTTCTCCTTGTGGTAGACAAGCCTGACCTCATGTATCCCTTTTGTAATCTCCGTTCCCATCATGGCTATATTTACAGGCTTAAGCTCGTGCTCCTCCCCATCTATATATATATGCCAGTTCATATCATACGGAATGGAAAATGTCATCATACCATCCTTGCTGCTGTTGATGGAACCCCATATATTATTGCAGTCCATCCGCTCAACCTTAAGACCATTTCTGCTTAAAATATCATGACTTTCAATATATTTTTTATAGTACAGTTCCTGCGGAATCTGATACACCTTGATCTGTTCGATGTCATATTGTTTTGTGTCAAATATCTGTATCCTGTCTATCTGCGGGTCGTTGAACTCCAAAAAATATTTATCACTTCCATCCGCAAATCCCAGATATGTGGTGACAGCATCTCCATTCTGGTTGTAATACTCTATCATAGAGCTTTTTACTCCATTGCTTGTCACATCCATAACCACAAGGTTCACTTCACCTTGCTTACTTTGGGGAAGATCCAGTTTTATCCAATTTTCCGTTATTTCCATCTCGGAGCTGATTTCATACGGCTGCACATCGATTACGCTGTTTTCCGGCACTGCCTTCACAAGACCGTCCCAGGTATTTTCTTCATCCAGTACACACACTTCCATTAACGAATTTCTTCTCGTCTCCACAGACAGGTTCAAATATTCATCCAAGGTCATGTATCTATCGTATACATACCCCAGTGGAAGGGCATACTGGTTCCCATAAACAGTTATTCCCTCGATCTCCCCGATCTTTTCATATCCGAATTTCGTATTCATTCCGACTTTGGACAGCACATACTGCACATTCATCACGGAGCTGACTGACGATGACACCCAGAATCCTGTCATACCATGATTATTTCCGCCTAAAACTGCCATCGAAACCGCCTTATAAAAATCGCCCGTGCTTTTCCTGTCCCCGCTTCCGCCGATATATCCTACCGTTCCCATGTATCCCTGATACAGGGAATCACAATAAGACATTGCCTGATAGTCTTTTTCTACTCTGTAAAAAGCATCCTCCCCATCATACCTGCTGTCTATGAACGCCACTGCCTCAATCGTGCCATCTTCATATCTGTTTTTCTCCATGGTATCACGATTATTGACACATCCATATGATGTAAAAAGCACCTCTACAGCAGCGATGAACAGTATTATATTTTTTACCTGTACAGTACTTATCTTTTCGTTTCCATGACAGAATATCACAGCAGTATAAAGTCCCAAAAATCCTATGGTAATCGCTAATTTCAGCCAGCTCACTCCATCAACTGCCCCGACAACAGCCAAAATAATGATAACAATACCTGTTGCCAGAATCAGTCTTGTTTTATTTTTTGCCTTACTTTCTATCAACGAATCAAAACCAACAGCCGCAATATACAGCATCAGCACCATTACCCATAAAGAGGCAAGCTTAAAAGAATGACCTGCCAGCCCATTCGCCAGAAAACGGACAGGCTTAACGCAAATATACAGGATAACACCGGCAATACCAACGCTGTATGCCATTTTTCTTATGCCTTTTGTCTGTGCATACACAGCCGGCAGAAGGATAATCGTCAGAATACCACAGTAAAAAGCTGGCGCTTCCAAAAAATTTCCGGTGCCGTGATAGTCACTTATCCCTAAAATATCTGTCCCGATCGTCCTGTAAAACGCTGTCTTCAAGGTATCCAGGTCTGTAAACAGATCGGACATGCCGTATGCTGACAGTTTCCCGGCTCCGGCTGAAAGCCTGTCACTTTTTAACTGTGTCGTTATACTGCCCAGCCATCCCATAGAAGATACCAGCAGAGCGCAGACGATTATCCCTGTCAGAAACAAAACTTCTTTTGGGGTCACCCTGCCCCGCTCCTTATCCCAGTCTGACATTGCCCGAAATATGGCATACACGGCAAAAATCCCTGTATAAAGCACAACCGAATATCCTGAACTGTTATAATACAAAAAGGCGCTTGCAAGAATCAGTTTCCACCAGCTCTTTCTGTCACGAAACCATGATTCGTATGAATACAGCCATATGGCAAAAATCAGCACTTCGTTTGGAAATGACCGCCATGTCCCCCTGATGATCATATGGGCACAAAACGCATAAAACAGGGAAAATATTGAACTCGCAGTATCAGATACTTCCATCTTTTTTAAATACAGGTAAAAAAAGATACCCGAAAGAAGTACCTTGGCTGCCACGCAAAGTCCCATAAGATACCCGACATTTCCAACGCCAAAATATGCCTCGATATTTGCAAGTTTCGGAAGGATCATCTCCGCAGTATTCCCTATCGAACTTACAAAATTCCATCTATTCGCGATATTTCCCGCACTGATTTCCCTTGCCTGATATACAAGACCCGGATATGTCTGTCCGGCGGAATCCGTTGCAATATCTGTAAAAATATATGTTTTTTGCCCCGTAAGATACTGCCAGTATACGATCAGCACCAGTGCCATCATGATTGTACAATGAACCCAGAACGCTTTCTTTTCCTGAATTCGGCCTTCTGTTCTTATTTTCCTTATTTTCTGCTTCATTATCATATTGCACCTCATCATGCTTTTTCAGTTGCTCTGATTACTAACAACTGTCCATTCCTGAAATCTATCTCAATACTGCTTGCCACAATATCTGCTGCAAACACTTATGCCAAACAAACAACCGCCATAAATACGCCGTCACCCCTCCAGTACTCCTTGCCTATCTTTATTTGTATGCTTTTGACATCAAATACCCACTCGAATTTTTTTAATTTTCAACTGGGCGCATATCGCTACCTTTCCCTGGTTTTAGACACAGCCATATCCCATACATATCCTGCCAAAACCGGAATCTGCCGAAAGCTTCCCACAAAAATCTGTACATACTCTTTTGTCCCACGAAACACAAATGGTAAAACAATTCCTGTACTGGCGCTTGTGACAAGTGTTGCCAAAGCCGCTCCCATATACCCCCAGAAATGTATGAATACCAGATTAAGTACAATATTAATCGCAGCTCCTATAAAGGTAAAATATTCCAGGTATTTGCTTTTATTACTTAAAACCATCCATGTTGTCCTCGCATTTCCAATCGCAGAGCATACTGTCGCCCATGCAAGGATTCTAAGTGCCGGAACTGCAGCATAATACTCATCGCCATATAAAATCCAGACAAGGGGCTTCGCAAACACAGTAAACCCAAAACCAACAACAACACCAAGGACACAGATTCCCAAAATAACGATTTGATAGCGTTTTAAAAATTCTGTTTTGTCCGTATCATATTTTTGCACAAACAGTGGTCTCGCTGAATTTAGAATTGCATTCGGAATGACTTCCCACATAACCGATATTGCGCCTGCGGCCGTATAATACCCCAAAATTGTTTCGTCAAGCGCCTTTCCAATCATTATTTTGTCAATCTGGGTATAGAAGGTGATGGCAACACCGTTTATAATAAAATGATAGCTGTTTTTTAAAATATATCCTGCATTCTTAAAACTGAATCGCAGCTTTATTTTTGCCCTGACGGCAAAAAATACAGTCGTCATAACACAACTGATAAAGGCCGATATGGATAATGATACTGCAAACCACTCTATGGACGCACTTTTCACCAGCAGGACAATTCTCCATATTGAAGTAAGCGTAAGTGCGACCATCCCTGTCAGTGTCACATACTTCATTTCCATTTTCGCATGAAACCAGCAGAATAAAACATCCGATGCCTGAAATATCAACGATAAGGACTGTAATAACGTAACAAGGTGTAACAGCGTATTATCCGGTTCCAAAAATATGATTATTCCCTGTATCAGACCTACGGAAATTACAGAAACTATAATCCGCATCACCAATGCCGTCCCTAAATGTTCTGATGTAGTTTGAGGTCTCCTTACTAAATCTAGTATAATTACGTTACTCATTCCTAATTGTGTAACAATTAAAAAAAAGGAAATGAGGGAACTTCCATAACTTATAAGACCATAATTAGACGGTCCTAGATACCTTGCTGACAAAGAACCTACCACCAATGAAACTAGTATTGTATAAACTTCTTTAAACAGAATCCAACCTGTATTATTCACAAATTTCCACAATGTCCTATTTTTAGCCTTCAACATTTAACTCCTTTTTAATTGTCTACACCACTTTACAACTTTTTGAAAAATAAAATAACGCACAAGGCACTTTCTCATGTATAATAAGTTTGCATACAAAACTATACGAAAGAGAGTGATCTTGTACGTCAGACTTATTATACAACGAAAATAATCTAATTGGTAGACTGTACCGTTATTTTTATATTTATTTTAAAACTTTTTCCGCACCCACTATTGAAACCCTGTTTCTGCTGGTATTATCTATACTTGCTATGGAGTCAGCGGCCTCCATCCGTTCATTGTACAGACATTTTTTGGCGGGAATTACGAAAAAATCCCTGAATGCATTTTACTATGCATGTTCTTATGCAAAGGCAGATTATTCCAGATTCATGAATACCACTGCGGACATGGCTCTGAATCTCATACCGGAAAAACTACAGTCACAGCCTGTGTTTCTGTGCATTGATGACACAATGGTTTCGAAATTTGGCAAAAAATTCGAGGATGTTTCAAAGCTTTTTGACCATGCCGCGCATAATGGTTCAAACTATCTGAACGGACACTGCTTCGTAAGTGTAATGGTCTGTGTCCCGGTATGGAACAAAGGCAGGATCCACTATCTTTCCGTTCCGCTTGGATACCGCATGTGGCAGAAAAAGGAATCCAAGCTGGAACTGGCTGCATCCATGATACGGCATGTAATGCCTGTATTCCATGAAAAGAAAAATGTCATCATCCTCTGCGACAGCTGGTATGTAAAGAAAAACCTTGTTTCCATCATAGACGAATACGAAAACCTTGACATGATAGGAAATGCCCGGTCTGATTCTGTCATTTATGACCTGCCGCCGCAGCGCACCGGAAAAAGAGGGCGGCCTGCGCTGCATGGGAAAAAACTTTCCATTCAGAACGATTTTACGCTGTCTGATGAAAAAATCGGTGATTATTACATGGCCGTGCGCCGTGTCCTTACTAACGTTTTTGGAAAAAGGACAGTCCTGGCATATGTCACATCCGCTGATAAAGCAGCGGG
>CAJTTO010000081.1 GCA_910579275.1 uncultured Lachnospiraceae bacterium
TTTTTGTGTAAAATTTTCAAGGTACTATAGGGGGCTTTTGACCCCAACATCATGATATACTGGACAATGGTTTTTAGCGACAGGTCAGTCGTCGGCGATTTTGGAAAACATACTTTTGCAATGGTGGCTTATATTTGTGAACAGTATATGGGAATCGCCCGCGATTTGATCGTGGGAACACAGAATATAGTGACTGTTATGATTATGCTTGTCCTGCTTGTCGTAGTATTTCAGGGGAAAAATGTTATGGAAATCAAAAAAGAGTCGGATAAAAAAATTGGAATGGCTGTTCTCTGCGGCATAATACTGTTTGTATCGGTACTTCAGTTTCAGGGAGTGGGAACTTTTATCTATGAGGGATTTTAGAAAATGAAGAAGTATATATATGCATTAACGGGCACATTTTTCTTTTTGGCTGCATTGTATGCTGCATTTATAGCACTGACTGATCCTTTTTACGTATTTCATATGCCGCTTGGCGGAATGGAACCTCTACAGACAAATTCGGCACATTATGTTGCAAGGGGATTGATACGCAATGCTGACTATGAGATGCTGATATGTGGTTCGAGCATGTGTGAAAATTTTCATATTTATGATGCCAATGAGATATTTTACGGCGGAACAGGAAAGTGCCTGAAGGTGTTACAGCATGGATCTTACAGCAATGATCTGAGGGTATCCCTTGAGATGGCAGCGGATGCAGAAAAGGCAGACCGTGTTATCATGGCATTGGATACATCCATGTTTGAAAAGTCTGACGAGGGATACAGGATCAGCGGTCTGCCATCCTATGCAACAGAAATGCCGTCTGCCTTGAATATCTGGCCATATTTGTTAAATAAAGATATGTTTAAAAATGCCATCGACCTGATTATGCAGAATGCCAGAGACAGTGTACCAAGTCAGGACAGCTGGTGGGTCATATCTGGTGATGGCTATTCTGAGAAAGATCTTCTCAAAGCATATAAAAGTGACGTTCTGGACAGGGGATTTAAGTCTTTTGATTCCCAGAGGGCATGGAATAATCTGAAAAATATTGAAAGGGGAGTCGAAGCATGCCAAAGCCAAGGAATAGAAATAATCTTTTTCATTCCGCCATACAGTATAGCAACCTGGGATTATAGGGATTACAGGGAAGAACTGATGACATATAAGGAGCTTTGGCGCAAACTTCTGGGATATCCCAATGTTTCGATCTGTGCGGTTCAGTTTGATAAAGACATTATAACTGACTTTGACAATTACAGGAATACGGGACATTATAGTGAGGCAGTGTGCCATACAATTTTGCAGGCTGTCAAGGAAGGAAAATATCAGCTTACCACAGACAATATAGACAGCGAGGTTGACGGCTTTATAAAGCTGCTTGACGAATACGACTGGGAGGAATTGAGGAACCGCGCTAATGGGTTGCCCTAAGACTGTTGACAGATAAAGGTTTTTACACAAGTGTTCCATATACAAATATTGTAGAAATGCAGAAAATTGTATATAATAAAACTATATGGTGCGGAAAAGATGCAGTAGGGGAATCTTAAAAAAATAAGGCTCTTCAGGTATGATGGTGGGTAAAAAATACCCACAACCCCAGTGTTTATGCTGACTAAGCGGCTTTAGGTTTTCTGTTGGGGAGCGGAACCCTCAAATCCGGGCAGACCAGATACACCATATCCAGCATATTCTGGATGTTTTGGAAGCCATATGCCTTGCGGACAATCAGCTTGATCTTATTGTTAGTTGCTTCGATCCGTGCGTTGCTCATCCCCGGCCTGATGGTATTCAGTATGTGATCCCTGTGACGTTTGATCTTGAGATACAGTTTCTTAAAAGCATCGATCCTGCTGTGGCTTGCCCACCAGAGCCAGCGTTTCAGTTCTGAAGCTGCTTCATCAACGTCTTTGATCTTCAGGAGCAGGCGGAGGGTTTCTTTCATGCGGTAGGCACGGTAGAGCCGATTATTGTTTTCTGCGATCATCGCCACCTTTGTCTGCTGGTTCTCTGTCAGGTGCTCAGGCGCTTTGCCGAGTGCATATGCGGAATTTTTGATCTCCTCCGCTTTCGCCTTGGCGGCTCTCACGATCGCAGACTCTGCATCGTCTGCCTTGGGACGCCCTCTCTTTCCGGGATGCGCTTTGGCAAGCTGCACGGCTTTATTGGACCTTGCCCTGATGCGGATATGCTTCACTCCATCAGTATCAGAGTAAAAGTTGCAGTCTTCGATAACAGCGTTCTTGACATTTAGGATATTTTTGCATAATGTATTAACAGAAACCATCTGTGGGAACTCCTTTATGTGTTTTCACATGAGATACAGGAAGTGATGTCTGTAAACAGGAAGTCAAAGGATACATTTTTTAAATAGTGTATGCAGCAGAAGACCGGCAGAAGGCGCTTGCCGCATTTTTACTAGGTGTGGAGGGAAAAAAGATAACCATAGCCACAGTTTCGCCGGATCTGGATGTATTGTGCATGTGTATGACTTTCGGATGACACTGGATGAAACTGTGCAGTATATAGAGAGAAACATCCTTCCGGAGCGTTTTGAGATATATACCAATGAAATGAGAGACTATGCACTTACGGCAAACGGGATAACCTACATGCAGCGTGCAGTAAAGAACAGGGAGTGCGGGAAGTACATAATGCCGGCGAATGCATCGACTGTGGCAGAATTTCTGGGTCTGCTTATAGAAAGAAATATATTTGTGGATCTGCTGACGGATAAGGAGGTATGTGATATGACGATGGCACAGTTTTCAAGGGATGATATGTTAATCTATCAGGGAAGGGAGGAAGGCAGGACGGAAGGAAAAGCGGAGGCTGTCATGGAGCTTCTCGAGGATATTGGTGGGATCCCTGATCCACTGAGAAACCTGATCATGGAGCAGACGGATGGAAAAGTTCTCCGCAAATGGCTTAAGGCAGCGGCAAGGACCAGATCCATAGAAGAGTTTGAAGAATTAGCAGGTCTGGTAAATAAGGAGATTGCAAAATGATAAAAGTATCTGTTGTAGTACCGGTATACAATGAAGAAGGCAATGTTGCCGAACTTCACAAGGAAATAAAAGATGTCTGTGAGAAGAATCAGTATGAGTATGAGATCATATTCGTAAATGACGGTTCTTCGGACAGGACTGAGGAAATCTGTAAGACATTGCGCCCATTGAAATATATATGCCTGCGGAGAAATTTCGGGCAGACTGCTGCGATGGATGCAGGCATTAAGGCGGCACAGTATGACTATATCGTCACGATGGATGGGGACAGG
Organism: uncultured Lachnospiraceae bacterium; assembly: GCA_910579275.1. Lineage (GTDB taxonomy): Bacteria > Bacillota > Clostridia > Lachnospirales > Lachnospiraceae > COE1. Next base: position 3,272 of record CAJTTO010000081.1, read on the forward strand.
CAGAACGACCCGGCTGACATTCCGATGATGATACAGTATCTGGAAGAGAATGACTTGGATGTGGTATCCGGCTGGCGCAAGCACAGGAAAGATACGATAATGAAAAAGTTTACATCAAGGGGCGCGAATCTGTTACGCCACATTCTGGTGCATGACGGGATTCATGACAGTGGCTGTTCCCTCAAGGTGTACCGCAAGGAGTGCTTTGAGCATGTCACCCTGTATGGCGAACAGCACAGGTTTATACCGGCTATCCTGAAAATTAAGGGGTTCAGGGTCGGGGAAGTGGTGGTAAACCACAGGCCGCGGACAGCCGGCAAGACAAAGTATAACTGGAAGCGAACCATCAAGGGCTTTGTGGACATGATATCAGTCTGGTTCTGGAATAAATATTCCACAAGACCGCTGCATCTGTTAGGCGGTATGGGATTTGTATTTTTGCTACTGGGCGGTGGATGCGGAATTTGGTCCATTGTACTGTTCTGTGAGGGCAGGAAAATGTCCAACAATATTTTTCCTCCGCTGCTGACTATTTTCTTTATCATCATTGGAATGCTGTTGTTCATATTTGGACTGATGAGCGAGATACTGGTCAAGACCTACTATGGGACGCATGTGGATTCGTCGTATAGTGTGAAAGAAATCAGCGAATATAGTGATTAAATTTTTATTGTCTGATGTCAGTTTTATGCATCAGACAAGTTTTTGCTATCCCAATCAGGCATGGAAAGATAGTAGCCAGGAGTGAGAGATGAGTCAAATGAAAACATTATTTTTATACATTTTTTGGACATCACATAGACAATAAATTGTATATGGTATCAACGAAACGATTGTTGCAATAGCAGCTCCAGAGGCACCATAAATCGGTATCAGCAAATAATTAAGACAAATATTTATGACAATGACAGACACAAACCAAAATGCCCTCGTTTTTGCATGTCCCATGAAATCCAAAAAATTGGCATATAATGATGACATACAAAATAAAAAATAATATGGAATTAATAAAATGAGTATATTGCCTGCTGCCATATATTCATTTCCATATACAAAACGAATTGCGGTTTTTCCAAATAAAACAAAACAGACACAGATGATCAATGATGCAGCATTGTTTAATCTGCTTACTCTTATGAATTTTGTCTTCTTTTCCTCAAAATTCTCTTTTGTGATCATCGCTAATGAAGCTACAGTCCCCGTCCATATTGCCATATTGACATTTGTTGCCTTGGATACCAGCTGTTTGGCAATTGAATATACGGAAATCTGCTCTTTGGTACAAAACAGTCCCAGCATAAATGTATCCATTTCCATAAGAACCAGTCCGCCCAGGGAAGTAAGAACTAAAGGCATGGCATATTTTAAGATTTTTTTCTGTTGCTGCAGATTCTTTATTCCTTGTAGTACCAAATCAGTATTATATTTTTTTGAGACAATCAATGCATTGCATACTAAAACCACCACACCGGCAGCACAATATCCAAATGCAATGCTTGTCGGAGCGCTATCTATGAAAAGAAAAAATATGGAAAAAAGACAGTATGAAAAATATTCTACAAGCGTTATCAGACATAATTCCTTAAATTTCTGAATTCCAATATAAAATTGTTTGAAAAATTCAGTAAAAGAATCCAGAAAAACCATTCCACCTATAATATATATTAATTTTTTTAAGTTTATATATGGCTGTGGATAACCGATCGCAGACGCAATAAAAGGGGCTGACCCGATAATGATGAAAAACAGTACAATGCTTACTTCCATCCTCACCCCTATAGCTGCACCAAAACACTTTTCCCTTTCCTCGCTTTTTGTGATATGAACCTTGGATGATATGTTAATACCAAACCAGCCCATGCAGAAAGCCATATTTGCCACAGAAAAGAAAAATACCCATTCTGCGTAGGCATCGATTCCCAAAAATCTGGCATAAAATACATCAGCGATAAAATAAAAAAACATTGCACATATTTTAGCCAGAAATGACCACATAATATTAGATACCAATGCATTTTGTGCCCTGTATTTCCATTTGTCCAACATCAGTCCATTCTCCTAATAAAACCAAATCTATACTTTTTCCAAATCAATATATCTGCCTAGCAGCGCATCATATTCTTTGGGTTCAAACGGCATCATTCCGGCACAGGGAGAAAAAGTAATTTCAGAAAAGTATACTGCGCCGTCTATCTCATACAAGTCAATTCTTACAAACGGAATGCCCTGCGAAAGGATCCTTGCAATTTCCACCATTTTTTTATAATTGACAGGAATTTGCGGTATCTTTTTGAAATGTTGTAAACGGTGGATAGCATGTACCTATACAAAATCCGAACCATCCTGTATCATAG
>CAJTTO010000082.1 GCA_910579275.1 uncultured Lachnospiraceae bacterium
ACGCTATTTCACGGACTTTGCAGTAAATGCAAAGTCCTGGGCTGAACTGTTACCTCAAGTTTCTACACACTTTTGACGCTGTGTAACTATTTTGTTGTGATTGTATTTCGGTAATGGTTATTTCGATAATCTTAGGGTTGCCAAGTTCTTCACAAACTGAAGTCGCATACCGTTTAATCCAATAATTCACATATTTTTTTAGAACACTCTTTTGGAGATAATTCAAGTGTATTCAATGTTAAATCATATCCCTTTTGAGGATAAAGGTACTCACATGAAGCTTTTGCCGAACCAATATATCTGTCTTTGCGCTTTTTTTCTCTTTTTTCTAATTCATTTAACGGACACATTACTTGTACCATGATTAACGCATATTCTTTCAAGGTTTCTGTTAATTGTTTATAAATGCGCTCACTCGTAATTACATGGTCAACAATAACTCCATGACCGATTTTTAAGATGTTTAGTACTTTTTGGCAAATCAGATGAGATATTTCAAAAATATCATCTTCATAAACAGGCTTATTAATTGTCATATCTAAAAAATCATCAATAGAAATTATAATATATTCTTGTTTTTTACTATCTTTAAGGTGATTTTGTAATGACTTTGCCAAGGTGGATTTCCCACTACTGGATGCTCCGTTTAATAAAATAACTTTCAAAGACATAACATTCACCTCCGATTTGTTCCTCTAATAGAATACCACAATCACGCCCATATTTCTATTGAATTTTCATTAAATTTCTTCCTTTTGTTCTGCTGCCGCTCATGCTATCGGCTCTCGGTCAATCCCCTGTTCCTTAAAAGAACGGTGTTCCCAATGTACCGCAATCCCTAACTGCTCATTGGCGGCATTAATTGTGTCGGCTAAATCCTTGCGCTGCATTTTAGCGTTTTCCCTGCTGTTCCAGTCGGTGCTTTCCACTGTCTGACATTTCCACTGCTTCCTGTTCCTTTTGTCAACGATATTTTTATACATTGACTGCCACCGGGTTACTGTTCAGACGTCCACCAAAGTAGTGAGAATCATGCGCCAAAATGCTTGCCTTTTAGCATTTTGTGTGCAAAATCTGTTATAATTCACACCTCAATAGCCTGTATACCGATAAAAGCTGGCGTGGGTGTGAATTGTAGCGCCATCGGGCTTTCATTCATGACAAGGATGTCATCAACCCGCACGCCGAGTACTGCTGCCAGTACCACCATATTGTCTATTGTCGGCAGCGCCGTTCCATGCTGCCACTTGTACAGCGCCTGCGGCGTGGAGAATCCGAAGATTTCCTGAAGCTGCCGCACGGACAGCCCCGCCTGTATCCGCAGCTCCGTGATATGCTGCCCTGTCTTTACCATGTCTATCGTCGGTATCGTAACCATTTTTTGTTCCTCCTGTTCCGGCATCTATCCCTATGCCTGCTGTGACATCAGCCGGAGCAGGAGGGTTTCCCCTTCCAGCCCCCCAGTACTCCATCCTGTCAGAAGTCAGACCCGCGAACCGCCTGTTTCGCACCATTGCGTCGTTAAAATTTCCGGACGATGCCACCGCATCGCCGTCGAATTTTTGCCTAGCCCTGGTACGACCCATGCTGCTCACAAATCTAATTTCTGTCTAGATGGAGTACTAATCTGATGCCTTAAAATTATATATTGGTTTCATGATATCTATAACGTCCACAGACTCTCGGATTACATCAATGATATCCGCCAATGACTTATATGCCATCGGCGCCTCATCGAGTGTCGCCTCGCTGACAGAAGTTGTGTAAACGCCCTCCATCATTTCGCGGTAGTCTTTCATGGACAAATTCTCTTTTGCCTTGGTGCGTGACATCAGCCGGCCTGCACCATGCGGCGCGGAGTAATTCCACTCCGGATTGCCCTTTCCGACGGCAAGCACGCTGCCATCTCTCATATTGATTGGAATTAACACTTTCTCGCCCTTATGGGCGGCGATTGCGCCTTTGCGCAGAATCATTTCGTCGGTGTCAATATAGTTGTGGATTGTGTGGAATGCGTCTGTGCCTGTCATTCCTGTTCTCTCCAAAATCACCTCTGCCATCTTCTCACGGTTCCGTCTCGCAAACTGCTGGCAAAGCTCCACGTCATGCAGGTAATCCTCAAGGAATGTTCCATACAGGTAACGCAAATCCTCTGGTATCAGGCAATCCCGATGATCCCACTTCAGCTCCTTGAGGGCTTTCTGAATTTCTTTCCTGCGCCCTGCCGCCTTGTATTCCACAATGAGGGCATCCCTTTTCTTGAAATACTCCTCCTTGCCTGTGTGCAGCTCAATCGCCAGTTGTTGATAAAACTCCGCAACCTGCTTTCCAAGATTTCTGCTGCCGGAGTGAATGACGAGATATTTCGTCCCGTCCTGCGCCATATCCACCTCGATAAAGTGATTTCCGCCGCCCAGCGTTCCAAGGCTGCGCTCCAGACGCTTTGCATCTTTTAAGCTACGGTAGCAGCGAAGCTGCAGCAAATCAAAGCGCTCCATGCGCCCTTCCCACACATTCTTTCCCGACGGGATAAAATGTGCCGCCGCATCCATTTTTTCAAAATTAATATCGTCTTTTCCGAGGTTCACGGTATACATGCCGCAGCCAATATCCACGCCGACGATATTCGGCACCGCCTTGTCGGTGATGGTCATGGTCGTTCCGATGGTGCAGCCTTTTCCTGCATGGACATCGGGCATAATGCGGATTCTGCTTCCCTGCGTAAACTCGTAATCACACATCCTGCGAATCTGCTCGACAGCCTCCTCCTCCACAACCTTTGCATAGCAGACTGCCGTATTTATTTTTCCCTGAATCTCTAACACATCATTTGTTGACATTTTTTTCTCCTTCCTGTTCAGATACACAACCACAAAAGAAAACCGCCTATCCTGTCTGTGAGAATTCCTCCATACAAGATAAGCGGTTTAAACCTTGATTATGATTCTTTATGCCTAATTGACGAAACACTTTAAACTCTATGTCTGATGCAGGCATATCTCAACCAACTTTTCCCGTTCTTATATGGACACGCAAAATATAGACTCTGTTTTGAATCCAGCGCCTGTTCGAATGCTCTACTGATGGGGTTCATTCCGTTGATTGATATTGTCCTGTTCATCGTTGTCTCGTTCCTTTCTTTTTCTTTTGTAATACTATAGCACACTTTGCAGGAAATGTCATTATACCTGTGGTATAAAGTTAGAGAATTTGTAACAGTTCAGCCCAGGACTTTGCACTGGCTGCAAAGTCCGTGAAATAACATATAGGTAGAGATGCATCAAGCCACCACGAAGTGGTTTTGCATGGCTTGATGCCTGTAACTGGAAGCCGAAGGCTGAACTGTTACGAGAATTTATCAAGTTTTTTCTTTGAAACCACATGAAGGATATGCCGACAAGCTGATAAAGCCAAAGGGGTTCTAAAATTTTCGCAGCGTACCGCTGAATTTTCAGCTCCATTCCTCTAAGAAAAAGTAAAAAGCGCGCTGACAACTACATAGTAGTGTCCTGCTCCTCTTTCATGAGGAATAGAACTTACTGGCAACCAAAATTGCTACCACTTATGTTCATACTGCGCATTGTCCCTGTTCAAGACAAGATATCCCGTTTCAGGATTAATAAACAGTGTAAGGCTCCCAAGAGTTGCCCCGTCTTCCCAACGGGAGAGGAAATTTCATACATAAATAAAAATCTCCTTTCAAACTCTGCTTGTCTACTTTACCCTGATAACCATTCTAAGCGGCTCCGGCTCGTTCCCAGCATATTCTTCAACTGCTGCCAGCGTAACCGCTCTAACGCCCCTCTCTGTGCGTACAATCGCCATATCCCCGGCAGATACCCGGTCAATGAAAAGCCCGGACAGTTCCCATGTGTATACAGATTGTTCTTCTGTCAAGTAAGGACTAAAAACTTATTTTTTCTGCCAACATAACCACCACTCTCTCGTTTATACAAAGAACAATACAATTTTTCATCTCCTCAAAATCAACACTACCGCTTCTTTTAAATCGTCACTAAATTCTTCCAGATCATCCATTGAAATAACCTTATCATGAATCAGTCCGGCAATATCCCAAAACATGTCAGATTTTCTTAACTCAATACAAACACATGGCGTTTTCCTGTTTCTCTTAATCCGTTTCTCTATCTCCCAAAACTTGATAGATGCAGGCAAATCGCTGTACAAATAGTCCGCATATTCCTTTACCAGCTTCTCCATGTAATGTTCCTGCCATCCACCAATTATCTCCCTGTATAATTTCCAATCCCTTTTTGAAGGCTCAACCATTTTCTATTTCCTCCATCTAAGTATTAAAGGCAACAATATATATGCCAATCTCAGGCAAATTTTTGTCTTACACATAACGATCGGTGTATCTCATGTCATTCCCCACTTTATTCAATTCTTATATACCTTCTGTTTTTAGTCGCTGCTGTGCAGGTCAATCTGCCCATTGCCACTAGTTCATTTAGTAACTGCCTTGTCCTTGGTCCTTTTAATCCTATTTTTTCAGCAACTTCTTCTGTCCTATATAATACTTCTAACTCCATGCACGCAAGTATCTGCTTCTGTCTTTCAGATAACAGTTCCTCTTGCGTTTCTGCTGATTTTTCTGCTGATTCTGCTGATTTTTCTGCTATTTTTTTTGCCGATTGTTGTCCATGTTTCGGAATCATTTTAAGATAAAGCGTTACCTGATTAAGCGCGGTATCTTCTATCAGTTCCGGTTGTACCCAGCCCTCATCTTCCCAAGTTGCCAATATAGAGGGAAATCCGGAACCTGCATTGTCCCCAAATCCAACCATTCTAAGCATAGTCTGCATATGCGGGTTTCTTGATTTTGAATTTCCTCCCCGGTAAATATCCTCCAGAGGAAGCTTTAGAATACCCGGATTTGTAAACTCAAAGCTATTGGACTTCTTTATCACTTTCAATACACCTGCATCCATCAAATAATCGGCATGTATAATAAGATTTACAAATGCTTCCCTCACCGCTTTGTGTACCGGAGTTTCATCTATCCGCTGTATTCCCTCAAGCTTAAATGGTTTCTTCAAATCCTCCGTTAATTTTGGCGTAACTTTGGTAAAAAAATTAAACAGATTATTCTCCCATGTTCCATCGTAGGTAATCCTGTCATTCCATCGAATATCCATTGTAATTTCGCTTTCATTGCGGTAATCCATAAAAATATTGTCAAACTCATTCCGTATGGCAAGTCCGTCTCCAAACATCATCAGACCTGCAAGGGTCAGTCCTTCCTTGCCCTCTCTTCTGTCTTTTCTGTATCCTCCAAGTTTTTCCAGAAATGATTTGTCGTCAAGGGCATTCCAGACATGCCCATCATTTCTAACCTCAAAAATCTGCCGGTATTTCCGCAACGTCTCCTTGTCAATATCATCCATCGTATAATATTCTAAAATCATCCCATCATTGCCATCCGGGTTCTGGTCACGAATCATTCCTCTGATTTCATGTTCCGTTGCGTGATAATCACCTTCGTTATTTCGCTTGAAGTAAACGGTGGATAGCATGTACCTAGACCAAACCTGACAAATATGAGACAATA
>CAJTTO010000083.1 GCA_910579275.1 uncultured Lachnospiraceae bacterium
ATTGTCTCATATTTGTCAGGTTTGGTCTAGGTACATGCTATCCACCGTTTACTTTATATATATATCATATGTATTATCTCTTGATATGTATATTCTCCAATAGTTCATATAAATCCTCCTTTAAACTAACTAACATTTTATTAATTATATCCATCAGATGTGTCTAGAAATATTAACAAATAAATTTAGAAACTTTTTTAATATGTCACCGTTAAAGAAACTATAGGATTCTTTAACGGTGTTTGAATCTTTTTATTGTCCTAATTGATTTAACTATTCAAAATCTTTTAAATTACATCCCATTTCTTCTGCAATCTCCAACGCGGTTTCCCTTGGGTCTGAATCATCATATTCAGATGTATTATTAAGAATATATTTTATACACTCCTTTACCTTTTCAAATTCTTCCAGTTCGTAATAAACTTCCATAGTGCACGATTTAATTTCCAATTTTTCAAACTTATTATCCACTTCGTCAAATGCTGCTTTTAATAACTCAAGTCCCTCATTGTATTTTCCTTTATCCAAAAGATATAGAGCTTTATTAAATTTTTGGTTCATAATTTTATCATATCCTTTCAATTAAAATCGCAGTTACAGCATTGTTAAACTGCTATATTTGTCAAAAATTTTCTAGGAAATTGCTACATTTTATAACCGCTTAAGTAATAACCTAAAATCCCGACAAATTATACACAAGTTTATGACGAAATCAGCACAAATAAACAGTTTATTTCGGATATATTGCGAAAATGAGCAATAATATAGTCCGTATATGCAAGTTAACAGTCTATTGGGCGATAGAAAATGTTCATTTTGGTAGTAAAATTAGCACTTTAACGTGCAAAACATGTGTATAAAAAGTAGTGATTTTTTTAATATTATACACATGGAACTATCCATGAATTCCTTGTATTTTAGCCGTTTATAGACCACATGTGTATAATTTTTTCGGGAGATTAGGTAATAACAAACTTGTTACCCTTTAGCATAGCTGCAAATTAGTTTATTCTTGTAGCCAAAAGGTATTGCTATATTCTTCATAATTTTTAACAATCTTAATTGTCTCCTTCTTAAGATCGACTATCACTTCATTCAACTTCTCAGGCAATAAAGAAGCTATATCCTCCAATTCACATCCTTTTACTATAAGTTCTATTATTTTTTCATTACATTGCCTTAATCTTAATTCCTTAATCATATGTGGAGAAAATAAGAATTTTTCTGCTTCATCAATCGTAATGCCCCTATCTTTAACGGCTTCTAATGTTCCTACAATAGAAAGCAACAAAATCTTTTCATCCACTTTTTTTAACACTTTTTTATTCATCATTTAATTACTCCACCCTTGTTTCACTTTGACATTGAATACTTTTCCCGACTGACTCCTAAAATAGTGAATTGATATTTTATTTCCATAGAAATCATATCCATCCTTGTATACTTTATTCCAAGTCCCTGACTCAATTTCTCGTAGTTTTTCTAACAATTGATAATTATTAACTTTATTACTTGTAGTTCCATTTACACGCACTTTAAAACCTTCCGGATAATTAGGTGAATCTTTTATAGAATTGAAAATGTCTTTTAATTCCCCAGACTCTGAAGTATTTTCTCCCCCAATTTTATGTTCACAGGGATTCTGATTCATATTTTGTTTCTCAAATCCACTCGGATCACAGTATATCACCGGATTACTGTCACAGTACGCATACAGGTTAAACCCATCATCATAGATGACATCTTCCTGCGTAAACCTTCCTATTTCTGGTTTATAGTACCGTGCACGGAGGTATGTCAGCCCGGTCAGTTCGTCCCCCATCTGGCTGTTATATCCAAGGCGGCTGGACGCTCCTTCCTGCCATATTCTCTCGCCAAAGGCACTGTATTCCTGATAGGTTTCCGTCTGCCTGTCGGCATTGAGGATGTAGCGGAGACTTCCCTGTTCATCCGTAATATAGCTGTATGCCTGTTTTTGGCACGCATTGGTATCTGATGGTTCCTCTCTTGCACTCTCATGCCCGAGATATTCATTCCCAAGGATATAACGGCACTCCCTCCTGCTGTTTACATCTTTCTCGCTGTAAAGCATGTCCCCGCTGTAAACGAAGTCTGTCACCTTTCCGTTTTCCTCAATGCGGTTCCTTAATCCTTCCGCATCATAGAAGTTCTTATGCAGGAAGTCCTCTCCCCTTACCTCGGTATTGCGGTTGTAGGCATCATATGCATATCTCCTTGTCTCTGCGCATCCCTGTATAAACTGCTGTTCCTGTGTCAGGTTGCCCGCGGGGTCATACTGGCAGCTGGTTCTCCTTCCCATGCCAGTCCGTTCCGTGAGCTGGTTCCTGCTGTTGTAGCGGTATTCTTCCCTGTCATCTCCTTTCAGGCGGCTGGTTCTGTTCCCTGCCATGTCGTAGGTATATGTGGTCGCCAGTCCGTTCCTGTTTTCCATGGTCAGGCGGTTCATGCTGTCATAGGCATACTGTGTCACTGCGCTTGTGGGAACACTGCCTTTTTCCATGAAGAACAGTTCTTCCCTGCTGGTGCGGTTTCCGTTTCCGTCATAGGTATATTTTGCGTCCAGCAGTGCCGTCTCCCCCACGAACCCTGCCCGCAGGCTTTCCAGCCTGCCGCGACTGTCTCGGGTGTATGTGGTGGTGAGTCCGTTGTCGCACTCCGTCTTTATGAGCGCCCCATTGTTATCATACTCGTAGTTTGCACCAATTCCGCAGTCTGACATGACACAGGTCATCTGCCCCGCATAGTTATAATAGTACCGTGTCCCGCCGAGCCTTCCTATCGTTCCGTCGGGGTTATAGACCACCTCAAATAATTTCCCCCTGCTGTCTGCCTTCTCGGTCACCCTGCCCTCGCTGTCGCGCTTATAGTGGTATGCCGTGTTTCCTTCCATCGCCGATGTCAGGAATCCGCGCGCGTCGTATCTGTAGATGCTGCTTATCGAGGGTGCGCCGAGTCCCTCCGGTGTCCCCGACGCCAGCACCATGTTCCCGTCGAGGTTGTAGCCCATGCGGACGGTGTTTCCGTCCTCGTCGCGCCGGAAGGTGCATCTCCCCTCACTGTCATAGTCGAAAATCCGCTCCGTGCCGTCCGCCTTTATTATCCTTTCAAGCTGGTCTGCGCCATTATAGAGGAACTGCGTCTTATTGCCGTTTCCGTCCGTGCCGCCCGTGATGTTTCCGGCGTAGTCATAGCTGTAATGTTCCCTGCTTCCGTCAGGATTCTATGAGTATTTTCTAATTCTCGGATTAGCGCTTCATTCGCCTGCAATGTCCCCAGTCCTGTCAGGTTATGTATATGGCGACAGCCGCAGCCGCAAAGCGGCAAATTTCCATATGCGGCTGTGTGCATCATGTTATGCTGAGTGGCAGATTTATCTGACGCTCAGTATAACTGATTTCTGAACAGTTCCTAAAAACAGCACCTAAACCTTTCGGCTTAGATGCCGCCATCTTGAAAAACATTTATTCTATATATTCGGTGATTAAAAATCGCCGAATATATAGCCCTCCGGGGGATGCGCACTCGCACGAAAATGTAGATGCCGCAGAGCGGTCGTGCTCGGCGCAGTTGGCGGTAATTAATCGCCAACTATATATACTTACGCAAACGGATTCTCTGTCGGATATGGCAGTGACTTCGGCTGATTGTAATTTAAGTCCTCAACCGGCACGCCGATATACTTAAATACCTCAAACAATGCCTTTCCGAAATGCCCGAATGCAACCGCTCCATGATGCGGATAATTCTTTTCGATTAATACATGTCTGTAAAAACGCTGCATCTCGGGAATCGCAAATACGCCAATGCTTCCGAATGACTTTGTCGCAACCGGAAGAACCTCACCCTGTGCAATATATGCGCGCAGCTTGCAGTCCGCTGTCGACTGTAAACGGTAGAACGTGATATCACCCGGAACGATATCGCCCTCAAGCGTACCCTGTGTAACCTCCTCGGGAAGCGTCCTTGCCATAATCATCTGGTATTTCATGCTGCAGAAGCTGAGCTTTTTGGTATTCGTATTGCCGCAGTGGAATCCCATAAATGTATCATTGTGTGTATAGTTGAACTTATCCTTGATGGACTCGCTGTACATATCTGCCGGAACGGTGTTGTTGATATCGAGCAGTGTTACGGCATCCTGGCTTACACATGTACCGATGAACTCACTCAGGCAGCCATAGATGTCAACCTCACACGATACAGGAATGCCCATGCCTGTCAGCCGGCTGTTTACATAACAGGGAACAAAGCCAAACTGTGTCTGGAATGCAGGCCAGCACTTTCCGGCAATTGCAACATACTTGCGGTAGCCTCTGTGCGCCTCAACCCAGTCAAGCAGTGTCAGCTCATACTGTGCAAGCTTCGGGAGCACCTCCGGCTTCATGTTGCCCTCGCCAAGCTCCGCCTCCATCTCCTTCACCTTTGCAGGAATTCTCTCGTCGCCGTCATGCTTTTTGAATGCCTCAAAGAGGTCAAGCTCCGAGTTTTCCTCAATCTCGACACCGATATTGTAGAGCTGCTTGATTGGCGCGTTGCATGCAAGGAAGTTGAGTGGTCTGGGGCCAAACGAAATAATCTTCAGATCAGAGAGTCCGACAATCGCCCTGGCAATCGGCAGAAACTCGTGAACCATGTCAGCGCATTCCTCTGCCGTCCCTACCGGATATTCCGGAATATATGCCTTGATATTGCGAAGCTTCAGATTATAGCTTGCATTCAGCATACCACAGTATGCATCCCCGCGTCCGCCAACAAGGTCATTCTGTGTCTCCTCTGCTGCCGCGATAAACATGGCAGGCCCGTCAAAATGCTTTGCAAGAAGTGTCTCTGAAATCTCAGGTCCGAAGTTTCCAAGATATACACAGAGTGCATTGCAGCCTGCCTTCTTGATATCCTCAAGCGCCTGTACCATATGTATCTCGCTCTCCACGATGCAGACCGGACACTCATAGATACCATCCATGCCGTACTTATCCGCATATGCCTTGACCAGTGCCTTTCTCCTGTTCACGGACAAACTCTCCGGAAAACAGTCACGGCTCACCGCCACGATACCTACTTTTACCTGTGGTAAATTGTTCATTTTGAAATCCTCCTTTATTATCATACAACATCCAATGCCATTTTGAATACGATGGCAGCCAAATCAGCCGCCAAAGATGTGCTCGTGCACGTTCCAACAACTGACTTTATCATAGTAGGTATCACCCAAAAAATCAAGTGGAAATTTTATAATAACTATAAATGAGTAAATACCAAATATTGCACAAAATAAAGACACCCGCTGCT
>CAJTTO010000084.1 GCA_910579275.1 uncultured Lachnospiraceae bacterium
AGGACGGTCAGAGACCGTCGCCTATAGCATACCTAATTTTAAAATCGTTACAGTTCAAAAGAAACCGGAACCGAATCTTTTATTGGAATATAGACACCAGATCAATGCCAGTTTTGATGACATGGATGCAGATGTAAAAATACAGCTCAGGGAATCATTATTAAATGAGCAGGGACATCTTTGTGCATACTGCATGCGGCGGATTACTGATGCAACAGACACCAAAATAGAACATTTTGAAGCCAGGACGCCGGAAAATGAGCTGCAGTATCATAATCTTCTCGCAGTCTGCCGGGGTGGTGACGGAGGTCCTGTAAGGGCAATGTCCTGCGACACAAAGAAGGGTAACAGGCCAATTTTTATCAATCCGCTCAACAAATCAGATATGGAGCGGATCTATTATAGTAATAGTGGGGAAATACACTCATCTGATACAGCCAGTCATAAATTTGAATATCAGGACAGTATTGGCAGATTCCATTCAGGATATACAAGTCCCGAACAGGATATTCAGGAATGCCTGAATTTAAACTATGAAAATGGTGCACCACTACTGGGCAGGAAAACAGCCCTGAGAGAATTTCAGAAACGTCTGCATCCATATAAAGACAGGAAAAGCAAACGGATTTTTTTAGAGAAGATGCAGCGGGTTTATTCAGAACAGAGCGAGTGTATGGAGCCATATGTTGGAATCATTCGCTGGTATATCGAAAAGAAGCTGAGTCAGTTGTGAGCAGGGGAATGTTCATTTTGCCAGGAGAAGCTAAAAAAATAAGGATTGATTAAAGCAGCTTATTATGCTACACTTCCCTTGTATTTTTATTCATTTATGTTTCCTGGTTTTCCGGGAGGTTACAATTTCATATTGGTTATGGACATACCATGTGCTGGTGCGGGCAATGCACCGGCACTTTTTTTGTCCAGAAAATTAAAGGAGGAAAAAATAGGAGGAATTTAAAAATGTTAAAAGGAGCAGTAGTACCAAAGTACCAGATGTCCATTTTCGATGCTGATTTTACAGGCGGTAACACAGACCGGGAATATAAACCCGACATCGTTCAGGAAATCCCAAAAAAGCCTGCGGCCAAAATAACCGATCCCTTCGGGGAGCATATCGGCGGTGCAAGGAAGGAACTCTGGCGCGGGAGGGGGCTCAGGCACGATGACATTGCCCTGATGAACAGCATGGAGCGTGACAAGTACATCAAAAAGGACAACATATGGAAAAAGCCTGACTACATGGACATGATAAGAAGGGGCAGGGCTGCCGAGGTTGTTTATGCCATTAAAAAGATCCGGGATTCCATCATGCCGGCACTTACGCATTACAGTTCTGACAATACGGACGAACTCCGGCTTAAAAGGCAGGAGGCGTATATCACATTCTGCAGCGAAATACGGGATATGGCAATGGGGCTGACAACAGAAGAAGAACTTTATGGAATATGCCGGGATTTCCTGATAGATGGGGGATATGCAGTAAAAAAAAGGAAGCAGCGTAAGCCCGACGCCCAAAAGTGGTCTTTTCCTTACAAACAAGCTTTTTAAGTCCTTGAACATAACAAGGACGACAGTCCTCAGATACCGGTGTGATATAAAGAAAACTGGTTTCGGGGCTGAAAAAGATAAAAAGTGCAGGGACACTTCTAACAGGAAAAAGGCATTCATACCGGAAAAGCTTCAAAACATCAAAAGGAGCGGGCTTACCGATGTCAGGAACGGGCGTGACATGACAGGAAAGGATTTTATTGGCAGCTTCGGGATACGCGGCGGCGAGGTCGGCAACTGGCTTACCATAAAAGACGCACAGACAAGCCTGAACATGGCTTACGAGGCGTTCCATGATTTTGCGGACGTACTGGGTATACAGCCAGGGCAGGCGGCTTTTGGCGGAAGACTCTCGATCGCATTTGGTGCAAGGGGGCACGGGAAGGCAGCGGCACACTACGAACCGATGCAGGAAGTCATCAACCTCACAAAAATGAACGGTGCGGGCAGCCTCGGACATGAGCTTTTCCATGCGCTTGATGACATTCTTGGTAAAAAACTGGGACTGGGCGGAATGATGACAGAATATTCTAAAAAACCAGCCAGCGTGCCATATTCCGTTCGGAAGCTGATGAAGACCATGTTCTACGGGGAGGAAACGAATCCCGGAAATGAGGAAACAAAGGAAGTACTTACGGATTACATGAACAATTCGATGAAAATGGATGGCCAGTACAGCAGGGAGCCGTTCGGATACTGGTCGTCGCCGTGCGAGATGTTTGCACGTGCAGGCGCGTGTTATCTGAATGACAGGCTCAAAGAATGCGGGGGACACTCCGGTTACCTGTGCGGACATTCGGAATCCTGCGTATCCGTGCACAGCCTCCCGGACGGAAGAGAGGAAACCATAAAAGCCATACCTTCCGGTATGGAACGTACAGCCATTAACAATGCAATGGAGGACATGATTACAGACCTGCGTGAGCGGGGGCTGTTTATGACCGATGAGGAACGGGCGGGTATTGTGCGCGATACCGCAAGGGCGCGCCTGGAAAACGGCTGTATGCTGGAAGTAAGCTGCAGCGGCAGTCCTGCCATTTCAGAAGGATGTGATGCCTGTATGTCGTACCGTGTTTATGACAGCTGCGGAATGCTGACGGACGATGGCAGGATCGGTTACAATTCAGGAGAATTTCAGGGCAGTGACATGGCAGTAATGATTCCAAAAGCCATTGATTTCTGTTTCAACAGAAAAGACATGGGATATATGATTTTAAAAAGTGAGGAAAAAAGGAGCCTGTTTTATATGGTAATGCATGGGGAAAGACGCTATTTTGAAAACACGAGCGGTCTCGATACGGAGACACTATGTAATGCATACATGGAATGCAGCCTGCCATTTGTGGAGATGGAACGGTATGGACGGGAAATCGAGATAGAGGAATATGCCGCCATTGAGCAGGGTATGACTTTCTCTTTTTCCCTCGAATTAAATTCAGATGAAGATGAGACTGTTATTTTTGATGGGGCGAAATGCGTGAGGAGAAGCATGGGAGAATTGACTGATTACAAAAAATAAGTTTTATTAAAGAGGAATTTTAATTCATAAAACAAAGACAGTCAGGTTTAAGTTATGGCTGTCTTGTTTTAGTTTTCGACTGGTTTCGGCAGGACAGAACAGACCATATGTATGGAAGTAATGACTTTAACAATTCATTACTTCGGGAAAATGCATCAATTTATGATATTCCAAAGTAAGAAAATGGAAACGATTAAACGCGATTTATACCTGAACCGATTGATTGAACACTGGGAAAACGGCCTGATTAAGGTTGTTACCGGTAATCGAAGAAGTAGTCTTTTCTTTTGTTCCGGTTATGTTATTAGTACCTGCTTAACTCCGGCGTAGAAGTGTCCAGGATCATCAGGATACCACTTGACAACGATGATTTTGAAGAACTTCGTGACAGCAGGAAACTTGGCAGATATATAAGCAGTGTGTGACAGATGACGGTACATGGTTTGTTTTCCAGGATGAAGTCCAAATATGCAGGGAACTGTATTTGAAGGATATCGAGGAACGCCGCAGGCTGTGGGGCGATAATGTCTTGGATATCCTTGTCAACATACTTGCGTCAGTAGTGGGATTCCTAACGAATCCGACAAAGCTGGCAAATACTTTCAGCAATAAAACGATCGGAGTATTTATTGGATATCTGCTGGATGCCATTTTATTAATATAGCGAAAATATGTTCTCGCTATTTATGATATTATGTGAGTGCCCTATATTCTGATGGTGTATTCCCTATTACTTTTTTGAATACTTTCACAAAATAATTATTGTCCGTATAACCGACATAGCTGCTGATTTCCTGGACAGGCAGGTTTGTCTCCCTGAGCATCTCAGCGGCCTGGCGGCATCTTAAGTTCGCGATGTATTGGGTTATGGTTTGTCCTGTTTCGTGCTTAAAGATTTTGGCAAGGTGGGAGGACGAATAGTCCGATATCTGACACAATATGTCCATATTAATATTCTGTGTATAATTCAGGGAAAGATATTCCACAACCTTAACAATTGCAGAAGAGTAACCACTGGTATTTACCAGATGGTCACGCACCGCGGTTGTCAGCTCAATAAGCATTTCGTAACAATATTGTCCCTGTTTCTCAATGTCGTCAGTACCAGAGAGGCGCTGGACAGATTTCTGGGTAATCTGGTCAATTGTTATGATGGAAAGTCCGCTCTGCTCCGCAGCTTTCCGCGCTAGTGCACGCAGAATGGAAATGGGACTTTGATAGACGGGGCTTCGGAACAAGTCGGCAAGGGAGGCAGATTCGTCCTGCATCTCGTCGTAAGCCTGAATAATATTTTCAACATCGCCCTTTTCAATCAGTTTTAACAGGCGGTTTTCGACATGGTAGCGCTGATAGACCGCACTGTAGTCAATGGAATCCTGCCGATATGTTTTCGGTTCTTTTGGTTCTTCCTGAAATCCCAATAACTTTCGATATGTATACTCATGCAAAAGAGGATTAAAAGATACCATGCATGCGGTGACAGTGCGCTGAATCTGATAGGCGCCAAGCAGCGGCATGGCGGTATAGTATAACCTGAGGGATGTGGCGTAGGATGCCGGCATTTTGTTTTCGATTAAAATATTTTGCATCTTTTCATCAGAATATTCTGTCCTGACATAAGGTCCGATTAGAAATAAGTTCTTTTCAAACTGAAAGAAAAACAGGCATACATCAAGCTTGTCTACAATTTCATAAAAGGTCGTATCATTCATGGACCCCAGTAAATAGGAAAGTGAGTCGGCAGTAAACATCGGCTGCAGTGCTTTTTGAAAACAACAAGTCTCCTCAAGGGCAGCAAGTGACCGGATATCATTGTCATAGGTTCTCACATCTGTATTCAGGAGATTTTGTAAAAGTTTTCTAAATAATTTTATATCCATATTTCACCCCTTGAGATTTTTGCAAGTTATAAGGAACAGTTCCAGTAATAATTTCATTATAATTTTCTATTGATATATTCAATTTCAGTATAGCATACTCTTTATTTTTTTCAACATTGCTTTATCAGAGAATTATGTGCAGCAAAAAGTATCAAACAGGACAAAATAATGCTATAAGTAATTAAATATTTCTAACTTTTTTTTGATTTTTTTGTTATAATTCAGTTAGCAATCAGATTTTGTATATGTGAGTAAACAGAAAGGATTCAGGTACTAAACGGAAAAAGAAGTCCAGCTAAGAAATGTCAATAGGTAAAATGAAAAATGCTCAAGAAATTTTTT
>CAJTTO010000085.1 GCA_910579275.1 uncultured Lachnospiraceae bacterium
AATATGCTCCCCATCTTCAAAAAATTTACCCGTTGCAAGGTTGATTCTCTCAATCGGATAAACTGCTTTACCCTGACCATAAAAATCTTTTTCAATGATAAAGATTGTATATGTGTCTGGCAATTCTTTAAATTCCTGACCTGAATGGAGATTCTCTATATCCATTACACTTGAATGATACCTTGCCCTGTGTGGGTCTGCTCCTTTGTCTTGCCTCTGGACTTCCAGATCGTATTTTTTCCCAGCTGAATCCGTTCCATATGCGTCCAAGCAGATAGAACGTGCCCCAGCCAGCCTTTTCATATCCTTCTGTGTTTCACAATCAGTAATAATTAAATCCGGTTTATCAGTGATAATGCGTAACACAAATTCAGCCAATGGAATGTTATCTTTGAAAAGACAACGCATAAAGTCATCATCGATTGGCCTTAACAAACGCAAACGTTGCAAATCTTCCTGATGTTGCTTATCCGTCACTGTCAATCTTCCCACCTGCTTTCCCTTCTGTTTTCGTATCTCCATACTACCATAAACCTCCTGATTTTACAAGCCGGGAGCCAGCGCATTTCTGAATCCCGGCCTGTTTCCGTTATCGCTTTTTTACATCTGCTGTATCTCATTTTTCAGCATACGCTTGATTTTGTCGCTCATGGTTTCCTTGCTGGTCTTACTGAAATGAACCCGCACAATGTAGGTCGTCCGGCCAATCTTCTTCACCAGTGCAGGAGCGTCCTTAGCCGGTGCTGTGGTGGTAGTGTCCTCTGTGATTATCTCGCTGCTCATAAATTCTCCTTTTCATATAATCAAATTTTGTTATTAGAATGCAACCTAAGTGACAAACAAGGTCGGCAGCGAGGATTACGAGATTGACTATGTCGCGCTTGGCAAACGTTCCGACAAGATGTTCATCCGCATCTACCTGAAGACACGCGAGGTCATCGAGCAGAATTACAAGCCGTGGTTTTTCCAGATATGGCACATGTACGGGATGATTAACAGGTATGACCTGTATGTGTATGAAAAATGTTACGAGCGCCGCAGCTGGTTCTACCGCTTTTACGCCCGCCTTGAATTTTACAGGGAACACGGCACGGATCCGGAAAAGGTCGCAAGGGTTGCCAGTATACTTGACGGAAAGGAAACCATCACGGAGGATGCCCTGATCAGGCTTGCCGACGAACTGACGCCCAAAATCAACCTAATTGTAAATGTTGAGTACCAGACGATGCGCAGGCACAGCAAGAGTTATGAACTGATTCCCTTCAGGGATTATTCAAAATATGGGGAAGCTGCCCGCCTCTACCAGTACCTTGACAACAGGAAACTGATATCCGACTACCTGACCGACAGGGTCTTCCGCATGGTGGAAAAGACCGGGAATGAAACAAAGTCACACCGCCCCCTGTGCGGGTTCTGGAAGGCGCTGCGCAGCACGAGGTGCATCGACATGCGCATGACCCCGGAGCAGGCGAGGCTTGTCCGCAACTACAACCGGAAACTGAACATAGATGCAATGAAGAAGCGTGTCCTGTGTTCCGCAGTAACCCTGGGCGTCTATACAAGGGGACTGAACGAGGACAGCCCGATGCAGGATGCCTTCGAGGCACTCATGCGTTTCAATGACAACGACATCTACAACGCAGTGCGTTACAAGTCCAAGAAGCTCCGCCAGTTCAACCCGGAGGAGCTTGCCGATGTCTATGAAAGCGACGCGGTACACGGTTTCATGCTGCTGGACGAGGAAACAGGGGAAGTGTTTGACTATGGTTCCCTGAAGACACTGACGAATGGAGAACTTGAAAATGAATATAAAGGAAACATATGAAATGTTTATTTCCAGCAGGTCGGTCTACTGCTCCCCTGAAACGCTGCGCCTGTACGAGGGACACCTGAAAGTGTTTTTCAGGTACCTGGAAACCGTTGGAGGAAAAGACATAGGAAACCTGTCATTTGATGACTTTGCGGGTATCCAGCCGTATGGCGGGTTCATCATCCATCTGCGCGAAAAAGGTACCAGGAATGTCACAATCCGCAGTTACTGCCGTATTGTGAAGGCGTACCTGAAATACTGTTACCAGAATGACATGTGCCCGGATTACCTCAAGGGCATCCGGCTGCCCCCTGACGACGCACACCCGAAAATCGTGCTGTATGCCGACGAGGTGAAAAAGATAGATGCATGCTTTGACATGTGCACGCAAAAAGGGAGGCGCAACTACTGCATTTTCCACCTGATGCTGGACTGCGGCCTGCGGTCGCAGGAAGTCCGTCACCTCAGACACGAGGACATTGACCGGGACAGGAACATCATACATATCCTGAACAGCAAGGGATGCAAGAGCAGGATCACGCCTGTACCCGATTTCCTGGTGAGGGAGATTGACGCTTACACGAAGCAGTACGGACGCACTTCCGGATTCCTGTTTGCATCCCTGCGTACCGGGAAACCGCTGACCAAGGATGCATTGAAGCATGTCTTCACAAAACTGAAAAAGGAATCCGGGATCGGGCGGCTGCACGCGCACCTGCTCCGGCACACATTTGCGACAAGCTACCTCATCGGGGGCGGCAACCTGGAATTCCTGCGCGTGTTCATGGGACACGGTGATTACAACGTAACCAAGATTTACAGCCAGCTTGCTGCAGAGAGCAAGATGCTGGGTGTCGACGTTTACCGGCTGGATCCGGTATTTTTCAGGAAAGGATACTGACCATGACAATGCAGGAACTGGAAGAACAGTACAAGGACAGGGAGAAGGATGACTATTATCATTACGTGCATTCCATGCTCGGGACGGAGGAAGATGCCAGGAAGGCATACGACGAAAACGGGACATTCCGCTGCATCCATTGGGCGGAATGCCTTTACTGCCCCGCATTCTGCCCGCAGTGTTTCGAGTAGAAAATCCGGATTCAGGACACCCTAACCAAAAATCAGGGTGTCCAAAATCCGGATTTGTATGACAAAACAGAACGGCAGCACGCCATGCTTCAGCGAATATGTATGACAAAATGCCCATGGACAAAATAAAGACACCATCCCCGAAGCCTACGCCTCAAAAATAGTGCCTTCGTGCACCGCCAGGGGCTCGAACCCTGGACACCCTGATTAAGAGTCAGGTGCTCTACCAACTGAGCTAGCGGTGCAAATCAAATTTATTGATGTCGGTTGTTTACCGAACAATAGATACTATACCACGCAACAAATAAAGTGTCAACACCTTTTTAAAAATTTTTTAAAAAAAGTGTAAAAAAATAATTATTTGTGGTAGAATGAATCAAAAAGAAAGGAACGGTCACAATCCATGATATTTGAAACACATGCCCATTATGATGATGAAGCATTTGACCCGGATAGAGAAGAACTTTTGTCTGTGATGTCCGAAAGCGGGATAGGAACGATTGTAAATGTGGGCGCCAGTCTCAAAAGCACAGAATCAAGCATAAAACTGGCGGACAAACACACATTTCTCTATGCAGCGGCAGGCGTGCACCCAAGCGAGACGGCGGAATTAAATGAGGAAAATTTTAAATGGCTTGAAGCTTGGTGCCAAAACAAAAAAGTCGTTGCCGTAGGCGAAATCGGTCTTGACTATTACTGGGATACACCAGAGCACGAGATACAGAAATTCTGGTTCCGGCGGCAGCTTGAACTTGCGCGCAAAATAGATAAGCCCGTTATCATACATTCAAGGGACGCGGCAAAGGATACATTTGATATTCTTGCCGAAAACAACGCAGATGAAATCGGAGGAGTCATCCACTGTTTTTCTTATGGTGCGGATTTAGCGATGCGCTATGTGGACATGGGGCTGTATATCGGAGTAGGCGGGGTTGTCACATTTAAAAACGGCAGGAAAATGAAAGAAGTTGTGGAGGCAGTGCCCATTGAAAAAATTCTTCTCGAGACAGACAGTCCCTATCTTGCGCCCGAGCCAAACAGGGGGAAAAGAAATTCATCATTAAACATTCCGTTTATAGCACAAAAAATCGCGGAAATAAAAGGGCTGACATATGACGAAGTCGTGCGGATAACAGAGGAAAATGCAAAGCGTATGTACAAAATACAATAGACGGCTGTTCGCCAGAAATTAATATTGAAAGGATAAACTATGGCAAATCTAGGAAACCCGAAAAACACAATTGCCGTTTTACAAAAATACGGATTTAATTTTCAAAAAAAATACGGACAAAACTTTCTGATAGATTCCAACATTCTTGACAAAATTATCCGCGCGGCAGATGTGAACGAAGAGGACTGTGTGCTTGAAATCGGCCCGGGAATCGGCACAATGACACAGTATTTGTGCGAGAATGCACGCGAGGTTGTCGCGGTGGAAATAGACAAAAAACTGATACCGATTCTTGCACAGGACACACTCGCTGACTATAAAAATATAACTATTATAAATGAAGACATTTTGAAAGTGGACATCAATGCCATTGTTCAGGAAAAAAATAACGGAAAACCGATTAAAGTTGTCGCGAATCTTCCTTATTATATTACGACCCCGATTATTATGGGACTTTTTGAAAGCGGCGTTCCGCTGGAAAGCATTACGATTATGGTACAGAAAGAGGTTGCAGACCGTATGCAGGTAGGCCCCGGCACAAAAGATTATGGGGCATTGTCTCTGGCAGTACAGTACTATGCGAAACCGGAAGTAATGCTCACCGTTCCGGCAGGCTGTTTTATGCCGCGTCCAAATGTTGACAGCAGTGTCATAAAATTGACGCGCTATGAGCATCCTCCTGTAGTTGTTTCCGATGAAAAGCGGATGTTTGACATTATCAGGGCATCCTTTAATCAGCGCAGAAAAACATTGGTAAACGGACTTGGCAATGCGTCGGGACTGAATCTGACAAAGGAGGACATTTTGTCCGCACTTGACAAAATGGGTCTTTCACCTACAGTGCGCGGAGAGACACTCACACTACAGCAGTTTGCATCGCTTGCGGAGCTGCTCCGTTGACGGCGGAGGATGGCAATGGACACAAATCTCCCACATCTGAAAAAAGCATTTTTCAACATATTCTGTGTGGAAGAGTTGTTACAATTCACACCCACGCCAGTTTTTATCGGCATACAAGCTATTGAGGTGTGAATTATAACAGATTTGCACACAAAATGCTAAAGGGCAAGCATTTTGGCGCATGACTCCCACTACTTTGGTGGACGTCTGAACAGTAACGAAGAGTTACGATATCCACGTAACAGTTCAGCCTTCGGCTTCCTGTTACAGGCATCAAGCCATGCATAACCAC
>CAJTTO010000086.1 GCA_910579275.1 uncultured Lachnospiraceae bacterium
TCCAAATCGTCCGTTTCCATAAGCTCCCGCAGCTCCTTAATGTCAAAGGGGGAAAACCTTGTCTTATCAATCTTCTGTTGTAAACAGACCGTTAATCGCCCTGTGGTGTTGGTCTGAATGTTGTCGCTCATATTCCTCCTTGTTGGGCAATGTGTGCAAGCACACATAAAAAAGACGCATGGTTTACAAATTTACTGTTCCATGCGCCTTTACGCTGTTATTTTGATATTAAATTGTTTTGCCGATTATGCTAACTGCATAACCTCGGCTTCAAGTTCCCTTAATTCGTCTAATGATAGTGAGGGAACACATAACGCAATTTCTTCAAGTGATAGTTTCCCCATTTTTATCATTCTTTCTGCGGTTTCTTTTGCACTTTCTAATACTGCTTTCTGTGCCGCTTCATTCCTCATATCTTCCATAATTTTACACATTTGAGCAACTCCTTTCTTGTCCTGCTTGAAATATCTTGCTTTTTTAGCAATTGCTTCATAGTTCATATCTTCGGGATTGGTACATGAAAAATCATGCATCAGCTTGCCAATTTCATCATTGCCCCTATATTTCCCATTAACATATATGATATGCGAACCGTCACCAAACAATACTTTATTTTTCCCGATAGTGATATATCTTTGTACTGGATATATTGGCTGATTGCCTTGTATAACATCATTTTCCGTAATAAAAATCACATAGCTGTCGGGAATATCTTCTGTATCGTCACTCGGTTTTAATATATGTGCGTCCAACAGACTGCTGTTATATCTTGCCCTCTTTGCGCCTGCTCCTGCGTCCTTCCTTTGAATTTCTACATCAAATTCTTTTTTCGTACTATCAATCGCATGAACATCTAAAATAGCTGAACGTCCTTGCAAATTCTTCAACGGCTCTTGTGTCCGAACCAATTTAACCTTTATATCATTCCGTCCTAAAACAATCCGAAGTATCAGTTCCACGCCCTCAAAATTATCTGCAAGACAGACTGTCATAAAATCATCGTCCATGTATCGGAGTGATTTCAAGCGCTCTAAATCCTGCTGATGCGTCTGCTCTATTGTATTCAAAATATCGCCTTCTTTCGCTGTTTTTATTATACATCAGATAATATCATTTGAAAACTGCATTTTTATGGAGTTTTCTTGCTTTCTATACACTCTGACGCTGTGTTGCTTATTTATCTCCAACAGCCAACAAACAATCTCCTTTGAAATTATGTGTAAAATATTCATTTATTGTATCTTCATCAAGATTCTTGCCCTCAATCAATAATTGTGTGTCATATCTAAATTCTAACACTGTCCATTCCTTCATAAACTTATGATTTTCACTCTTAACAGAATACCACAATCACACACATATTTCTCTCAAATTTTCATTAAATTTCTTCCTCCCTCCGTTTCACTCTGCCTTGTTGCCTGTTCTGCTGTCGGCCCTCGTTCTGAAGTTCCCTCTCAAGGTTCTTTTTGTTATAACTGATTACCTCGGCATACGCTAATTCTGTGGCGGTCTTTGTCTGCTCTTTGCCGATACTGTCATACTCGGATTGCAAGGACTGTATCTCGACTTTCCACTGTTTCGGCGTTATCTTCTCGCCGTTCTGTAAAAGGCTCTGCATACGCTCCTTTAATTCGGGGTACTTCGATAAGCTGTCCTTATGCTCCTTATCGTATTTCATTTTCGCAAGTCCTTTGAGTGACTGGCTCTCCTTATAGGTGGCTTGGATTGGCGCAAAGAGGGCATACATTTTTGACAGTTCCTTTAATCGGCTTAGTTTCTGCCCCTTTGAAAGATGTACCGTTTCCAACTGCTGATATTTCTGCTCCTTGTCCTCTGTGAATTTCGCAAGGCTCTCAAAGCTGTCTATCTTCCTTGTCGTGATGAATTTCTCCGCATTGTCGGCTGACTGCAAGGCGGTTCGGTCGGATATTTTTCTTAGGCGCTTTCCGCTGACAATCGGCAAGTCAAGCCTGCCTTTGCGCTCCCTCACTTTTGCAATCATTTCCATAACTTCATTCTTCACGCCGACCGCCGCATTTTTAATCTACGTACTTTTGTACGTTGCGTACTGTGCGCTGTGTACTTCCTGCTTTGCAAGCATGAGCATTTCTTTCGCCTGTTCCAACAGAATGTTATGCCTTATGATTTCCCGATTGATGTTGCCCCTCTCAGTCTGTATTCCCTTGCGTTCTAAAGCATTGGCAACCGCCCTGATATGGATAGTCGGCTCTCGGTCAATTCCCTGTTCCTTAAAAAAACAGTGTTCCCAATGTACCGCAATTCCCAACTGCTCATTGGTGGCATTGATTGTGTCGGCTAAATCCTTGCGCCACATCTTGGCGTTTTCCTTGCTGTTCCAGTCTGTGCTGTCGGCGGTGTGGCATTTCCACTGTTTCCTGTTCCGCTTGTCAACTTTCTGCTGACCTGTCTTTTTATCAATCACTGGTATCTTTTCGCCGTTTTCGTCAAGGTCATAGATTTTCTTCTGTTTCGCTCCCCATTCCCCGTTTTCAGTGAGAGGGCGCATTGTGAGTAAAACATGGATATGGAGATTGCGCTGTCCTTTGTCGTTCTCGCTGTCATGGATTGCCCAATCCGCACACATACCCTTGTCAACAAAATTCCTCTGCACATAATCCCTCACGACTTCCTCCGCAAGTTCATAACTCCACTCGTTGGGGAGTGACGCTTTCAACATTCTCGCAAGCTGTGATTTCTGTCCTTTCTCTGACAATTCAACAGCGTTCCATAAGGTGGTTCGGTCTGCATATTCTTTGGGCACATTGGGTGGGAGAGTGATTTCGCTATGGACTAAATCTTCATGGTATTTTGGTCAATATGTCTGTCCGTCAAATTCACTGACAAGAATACTCCTGCTGATATAGGACGCTTTCTCAACTGCCGACTGCCCCTTGCTCCGCTTGACTATGGAAAAACGTGTGCTTGCCTGTTTCGTGACATTAGCCATACGCAACACCTACATTCTGCCGACAGGGTAGAGGGGCGCACTCATAGACTTTGTGGGCAGATAAAAGCCGCACTTTGGCTTTTGTCTGAACGCAAAGTTCACTAAAGGGTAGCAAGCGCAGCTTGCGAAGGGGAATTGTGTAGGGCAGCTTGCTGACCTTTTCCCCTTTTGGCTGTCGCAAGACAGACAACGCCCTCCGCATATACCAGCTTGCTGGTATTGTCCATTGCAAGTGAAACTTGCCCGTTAGGATGGATGCAGTTTCCGCCACCCTTGACAGCCGCCCAAAGGGATGTTACACTCCCAGGGCCGACGGCGGATGTACAAGAAAGTCCGTTCCTGAGTCGACGGTCTTCATACAGGTCAGGTTTTTGTCGGCGTCGTAGCGGAAGTCTGTCCGGATGGTGTCTGCTATCGTCCGCGATTCCACCCTGCCGTCGCCGTGGCAGGTATATGCTGCAAGCACCCTTCCGTTGTCCGTGACGGACTTCAGCCTGCCGCAGCGGTCATATCCATAGCATGTCTCCTTCCCGGTCAGGTCGCGCCTTGAGACAACATTTCCGGAGAGGTCGTAGGCATATGCGAGCAGCGTCCTGCCGCTTGCCTGTTTTTCCTTGAGCCGTCCGTTGTCGTAATATGTGTACCTGTACTGCATCCCGCCGCCTGTCGCGGTTATGAGTCTGCCTATAGCGTCATACTCCCATGACTCGCGCAGGCGCTCCGCCGAGTTCTCGTGGAGAGTGGGCTTCCGTACATGTTGTAACGGTACAGCTGTCTCCTGCCGTCGCGGTCGCGGTGCTCGCAGAGACGTCCCTCCATGTCGTAGAGGAAAAGCTCCTGCGCGCCTGATGCGTCCTTCCTTTCGCTTAACAGGTTCATTCTGTTGTATCTGTATGTCACGGTGTTTCCGTTCCCATCCGTCGCGGCGGTGATGTTCCCGGATTTCCTGCCGCACCCCTTTTCGTCGGCGGACTCCGTAATCCGGATGAGCCGCCCTGCCGGCGAGTATTCGCGCCCCGTCTCCTTCCATGTATTACCGTCAATTTTTATCCGCTCAAGGGTCTGCCTGCCGCAGGTGTCATACTGGTATTCCACACATGCCCCGGTGGAGTCGCCCACGCCCGTAAGCCGCCCTGCGGCATCATACGTATAATTTATGGTATGGACGCGCCCCTTCCGGCTTTCCGCGTCCTGGTAGTCGAGGTACCTCTTTTCCTCCGTGCAGCGCGCCATTTTGTCATAGGCGTAGGTGGTGAGGCGGTAGCGCACGCTGCCGTCCCGGATGTCCGTGGGTATCCTTACGGAGGTGACGTTCCCTGTCAGGTCATATGTATACACCGTCCCGACGCGGTCATCGTCACTGTCCGCCGTCAGGCAGCCCTTTGCCGTGATGTCCTTTATAAGGTTTCCGGCAGGGTCATACACGTACCTGTGCTCTGTGGCGCCGTCGGGGCCTGTGACGGACACCAGCCTGTCCCTGCTGTCGTACCCATAACTGTAGCCCGCCCCGCCGTCGGTCTTTTCGTCATACTGCTCGGGGAGGATGCGCATGGTGACGTTCCCGCACGCGTCATGCTTTTCCCGCAGAACGGCGTGTCGTAGCGGTACTCCTCCACGCTGCCGTCTGCATGGCATACCTTTGTGATGCGCCCCATGGCGTTGAAGTGGTAAACTAAAATTGGACACGGAGGGGGTGGAAATTAGACAGCAAAAAGGGTAAGATTAAACACGGTCTATATTACACATGAACATCTCTCCCAGCAAAATGAACAGGAGGTTTACCAATGGGCTACACAAGAGAAGAAAGACTGGACATCGGAAAACAGATTTACAACAATGAAATAAGCAAAAGC
>CAJTTO010000087.1 GCA_910579275.1 uncultured Lachnospiraceae bacterium
CAACACAGCGTTAAGAGCAGGGGCGCAGAGCGCCAACAACACACACATGGTTTTTACAAACGAGGAACATGAGAAATTTTACTATGAGAAACTGGAACAGGCTAGGCATCAGGACTACTATCACAAGGCATTGATTTATATTCTCGGAATATCAGAGGATACAAGAAATCATTTCAGCCAGATTTATGATATGAAGTCCGGTCGTATCAAAACAGAATGTCTACATCAGGGCTGGCAGACAAGCGGAAGCGTAAGGGTTGTCAGACTTGCATTTAACCTTTACACGGACGGAACGCCAAGCGTTGATGACTATGAGAGCAGGGACGAGCAGGTAAGCGAGTGCAGGGAATATTCCGTTAGCGATATTTTCTGCTGCGGTTATGCAAGGTATTTTTGGGAGGGCATCAGGCTCCGTTACCCGGAATACTGCCATAAACAGCGGTCTGTCACCGAAATCCTTGCGGAAATGGAGAGGAAACGTGCTGAAAATTCGACTGATGGGAACAAGAAATGACATACGCTGGTTCGAGAAAATCCTGAAAAGACAGCCTAAAGTTGTCGTGACAGAGTTTTCCGAACTGTACAGAAACAAAGGGACAAACAGGTTTTACAGGGCTTATGTGGAAGTGCATAAGGCAAATGTGAAAGAAACTTAAAAAATCGGAGGAAAAGACCATGTGTAAAATTATAGCAATCGCAAATCAGAAAGGCGGAGTTGGTAAGACAACGACGACGAGTAATTTAGGAATTGGACTGGCAAAGCAGGGAAAGGAAGTTCTGCTGATCGACGCAGACCCACAAGGAAGCCTTACGGCGAGCTTGGGATTTATGGAATCGGACAGCTTGAAGGAAACGCTTGAGGTAGTCATGACAAAGATTATCGAAGATAAAGAAATTAAGCTGGATTATGGCATCATAAAGCATGAGGAAGGCATTGACCTGATGCCGGGAAATATCGAACTGGCAGGTCTGGAAGTATCGCTTGTGAATGTCATGAGTCGTGAGCTGGTGCTTCGTACTTACATAGAGCAGATAAAAGACAGGTACGACTATATCCTGATTGACTGTATGCCATCGCTTGGCATGATGACTATCAATGCTCTTGCCTGCGCTGACAGCATACTTATTCCCGTTCAGGCGGCATATCTGCCCGTAAAAGGATTGGAGCAGCTTATCAAGACCATTGGCAAGGTAAAACGACAGCTTAACCCAAAACTGGAAATTGAGGGTATTCTTCTGACAATGGTGGACAGCAGGACAAATTATGCAAGGGATATCAGCGCGCTTCTGATTGAGAATTACGGAAGTAAAGTCAGGATATTTGAGAACAGCATTCCGATTTCCGTGAGGGCTGCGGAGATTTCGGCAGAGGGTGTCAGTATCTACCAGCATGACCCGAAAGGCAAAGTTGCAAGCGCCTACCAATCCCTGACAAGGGAGGTCATCACCTCTGCTCGTTCAAAGGAACTCGCACTTTGCGTGGCAAAGCGGGGAGGTGAGCGTGATGGGTAAATCAGGAAGTGCAGCAAAAGTAAAGCTGAACAGTTATGATGATCTGTTCGGTTCTGTTGGAGTGCAGGCGGACACGGCACAGGTGCAGGAAATTCCCCTTTCAGAGCTTCATGATTTCAAGGGACACCCATTCAAGGTGCTTGATGATGAAAAAATGCAGGAAACCGTGGAGAGCATTAAAAACTATGGTGTGCTGATGCCGGGGATTGTACGGACAAGGGCGGAGGGAGGTTATGAAATCATAGCCGGACACCGCAGAAAGCATGGCTGTGAACTTGCAGGATTGTCCACGATGCCCGTATTCGTCAAGGAATACACTGACGATGAGGCTACCGTGATTATGGTGGATACGAATATTCAGCGTGAAGATATTCTGCCGAGCGAGAAAGCAAGGGCGTATTCCATGAAATACGAGGCAATCAAGCATCAGGGGAAGAAAGGCGGCGGGAACAGTCTTGACGAAGTTGGCGAAGCCGCAGGGGAGAGCGGAAAGACTGTTCAAAGGTACATATGGCTTGCCCGACTTTCCGATGAGCTGCTTGATATGGTGGACAAAAAGAAAATCGGTCTTGTGCAGGGTGTTGACCTGTCGTTTCTTGATGCGGAGGCGCAGCAATGGGTGCAGGTTATCCTTGAGGAAACAGGCGCAGCCATATCGACAGCGCAGTCGGCAAAGCTGAAGGAGTACGGAAAAAACGGGGAACTGACGCTGCCGATGGTGCGGCTGATACTGACGGAGGAAAAGCCGAAAGAACGGAAAGTTACAATCAAACCGGATAAAATCAGTGAGTTTTTTGCGGAGAATTACAGCAGTGAGGACATAGAAAACATCATTTATCAGCTGCTGGAGGAATGGAGCGCCATAAATGGTACAAGTAAGCAGTAGGGGAGGCACGGAAATATGGGCAGTGCAATGGAGTTTGATTATTATTACGGCATAGAAGCGGAGCAGTTTTCCTTTTACCGTGTTCCCCGGCTTTTAATCAAAGATGAAAGGTTCAAGGGGCTTAGCAGCGATGCCAAGCTCCTGTACGGGCTTATGCTCGACAGAATGGCTATGTCCATGAAAAACGGCTGGCTGGACGATGAGAACAGGGCGTATATTATTTATGCGGTTGAAAACATGGCAGAGGATTTAGGCTGTTCCAAGCCAACCTGCACGAAAGTTATCAAGGAGCTGGATTCAGACAATGGCATTGGTCTGATTGAGAAAAAACGGAGGGGACTTGGAAAAACCGACATCATATATGTGAAAAATTTTGCTTCCCTGCCGGACAGAAAGGCGGAAAAAGAGACTGCAAATGCTGATGTTTCCACAGAAGTTAAAAATTTTAATTTCAAGAAAGAAAAAAATTTAACTTCTGGAAGTAAAGAAACTGAACTTCAAGAAATAAAAGATTTTGATTTCAAGAAAGAAAAAAATTTGATTTCAGGAGATAAAAAAATTGAATTTCAAGAAGTTAAAAATTTTGCCCCTAATTATAACAATAATAACTATACTGAACAGAATTATACTGATATGAATTATATCAATCCTATCAATCAATCAGAGGTGACGGCGGATAACCTGGCAGGACAGGAAAGCGACAGCAGGATTGATGTGATTGATACGACAAATGAAACAGGTGCATATATGGCGTTAATCCGTGAAAAGCTGGAGTACGAACACCATATGAAGTATGACAGCCGCAATGACAGGGAAATGTACGAGGAAATTTACGAAACGGTGTGCGATATTGTCTGTGTAAAGCGCAATACAATCCGCATCAACGGGGAAGAATATCCCTATGAGCTTGTAAAATCCCGTTTCCTGAAGCTCAACAGCAGCCATGTGTCGTATGTCATGGACTGCATGAGGAATACGACAACGAAAATCACAAATATCCGTTCCTACCTGATTACGGCACTGTATAATGCCCCCTCAACCATGAGCCATTATTACCAGCAGGAGGTACAGCATGATATGTATGGCGGCGGGTGGGAGGAAAAGGGAGTCAGATAGCTGTCTTTTGGGCATGATGTCCAAAGATGGAAAGCAGTGTAGAAAATGTGTATGATAGTGGTATGGAAAAGGAGATGCAGGACTTATGGAAAAAAAGAAATATATATCGGACGAAGAACGCGAAAGATGCCGCAGGGTGGCGGAGACGTTTGCGGAGCTTGAAGATGTGGACATCGTGGTTGTTGATGTCGGCAGGTACGGTTTTGTAAAGCTGCAATATTACACGCCGCCGACGGGCTTTGAGAATGATTTTACATTCACGGACAGTAAAGAACTGTTTGAGGATTTGTATGAGGAATGGCTTCACACACAGCTCGTTGCGCTTGCAGGGGAAATGAATGTGAATGATATCGAGTATGATGATATTTACAGACGGCTGACGGAGGAACAGCATAGGGAACTGGAAGAACAGAAGAAAGTGTTTGCCCAAAAGGCAGGAATTGTTTTGCAGTAACCCTGCCGTTAGGGAAAAGGGCTGTCGAGCCACATTTTCAGGACACCGAAAAGAATATGGAGATACACTTATGGAAAAAAAGGAATACATTTCAGAGGAAGAACGGAAGAAGTGCCGCAGGGTGGCGGAGGTATTTGCGGAACTTGACGAGGAAAAAGTATCAGTAGTGGAGATAGGGCGGTTTGGATTTTTAAGGCTGTTGTATTACCAGTATCCATATGGTTTTGATGATGCCATATCCTATTGTGACAGCAAAGAGCTGTTCGAGGATTTATGGTATGACTGGCTGTATGAACACCTGCAGAAGATAGCAGATGACAATCCCGCGCTGCTGGAACTGGACTATGAGGATATGCTTACAGAGCTGCCGGAAGAAAAACAAAAGGAATTTGAGGATAAGAGGAAAGAGTTTGCAGAAAAAGCAGGAATTACTTTATAAATAACAGTCTTAACAGCGTCAGGGCAGGTATAGACCGTAAACAGCGGTTTGTAGCTGCCCTTTCTGCATTTGTGGGACTTTTGGATAATACGTCAGGATAGGCGATTGCGAAACAAGTTCGCAATATTAATTCCAACAGGGAAAAATTCGGT
>CAJTTO010000088.1 GCA_910579275.1 uncultured Lachnospiraceae bacterium
GAATTTTTCCCTGTTGGAATTAATATTGCGAACTTGTTTCGCAATCGCCTAATTAAAACAAAAACAGAAATTAAATAATCTGCTCATTTTTTTATATTGAGTTCTTTCTCCTTAATTCGGTTATTAAGAATAACCAATATCTTTTCCAGCCTTTGTTGTAGCAAATCGTTTTCTTCTTTCGTTTGTTTTAAACAATATATTTCGTTACCAGTATCTTCATGCCACAACAACTCATATGTTGAACTATCCAAGTGAATACAAATTATACTATACCACCATCCATCAATTTTCTTATCAACTATGAAACCATACTCTTCAAAAAATAACTTGGCAAGGTATTCGTTTCCGTCAATATAATCGTAGTTAATTAGCAAAAATTCAACTCTGTTATCTTTCTCAGTATTTATATGTTTCTTATATGTTATCTCCATTTTTACTCCAATCCCAATGACTTATTTACTGATGACCTTGAACGCTGCGAACTCTGAATAATAGCTCTATAAATATCATCACCAGTCATTCCTTTATCGACTTGTCTTTGTACTATTTCTTTCCAAGTACGATTAGGGTCAGTTTTATACAACTTTTCAGCCACTTCTCTATTTGCCATCAATTCTCTAGCAGCTGTTCTGAACTTGTTACGTAGAGAAAAAGCCTGATAAGCTTGTTGTTCAAGTGATTTGCCATAGTCAATTAAATCTGGTATCGTGGCTTCTTGCGACAAATACCACTTTCTAGCATCCAAATCACTTAATGAATGGTAATATTCTTGTGGTATCACTACTCCTTCTGGAGTTACATAGAAATCACCACCCCCATACAGATTCTTCTGATTCTCAACATCATGCCCACTCGGGTCTCTATAAAGCACCGGATTATTCCTACAGTATTCATAAAGATTGAGCCCATCCCCATAATAAGTATCTTCCTGCGTGAATCGTCCAATGACCGGATTATAGAACCTCGCCCTTAGATAGTACTGGCTGGTAACTGGGTCATACTGCTCCCCATTGAATAGAAAGCGATTATGGATGTCCTCATGGCTTATGACACTTTCGCCAAATGCATCATAGCAGTAGTAATTGCGTATTCTTCTGTCATTTATTGTATCCGTAAGAATAAGCCGCACTCTTCCCTGATTGTCTGATACATAGTGGTAGTAGGTTCTTGCGCTTTCGCTGTCAGAACTGATAATCCCAAGTCCGCGGATATACCTTATTACCCCATCATCAGTTTTTTCCGCAATGACTTCCTTTTCCTCATCAAACAGGAATATCTATGCTTAAAAATTTTTAATAAAATATTCATTCTCAGAAATTATGCTTTTATATTGAGGATTATTTATTTCAATCGCTTCATCTGCTAAACCAATAACATTTTCTCGGCGAGACGTTGGTAATAAGATAATTGCTCCCTCTTCTTTCAGTTTTTTAAAGAAGCGAAAAACTCCAGAACTAAGCAATATACTGTTAAAACATGCCGTATTCATCCATGAAAAACAATATATTTCCTTCCTGCTTGCATATCCGATTGCCAGCGAAGCTCTCCATTTTTCTCCACTATATTTTGTAATTTTATTATGAAGCTTATCTGGTGAAAGATGGAATTCTTCAACTACCTCATTCAAATTCTGATAACGTTTGTATTTCTTTATCGCATGTAGCAATGCCTTTTCTACACTTATTTGTTTTTTCACTATCCTCCCACAATATTCCGATTTACCAACATACCACCCCAGCTGCTTCAAAACAACATTGTCTGCCAGTTTACCATCACAATAAATTTCTTCATTTACTATTGGGATCCTACCAGAAAGTAACGAAGAAATTAGTTCTCCTCCTTCCCCCTGTTCTCCTATAATTCCATATATCATTCCTCTTTTAAAACAAAACAATTTCTCCATAGTATAATCATCTTGCAATTCGTTAAATGGGTTCTTAATCCTTTCTACTCTCTGTTTTGTAATTAACTTTATCTCTTCCAAAACTGCCACCATGCCTTTCTAAATCCAACTATTTCAACATTATAAATTGAAATCGGTAATCTTTGTCCATCTGCTGTTTGCACCACTATTTTTGATATTGACTTTCCTCTATTACCTGTATCAGGCACAAATGATGCATTTGTCTCAAATTTAATAACTGTTTTTGCATTTGAACCAATCCCGGCTATACTTGCTTGTTTCTTTGTAGGTTGTTTAGTCCACGCAAAAACATATGACTCCCAATTTCCATTTTTTAACTGACCTGATTCAATAATCTTTAAAGCATTTTCAGGAGTCGTTACATGATAATACAAATTCAATTGTGCCGGACATACATCATGCCCACTTGGGTCTTTATACAGTATCGGGTTATTCCTACAGTACTCATAAAGGTTCAGCCCATCCCCATAATAGGTATCTTCCTGCGTGAATCTTCCAATGACCGGATTATAGAACCTTGCCCTCAGGTAGTACTGGCTGGTCACCGTGTCATACTGCTCCCCATTGAACCGGAATCGGTTATGGACATCCTCATGGCTTATGACACTTTCACCAAATGCATCATAACAGTAGTAATTGCGTATCCTTCGGTCATTTATTGTATCCGTAAGGATAAGACGTACACTTCCCTGATTGTCTGACACATAATGGTAGTAGGTTCTCGCACTCTCACTGTCGGAACTGATGATTCCCAAGCCACAGATGTATCGTATTACCTCACCATCGGTTTCTTCCGCAATGACTTCCTTTTGCTCATTAAACAGGAATTGAACGAGCTGGCCGTTCTCCTCCATCTCGGCGCGGAGTCCCTCGGCATCATAGCGGTTTATCTGGCTGTTCCCATTTGCCATTCTGACTTCTGCGGTACGCCCGAACCCATCGTAGGTATACGTTGCACTGCCATCGCTCAACAGGTTTCCGCTCCTGTCATAGCCGTAATAACTTGTCTCCCCGATATAGCTTGCCACCGCATCCGGATTGTTGCTAACTGACATTGTCTGGTTTTTAAGTTTCGGCGTCACCCCGTCCGGTTCATACGTCCTCCTGTTCAGTTCCTTAATCCTGTTGCAGTTATCATGGCGGTATGTCTCCATAATAATGCTGTCCACAGTACGCCTTTCGCGTGTCAGGCGGTTTCCTGCCTTGTCGTAACCGAATTTCTCCGAGAGCAGTCCCCCCGCGCCGGGATACGAAACTTCCACGAGCTGGTTATTCGCGTCATAGGCGTACCTTGTCGTCCCCTCGAGGTTCCTTTTCTCCACCATGTTGCCGTTGTGGTCATACGCGGGGTACTCCTCCCACACGAGCTTCCTGCCCTGCGCGGTCATGTCGACGGTCTTCATGTGGGTCAGGTTTTTGTCGGCGTCGTAGCGGAAGTCTGTCCGGATGGTGTCCGCGATTGTCCGCGATTCCACCCTGCCGTCGCCGTGGTAGGTATATGCTGCAAGCACCCTTCCGTTGTCCGTGACGGACTTCAGCCTGCCGCAGCGGTCATATCCATAGCATGTCTCCTTCCCGGTCAGGTCGCGCCTTGAGACAACATTTCCGGAGAGGTCGTAGGCATATGCGAGCAGCGTCCTGCCGCTTGCCTGTTTTTCCTTCAGCCGTCCGTTGTCGTAGTAGGTGTACCTGTACTGCATCCCGCCGCCTGTCGCGGTGGTGAGCCTACCCATGGCGTCACACTCGTACTGCTGAGTACTACTGCCATCCGTCACGGCGTATGTCCTGCGTCCGGAAAAATCATGAGTAAAGTTTCCCCCCCATTCCGTCCCCCTCTCGCCAAAGTCATTGTACCTACGGACAGATTCCACGGTGTCCTCCGTCATGTGCATGTGCATCAGCGTGTTCCTGCCGTATGCGTCATAATAGTTCTTACACGCCAAGTTATGACAATTTCACGAGTCTGTTATTTATGTTATATTTGTACTACATTGCCCCATCAAAATTCCTCAGATAAAATCTGAGTATAACCATTTTATCCTTCTCTCAAAAAAACTTCAGTATACTCTGTTTTCTCTATCCTTAGTTGTCTATCCTCAAATTTTATTATGAGAGTAACTTTTGGCATAGTATCCCTATCGTTAATTAAGCCATTTGGTTTTATGTCACTAGGTTGTGCGAATGCACATTCATTTCCTGATAAAACAAACCTTTGTGTCTGCAATTTTTTAAGTGACAAATTGTTTTTCAGACAAAATGTTTTCACATACTCGATTGCTAAAGCTTTTTGAAACTCTTTTTCTATTATACGTTGATTTTTATTTTGCATTGTTACTCTCCCATTTCAAAAACATTAAAATTTCCCCTACTGTCTAATATAGTGTGCTCTCGGAAACTCGAACCCCTTGTTTTATAAGGCTTCAGAAATTT
>CAJTTO010000089.1 GCA_910579275.1 uncultured Lachnospiraceae bacterium
GTATGGCGGCATAGTCACTCGATAATTCAGAGTTATGCTCTTTCACAGTCTTTGCACACCTGCGGAGGGCGGAAAGCCCGCGCTCTGACTCACCCATGTCATGCAGCAGGACGGCATAATTGCATATCTGCGCTATGCTCTGGTTCATGTAGATAAGCCCATATTTCTCTAATATTGAAATGCCCTGTTCCATATGATACGCCGCGAGGTCATTTTTATTAGCTTTATGGTACAGTGCACCCATGTTTGCGTTAAGGTTGGAAACTAACAATGCATTGTCAGCATTTATCTCTGTCAGAAGTTCAAGAGCCTGCTGTTCGAACTTTATGGCTTTTGAAGTCTGGTCTGCCATAGCTGCCTTATAGTCCAACAAAAGAGCCTTGTCGCTGGCTGTTCCGATAATGCTGTTTTTCAACAGGTTTTCAATTTCAGCCACCACTTTTTTCATGCCTTCCTCATAATGGTACTTGTCCATATATGCAAATGCATCTTCCATAAAACGCAGATAAAATTCCTTATCGTCAACTTCAATCAAATCATTTATGTTTAAAGTGGTGGAAAACAGCAGCTTATAATATTGTACGTCTATTCCATGATAGCAGAATACCTCTTTTTGCAGGTAATCAAGCATGGTACGGCAGTTCGTAACAGACGGCTTTGTATCCGTTATGGTAATCTCCTGTAACATTGGGTGCAGTGTTATCATGCGCCCGCTTTTTGGCTGTATAAATCCCATTTCCACCAAATCATTTATGTTGTTCATGTCATGCTGCCTTAGCCATGCTACAAACAACTTTGACGGGATTCCCGACAATGGGACGAGCGACAGGCAGCGCATGATTTCAGTCTGCATTTCGTCAAGATTATACAATGAAAACAGTGTATGGATATGGTCATAATAAGTTGCCCTGCGGTTCTCTCCGTCCTTGGTGATGCCTATTTTGTCGGTTGCAGACATTCCCGCCTTTTCTTCTTCAAGCTTTTTAAGAAGTTCTTCCGGTTCTAATATACCGGTCTGTAACAGCCGCGCAGACAGTTCCACGGCTAAGGTATGGAAATGCACAGTTTCTATTATCTGCCCCATGACTGTCTTGTAATCGCAGGCATCTGTATAGTAATGTCCTGCAAGTTCAAACAATACATTCCTGTCACTGATTTCCTCAAGCAGCATACAGGGTCTGTTTTCTATCCTGCTGCGGGTGGTAAAAAGCAGGCGGCACTTATATTTGAGCATGACGGATAGAAATGTGTCCTTTGTGGCTGTTGTATTAAAATTGTCAATAATGATTAATGTATCCTCTTTTAAAGACCGCAGAAAGCGGTTATGCTTTCTGAAACGTTCATCGTCAGTATCTTCCGGCAGGTCATCAGAAAAATCCATGCCGGTAACATCACGCATTAAATCGCCGCTGTATATGATGTAGAGGATATTGGTGTACTCTTTTTTGTATTGTTTTGCGTATGCCTTTGCAAGCTCGCTTTTCCCAATCCCCGCGATACCATGTAAAAACACTTTTCCCTCGTCGGTCAGTAATTTGTGCAGTGCATCAAGTTCGCTGTCACGCCCGCAGAAATGACGGCATGGTTTTGGTACTTCATTCTCGTATATATAATCTGCCACCATCGGAGAAAAGTTTCCAGCGGTAAGCAGTTCTTTTGTCTTGGTATCCCTTTTTACAAAATTCCGCTCCATACCGAATAACAAGAGGTCAGTAATATATTCTGCCTGTGCTTTTTCCGTATTACAGGGATATGCACTGTTTAGTTTTTGCCGCTGTATTTCTGATATTGAATTATCCTGCACCAGTAAATCATGCATTTTGGTTATCACAAACCCTGTATCATAAAACAGCGGGAGTATATTTTCCTCAAAATTATCAGCAAAATCATTCCTGCCCTTTTTATCAGAAATATAATATCCCGTAATCTTCGGGCTTACTTTTGCCTGACCGTTTATCCATCGGCAGACAAGCCCGTTATCCAGAACAAAATTATCCGTATCGCCATTTTGGAAATAATCATCAAACAGCATATACAGAAAATCAATCTGGCTTATTCCAATGCCATTCCTGTATGGCATGTCCTCACTGACATAGCGGCGCAGGATACCCATAACGGAACAAAAATCAAGACGCTCCATAGTTTTAAAACTCCTTTTCCATTTTTTAATCAATCAACAGTCAGTCCGCGCTCAATGTGGTTCTGCCTGCTTTTCTTTAGACTGAAAATGATATTTCAATATTACGGAAGTGGTACTGCTAAAGAATGAGTATAGCACAAACCATTTTCCAATAAAAGAGAATTGGAGGAGATATATGGAGAAATCAGACAGCAATATAAAATCCGGCTATTTTGAGTACGGAAATGTGAGGATAATCATATCAGAGCATTTTCCCGATAATGGAAAGACATTAGAAAACCTTATGGAGAGTTTTATAATCCACGAAGCAAAACAGCATGAAAAACAAGAAGTTTCCTAGCTAAATTAAAAAGAACCGTTGAGAAACACCCACGAAAATGATATACTTGTAGGTATTGTAAGCGTGGGTTGTTTCATGAAAGGAGATTATATGAAACAGCCAAATATCAATACAGCAATTTATATGAGGTTAAGCCGCGATGATGAGAATTACGGCGACAGCGTGAGCATTGAAACGCAGAGAACCATTTTGACACAGTTTGCAAGGGAAAACGGATTTCATGTAGTTGATGAGTACGTGGACGACGGATGGAGCGGGACAAATTTCGAGCGTCCCTCGTTCCAGAAAATGATGGACGACATTGAGTCCGGCAGAGTCAACTGCATTATCACAAAAGATTTATCCCGTTTCGGCAGGGAACACGTTATGATGGACTATTATCTGGAATATTATTTTCCTGAAAAGAAAGTCCGCTACATAGCGGTTTCCGACGGTGAGGACACAGAAAAGGGATTGAGCGACTTTGTTCCGTTTAAAAACCTGTTCAATGAATGGTTTGCCAAAGACACCAGCCGCAAAATAAAGACCTCCATGAATGCCAAATTCCGCGCAGGCGAACATACCTGTGCATATGCCCCGATAGGCTACAAAAAGAACCCTGATATAAAAAACAAACTGATGATTGACGAGGAAACAAGGTGGATTGTGGAAAAGATTTTTGAGCTTGCACTCCTTGGCAACGGCGCTTCAAAAATCATGAAATTCCTTATAGCAGATAAAGTCCCTACCCCCAGCTACCTTAATTATAAACGGTTTGGCACATTTTCAAACATCTATGCAGATGCGCCGGAAGAAAAGGCATGGGAATGGAACATCGGTCAGGTAAAGAGTATCTTAAAAGACGAAACCTATATCGGCAATTCCGTCCATTACAGGCAGACAAAGGCATCTTTTAAAAGTAAACGCCGCGTGTACAGGGACAAAAGCGAATGGCTGACGGTTGATGGAACGCATGAACCGATCATATCAAAATCAGATTTCGACAATGTGCAGGGACTACTGGCGTCAAGGCGCAGGGAGAAAAAGAACTTTACAACACAGGTATTCGCAGGGCTGCTAAAATGCTCCGGCTGTGGTTGGGCACTGACTTATGCTACTCATAAACGGAAAGATGGAACATATGGCTACTATAAATGCGGTAAATACAGTATGTACGGAAAAGGATATTGTAGCAACCACCATATACATTATGACACACTCTATGCATATGTCCTGTCAAGATTGCAGTACTGGTCAAAGCAGGCTCATACGGACGAAGAAAAACTGTTGAAGAAGCTGCTGAACGCAGGCGACAGGGAGTCCGGCGCTATCCGTAAAAAACAGGAAAATGACCTGAAACGCGCGGAAAAACGAAGGGCAGAATTAGATAATTTATTCACAAGGCTGTATGAGGACTGGGTGGAAGGACGCATCACAGAATACAATTTCAATATGCTCTCTGCAAAGTATCAGGACGAACAGGCACAGCTTGATGAACAACTTAACAGATTAAAGGCTAAGCTGAACGAAATAAGGCAGACTTCCACTGATGCAGAAAAATGGATTTCTTATATCAGAGAAACTGCTTATCCTACAGAACTGACAGCACCGCTTCTAAACACGCTGATTGAAAAGATAGTAGTTCATGATGCGGTCAAAATGGAAGATGGCACAAAGGAACAGGAAATTGAGATATACTACCGCTTTATCGGCAAAATCGAGTGATG
>CAJTTO010000090.1 GCA_910579275.1 uncultured Lachnospiraceae bacterium
TCGGAAATTTCTGAAGCCTTATAAAACAAGGGGTTCGAGTTTCCGAGAACACACTATGGCGATAGGGGGTGAACATATTGAAGGAAGATGAACAGATACAAACCACCTATACTGTGGCGCAGAATGTTTTGTACTGCCTGCGGTGCACAAGGGAGTGCTGCGCTTCGCTGCTGTATTTGGGTGCAGCCATAATTCTTCTGAATGTGGCAATACCGGTTCTGACGACGTATCTGCCAAAAGCAGTGATTACATGCTTTACAGACAACCGCAGCTTCGCAGAACTGAGCATGACGGTTCTGGTATTGATGTCAGGTGTTGCAGTATTGTCTGCAGCAAGTGAATTTTTAAAAAAGTACTTTTATTTTCACAAGTACAAGATGAACACATATTATATGAAATGTGTTTCGGAAAAAGGATTGACCACAGATTATTGTAATCAGGAAAACGAGTGGTTCCGCAAGCTGCAGACAGAAAGTTTTGCGTGCTGCAATGGCAATGCGTCGCCGCTTACAGGCATTTATGAGACACTGATTAATTTATGCACAAGTGTACTGGGACTTGCTGTCTTTTTTGGCATTTTATCGCGCTTAAATATAGGAATCATTCTGTTTTTGGCTGTGACTTCTGGCGCAGGATTTTTTCTGAATCAGCGTATTGTCAAGTGGGTCGGTGAGAATAGCGCAGAGCGTTTTGGCTACCAGCAGCAGTTGGATTATATCAACCGCAGCGCCGATGATCTGCGCAGTGCAAAGGACATTCGGCTGTACCAGATGGCAGTCTGGTTTACAAAGCTTTATGAACAGAATATGAACGGCATGGCAAAGTGGTATAAGAAATATACCGCAAAGCTCTTTGGCGTGGCGGTCTGTGACAGCGGCTTTGGGCTGGTGCGGGAGTGTGTGGTGTATGCATATCTTTTGACGCTCGTGATTCATGGACAGATTTCGGTGGCCGATTTTGTGCTGTATTTTGGAGCAGTCAGCGCGTTTTCGACATGGTTTGGGCGTATTATGGGACAGCTTGCAGCGCTGAGCCAGCAAAGCCAGAGAGTACAATATTTCCGCTCCTATCTGGAGTACCCGGAAGCATATCGCAGAGAAGGGGGCGTATCAATCTCTGAAAAGGAGAGCGCGAAAGTCATAGAGCTGCGCAATGTCAGTTACCGCTATGACAACGCGGAGGAGTATGCGCTGCGTGGTGTCAATCTCAAGATTACGCCTGCCGAGCATCTGGCAGTTGTGGGGTTAAACGGCGCGGGAAAAACAACACTGATAAAATTGATTTGCGGGCTGATTGACCCGACGGAGGGGCAGGTTTTGTATGATGGTGTCGATGTACGGTTGTATCACAGGACAGCGTATTATAAACTCTTTTCGGCCGTGTTTCAGCAGTATAGCATTCTGCCTGTCAAAATCAGCGAAATCGTGGCAGAGGCGCCAGTGGAGATACTGAATGCTGCGAGCGTGCATGATTGTCTGGAGCAGGCGGGGCTGTGGCAGCGCATCACGCAACTGCCGCAGGGCGTAGACAGCAATTTTGGAAAAACCATCTATGACGACGGCGTGGAATTTTCGGGCGGAGAAATTCAAAAGCTCCTGTTGGCGCGTGCGCTGTACAAATCCGCGCCCATTCTGCTGCTCGATGAGCCGACGGCGGCGCTGGACCCGCTTGCAGAAAGCTGGTTCTATGAGAAGTATCACCAGATCAGCGCAGGGAAAACTTCCGTTTTCATCTCGCACAGACTTGCCAGCACAAGCTTCTGTGACCGCATTCTTTTGATTGAAAACGGTGTGGTGTGCGAGGAGGGAACGCACGCGCAGTTGATTGCGCGAAAGGGAAAGTATTACAGTTTGTTTGAGACGCAGGCTGCTTATTATCGAGAGGAGGGAGAGCAGGGTGGAGCAAATGCCAATGAAAAAAATGTCGCTGCGCAGACGGTTTGAGGTGACTGTGCGCGGTTTTCGGATTTTGCGCCAGTACTGTCCGGGACTTGCACAGGGCAGGGCGCTGTGCGAGCTGGTCAGCACGTTACAGCCGTTTGCAGCGGTATGGTTTTCTGCGCAGATTATCAATGAATTATCAGCACTGTGCAGAATGAAGACGATTGTGCTGTATGCGGCGTGTGTTGTCTGCCTTCAATTTGTATGTGCGGTTTTGCGGGGGATACTGGACAGCGTGTGCAGTGAGAAGGAAGCACAGATGTGGTGTTATTTTGGTAAGATTTTTGCGGACAAACAGATGTCTATGGACTATGCAGATTTGGAAAATGCAGAGCTTCGCTATCAAAAACAGCAGGCAGAGGAGAACCTTTTCATGTTTGGAAATGGTCTGGCGCAGCTTGTGTGGGGAACCTCCACGCTGGTGCGGGCAGCAGCCAGCAGTACTGCCGCGATTGTCATGACGTATTCCCTCTTTGCGGCAAAGTCGGGGAATGCGGTGATGGACAGTCCAGTCTGGAGTGTGGTATTTCTAGGCGGCATCGCATTGGGCGCGCGGTGCAGTGCTAAGGCATATATCAAGGAAAATGATGTGTTTGTAGAATGGTGCAAAGACACAGTCTGGTTTAACCGTGCCTATTATTTTTTCGGAAAGGAACTGTACATGAACATGGACAGGGCAAAGGACGTGCGCATATATGGGCAGAATGCGGTCGCAAAGCGTGCGCTTGACGGAATGTCGAAAAAGGATGCCGCCGACGCTGCTGCGATTTTTCAGATGGCAGTTTGCCCTGCACTTGCGCGTGCCCTGATGGGGTTTGCAAATGCGGCGTGCTATCTGTTCGTGGCAGCCAAAGCCTTTTACGGCGCGTTTGGGGTGGGGAGCATCGTGCAGTATGTCGCCGTTTTGTCAAGACTTGGCGACGGTTTGCAGGAGCTGGCTTTTGT
Organism: uncultured Lachnospiraceae bacterium; assembly: GCA_910579275.1. Classification (GTDB taxonomy): domain Bacteria; phylum Bacillota; class Clostridia; order Lachnospirales; family Lachnospiraceae; genus COE1. The sequence goes on from CAJTTO010000090.1 coordinate 2,886, forward strand.
GCTGGCTGACAATGCGGTCTACTGTGGGTATTTGAGTGCGATGTTTGATTATCTCGACATACCCAACAAAAAGTATGAGGGGACAATTCCTGTGGAAAAGCGTTCATTTTGTGATGGCGGCGACTATGATTATGAAATTGAATTCCGTAATGTGAGCTTCAAATATCCCGAAACGGAGCAGTATGTGTTAAAAAATATCTCGCTCAAATTTCAGGTTGGAAAGCGGTTTGCGATTGTGGGTATGAATGGTTCGGGCAAGACCACGTTCGTCAAGCTGCTTTGCAGGCTGTATGACCCGAGTGAGGGGGTGATTCTGCTCAATGGAATTGATATTCGAAAGTATGCATATCAAGAATATCTTTCGATAGTTGCAGTGGTCTTTCAGGATTTCAAGCTGTTTTCGTTCAGTCTTGCGCAGAATGTGGCGGCGGGGACAGCGTATGATGCAGAACGCGTAGCGGCGAGTTTAAAACAGGTCGGTTTCGGGGCGCGTCTTATGCAGATGCCAAACGGCATAGAGACCAGTCTGTATCAGGATTTTGAGTCAGGCGGCATAGAGCCGTCGGGCGGTGAGGCGCAGAAGATTGCACTTGCCCGTGCGGTTTACAAAAATGCGCCGTTTATCATTCTTGATGAGCCGACGGCGGCGCTGGATCCGCTTGCGGAGGCAGAGATCTATGAAGCGTTTCAAGAAATTGTCGGCGGCAGGACGGCAGTGTATATCAGCCACCGATTGTCCTCCTGCAAATTCTGTGACCAGATTCTTGTATTTCATGAGGGAAAAGTGGTACAGCAGGGGACGCACAGTGAGCTTGTGGCGCAGGCAGATGGGAAGTATGTGGAGTTGTGGAATGCACAGGCGCGGTATTATGTTTGATTTTTAATGTAAATCCGCTTGGCGGACATATTTTGTATCATAACACATGTGGAAGTCGCATGTTGTCTACAAAGGGTGAGTTCGTCATAATCCTTACGCACTTTGCGAGGATTTTTAAGTTTAATCGAACACCTAAATATCAGGAGGATAGTCATAAGACTATCCTGAAAAAAGAGATTTCTCACGAGATTAAAGTGTCCGTAGTTATGGAACTCGTATGAGTGGACATAAAAATATGTAGTTCACAAATTCAATCATTACAGAAAAAACTTATCAACAACTGAATAATAGGTATGTCGAAATTATTGGTGAGAAATGTGCTATTAATATAGAAAGATGTTGGGGTCAAAAGAGTTTTTAGAAACTCTCTGACTTTCCATATAGTAC
>CAJTTO010000091.1 GCA_910579275.1 uncultured Lachnospiraceae bacterium
TTTTTGTGTAAAATTTTCAAGGTACTATAGGGGGCTTTTGACCCCAACATCTAATTGAAAAGGCAATACCGATGAACGGCTGCCTGCGTTGATAGTTATTTAAAATAAAAATAACCGCCAAGTTTGCAGGCCGGGCGGTTATTTTATGCTCATTTTTTACTTTTCAGCACGGCTGCAAAGCCTACTAAAAAGATACCGATCTGAATCAATTCAGACAGGGTTATGTACATAAAGCCTTTTCCTTTCGTATATTTCCCATATAAGACCTCCTTTCGGGAGTTCTTGGAACTATAGTCCAGCGAGCAGGCAGCCGTCCACCGTTATGGTATTGCCCTTTGAAAGTATATCATATTGCGTGCAATATCACAACACTTAAAAATATCAGTGCTTTCTCCTTTTGATATTAGCCATGTCTATAATCTGGTCAATTGCCATCTGTCCTACTCTTTTGTTCTTGTCTTTTTTCGTCCCCTGACCTATACTGTACTTACAGGCGTTGCCGCGCCAAGTACATAAGAAAGGGGAAAATACGCATGAATATGATTCCTGTCAGCTCCTCAGATATTGCAAGTATTGGATATGATGGTTCGACACTCCATTTCCTTTTCAATTCTGGCGGCCTGTACGCATATTACAATGTGCCTGAAAGTGTATATAATGGTCTTATGAATGCCAGTTCACATGGTAAATACTTTCATGCAAATATCAGGGGACGCTACGGCGATACGAAAATCGGTTAGTCGATAACAACCATCACAATGGCAGGATCATCCATCTCCAGTTTTACATTCCCATAAGGTTCTGCCATGTGTGTCTCCACTCCCTCCCGGTTTTTTAATTCTTCAACCAGTTCACACGTCCTGAAATTTTTCAGTTCAGGACGCTGCAGCTTTTGTAGTTCATGCAGTGTCCTTATAGTATTTTCCTCTAAATTATTAGGTATTTCTTTTCTCAAAAAAGCTTCAAAATCTTCTAGGCTCTTGCAGTCTCGTCTTGTTACCTCAAATACCATGTTCGCAAAACTTTTAAGTGGCATTTGTTGTAAAATTTCAAAGTTAGTCACTTCCCTCCCCCCTCTCCTGCTTTGCCACCAGCTCCGGCATGTTCCTTGGCAGTTGTTGCTCCTCACATAAATCAAGCTGCCGCCGCGTATTCTCATCTAATAGCGCTCTATCCCTAAGTGCTGTAGAATATGCAAGCAGCATGGTTTTCTCTTTTTCCGGCAATATCATATATGTCGCAAAGACTTTTTCTGCCTCCTATTGCCGTTCTTTTATTGTCAACATGTTTATCACCTCTTTTCTTCTGTCAACTATGCTTACAGTATAATATCCATAGCCAACTTTGCCAATATCTTTTTGTTGTCATTGCCAACTTTTTTATTGACGTAATAATTTTAACGTGTTATTCTTTATCTACAGGAGGTGAAAAGATGACGGTAAATGAACGCATAAAAGAGATAAGGAAATCAAATGGATTAACTATGGATAAATTTGGTGAATGTATTGGTGTTACTAAGGCTGCTATTTCTAAAATTGAAAAGGGCCAACGTGGCGTAACAGACCAAATGATTAAATCTATCTGTCGCGAATTTGGCTATAATGAGGAATGGCTCCGTGACGGCATCGAACCAAAGAAGCCAGTGATTGATGAAGATATAGAATACGGACAGATTTGCGCCGAACTTGGCATTACCGACAGTCGGGCAAAACAAATAATACTGAATTATGGCAGATTCTCTCCCGAGGATAAAAAGCTCTTTTGGGAATACATAGACCGATTAGTTGACATTGCTGGACAATCAGACTGACAGAAAAACATAACTTAAAGAATCAGATATGGGAGGTTAAAACATGGATTATATTATAAATTTTACATGGGATTCAGAAGCAAATGTTTGGATAGCCACAAGCAATGACATACCAGGGCTTGTGCTCGAATCCGGTTCATTTGATGCCTTGCTGGAACGTACCCGTTTTGCGGTACCGGAGCTGCTTGAGCTAAATGCATCCGAAACGCAGCCCTTTTCCCTGACATTCAAATCCGAACGGCACGAAAGGATGATTTACAATGGCTGAATACGAAAAGAAAGTACGCAAAATCATGCTGCAAAATGGCTGTACTTTTGTAAGACGCGGAAAAGGTGATCATGACATCTGGTACAGTCCGATCACCAATCGAAATATAACTGTCGATACCAAAATAAAATCAAGGCATACAGCAAATGCAATCATGAACCAAAGTGGCATCAACCACAAATTTTAGATATTCCGAATTCGGCATTCATAGTAAAAGCAACCGATATTTTGCAAAATGATAAGCGGCTTGCAACGTCACAACCAACAAAAAGCACTTAGTGTCGGAGCCCTGGCAGGATGCCAGCGTGGATGTTCAGATACCCGCCCCCTCCCGCCGGCAAGACAAGCCGCACTGGATCCCTCAAAAGAATACCTATTCACCAAATGGGGAATTTATGAGATGCCACATCCTTATAAGGTATGCATTGCCAAGGGACCACGGAGTGGCTTAAAACTGGCAGCAACTGTATGACCATGGTAACAATTCACACCCACGCCAGTTTTTATCGGCATACAAGCTATTGCAGTGTGAATTATAACAGATTTTGCACACAAAATGCTAAAGGGCAAGCATTTTGGCGCATGATTCCCACTACTTTGGTGGACGTCTGAACAGTAACTGACCATGACTTTTTGCAAGATATGAAAAAACAGAGGTAGACTTCACATTATAAATTGTGATATCATCAATATAACCTGATTGCGATGTCGCAACCAGATATACAAAAAACCGCCCAGTGCTGGAACACTGGACGGCTTTTGATAGATACATCCTGAAGAAGATACTATATCATTCACAACCATATTGTACCATCTTCAGGAGCAGCCTGCAAGCGTTATTTGCGCTGGCTGTTATTTTTATACACTTTTTTAAGGAGGAAACCGACCATGAAAATGAAAAACCCCAACGGATATGGCGGGATTGTCGACCTTGGAAAGAACCGCCGCCGTCCGATTGCCGTAAGGGTACCAAACGGCGTGAAACTGACGGAGGACTGCCGGGAAATCCCCCAGTACAAATACCTTGGATATTTTGAGCGAACGCCGCAGGGAAAAAAAGATGCACAGCTGCTGCTGGCACAGTACAATGCCGGCATGCCTGTGAAAATCTCCAGTGTCAATTCCTGCCCGACATTCACAGAATGTTATGATTTATGGCTTGACCGGCACCTGAAACAGATTGAGAGCCGGAAAGGTACTGTATCAAGGCAGCTGTCATGTTCCTACACTGCCGCCTTTAAGCGCTGCCATTCCATCCATGCAAAGAAAATCAACTGCATCAAATTTCAGGACATACAGGATATCGCCGACAGCGCCACATCCATGTCCAGCTCCACGGTGAACAACCTCAGCACAGTACTTTACAGTGTCTTTGATTTTGCAAGAAAACAGAAATACATTGATGAAAACTTCATAGGAGATATCGAATTCAACTATAAAAAGAACACCGAATCCATCCATGACACATTTTCAGAAAGTGAGATAGAAGCGTTGTGGGAACATTCCAATGATGAGAATGTCCGGATTGTCCTGATAATGATTTATACCGGACTCCGCATCGAGGAACTATTATCCATGAAATGCCAGAATGTCTTTCCGGAAAACCGCTACATGACCGGAGGGATGAAAACGGATGCAGGCAAGAACCGCATAATCCCAATTGCACGCAAGATACTCCCTTTTGTTTCGGAGTTATATTGCGAAGGCAGTTATCTGCTGTGCCATGACGGCAGACGGTACTCGCGCACCCTCTTCATGCAGAGCATCTGGGAGCCGGCAATGCAAAGCCTGAAGCTGAACCACCTTCCCCACGATACACGGTATTCCTGCGCCACCATGATGGACAGGGCAGGCGTCAACCAGAACTGCATCAAGGAAATCCTTGGACACGCCAAGAAAGATGTTACAAACAAAGTGTACATAAAAAAGAGTCTCGACGATCTGCTCAAAGCGATAGACATGATATAAGTTTGTATATTATGTGTATGATGTTGGGGTCAAAAGCCCCCTATAGTACCTTGAAAATTTTACACAAAAAT
>CAJTTO010000092.1 GCA_910579275.1 uncultured Lachnospiraceae bacterium
TTTGTACCAATCCGGTAGTAGGTTATGGCATACCTAATTGCAATCGTTACAGTTTGAATATAAATCATTTCCAATCCCCTTTATATTTCTACATCCAAAACAATCTGGTTTTCAATGATTTCATTTGCATTTTCACCCATAATATCTTTCATTTTATCAAGTATCTTCTTTGCGGAATCATAATCCCCGTTATCAACGGCCTGGTCAAATTCTTTCTGCATTCCCACAACTTCATCTGGCTGTACATTTGTGTCCATCACTTCCCTCAGTATTTCTTCCACAGTCCGGCCATAAGTCATGTCCTGCGGCTGATAAATTTCATTATGATTCAGAATCCAGATATTTTCCCTGGGAACATTCAGAAGAATGCTGGGCGAGTGGGTAGTTACAATAAACTGTATATTTGGAAATATGCCCATTAAATTGCCCATAATTTTCTTTTGCCATGATGGATGTAAATGAAGGTCAATCTCATCAATTAAAACGACACCGGGGGTTTCCAAAACCTTGTCCAGTAAATTAGGATTTAATAATGCCATACGATAGGCAATGTCTGCAACCAGGCTGATGATCCCTTTCTCCCCGTCACTTAACATTCTTACAGGAAATTTCTCTGCTTCATGATGACGATAGACATAAATCTCTAACTCATGGCTTCTCACATCATATGCAAACTTTACATCTGTCACAGAATTATCTATATTCAGGTAACATTTACCCAGCGCCTTTTTCACCGCTTCCAGCTCTGCAATTACTGTTCCCTCCTGCAGCTGGATATAGGTCATTTCCTCAAACCACTGCATCATTTGTTTTTCGTTTGATTCTGCGGCAATACAATCCACATATCCCATCTGCCGGTTTAATTTTTCGCCTTTTACATATTTTGTACGGTTTCTTTTTTGCAGCCACAGTCTCCCTGTTCCATAATATGCAACCAGAGGAAGGATACACGTCACATCCCCGGAACGCACGCTGTTTTGTAATGTCCGGGCATAGTCTGCAATCAGTTTTACATTTCCATGCGTGGTGCGGCGGTTCTTTCCATTTAATTCCCTCTGCCATGAGATAATAGTTTCTGAAGAATTTAATATTACATTCTTCTCCGCCACCATACCCTCGGCATATATTTCTACTGGAAATTGTTCCTGCGGTTCTATGCGGCTGCCAATACAAAACATTTTGTAATGTGCATCTTCCGGCAGAATAGAATTGCTTTTTATGCCGTCAAACCCCGTTAAATATCCTCCCAGCGCAATTGCCAGGGCGTCCAGGATAGTAGATTTGCCTGCCCCGTTAATCCCGACCAGAATATTGCACTTCGGATGTAATTGTATTTCCAGATTTTCAAAACATCTAAAATTTTTAACCCTTAAGCGTTCAATCCTCATTACTGATTCCTCCATAGGAAATACTCATGTATTGGTTTTAGTATAACATGAATATATGTTTTATTCAACTTGAACACCTTTTGGTTTCATATTATAGAACAGTGAAAGATACACAATATCGATTGTATATCTTTCACTTGTTCCACAAAAATCCAGTAAAATCAATGCTTCCGGACATTTTGCAGGTTCTTTTATGGATGGTGCTCCTTTGAATGATACATATCGTTTATATCAAATGATTTATACCGTTATATTTTAATGATATGTATTATTTTTCTGACATGTAAGAAATTTCTGATCAAATAATACATATGGATTATTCTAATTGATATGGATTGTACATGATGGCATAATGTGATAAGATACATATGTATCAAAACAAACAATATGCATCATATATAAAACGAAGGGGATGATAAATTGAACTACGTACAGCCCATACGCGACAAGAAAAAAATACAGACCATGAAAACCGTGCTGAAGGCCAAAGACGAAAAATATTACATCATGTTCCTAATCGGGATCAACGTGGGACACCAGGTATCGGATGTACGGGACAGGACGCATATTAATATAGTAGAGAAAAAAACAGGCAAGACGAAGCGGTTCCTGCTCAATTCGCAGATGCAGTCGGAGCTGACGGAGTATATTGACAAATTCAGTCTGGCGGACGACGATTATCTGATCAGGAGCAGAAAAGGAAAGAACCAGCCCATTAAACGGGACAGGGCATATAAGGTACTGAACGAGGCTGCGCAGGAAATCGGACTAGGCGAGATCGGAACCCACTCCATGCGCAAGACCTTCGGCTACTGGCATTACCAGAAGTACAAGGATGTCGCGCTGCTCCAGCATCTGTTCAACCATGCCAATTCCGCTGTCACGTTACGCTATATCGGGGTGAACCAGGATATTATGGACCAGTCCGTATCGGATTTCTTCCTATAATATATACATATATACAAAGAAATATTTTCGAGCAGTTCCATTAAAATAACAAATGAATCAAAAAGTACTAAAACTATTATTTAAAATTGAAAGAATTTTTAAAACAGCACAATTTTTTTGATTTTATATTTATCGTGTTTGATTTTAAATTATTTAATGTTATGATTAGGGTGTCAAAAGGTCTGAATTTCCCTTGCAGGCTAATTTTCCCAATCTTGCACCACAATCTTGAAAAAATTATCTCTGCAATGAAAATGGACCTTTTGACACCCTAATCATGTTATAACCCGAAATACAGATATTTCATATTCCAGTCTTTTATATATGTCCTTTTCGTTTAACCTGCCATATTCAAAACGTATGTATCATGCTGCTTAATTGATTCTACTGCTTTTAGTACATTCCATGTTTTCCAATGTTTGTGATAATACTTTGTCTTCTGGCCGTGTTTATGATAAATTATGACAGGCCAATCCCTGCCATTCAGATTTTTGCAGATAATCCAGCAATGTTTTGTGTTTTTGGAGAGAATTTCAATATACCATTCCGTTTCCCTTATGATGGTAAAGTACCCTTCCCCCATCAGTCTTTTTTCTTTTTTTGTGAACATAAATTCTCCTTTTAAATAATTTAGTGATATGCCATAAGATTGAACGATTGCTTTATAATCGCTCAATAGAAATGCAAAATTTCCAGGCAGGTAACCCATACACCAAAACAGCAGACCTGAAAATTTTGACAGCCTTTTACTCTTTGAGCGGAACAGGAATAAATTTTTTTGCGGTATCCGTCAACTTCTATGACTGTTTCTACAGTCCCATCTTCTGATGGAATCCAGAATTTAATAACATAATTACTGCTTAGTGTTTCTGTGCAATACATTAAAAGATTTAACTTTGTTATGCTATGCCCATATATACCGATATCTGAAATCATTGACAGTACTCAGGGCAGGGAACTGCCTTCCCTGCCCTGTATGACAATATTTATCCGATCAGGCACTCTTTTCCCCTGAATGCAAACCCATATTTCCGAATCTGTTCCGGTAAATATCCGGACGATATGAGTTCTGCCTCATACTGCTTTTCCTCAATCTGGGTATGGGCATTTGCGAGGGTATCCTCAAGTATTTTCTCGTCCTCGTCGGGATCTATTACTTTAAACTCAAGGATAAAAGCTTTTTTAGCCTTATCGAGAGGCGTTATCATTACATCATATCGTCCATATCCACTTTCCCTGTTGGAACGGACTTTATAATTATCCGAGAGATTGACTACCATGCCAAGCACAAAGCCATGATAAAATCGCTCCGGTTCTGTCTGGTCGGAAGGCTTGTTCCCACTGTCAAAGGAACTGAAAGTGTTAAGGGCGACTTTGTTCATGAATGTATTCATTTTTTTAACATTGTCATTCAGGAGTGCTTTAATGAACTCATTGTAATATACTTCCGTATCATTCTTAAACCAGTCCTTGACCATTTTACGGAACATTCTTTTTGTTTCCAGGTTCGTGATGGTAAGCGTGTACCAGACGTCACCTTCCGCTCCTACTCCCTCCTCATCTGTATCTAGTACAGTGTTTTGTTGAAAACCATATACTTTTTTGTTCCATTTTTTGGCAA
>CAJTTO010000093.1 GCA_910579275.1 uncultured Lachnospiraceae bacterium
CTATGATACAGGATGGTTCGGATTTTGTATAGGTACATGCTATCCACCGTTTACGGATGGACATTTCCTATTCCTACAAGAACCGCATCTGGATGTGCGGTGGGGAAATTGTGGCATTCTGTTTTTATGAAAATCCGGTGACAGACATCTATTTCTGCCTGAATCCCGAATATGAGGCACTGGCTCCGGAGATGGTGGCATACGCAGACCAGACCATGCCCCTGAACCGCAACGGTATCCGGCTGGTTCTTTTTGGCGGTCAGGATGCACTGATGCATGCAGCACAGCAGATGGGCTATCATCAGGAATCTGAACACTGGGATATGCAGTTCGATTTTGCCCAAAAACTGGATTACCCGCTGCCAGAGGGATTTCATTTTGTCAGTCCACAGGACATGGATCTGTCAAAAATGGGCAAATGCTGCTGGAAGGGCTTTGACCACGAACCAAGCGAGGGTCTATGGAATCACCAGCATGAACAAAATAATTTCCAGCTTTGCATTGCGCCGCACGCAACACCGGAGCTGGACGTGATAATTGCAGATGAACCAGGGGAATATGCCTGCTTTGCGGGAATGTGGTGGACGCCTGAAAATCGTCTTGCCTACATGGAACCGCTCTGCACCATTCCCGAATACCGGCAAAAGGGGCTTGCCGCAGCGGCGCTGTCCGAGATGTACCGCAGGACAAAGGCGCTGGGCGCAACACATATGACTGGCGGCAACAACCCATTTTACCGGAAAATCGGCTATCAGCCCGCTGTAAAATGGACATTCTGGCAAAAGCAAAAGAAAAAAGAAGGAAAATAAAATAATACCAAACAATCAGATGATTTCTGTCCTGGTCAGCAACTACGGCGACAATGTCTGGAAAGAAATGTGCAAAATCCGTGAAAGACTGTACTAAAAGCTCCTCCTGAACCCCAATACAACACCCCCGCCAACAACGCTCCCAGGGAAATCACCACCCCTGCCCTGCTTCCCGGAGTAATATAATCGAGCGATACCTCATGCACCCCCTTTGGCACTGCCACGCCGATAAACATATCATTTACGACATATGTCTCTACTTCCTCACCATCCAGGCTGGCATGCCAGCCTGGCGCATAAGGCACCGCAAAACATAATATTTTATCCTTATCAAGTTCCAGCGTTCCGGTGATCTTATTTGCCTGAACCTGAAATTTCCCATCAGTATCCTCTTTTAATTTTTGGATATATCCCACATAATCAGAAAAATCCTGATACACGATTTCCAACTCGTCCATATCAATTTCCATGGCGCGCGTAAAAGACATCTTAATCCTTGCCTTACTGCATTCCTTCGCAGTCCCAATATTCACAGTCTGCGGAGAAACGGACTGCCAGTATTTTGTGGTTCCATCCTCCAGCTGTATCTCTCCGCTGCAAAGCCTTTCGCCCGTATAATACAAATAATATTCACAGTTCGGATAGATGACAGCGGACAGAGTGATTGTACTTCCTGCTTCTGCCTTAATTGTCCCATCCTCCAACACAGCTCCCTGCAATCCTGATATGGAATATTCGCTTTTATGAATCTCCTTTTTTAGCTGCATCTGTTCAATATCAAATACCCCTCCCAAGGTATCAAGGGCAGCTGCCTGCAGCATCACTTGCTGCTTTTCCACTCCCGTCATAGCCTGGTATTCCTCGATATTGCATATTTGATCATATGTGTACGCCACAGGAAGGCAATATCTATTTTCATACAGACTCCACTCACCGTCCTCAGTGGATTTTATGAAGTCAAATCCATATGGGACTGTACTGGAATGATCGGATTGGGCAACAAAATATTTCACCGCGCACATCGTTTCCAATATTGTCCTTTGGTCAAGCCCCCATACATTAAAATCCGCAGCAGAAATGTCCCAGTCCTCAAACGCATTTATAAAATAATCATTTATAATGCTCAGATAGGACATTGTACCACAATACCCTTGCAGCATTGAGACATTCATTCCCAGCCGCGGCTCCATATACCCCCTCTCATTATCAATCCGATAGAATGTTTCCTGTTCTCCTGTCAGTTCTGCCACTACCTTTCTATGTTCTGCGTCTGCAATTTCATTATCGCGCGAAGCAGCTCGCCAATTAATGCAGACTGTAACATATGCGACAACAAACAGAGCCCATTTTCCAGTCCTTTTATTAAGTCCCTTTTCCAGCAATGGCAGTAAAATGAAAACAGCAAACAAAATCATCCCATAACATAAAATAGTTTTCCCATAACGTTCCTGTGCAAGAATATCATTCTTTTTTCCAAAAACTACCAGAATTACGTATACGAATGCCACACCCATTTTCTGAATGTTTGTCATATCCATCAGTTCATCCCAGAAAGAGAATACCAAAAACGCAATATACAAATCAATAACCAGTTCCCATCGCGCATAGCATTCACCAAAGCCGGACATCAGACAGCTGAAAAACGGAATGACTGTCATCAGGAACATTACCACAAGATTTATTTTTTCCTGCTTTCGCTTCCCTGAAAGAAAAACGCAGATTAACACAATCATGCCGATTGTACAGACTGCCAGTTCCTGACCAATATTTTCATAAGAAGGCAGGAACATGTTGCATATCATCTGCCTGACAAAATGCCATGGCTGGACAAGAGGATAGTCCGTTTTCATGACAGCCCTGCCGCTCGACAAAAAACCAACTACCGCTGGCACAAAAATCACTGCTGCCAGTCCAAGCCCGAAAAGATACTCCGCAGCCAGCCGGCATACCCCTGATACTGCCATCAAAAATGCTTTCTTTTCCCTGACAAACCGATAAATAACATATACCGCCAGTGATACAGATCCAACATACAGAAAATAAAAACCCGACAACGCAAACAAAAATACGGCAATACACAGCACGCCTCTCTTTTTTGCATGTATGGAACGCTCTGCGCCTGCCAGCATTAATGGTATATATATCATCGCATGCACAAAAATGACATGTATATTGCCCTGTACTGTAAACCCCGTAAAACAATACACAAGCGCGCCCATAACATATGCAGAAGCAGTGCCTGCACAATCCAGTTCTGAAACGAATCCAATAAACGCCAGCCCGCCAAAATATATCCTCAGATAAAACAGAAACGTATAAAAATATGGCAGCATGTCTTCCGTCACGAACAATGTCAGGCTATAAAACGGGTCACTCAGCCCATAGTAATGTAAAGCCGTAATGGTATCATCCCCCATGCCAATCCTGAAATCAAACATAGGAAAAACGGGTGTTTCGCCGTTCAGCAGCGCAGTAAAAAAATCCATCCAAATCCGCCTGACATGAACCATGGAAGGATAATGCTGTGAAATGGCATCCGAAGCCCCTGCTGCAAATAACCCGAGCGAGGATATATAAAAAATAAGCGGCCCGACAAACGCCCAAAAGCATACCGTATATACTATATATTTGTTATCCTTAACCCATACAAAACCTTTCATCAATTACACGATTCCCTTTCTCGAAAGTATAATCATATTCATGCATAGTAAAAACACTGGTCAGCCACCCTGACTATTCTCCATGTTCCATGCAGTACTTTCTGGCCGTTTCTTCGTCAAGGTCAAAATGTCTTTGCAGCTTGGCAACAATAATGTTCTCTGTAACACCATCCTCTACCTTGTCCTGTATAAACGCACGGATTCCTTCAATTCTGCCCTCATTCCTGCCTTCAATTCTACTTTCTTCCCTCATTTCCTGTATTGCCAGACACATATCGACCGTCTCCTTTCCCTGATCAATCTTATAGGCGTTTGCGAAACGCCCGAACCCGCATGAATACGGGATTCTTTTTGTTACAA
>CAJTTO010000094.1 GCA_910579275.1 uncultured Lachnospiraceae bacterium
CCACAATGATAATGCCCCCTCCACTCATAAGCTGCTTGATGCCCTGTGATTTTGCACCCGGATTATCATTCCCGTAGCCTTCCAGAAGGTTAATGACGCCCCATACGCCCACGCCTGCTCCGATTGCTGTTACGACTGTCTTTAATCCTGTTACCGCTGTTGTAAAAAATGCCATGTTTCTACCTCTTTCTTTCTCAAAAATAATTTTTGTCTGGTTTCTGAAAGAGTTTTTCGTGTAAAATGCCCTGCCTTATGGTAAAATAAAGACAGGGCAATCCTTTAGGAAGAACCCTGCGGGCATCCGGTACATTCAGTTTGGCGATTGGCTGTGCCGGGTGCTTTGTTTTTGTCCTTTCCCAAGTACATTCAAAACTCCGTTCCACTTCTGGACTTTTTGTCCAAAAGTTTTGTAGCTGGTTGACGGGTTCCATATTCAGTTTTTCAATATTCAGTTGTCATGCTTCAATCACGCCCGCATCCTCCACCTCATCAACGGTGTCATTGTCCCTGACTTTCGCTTTGCACAGGTTCTTTACATATTTTTCGATGTCTAAGGCGTTCTTGTCATCAAAATCGGACAGAAGACGGTACTGCCTGTGCTTTGTAATGTCAAACTTATTGGAGAAGAAAGGTCTTACCCCTCTAAGCTGCATGATGCACTTCCCTCCGTCCATGACTGCAATCTCATCTTGGCTCATAAGCTCTATGCAACATTGTCAAGTGATGAATTTAATTTTGCTCACAAAAAAAGCAGGGATTCTCTCGAATCCCTGCTTTTTTGCTATTTTTGAATTATATGATGTAATAATCTTATGCTAAAATACCCTTGCCACAACATATAAAAACATTCAACACACATTAATCAATAGAAATTGTAAAATTTCCTGCCTTTTCTGAGTAAGCCTGCAATGTGTATGTACCACTTAGCGCAGGTATTTGATCCATCGTAACACTTTTGCCTACCTCAACTTCTTTTTCTTTTCCAACCACTGCACCAGCTTCATTAACAATCCGCACTTTGATGGAACAAGGATTAGACGCGTCATTCGTTACTTTGGGCGAATCACGAAAAAAATTGTTTGATGACGTAACATTGCACCATTGTTTTGCTGCCAAATATGCTGTTCCTGACCAATTTACACGTGGTTGAATCTGCTCCTGAACAGAATCTGCTACAACAACTTCCGACTCGCTTTCACTCGCAAACGCTACTATGGGGCTAACCGCGAGTGATGCACATACTCCTGTTACCATTAATAACCTTCCTAATCTTTTCATTTTTGTCTCCTTCCACAAATGATATTTTTAAAATGCGTAGCACTATTACTACCTTATCTAAAGTTAAGCATATACCATCCATTGTCTGCCCATATTTCTACTGTATAATATTTATTGTTTTCTAGTTCCTTTAAGTTAATAGTAGTTCCAGCGTCAATTATTAAATCATTTAACACAATGTTCCCTTTTTCATCTAATATCCTCATTTTTATGCTATCCGTACTGTTGGCATTATTAGTAACTGTTTTCTTATAGAATATTGAATCATAAATTAAATACTGATTGCCCTCAAATGATATAGCCTTCCATTCTCCAAAGCCATTCTCCTCATTAATGACAGATATCTGATGGGGAAACAAAAAGTTATTTATGGCACCAACATTAATTACGACCATCATACCTATCATTGTCATTAGCATTACAGCTATAGCGACTATAATAATTCTAATCCGATGCATTTTATTTATTTTTTTAAATGGTTTTTGTGCTTTCAATTTGTCTTTTTCTACGCTTAACTCGACAGACTGAAGAGGTTTTTTCATAGACTCTAAGAATTCTTTACATTGTTCACAACTTTGTATATGCTCATAAATTAAATTTTTAGAATCTTCACTACAAATTTCATCTACAAATGATGGCATTAAATCTTTAATAATATTACATGTCACTTTCATTATGATTAACCCTTTCATTTAACATTTCCTTTGCACGATAATAGGTAACGCGCGCCCAGTTATCACTTTTTTTAAATATGTATCCAATTTCCTTAAAACTCATTTCACCTAATGTTCTTAATAAAAAAATTTCACTATAAGGTTCTTTCATATTCAAAGCGGCATGTATTATATCCTCTGCCTGTTCCTTAATTACAAAGTAATCTTCTAATGAAATTTGGTGTGGATTTTCTTCTGCAATAAAATCAAAGTTTTCATCAATACTAACTTGACCATAATGTTTTTGCTTTTTCAAATAATCATAAAATACGTGTTTTGCTATTTGGCATAGCCAAACAGACATTTTACAAGTACCATCATATCTTTCTATAGATTTACAGGCTTGATAAAATGTTTCTTGAGTCAGTTCTTCAGACAAATCATAATTATGTGTCAGACAAAATAAAAATCTTTTAATATCATTTGCATAATTTATATATACTTCCTGTAAATCCATTTATAGCTATCACCCCTTTCCTTCTAAATATAAATAGAAATTTATTTAAAAACGTTACAAAAAAATAAAAAAAAATTTTATATTTTTCCTATTTATATAAAATTAACACCACTTTACAAATTTTTTATATTTTGCTGAACCACGATGCTCTATAATCAAGGTCTTTAATGGGTCATGATAATTTTTCTGTGTTTCGGATCCCAAAACGAAAATGGCAAATAATAATTTACTCGAAAATTTGAACTATTTTCCTTGTCAAATATTGCATCCTATAACAAAATTTGCACCTATTAAGTCAGAAAAACCAATATTTTCAAGGATAATAGTAAATTTAGCTTCGATTAAATAAGAATCGTGAAAAGTTGTAAAGTGGTGTAAAATTAATAGAAAAAGAAGTCAATTTTATCAGATATAAATAAAGTATTTAGCCTTATTTATATTCTGTAATATCTCGTATATTGAAATGAATACAATAATTTGACACAAAATATGTTTAAAGTTTATATATTGTTATTATAAATTTTTCAGAAATAATGAAAATTTTTTATTTTATAGCTCCCCAACAAAATTATAGACAATCCGTACTTCCTGTGTCTTTACCTCATCCACTTTCTTAGGTTCCCCAATCAATATGCGGTTAATCAGTCGGTTTAATACCGTTTCATCAAGCTCTGTAATAGCAGCATAACGCCTGATTTCTCCCATAAACATCTGCACATCGCCTTCTGAATGTTCCTCCTCACTGATAAGTGCCGCTATCTCCTGCATACGGTTCTGGTTGCTTTCCTGTTCCTTTTCCATTGCATCCGTCAGCTTCAGGAAACGCTTTTCAGTAAGTATTCCCTTTGCCTTATCCGCATACAGGCTGATAAAAGTATCGTCTATCTCCTGATTGCGCTGTGCAAGGCTCTCATACTCCTTTTTCAGACTGTCCGCATCCGCAAGATACTGTTTCTCCATTCTCCGGCTTAATCTGCCATAAAAGGCTTCCTTATCCTTTAACGCCATCGCCGCAACTTCCTGTATGTCTGTAAGCACGAGATTGTATAAATCCCTTGCTTCGATTTTGTGGCTTGTGCAGGCATTTCTCCCTAAACGGTTATAGGTCTGGCAGATATAATATGCCTTGTCTATCGGCTCACGCTCTTTTCCAGTCCGGCGGTCTTTGTCCGTCCTCCCGACTTTTTCATAACGCACCTGCATAGACTTCCCACAGGTGGCGCAGTAGACAATGCCATGAAAAATATTGTAATACGGGCAGCTATTCCCCTTCATAATCGGCGGTCTGCGGTCTATAAGCTGCTGAACCTTATCCCACTCCGCTTTAGGGATAATGGCTTCGTGGCAGTCCTCTATGACTTCCCTCT
>CAJTTO010000095.1 GCA_910579275.1 uncultured Lachnospiraceae bacterium
TTTATATGGCCTGTTTTTCTGTTGCATCTTCAGTGAGTTTCCGAGACTACTCGATAAAAGCACTTCTGAAGTTTTTGATGCATGCATGTCTGCCATGCATCGGAACTTTGGAAGCATATCCGGGTGGCGCCCTCGGAAAATCACAGATCTGATAAAAAGACCGAGACAGAACTTCCGAGAGCATTTCTAAGGGAACTATCAAAACATGTTGCGTTCTGATAGGGATATCATAACAAAGAAAACTGAAAGAAAGCTGAAAGAAAGTTGAAAAAACAATAAAATGATAGAACTTGTTAACTTAGGAAGAGGTGTTTTTGTTTGCGTATTTTAATCGCGGAGGGCGAACGATATCAGGCGGATATGCTTGTCAGACTATTGAAGCATACAGGTTACACAACAGATGTGGTCAGCGATGGACAAAGCTGTATTGAATGGGCAGCGACAGGAATCTATGACGCGCTTATTCTGGATATGAAGATTCGGGGGACAGACGGCTTTGCCGTGTCGGAAACCCTGCGCGCCCAAAATAACCACATACCGATTTTGATGCTGACTGCAAATAATATACTTGCAGACCGAATAAGGGGATTGAACAACGGCGTGGACTATTGTCTGGGTAAACCTTTCGAAAGTGCAGAACTACTTGCCTGTCTCGCGGCAATCCTGAGACGCTGTGCCGTTTTGCTGCCAAGCACGCTCGCGCTGTTTGACCTGACTCTGAATCCGTCCAGTTTAGAGCTGGGATGCGGGGAGAAATACACTCGGTTAAATGCAAGGGAAACGGCGATTATGCGCCTTCTTATCATCAATTCCAGCCGTATTTTGCCAAAGGAGACAATTCTTGTCAAAATATGGGGTTATGATGCCGCTGTCACAGATAATAATGTGGAGGCATACATCTCCTTTCTGCGGAAGAAACTGGCGCTGTTGCAGTCAAAGGTACGGATTGCTACATACTGGGGACTAGGGTATCGCCTTGAGGAAAAGACATAACAGACAGACTTTTGGAGAGTACAGAAAAAGAAATGGAGGTATACTATGAGAATGGTGGATTTGCTTAGTATGAGTATCTCGAATCTACTGCGCAGAAAGTTAAGGACAATATTGACAGTGCTGGGGGTAGTGATAGGCACTGCTTCCATTGTGGTCATGCTTTCCCTTGGATTAGGATTGAGAAGAAGCACACTGGAACAAATTGAAAAAGCGGGCGGGCTTACGACGATTACAGTGTATCTAAATGAGGAGGCAGGAAACCAGACAAAAGGAAAAAAGCCAAAAAGGCTTGACGATAAAGTGGTGGAGCAGATTGCGAAAATGGAACATGTCAGGCTGGTCTCTCCTGTACTGCAGACACAGGTGCTTGCAAAATACAAAAATTTTGAATGTTACCTTTCGGTACAGGGAATGAATCAGTCAGCGCTGCAGGCGATGAACCTGAAAGTCGGAACAGGAAGACTCCCGTCGGCGGGTGGGCCTTTGGAGCTGTTTTTTGGCAATCAGGTAAAAAATCAGTTTTATGCGGCAAAAGGAAATGCGCCAGTGCCCAAGATCAATTTAATGAAAGATACCATCTTTTATATCTTTGATATTGAGGCGTATAACCGCTTTAAAAATCCTTCGGGTAATCAGACATCTTCCGCACCGCCCAAAAAGTTTCTGATTCCGGCCAGCGGCATTCTGGCAGGCGGTGATGATGAATATAAAAACGGCAGCTATGAGGTGTACGCAGATTTGGATGCCCTAAAGCAGCACCTGAAAAAGACGTTTCGCAGCAGGGCAATTCCGGGTCAGCCGACGAATAAAAATGGCAGGGCGTACAAACAGATTTATTATAACAGTATCTATGTCAGGGCAGACCGCATGGAATCCGTGGAACCGATTCAGAAAGCAATCCGTGACATGGGATTTGAGGCAAACAGCAATACCGAGTGGCTGAAACAGACACAGGAACAAATGCGCACGATTCAGATGGCTCTTGGCGGAATCGGTGCGGTATCCCTGTTTGTGGCGGCAATTGGCATAGCCAACACCATGATGATGTCCATCTATGAGCGCACAAAAGAAATCGGAGTTTTAAAAGTTCTAGGATGTGATCTGACAGATATTCATCGAACGTTTCTTATGGAGGCTGGTTTTATCGGTCTTGTGGGTGGAGGCGTCGGATTGCTGCTGAGCTATGGAGTGTCTGCCATCATAAATATTGCTGCCAAGAGTTCTGCCTATCAGGGAATTTCTTACATACCATTCTGGCTGGCATCGCTGGCGATTGTGTTTTCTGTCGTGATGGGTATGGTCGCGGGGGTTTTTCCGGCATTTCGCGCGATGCATTTAAGCCCGCTTGCAGCGCTGCGGAATGAATAGATTTTTAATGATATAGCAACAAACGTTCTTAATATCGTATAGAACGCCGGGAAATGGCAGTCTGCGGACTGCTGTTTCCCGGTTTTTTCTTGTTTTATTTGTCTAATCGTATATGATTATAAATATGGCTATTGGAAAAATGAAAAAAATTAAAATTATTTGTAACAAATCGCACTTGAAAAGAACTAACAATATGAGGTGCTGATATGGATAAAGAAAAATTTGATGAAATATATCGTGAAAACGCCGCCATGATATATAAATATCTATGCGGCTTAACGCAGGACAGCGGACTTGCCGAGGAACTGACGCAGGAAACATTCTTTCAAGCAATTAAAGGAATTGACAAGTTTAGGGGAGATTGTAAAATTTCCGTCTGGCTATGCGGAATTGCCAAAAAATTATGGTACAAAGAACTTGAAAAAGGAAGCAGGCATAAAACCGCCCCACTGGACGATACGATACCTTCCGCAGAAAATGTTGAAAGTAAAAGTCTTAACAATTTAGAAAAAGTAGAAATTTTCCGCCTAATGCACAACCTTGATGAGGTAACAAGAGAAGTTATGTATTTACGATTGGCAGGAGAATTACAATTTTCTGAAATTGCGGCTATTTTGGGAAAAACAGAAAACTGGGCGAGGGTAACGTATTACCGTGGAAAACAGAAAATAATGAAAGGAATGAGAGAATGGAACTAAGGGAAAAAGAATTAGCTTGTGAGATTGTCAGAGATTTACTTCCTCTCTATGTTGACGGAATGGTAAGTGATGTTTCTAAAAAAAGCATTGATGACCATTTAGAGCATTGTACGGAGTGTAGTGAGATATTTCACGATATGGCTTTTCATTTAGAAATGGAAACACCGTCGACAGAAGTTTCAGATGTAAAAAGATTTTTGAATAAAACAAAGAAAATGTATCTGTTATATGGCTTAGGAGGCCTGAGCTTTGTTGCAATACTTGTCTGTCTGATCGTGGATTTGGCAGTAAACAAAGGAATTACATGGTCTTTGATTGCAGGAAGCTCCTGCTTATTTGCGGACATATTTTTATATGCTCTTTCAACCTGCAAAAAGAATAAAGGCTGTATTGCAATGGCAGTAATAAGCATTGGGGTGTTTGTCCTGCTTTCTGTCATACAGATTACCCGGTATTATCTGATTGGAACAGGGACATTTTGGCTTTTCCGTTATGGTGTGCCTATCCTGCTGTTATGGCTTTTTGTCCTCTGGTTTCCAGTGCTTACAAGAACATTCCGAAAATGGAACATTTGGGATTGCATCGCATTATTTCTATTCTTGGTAATTGTAGGAAACTATATCACAAAACTAATTACGGGAGATTTTGTGTGGAATGATGTACTCCATATGCAAGGATTTATAGGTAATGCCCTTGGGGAAGTAATTGGAATCATAGTATTTGGAATTATTGGGAGGATTGATAAATGGAGAA
>CAJTTO010000096.1 GCA_910579275.1 uncultured Lachnospiraceae bacterium
GCGCAGAAGGAAAAACTGCGGAATGGCAGACAATAAAGTACCTTCGCGGTCTATACAATCCATTCCATGTATGGTGCAAATCCATACCATGGCATATTGTGAATTTCATATAAATTGGAGAGTGATTTTTACAGAAATGACAGAAACAAAAACATTAGAGATGCCGTTTTGGCTGAAAATGACGTTAACAATTAAGGAAGCAGCAGCTTATTCAAATATAGGGATTAACAAGATAGAGGAGTTATTGAAACAGCCCAAATGTGATTTTGTATTATATGTTGGCAATAAAAAACTGGTAAAAAGGAAAGAGTTTGAGCAGTACATATCAAAGAGTCTGGAAATTTAAGGAAGGATTCAGGTAGAAAATTCAATTTGATTATTCCAAAATGCTATGAGATATGCTATAATATAAGCTTGTATCAAACTCTTTTTGTTGGAATGCAGCAGAAAGGAGTTGATTTTATGGGTAAAGACTTGAAGGGAAAGGAACTTGGAGTCGGTATCTGTCAAAGAAAGGATGGTTTGTACACAGCACGATTTGTAAGCAAGAGAACTGGTAAGTCAGTTCAAAAATATTTCCCAAAGCTACAGGAATGCCGTAAGTGGTACGCGGATGCAAAGTTTGAGGATGAACATGGTGGCATCAATGCATCCGGAGATATGACGGTGACAGCATGGTTTGACTACTGGATCGAAAACATCAAAGGTGACAGCATAAGACCAAATACAATAAGAAATTATAAAGAACGGTTTGAACATAATATAAAGAAGTGTATCGGCAATATGATATTGTCAGAAGTAAAGCCGATGCACTGTCAGAATGTCTTAAATCAGATGAAAAATAAATATAAAACATCTACTATATATCAAACAAGGATAGCATTGTATTGTATGTTCTCTGATGCTGTTGAAAACGATGTAATACTTAAAAATCCGGTAACGAAAGCTGTGAAATATAATATTGGGAAAGAACCCAAGAAAGTCAGGGCATTAACCATTGACGAACAAAAGAAGTTTCTTGAAGTTGCAGAGAAGAGCAGCAATTATAATCAGTTCGCTTTTATCTTGCAGACGGGATTACGGACAGGTGAGTTAATAGGATTGAAGTGGTCTGATATTGATTGGGAAAAGCGTGTCGTACACATACAAAGAAGTATGGAGTATAGGTATAGTGTGGGTGAATGGCGGACTGGTGAGCCGAAAAGTAAATCCGGCTATCGTGACGTACCTTTGACAGAAGAAGCCATTGCAATATTGAAAAGGCAAAAAGAGAAACTTAGAGAAATCAAAGTGATCAATATGCAGTTCAAAGAACATGTATTTCTTTGCAGGAAAGGCGAACCAACGAAAAATTCAGCTTATGACACAACATTATTCAAATTATGTGATAAAGCTGGTATTGAACGTTTCTCAATGCACGTTTTAAGACACACGATGGCGACAAGATGTATTGAAGGCGGGATGCGCCCTAAGACTTTACAGGTGATTTTAGGTCATGCCAATGTAGGCATTACGATGAATTTATACGTCCATCTGACCGAGGATGAGAAGGTCAAAGAGGTTGAAAGAATCGAAAGTGCCTTGAAAATTGTGTAGTGATTTGTGTAGTAAAAATATAGAGAAAGGCAGAAACCCTTGAAAATAAAGGATTTCTGAGTAGGTATAACAAGATATGAAACTAGGAATCGTTGGACTTCCAAATGTGGGAAAAAGCACATTGTTTAATTCTCTGACAAAGGCAGGTGCAGAGTCGGCAAACTATCCGTTTTGCACAATTGACCCGAACGTGGGCGTCGTAACTGTACCGGATGAGCGAATCCGGCTTCTCGGCGAGCTGTACCACACCAAAAAGGTAACGCCTGCAGTGATCGAGTTTGTTGATATAGCAGGGCTGGTAAAGGGTGCATCAAAGGGAGAGGGACTTGGAAACCAGTTTCTTGCCAATATCCGTGAAGTTGATGCGATTGTGCATGTGGTAAGGTGCTTTGAAGATTCCAATATTGTCCATGTGGACGGAAGCATCAATCCGCTGCGCGATATTGAAACGATAAATCTGGAGCTTATTTTTTCGGATATCGAGATTCTTGAGCGGCGTATTGCAAAGGTCGCAAGGGGGGCTAAAAATGACAAGACACAGGCGAAGGAGCTTGCGCTTGCAGAACGCATTAAGGCACATCTCGAAGAAGGAAAAATGGCAAAAAGCTTTGTGACGGAAGATGATGAGGAAGTTTTGTGGAGAAATGGGTATAATCTATTGACAGATAAGCCTGTTATCTTTGCGGCAAATGTAGCGGAAGATGACCTTGCAAATGACGGTGCGGACAATGTGGGCGTAAAGGCAGTCCGTGAGTATGCGGCAGGAGAAGGCTTTGAAGTATTTGTCATTTGTGCCCAGATTGAGCAGGAGATAGCGGAGCTTGACGATGATGAGAAAACAATGTTCCTTGAGGATTTGGGATTAAAGGAGTCCGGACTGGACAAGCTGATATCTGCGAGCTACAGGCTTTTGGGATTAATCAGTTTCCTCACCGCGGG
Source organism: uncultured Lachnospiraceae bacterium (assembly GCA_910579275.1). Taxonomy (GTDB): domain Bacteria; phylum Bacillota; class Clostridia; order Lachnospirales; family Lachnospiraceae; genus COE1. The sequence goes on from CAJTTO010000096.1 coordinate 2,536, forward strand.
AGAGGATGAATGCCGCGCGTGGACGATTAAAGTCGGCACAAAGGCACCGCAGGCGGCAGGAAAGATTCACACGGATTTCGAGCGCGGATTTATTCGGGCAGAGGTTGTTAATTATAAGGATTTACTGGAAAACGGTTCTCTTGCGGCAGCAAGGGACAAAGGGCTTGTCGGTCTCGAGGGCAAGGAGTATGTGGTAAAAGACGGGGATGTGATTTTGTTCCGATTTAACGTCTGATACAATTTCCTGTCGGGAAAATGTTGTAAACTCTG